>NZ_JBBEXD010000006.1:0-358997 GCF_037782385.1 Ascidiimonas meishanensis
GGAATTATTGATTTCAATTTGAGCAGGGCACAGGTAGAAACTAGAAATTTTGGGTCTCATACATTAGCAGCGATACATGTTTTGGAATCAACTTTTATAACTACAAATAGGCAACAAACGCTAGATTTACTTTTAGGACTTTCACAATACCAGATAGCTAAGATGAGACAAGCCGAAAATTTTGGCACTCATACCGTTAAAGCAATAGAACATCTGCGGGAACAAAATGAAAACTTGAACAATAGTGATACCTTGGCTATGGTTAGAGGTTTAAAAACGGTTCAAGTAAGAGGGATGATATATCATGGTTTATCTGTTGAACAGGTTAAAACTCCCAAATTTGGAGATGATATCATGTGGGGTATTGACGATTTGTTGACAAATAATCCAAACATGACAGATCAAGAAGCTTTTGAAATGTTAAGAGAGCTTGATTTTGATCAAGTATCAGGAATAGTGGACTTTGAACTGAATAGAGCTCAAGTACAGTCTGATAATTTTGGGAAACATATTTTAGAAGGAATGGATTATCTCCAAGATTTAGATAACAATATTCCAAAAGATAGGGCGTATTCTCTTGTCATAGGTTTGCATAAACTTCAAATTAAAGCTTTAATCGATTTTAAGCTGGATTTGAATTTTATTAAAGATAAAATGTTTAGTGAAGCACTTCTTAAAACAATGCATGCACTTAAAGTCCTAAACCCAAAAGCAGATAGTAAACAACTGTATTCAGCAAGCAAAGAGATACAAGAATATCAGGCTAGAGGAATAATAGATCACCAGTTAACCTTGGAACAGGTAGGCCTGGAAACTAATACAAAAGGTGGATTTGAATCTATAAAGGAAGATGATCCTAGATATGCAAAAGCTCTTACGGGAGCACAATTAGATAGTTATGCTTTTTTGTTAGAAATTATTCAAGAAAAGCAGGTAAATAGTTATGCTGCTTTAGAAGCAACTATTAAAGACCAAAAAGTAGCTTATGAAAATGCGCTGCAACTCAATACAAAACAAACTGCAGGAATGGTTGATTTTGGATTAAGTTTAGAACAGGTTAAACATCCTGCCTTTACTTCAAATAATAAAATTTTAGAAGAATTAGCCAGCTATTTGGTAAAAGAAAATCATGAGTTTAGATACAATGATAGTAAATCTCTTTCAGCAGAAAATACAAAGGAAGCTGCTAGAAACTGGATACAATCTAAAATTCAGGGTTACGAAGGTTTAACGGATCTAGAAAAAGGATCAAGGATGCTGTTAGCACTTAGGAATTTAACAATACCAAGAGTAACGGTAGCGGCAACCAAACAAAATAAAGACAATGTTAGGGAATCAATAACAGGAACTACAAAACGTGAAAGTGACAATAAAACTTCCACAAGAAAGGGAAAACGTCAAAAACTTTAGGTTAAGATATACTAAAATTATATTGATTTTTAACGAAAATCATATACATACAACTTTTTCTGAAAACCTTTAATCATAAATTCATCTATAGGCTCAATACCATTAATAGCAAAAGTTAAACTCAATACTAAACAACCATCAAAAGCTTTTTCTTTATAAAGTCTATTTACCACAGGATTAGACATATAACAATAAACTACAGAATCTTGTGGAATCATATACTCAAAAATATCAGACTTTACATATGAAATTGCTGTTTTTCCAAAATATTTTTTGATTCTGTTCCAAAATATTACAATACTATCAATTTCTACAGCGAGTATTGATTTCCATGGAAACACATTTGCTGCCATTTCACTTACCTTACCATACCCTGCCCCAATTTCAACGAAATTCATTTCCTGTGGATTGGTTACGTATTTATTAATGACCGCTAAGAAAGGCTTTTTGATATTATTAATTTTGCTGGAAACCAAAACAACTCTATCTGCTCTAATCATGGTTTGTAATTCCTTTATCATGTAAGTAAGTACGCTTAAAAAAATAAGTAAAAGGAGTAAAGTAGAAGTGTCTATCATGATGTTAATTTTTTTCGTAAAACCAAGTATGCAAAGCTATTTGTGTGCGGGGTTGCCTATTTATCATAATCAGTTTTAAAAGGTTTAAGTTGATGTCGTCTATAAATTGGTATGTTAAAAGCCGTTACTAATTTAGTGTTCATGTTTGGTATTTAGTACCATGGAGTTCATAAGTGGTAGTTTTTTGGGATTAACTGAAAAATTACACCTAGTTGAATGAACGTTTTGGGGGTTTTTCTCACTATTAAATACGTATATACAAACAGAAATATTAATTTAAAAAAAAGATATGAATCCATCAATTACAAAAGAAACCGATATCGCATCAAAAAATGAGGGACAAGCTTTATTGCGTGCTCAATGGATTGGTTTAAATGAATTTGGACTTAATATAAAGCAGGTGGCGAGTTCTTCATTTAACGAAGAAACTTTGGCAAATATAATTAGACTTCGTGTTCAGGGAAGAGCTCAATCAAATCAAGAGGCTCTTAAGATGATGGAAGGATTAAAACCATATCAAATAAAAGAAATGGTAAATAATGGTTTTTCAAGACAACAACTTTTAAATCCATCAAATAATGATTTTAATATTCCAAAACCAGAAAAATCTTTTATACCATCTAGAATTTTGAAAGGAGATTGGAGAATACCTGATTATAAAGAGCCATCAGGAATGGTTGCAGGGAGAAGCCTTGATTCACTTACGCAACCTATGCCAGTAGCTAAAAGTGAGGGTACTATAAGAACAAAATCTCAGAGTGAGGGTAGTTTAATAAGAACACGTTCTAGGGCAGACTTGAAAAACCATTCAAATAGCCCCGATGCCAAACGCAAGAAACCTTTAGGACTTTAGGATAAACCTTAATTTTCTTGAGCTGGCCAATAATGTAATATGGATTCCACCCTAATCTACTTTAGAACTTTCCAAATAGATATTTTTTGACTTAATTAAAAGTATCCGATAAAATTGCGGAAATAACTTGGGGGTTTCCCGTAATGAATGATACTTACATATAAATAAAACAATATTTTAAAAGTAGAATTATGAAAAGTCAAGTAACATCACCAACATCGGAAACATCAGAAGATGCTGTTAAGGGTAAAGATTCCAGAAGCACTATTTACGAATCAAGAAGTATTGGTGTGCGAGAATTTGGGCTTACGAAAGACCAAGTGATGCATCCTCAATTTACAGAAGAAACTTTAGCAAATATGATAAGGTTACGTGTACAAGGAAGAGCAAATACTAATGAGGAAGCCTATCAAATGATGGATGGGTTAAAGCCAGATCAAATTGTAGCTGTGGTAAATTCTGGATATACTAAAGAATATTTTGCAGCGCGTATAGATTCAAGAACAAATCAATCATACAAAACTGAAAAACCGCTTCCTTCATTGGAAGGTTTAAAAAGTGATAGTAACAAATCTAGTGATCAACGTACAGAAACTACCACTAGTAAAGATTTAAACTCTTTTCTTAAGATACAGAATACTGCTGCTAGTAAGCCTCTTGGTGAACAAGTAGCATCTAATAAAGATTCTCAAACCAGTCAAAACTCTCCAGATAGAAAACGTTCTAAAAAGGGAATTTAAAAGCTAAGTAATTAGCATGATACTAGAATTCTATACTATGCAAGATCAATAATAGATTTTTTCTATAACTAAATAATTTAAAACAAGCGCTTAATTCTACTAACCAGCAAACATTTTTGGTATCTTTAAAAGGAATAATATTAAAAATTTAAACCTTATGGATACCAACAATTCGAATAACGCTCCCAACGGTAAGGTTTGGGATGTAAATGAAACTAGTAAATGCCCTTTTATGGGAGGCGCATTACAACAAAGTGCAGGTACCGGCACTTCTAATAGAGATTGGTGGCCTAATTTACTGAATTTAAGTATTCTGCGTCAAAATTCTTCCTTGTCAGATCCCATGGGAGATAATTTTAATTACGCAGAAGAATTTAAGTCTTTGGATTTAGCCGCAGTAAAAAAAGACCTTTATGATTTGATGACGGATTCTCAAGACTGGTGGCCAGCAGATTATGGGCATTACGGTCCTTTCTTCATTAGAATGGCTTGGCATAGTGCAGGTACTTATCGTATAGCAGATGGTAGAGGAGGAGGAGGAGCCGGAACACAACGTTTCGCCCCTTTAAACAGTTGGCCAGATAATGCAAATCTAGATAAAGCACGTTTACTCTTATGGCCTATAAAAAAGAAATATGGAAGAAAGCTTTCCTGGGCAGATTTGATGATACTTGCAGGTAATTGTGCCTTAGACTCTATGGGATTAAAAACTTTTGGTTTTGGCGGTGGTAGAGAGGATGTCTGGGAACCAGAAGAAGATATTTACTGGGGTCCGGAAACAGAATGGTTGGGAGACAAAAGATATACAGGAGACCGAGAATTAGAGAATCCGCTTGGAGCTGTGCAAATGGGATTAATTTATGTAAACCCAGAAGGGCCTAACGGAAAGCCAGATCCAATTGCATCTGCCAAAGATATTCGTGAAACTTTTGGTAGAATGGCCATGAATGATGAAGAAACTGTTGCACTGATTGCGGGAGGGCATACCTTCGGTAAAACCCATGGTGCCGCAGATCCTTCAAAATATGTTGCTGCAGAACCCGCAGGTGCAGGAATAGAAGAGCAAGGGCTTGGTTGGAAAAATACTTTCAACAGCGGTAATGGTGCAAATACAATTACCAGTGGTCTGGAAGGAGCATGGACCACAACTCCTACCAAATGGAGTAATAATTATTTTGAGAACCTTTTTGGTTTTGAATGGGAGTTAACAAAAAGTCCTGCAGGAGCATACCAATGGAAACCAAAAGGTGGAGCGGGAGCAGGAACGGTTCCAGATGCACATGATGCTTCTAAAACACATGCGCCTTTTATGTTAACTACAGATCTTGCCTTAAGAGAAGATCCTGCATATGAAAAAATTTCAAGACGTTTTTATGAAAACCCAGAAGATTTTGCAGATGCTTTTGCACGTGCATGGTACAAACTAACCCACCGTGATATGGGGCCAATAGCTCGTTATTTAGGATCGGAAGTTCCTAAAGAAGAACTTATTTGGCAAGACCCAATCCCATCTGTAACGTATAAACTTATTGATAAAGAAGATATCAATAAGCTCAAAAAGATGATTTTAGCTTCTGGACTATCTATTTCACAATTGGTTACTACAGCATGGGCCTCTGCTTCAACGTATAGAAATTCTGATAAACGAGGTGGAGCAAACGGAGCACGCATTCGTTTGGCACCCCAAAATGGCTGGGAAGTAAATAATCCAACAGACTTAAGTAAGGTTATTAAAACACTGGAAGCAATTCAAACAGAATTCAACAAGACACAAAATAACGATAAACAAGTTTCACTAGCAGATCTTATTGTTTTAGGTGGATGCGCTGCCATTGAAGAAGCAGCTGCAAATGCTGGACACAAGGTAGAAGTTCCTTTTACTCCGGGAAGGGCAGATGCATCTCAGGAACAAACAGAAATTGAATCTTTTGATCCACTAGAGCCTGCTGCAGATGGATTCCGTAATTATATGAATCCAGAGCATAATGTTACCGCAGAGGAAATGTTGGTAGATAAAGCACAATTACTAAGTTTAACCGCTCCAGAAATGACTGTGTTAATTGGAGGGATGCGCGTTCTTGATACAAATTATAATCAAGCAAAACATGGAGTTTTTACCAACGAGGCAGGCAAACTTACAAATGACTTTTTTACAAATTTATTAGATTTTAATACTACATGGAAAGCCACAGCAGATGATGCAAACGTTTTTGAAGGAAGAGATAGAAAAACAGGCGAGCTTAAATGGACAGGTACTAGAGTAGATCTAATATTTGGTTCAAACTCTGAACTTCGCGCATTGGCAGAAGTTTATGCGTGTGATGATGCTAAAGAACAGTTTGTAAATAACTTTATTGCTGCATGGTCTAAGGTTATGGAGCTTGATAGATTTGATTTAAAGTAAATATCTAGATTGTAAATAATCAAAAATAAAAGG
Source organism: Ascidiimonas meishanensis (assembly GCF_037782385.1). Lineage (NCBI taxonomy): Bacteria > Pseudomonadati > Bacteroidota > Flavobacteriia > Flavobacteriales > Flavobacteriaceae > Ascidiimonas > Ascidiimonas meishanensis. Next base: position 6,019 of record NZ_JBBEXD010000006.1, read on the forward strand.
GTAGGCTACATAGCTTACCCTTTTACTTATGAGAAAAAATTCTTTTGAAATAAAATCATTCATATCCTGAGATACTTTTAAATGAAAACCATCATGCAGAATCTCTTTTACGCATGATTATATTTATATTGCATACGCTTTTAGTTACTTATCAAAAATGTTTTTTCCAAGACCTATGAATTCTTCCGTATATAACATTATACCTAAACCTGTTTTCGCCAAAGAAATTAAAGGAGCCCCTATTCATATAAAATCAGGAGCTTTTATTATGTACGATGCTGTGTTTCTAGAGCAGGCAGAATACTTAAGTGATCTGCTATTTGCACAAACCGATATTAGACTGCAGATGAAAGAAGCACACAATTCAACTGAGGAACAAGCAACTATAAAACTCCTAAAAGACCCTACATGTAGAAAATTAGAAATGTATCGTATAAAGACAGAGGAGGGAACCATTGTACTCAAAAGTAATGATGTATCAGGGATTATTTATTCCATACAAAGTCTTTTACAAATCATACCAATTAAAAAAGTGAAATCAGTAGCTATCCATCCTTTTGAGATAGAAGATCATCCAAGATTTTCCTATCGTGGAATGCACTTAGACGTTAGCAGGCATTTTTATAATATAGCCTATGTTAAAAAGTATATAGATTACCTTGCTTATCATAAATTCAACTTTTTTCACTGGCACCTCACAGATGACCAAGGTTGGCGAATAGAAATTAAAGCGTATCCAAAGCTCACCACTATTGGCGCTTGGCGTAAAGCCACTTTAATTGGTCATTTTTTTGATGAGCCTACCAACTATTACGAAAAAGAATACGGAGGGTATTATACCCAAGAAGAAATAAAAGAAGTCATTCAATATGCCGCGATTCGTGGTATAACCATTGTACCAGAAATAGATATTCCGGGTCACTCTCGCGCTGCACTTGCTGCTTACCCAGAATTAGGAACCAAACCAGAAATCACCTATGAAGTTGCTACTACATGGGGTATGTTCAACAGGCAAAATAATGTCTTGGCACCTAATCCGGAAACATTCAAATTTATAGAAGCGGTATTTGCGGAGGTCTGTGAACTATTTCCCTCACCCTATATTCATATTGGAGGAGATGAATGTAGTAAAATGTGGTGGAAAGAAAGCGTAAAAGCACAGGCATTTATGAAAGAACACCAATTGAAAGATGAAAAAGAATTACAAACTTATTTCGTAAACCAGACCGCTAAATATGTGGAGAGCAAAAATAAAAAAGTAATAGCCTGGCATGATGTCTTAGAAGGAGATGCAGATGCCTCGGTTATTGTAATGAATTGGGGAACCAAAGAAGATGCAATTGGAGCAGTGGAAAAAGGATATCAATTAATTTCCACACCCGGAAAGCCCTTGTATTTTGATCATTATCAAAAAGAAGATGAAAATGAAGCTTTGGCAATTCACGGGTATAATTCAAGCAAAGCAGTCTACAACTTTGAACCCGTCCCGGAAAAAGTAGCAACATCAGGAAAGTCCGCTCAGGTTTTGGGTGCGCAGGGTAATGTATGGACAGAGTATATGGGCACAACCTCTAAGGTGGAGTATATGATTTTTCCAAGAATGACTGCTTTAAGTGAAGTTTTATGGTCTCCTAAAGAAAGTAGAGACTTTGAAAATTTTCAAGATAGATTACAACTAAATGCCGCGAGTAGATATCGGTTTTGGGGTGCTAATTACGGTTCCTTGAAAAGTGAATAAGAACTATTTTTTATAAAGGAAAAAGATCTTTCTAAAAGATAGGAACCCTTAAAAAACCTTAGTAGGTTGTTCATTTATTCTTACAGATGTATTGTATTTTTGTTAAAACGGACAATAAATCAGAGATTTTCGTAGTTTTGTAATTAGATGCAAAAAATATTTTCCAAAATATTAGCAGTTTTAATGGCATTTGTGCTATTGCTTTCTACGATCTCATTTTCTGTGGGAATGCATTATTGTGGAGATATCTTGGTAGATGTATCCTTGTTTAAGGAAGCTGCTACTTGTGGTATGGAGTTGCGTGAAATGACACCTGAGGGTTCTTCAATTACTAAGATGAATTGTTGTAAAGACATTCAAATCGTGGTTGAAGGTCAGGAGAATTTAAAAGATACTTCTTCAACAAATATTCTTACCCCTGTACAAACGTATATGGTCATAGGCTTTGTATATACTTCTCTAACAAAGTTTGATGAGGTAAAAACTAAGAGGCATTCCTTTGAGGAATATTCTCCTCCCTTACTGATTCGAGATATACAGCTTCTAGATCAGATTTTCCTTATTTGATTATTGACTTTTAAAATACGCTCCGTGCAATTTTAGCCACGGACTAAACCTTTTATATGGGGTTCAAATGGAATTTTAGAATGTCAATAATGTAAAACATGTTAAAACAAAGCATCAGATTTCTTATAGAAAACAAATTAGTAGCAGTGCTATTACTGCTGCTTTTTGTAGGCTGGGGTATGATTCATGCACCTTTTAATTGGAATACAGGAATTATTCCTCAATATCCGGTTGCTGTAGACGCCATTCCAGATATTGGTGAAAATCAACAGATCGTATTTACTAAATGGGAAGGTAGGAGTCCGCAAGATATAGAAGACCAAATCACATATCCTTTAACCACCGCATTGTTAGGAATTTCAGGTGTTCGCACCGTACGAAGTTCTTCAATGTTTGGTTTTTCAAGTATCTATCTCATTTTTGAAGAAGACGTAGAGTTCTATTGGAGTCGCAGTCGCATATTAGAAAAATTAAATTCACTTTCTTCTAATTTACTACCAGATGGAGTGAAACCAGCTTTAGGACCAGATGCTACAGGTTTAGGACAAATATTCTGGTATACTTTAGAAGGGAGAGATACTAAAGGAAACGTTACCGGAGGATGGGATTTACAAGAGCTAAGAAGTATTCAAGATTATTACGTCAAATACGCCTTGTCTTCTGCCGGGGGGGTATCTGAAGTAGCCTCCATTGGCGGCTATGTGCAAGAATATCAAATAGATGTAAATCCAGAATTATTAAAACAATACAATATTGGCCTTGAACAGATAGTTGCTGCAGTGAAACAAAGTAACCGTGATATTGGGGCTAAAACGCTTGAGATAAATAAGGCAGAATACCTGGTACGTGGACTCGGATATATTGAATCACTGGAAGATATTAAAAATGCAGTAATTGCTTCAGAGAATTATACCGCTATCCGTATTCAAGATGTAGCCAAGGTTTCGTTAGGACCAGCAGAAAGAAGAGGGATACTTGACAAGGAAGGTGCAGAGGTTGTAGGAGGTGTTGTAGTGGCTAGATACGGGGCCAACCCCATAGAAGTCATAAATAATGTAAAAGAAAAAATTAAGGAAATCAGTACAGGTCTTCCCGTTAAAACACTAAGTGATGGAACTGTTTCACAACTTACAGTTGTTCCTTTTTATGACAGAACAGCACTTATTAAGGAAACCTTGCACACCTTAAGTGAAGCACTTACCATGGAAATTCTTATCACCATACTGGTTATTGTTATTATGATCTTCAATTTAAGAGCTTCCATCTTAATCTCAGGCTTACTCCCAGTTGCGGTTCTAATGGTTTTTATAGCCATGAAATTGTTTGAAGTAGATGCTAATATTGTAGCCTTATCTGGTATTGCCATTGCTATAGGAACTATGGTAGATGTAGGCGTCATACTTTCTGAAAATATTATTAGGCATATCAATAAAGAAGAAAAACAACAGTCAAACAATCCCTCAGCTACCACAAAAAAATCAATAGACATTATTGTGTACAATGCTACTACAGAAGTGGCCGGAGCAATTCTTACGGCGGTAATGACTACAATTATAAGTTTTATACCTGTATTCACGCTCTTAGGGTCTGAAGGCAAGTTATTCCGTCCGTTAGCATTTACCAAAACTTTCGCATTGGTAGCAGCGCTTATTATTGCCTTGTTCTTAATTCCGCCATTTGCTGCATTTATATTCCGAAAACGTACGTTTAAATCTGGTTTTTCCTATATTTTTCAGGGAATCTTGATTGCTTTTGGTTTTTTGGGTCTTTTTATGGGTTATTGGATAGGTTTATTACCCATACTTTTTGGTGCAATAGGTATTTTAAAGCTAAGAAAGCTGCTAAATCTTAGAAGAGCAAACCTTCTAAATATAATCATAACCATAAGTGGTATCGCAATATTATTGGCCACTTACTGGAGACCTTTAGGCTTTGACAGAAGCATTGCCATCAATTTGGTATTTGTAGTGTTCTTTTGCAGCTTATTTTTTGGTTTGTTCTATTTGTTACAACATTATTATGCGAATATACTAGCATGGGCATTAGCTAATAAAGGCATATTTCTACTCATTCCTGCTAGTATTCTTATGATGGGAATTTTTATTTTTAGAAATAGCGGAAAAGAATTCATGCCAGCCTTAAATGAAGGAACCTTTCTTTTAATGCCCACTTCTTTGCCACATGCCGGGGTAGAAGAAAACACAAGAGTACTTCAGCAATTAGACATGGCCGTGGCTACCATTCCAGAAATTGAAACCGTTGTTGGAAAAGCAGGTCGCACGGAGTCTTCCTTAGATCCTGCGCCCATGTCTATGTACGAGAATGTAATTCAATACAAGCCAGAGTACATGCGTAATGGCAATGGTGAATTACAGCGTTTTAAAGTGAATGAAGATGGTTATTTTGTTTTACAGAATAAACAATTTGCAGCCAATCCAAATGCGAAGGTTAAGAATGAAGAACAGTATATAAGTACACATGTTGCAGAACCGTTGCGCTTAGAAGCATCTATGCTTATTGAAGATGAGGAAGGAGAATATTTTCGTAGTTGGCGACCCCAGATACAATCTCCAGATGATATTTGGAACGAGATTGTACGAGTAACCAAATTACCAGGAGTTACTTCTGCCCCTAAATTACAACCTATAGAAACCAGATTAATCATGCTCCAAACTGGTATGAGAGCTCCTATGGGAATTAAAGTGAAAGGACAAGACCTAAAACAAATTCAAGATTTTGGATTTGAATTAGAAACACTCTTAAAAGAAGTAAAAGGGGTAAAAGCAAAGGCTGTTTTTGCAGACAGGATTGTTGGAAAACCATATTTATTAATAGATATAAATCGTAAAAAATTGGTGCGTTTCGGACTCGTAATTGAAGATGTACAACAAATTTTGGAAGTGGCGGTTGGCGGAAAGGTGCTTACACAAACCGTAGAAGGAAGAGAACGCTACGGGGTGCGTGTAAGATACCCAAGAGAACTTAGAGCTAATGCCTCAGACCTTAAAAATATTTACGTGCCGTTGCCAAATGGGAGTTCTATCCCACTAAGCGAAGTAGCCACCATAAAATATGAACAAGGGCCGCAGGTGATTAAAAGTGAGGATACCTTTTTGGTAGGATATGTACTATTTGATAAGGAAGATGGATTTGCGGAGGTAAATGTTGTGGAGAATGCGCAAAACTATATTGAGGAAAAGGTTGATTTAGGTGAGCTGGTAATCCCTAAGGGTATTAGTTATCAGTTTACAGGAAGCTATGAAAACCAGTTAAGAGCAGAAAAAACCCTGTCTTTAGTAGTACCCCTTGCCTTATTAATTATTTTTCTAATCCTGTACTTTCAATTTAGATCGGTAAGCACTTCACTTATGGTGTTTACCGCTATTTCTATTGCTTTTGCCGGAGGCTTTATTATGATGTGGTTGTACGGGCAGGAGTGGTTTTTAAATTTTGAATTCTTAGGAGAAAATCTGCGAGAACTGTTTCATATAAAAACCATCAATTTAAGCGTGGCAGTCTGGGTAGGTTTTATAGCATTATTTGGAATTGCTACAGATGATGGAGTAATTATGGCAACCTATCTCACTCAAACATTTACACGTAAAAAACCAGATACTATAGCAGCAGTAAGATCTTCTGCCTTAGAAGCGGCTCAGAAAAGAATTCGTCCTTGTTTGATGACCACTGTTACCACCATTTTAGCCCTTTTACCCGTTTTAACATCTACTGGCAAGGGAAGCGATATTATGATTCCGATGGCCATTCCTATTTTTGGAGGAATGATCATTGACGTTACTTCCTATTTTTTGGTTCCGGTACTTTACAGTTGGAAAAAGGAGCGTTCACTTAAAATTTAAAGCTTTATGAAAAGGAAATCATATATAAACATAATGCTAGTTGCTTTTTGTAGCTGCGCTAGTTTTATGGTACAAGGGCAGGAACTAGAATATTTTATAAAAGAAACCCTTAAAAATAACCCAGGTATCCAGGCATATCAATTAAAATATGATATAGCCAATGAATACATAAATGAAACAAAGGCATTACCTAATACAGAATTCGGATTTGGGTATTTTGTAAGTGAACCAGAAACCAGAACCGGGGCTCAAAAGGCAAGAGTATCTGTTAAGCAAATGCTTCCTTGGTTTGGTACCCTTACAGCAAGAGAAAACTATGCTGCCTCCCTGGCAGAAACAACATATCTGGAATTAGTTATCTTACAAAGAAAACTTTTGCTTACCGTTTCACAGTCCTATTACAAACTTTATGTCTTACAGGAAAAAAGTACCGTTATCAAAGAAAAGATCGCACTATTAAAAAACTATGAAGAGTTGGCGTTGGTTTCTTTAGAAGTTGGGAAGGCTTCTGCGGTAGATGTACTTCGATTACAGATTCGTCAAAATGAACTGGATGCAGAACTAGAAACCATAGAAAGAAGATATAAAACAGAAACCGCCATATTTCAGGAACTTCTCAATAGAAAAGACAGTGTTACAGTGGTCTTTCCATGGGCATTGCAATTACCAGAAACAGACCATTGGGTGGCGTTAGATTCAATCAGCTTACATCCAGAATTAGAAAAATATGAAAAGCTATCTGCTTCTGTAGAAAAATCGATCCAATTAAACGAAAAAGATGCAAACCCCAACCTTGGTTTTGGTTTAGATTATATCGCTGTTGCTGAAAGGCCTAATCTTAATTTTAGTGACAATGGTAAAGATATACTTATGCCTATGATATCTTTGTCAATCCCATTATTTAATAGCTCATATAGGTCAAAATTGAAACAACTCAATCTAAAGAAAAAAGAAATTTATTCCCTAAAAAAACAAAGAAGCAATTTGTTAGCATCGTTATTAACGAGTGCTTTGGAACAACAGGCAACTGCAAGAAAGCAATACCATACACAACTTAAAAACCTGGAACATGCCAGAGATGCAGAAGAAATTTTGACAAAAACCTATGAAAATGGAACCATTGATTTTACAGACATACTAGACATTCAGGAACTGCAATTAGCGTTTCAGGTAAAACGTCTAGATGCCATAGAATCTTATTTTATCGCCTCATCAAAAATTAATTATTTAACAAACTATTAAAAGAATTATTATGAAATCAACACATCAAATTAACGTAGCATTTATTTTTATATTCATCTTAGTAATAGGTTGCAAAACAGAATCAAAAAAAGAAATCAATACCATAGATACAGAGACTAAAGAAATGCGAGAATCATCACCTAGGGTATTGGTTTATGATTATTCTGATAAGGAAACTAACAAGATGTTTATTAATTATTTTAAGTTAAAAGACGGCTTTGTGCAATCCAACCCTGTGCTAGTTCAGAAAGCTGCCTTAGCCTTTGCAAGTGTGACTACTGATAAAAATAAAGACTTGAAACAATTGGTAGAAGATATTGCAGCATTAGATGATTTGGAAGCACAGCGCGCACTTTTTGCACAGTTAACCATACAATTAGAACCGCTATTAAAAGAAAAACTGTTATCAGGAATTATTTACAAGCAATACTGCCCTATGGCATTTAATAATAATGGAGGTTTTTGGTTTTCAGAAAAGGAAGAAATAGAAAACCCATACTTTGGAGATAAGATGCTTCATTGTGGCAGTATTACAGAAAAAATTGGGAAATAAATCATGAAGCATACCTACCAGATTCAAGGAATGACCTGTAATGGTTGCCGTAGCCACGTAGAACAACTACTTAACAAAGTAAAAGGGGTTTCCAATGCTATGGTAGACCTTGAGGAGGCATCAGCAACTATTGAAATGGAATCACAGATTTCTCTTGAAACCTTTCAGAAGGCATTAGATGAAGAAGGTGGAAGGTATTCTATTCATGAGCAAGGCGCAACCCTACCTAAAAAAGAAGAGGCTAAAAAACCAACAGGTAAAGGAACCGGTACTTTTTATTGTCCCATGCATTGTGAAGGAGATAAGACATACTCTAAACCAGGAGATTGTCCCGTATGTGGAATGGATTTGGTTGAAGAGCAAAGTTTAGCTGCAAGCTCTGCAAAAGAGTGGACCTGCCCGATGCACCCGGAAGTTGTAAAAGTAACAGCTGGCAGCTGTCCCATTTGCGGAATGGATTTAGTACCAAAGAAACCAGATCTTTCAGCAGAAGAAAAGACCTATCTCAAACTTCTCAAAAAATTTAAAATAGCGGTATTCTTTACCCTTCCTGTTTTCTTGATTGCCATGAGCGAAATGCTGCCAGACAATCCATTATACAAATGGATGGAACCCATCTACTGGAACTGGATTCAGTTAGCACTTTCTATTCCCGTGGTATTTTATGCTACTTGGATGTTTTTTGAAAGAGCTTTCCGTAGCATTAAAACATGGAATCTTAATATGTTTACCCTTATAGGTATTGGTGCAGGGGTAGCATGGTTGTTTAGTATGATAGCCTTGTTATTTCCAGCGGTATTTCCTCAAGAATTTAAAACCGAATCAGGTACTGTACATGTTTATTTTGAAGCGGCAACTGTGATTCTTACTCTTGTGTTACTAGGACAGTTACTGGAAGCCAGAGCACATAGCAAAACCAATGCAGCAGTAAAAGAATTATTAAAGCTTACGCCTAACAAAGCCATTAAGATCGTAGATGGTGAAGAAGTAGAAGTAAGCATTGATAAAATTGATTTAGGTGATATTCTTAAAGTAAAACCAGGGGAGAAAATTCCAGTGGATGGTAAAATTACTGAGGGGAGTACCTCTGTAGATGAATCTATGATTACAGGGGAGTCGCTTCCCGTAAACAAAACAACAGAAGATTTAGTACATAGCGGCACCATAAATGGGAATCAGTCGTTTTTGATGAAGGCAGAAAAAGTAGGCTTAGACACCCTGCTTTCACAAATTATTCAGATGGTAAATGATGCCAGCCGTAGCAGAGCACCCATTCAGAAATTGGCAGATAGAGTTTCCGGGTATTTTGTTCCAATCGTAGTCATTATTGCCATATTAACTTTTGGAATCTGGGCAATCTGGGGGCCTGAACCTTCTTATATTTTTGCGTTAGTAAATGCCATTGCTGTTTTAATTATTGCGTGTCCCTGTGCCTTAGGCTTGGCTACCCCAATGTCTGTGATGGTAGGAGTGGGTAAGGGAGCCCAAAACGGAGTCCTCATAAAAAATGCCACATCTCTGGAGCAGATGAATAAGGTAGATACCCTTATCATAGATAAAACAGGAACCATTACAGAAGGAAAACCAACCGTTGAAAAAGTAACTTCTTTTACCGGCAGTTATTCAAATCCTGAAATTCTGCAATACCTAGCCTCCCTTAATAATTCCAGTGAACATCCATTGGCCGAAGCTATTGTTAGTTATGGAAAAGAAGAGAAAATAGAATTTCTAAAAGTAGACAATTTCAGTGCAGTAACAGGTAAAGGGGTTGAAGGAAGTATTCAAGGTAAAAAACTGAAATTAGGGAATAAGAAGATGATGGAAGCTGCAAATGCGGTAGTCGCATCAGGTATGGAAAAGGAAGTACAGTCTTATCAGCAACAAGGAAAAACAGTTTCTTACCTAGCTATTAATGAAGAAGTTGTTGGGTATGTGGTGATTGCAGATCAAATTAAGAAAACCAGTGCCAAAGCCATAAAAGCATTACAGCAAGCAGGGATGGAGGTAATTATGCTCACTGGAGATCATTACAATACGGCAGCAGCGGTGGCGAAGGAGTTGGACTTGGCCGATTTTAAAGCGGGCATGTTACCGGAAGATAAGCTAAATGAGGTAGCAAAACTTCAAGAGAAAGGTCATATAGTGGCTATGGCGGGTGACGGAATTAATGACGCCCCGGCGTTGGCAAAAAGTGATGTGGGTATTGCCATGGGTACCGGTACAGACGTGGCAATTGAAAGTGCTGCCATTACTTTGGTAAAAGGAGACCTGCAAGGAATTGTAAAAGCTAGAAAGTTAAGCCATCAAGTAATGAAAAACATTCGGCAGAACCTATTTTTTGCACTTATTTACAACACCTTGGGAGTACCCATTGCAGCCGGAGTATTGTATCCCGTATTTGGGATTTTACTCTCGCCTATGATTGCGGCTTTAGCAATGAGTTTTAGCTCCGTATCTGTGATTACAAATGCATTGAGACTTAGAAATAGTAAAATTAATTGAAATGGTACCAAGAAAAGTAGCAATACGAATTCGTAAAACACATAGATACCTTGGGATTTTTCTAGGGATTCAGTTTTTGATGTGGACGGTAAGCGGGCTTTACTTTAGTTGGACAGATATTGATGAAATTCACGGAGATCATTTAAGAAATCCTAGCCCACAAGTACAAGGCTTTGATTCACTTATTAGTCCAGATAAACTTCCTTTCAAGCAACCTATTTTTGCTTTGGAGCTTAGGGAGATTGCTTCAATTCCTTACTATTGGATCAACAAAGAAGTATTAGTTAATGCACACACAGGAATCCTTAAAAAAGGAATCACAAAGGAGGAAGCTATTGCGGTTGCCAACCAACAAATGAAGGAAGATCTTAAGGTTAGTGAGGTAGAACGCATCCTTAAAACAGACAAACATCATGAATACAGAGGCAGACCGCTTCCGGCATATGTCATTTCGTATAAGTCTCCAGAAAATGTAAAGGCTTACGTGTCTGAGAAAGACGGTGCTTTTCAAAGAGTAAGACATCAAAGCTGGCGATGGTTTGATTTTTTATGGATGACGCATACAATGGATTATGAAGGACGTGATAATTTTAATACCACCTTGTTACGCATCTTTTCATTAATGGGTGTATTCACCGTTCTTAGCGGATTTAGTTTATGGTTGGTGAGTTCACCTACGATGAGAAAATTATTTAAACCAAAATCAGATTGAGATGAAAAAAAGATTTACATACATCATCATAGCAGCATTACTGGGATTGTTTGTTGGGTATCTCATTTTTGGGAACAAAGACAATAAAGTGCACCAGCATGAAAGTAAAAGCACTTCAGAAGCACTTTGGACTTGCTCCATGCATCCACAGATTATGCAAGCTGAACCGGGTGATTGCCCTATTTGTGGGATGGATTTGATTCCAGCAGATACTAGTGGAGAAGGACTCACTTTGAATGAGATAAGAATGACCAAAAATGCCATGGCATTAGCAGGAGTGGAGACCATCACAGTAGGTAGCGGAATGAATGACACCACCAAAAGTCTTAAGTTATCAGGCAAAGTAACCATTAATCAACAGTCAGATGCCGTACAATCCGCCTACTTTAATGGTCGCCTAGAAAAGTTGAATGTAAACTATGAAGGAGAAGAAGTTAAGAAAGGGCAGCAATTAGCCACCATATATTCCCCAGAATTGGCAGCAGCCCAGCAGGAATTAATCACTACGTCTGGCTTGAAAGAAGCACAGCCTGCATTGTATAAAGCTGTGCGTAATAAACTAAAACTCTGGAATCTTTCTGAAAATCAAATCAACCAAATAGAGAAGACAGGAAAAGTGAAAGAGAACTTTCCGGTATTTGCAAATGTTTCAGGCGTAGTTTCTAGTTTAATGGTAGAAGAAGGCGACTATGTGAAAACAGGAATGCCCCTTTTAAAAATAGCCAATCTTAATACCGTATGGGTTATTTTTGACGGGTATGAGAGTCAGTTGTCACTTTTTGAAGAAGGGCAACGTATAGAAGTATCTTCCAACTCGTATCCAGAGGAGGTATTCAAAGCTAAGATTTCTTTTGTAGATCCTATGCTTAATAGCAATACAAGAACCTTACAAGTGAGAGCAGAATTGAATAATAAAAAGGGATTGCTAAAACCCGGAATGTTTGTAGTGGGAGAAATTAAAATGGAAGGCAAAAAAGAAGTACAAGTCACCATTCCAGAAAGCGCTGTATTATGGACTGGTGAGCGCTCTCTTGTCTATGTAAAAACCAACCCAAATGAAGCTATTTTTGAAATGCGAGAGGTAGCTTTAGGGATTTTAACTAATGGTTATTACACCGTAACTTCTGGTCTCAAAAATGGAGAAGAAATTGTAAGTAGTGGTACCTTTACGGTAGATGCTGCCGCCCAATTACAAGGGAAAAAATCAATGATGAACAAAGAAGGTGGTCGCACAACTATGGGGCATGAAGGACATACGGGAATAAAACAGAAGGCAACAGAAAGCACCTCTCCTTTAAATGAGAGGACTCCTATAAAAATGACTTTCTCAATCGCTGTGCAACAACGAATTAAGAAACTTCTGGATTCTTATTTGCTATTGAAAGATGCCTTGGTAGCTTCTAATGCGGTTGAGGTTCAAAAATATGGACAGGAAGCCTTAGCGCAAGCCGTTGAGATAGAAGAAATGGAAATGGATAAAATGGAGAAATCACACTTAGGTATGATTTTAGAAAAGCTAAAAGCGATCTCCAAAACCAAATCTATTGATCAACAACGTAAGCATTTTCTAAGCTTGTCTGAAAATATGATTACCGTAGTACAAAATTTAGAAGATTCTAGGGTGGCTTTATATGTTCAAACTTGTCCCATGGCAGCAGCAAATGCTGGGGGACTCTGGATAAGTATGGAAAAAGAAATTAAAAATCCATATTTTGGTGCTCAAATGTTGAAATGTGGAGAAGTAAAGCAAGTACTTTTTCAATAAAGAATGATACTAAGTGCCTTAAGTCCAAACAGAATTATTAAAGGAGCTTTAAATGGTTTTTAGCAGAGTAGGATGAAGATATTTCAAATAATTAGGCAGTTGTTTTTATGCAGGCAATCTAAGGTCTTTGCTTTACTATTCACGCTAAGCTTGGTTTCTGGATGCAGCAAACCTAAAACAGAAACCATTACCATTGCTGCTGCCTCTAGTATGCAATTTGCCTTAGAAGAACTGATTGCTGCCTTTAAAGATAAAACAGGTATTTCTTGTGAGGTGGTTAATGGTGCCTCCGGTATGCTCACCTCACAAATAGCCGCGGGTGCTCCCTATACTATTTTCATGTCTGCAGATTTGCAATACCCTCATTATTTAGCTAAAAACGGATATACCACCAGCGAACCTGTAATTTATGGATATGGTGAATTAATTTTATGGTCTGTAAAAGAGACTATTAAACCAGATATTCTTCTAGCCACCCAAAATAAAATAACACATATCGCTATCGCTAACCCAGAAACCGCTCCTTATGGAAAAGCGGCCAAAGAAGCATTAGAATATTACGGATTGTTTGAGGCTGTTAAAGACAAATTGGTCTACGGCGAAAATATCTCTCAAACCAATCAATTTATTGCTTCACAAGCCGTTGAATATGGTTTTACGGCAAAATCAGTAGTCTTGTCTTCTAGTTTAAAAAATAAAGGGATTTGGGAAGCAATAGATAGCACAGCGTATTTACCTATAGCACAAGGGATGGTAGTACTTAAGAGCAACAAACAACAGCATAAAAAAGCCTTGGCCTTCAAAACGTTTTTGTTTAGTACAGAGGGAAGACGTATTTTAGAGAAATACGGATATAGAACACCAAATAAAAATCCATTATGAGTTTCTGGGACCCGCTATGGCTTACCTTCAAATTGGCATTAGTTACCACCATCATTTTGCTAGTGATTTCCATTCCTTTTGCCTGGTGGCTCTCTACTACCAAATGGAAAATAAAACCACTTATAGAAGCCTTGGTAAGTATGCCTTTAGTATTGCCACCTACCGTTTTAGGATTTTATTTATTGATCGCATTGAGTCCAAATAGTACTTTAGGCAATTTACTCTTGCAATGGTTTGATGTACGGCTGGTGTTTTCATTTCCTGGTTTGGTATTTGCATCTTTAATCTACAGTCTGCCTTTTATGGTACAACCACTCTATGCAGGCTTTAAAAAAATTCCGCCACAACTCAAAGAAGCTTCCTATATGCTGGGAAAATCAAGTACCACCACCTTATTTAAAGTGTTATTGCCAAATATGAAAGCATCTGTATTGACGGGTATTGTACTTTGTTTTGCGCATACAGTTGGAGAATTTGGTGTTGTCTTAATGATAGGCGGAAACATTCCTGGGAAGACGCGTGTAGCATCTATTGCTATTTATGACTTGGTAGAGCGAATGGATTATGAGGCTGCCGGAACGTTATCGTTTATTTTAGTAGTCACTACCTTTACCATATTGGTATGCTTGTATTTTTTTAATGGCGGATATTCTAAAAGTACCATTCCATGATTCAAATAGCACTGCATAAAAAATTACGGGCGCCGCAAGGTGAGATGCGTCTTTCTATTACAGAAGCGGTAGCATTTGGAGAATTTATTGCTATTAATGGGCCTTCCGGTGCAGGAAAAACTACTTTTTTACGCTTGCTCTCTGGACTTATGAAGCCAGATAACGGAAGCATACAAATAGGTGACGCGATCTGGTTTGATGCTGCACAAAAGAAACATATAAAACCTCAAAAAAGAGAAATCGGATTTGTATTTCAGGATTTTGCTCTTTTTCCAAACATGACGGTGCGACAAAATCTAACCTACGCCCTAAAAAAAGGAGAAAAGCAAGGCAGGGTAGAAGAGTTGATGCATTTAATGGAATTAGGAAAGTTAGGAGAGAGCATGCCAAACACTTTATCTGGCGGACAAAAACAACGGGTGGCATTGGCCAGGGCTTTGGTAAGAGCTCCCAAATTACTACTTCTAGACGAACCACTCTCTGCTTTAGACCCAGAGATGCGAATAAAGCTACAGCATTATTTAGCATTGATTCATAAACAATTTAAGATGACCATTTTTATGGTGAGTCATGATGTGCAGGAAGTGGCCAACTTGGCTACCCAGTTATGGGAACTTAAAGAGGGAAAAGTATTTAGAAAAAATTGCATTGATAAAAGAGGTGCTGGTAAAAAAGGAGGACAAAAAGTTATTCTAAATGGTATTATTAGATCTATTGAAACAAAGGGAAACCAACAATATATAACTTTACAAGGCAAAGAAGGTGTTGAAACCTTACAGTTTGATAAAGGCACAATCACTGATTGTACGGTGGGCGATAATCTCCAAATAGGTATAACAAATGCTACAGATGAAACGCCTATAGTGTAATAGTTAAGATTTAATCTGTTGTAAGCTTCTTAGATTGCAACCAAATAAATTATTGCCTTCTTTTACCTTTACTAGGTTTTTTTCTGGCTGGATTATTATTTCTAGTTGCAAGATTATTTTTTATCCTTTTTCCAATATTCATTGCAGAAATCATTTTCTTGAATTTACCATTGGTACTCTCCGTTGTATTGGTAACCGAGGTATTCTCTTGATCTTGATTTGTTTGTACATTATTTGTACTGGCTTCTGTATTGGGCATTCCGGTAGTTATTGAAGAAGCAGGGGTTACTGAATCTTCTAGCTTTTGAATAAGAGCAGCAACATCTTTTTCAATATTTTGAAGAATTTGATCACTATTTTGCATACTGTAAAGAGCATTCAACGCTTCTAGCGATTTCTCAATTTCACCACTTAATAGGCTAATTTCGCTCGGTTGAGACTCAGTTTGATCTTGATTTTGTTCCGAATTTTGTGATTCTGACTGGTCTTTAGTTTGAGAGCCTTCCTGTTCATTAACTTCTGTATTGCTGGCAGCAGGCACACTGGGCTCTTGTATTTCCTTTATATCTATGGGGGTTTGAGTAGGTTCCACCATTTCGGTATCTAAAGTTCTTGTGCTTGCAGCTACGGCAGCGTTCAATGTTTCATCAGGTTCTTGTATGACACTTGTTTCTTCTAATTTATCTGCATTAGCTTCATTTTGTAGAGGTTCTACAACTTCCGCACTACTAGTGCTACCATCAGTTGCTGTTAATGACGGAATGGAGCCTATACTTTCTTCTTCTATCTGATCTATATTTGGAGGTTCTGGAGTCTCCATATAGGCAGTTCCCATGGCTACCGAAGGAATGGCTTCTACACTTAGGTCTGATATGATACTTTCTTCTTCTGCCTGTCCTGTACCCACAGATAGATCCTCACTAGTTTCTTCTGTCACCCTTCCTGATTGTAAATCGGTTCTTATAAAATCAAGATTTTGCAACTCATTGGTAACGTTTTGAAGATTTGTTTGGGTAATTTCAATATTTTCAATGAGAGCTTCTCGGGTATATAAGATTTCTTGAATCAGGTCTTCTGGAGTGTTTTCTTGATCTAGAAGGCTATTTAATAATTGATCAACTTCTTCAATTTGAGAATTAATTTTAGCCAGATTTACCTGCTGTTCTTCCAGTTCTTTCGTGAGTTCCTGATTGATGCTAAGAGTGGCGAACTCGCCTTTATTTTGTGTAGGATCGGTTGATTGATTTTCACCTTGGTCTACAAGAGATGCTATTTCAACATTCAGTAGGGTAAGTTCGTTTTTAGTTTCCTGAATTTGTTTATTCTCTAATTTAAATTCTTCGGTTAGCGCTATGTTTTTTGCTATTTTTTCTTGTATGCCCTGTTCAAGAGTTTCAAGGTCACCTTCACTAAGGTTTTCATTTTCACCCAGATCTACAAGTTCTTTTATTTCTTGGCGAAGCTCAACCAGTTCCTTTTCTGTTTGTTGAATTGCGACACTTTGAACTTCAAAACTTTCAGTAAGAGCAATATTCCTTTCCATTTTTTCCTGTAAGCTTTGCTCTTGATTATATTGACTATTTTCTGGCATGATCTCTAAATTAATAGGTTTTCAATCTTTAATTAATACGATGTTATATATAGGTGTAGTAAAAACCTGTAAATACCCCCAATTGAATGATATATATTTAACGTATTTGTATAGATTACAAATGGTCATTACGCAATAATTAAAAATTAGAGTCAGATGGATTGACTCTCAATATTCTATCCTAATAGAGAAATAAAGACTTGGAAGCTATTAGTGTATTCTAAAAAGAAATTAAATTTTCCAAAGTGCAATTACAAAAAAGTAAAACTGGGAAAGGATTTGAAAGTATGGAGCTCCAACTATAATTTAAAGTTTTCTTAGAGTATATTCCCACTTAAAAAGCTTTGGAAGAGGAGTTAGCATCTCCAAAAAACAAAGGTTTAATCAATCCGCTTATAATTTTCAGAAATCAATGGGTTTCCATCATTATCTGTAGTAATTTGTGAATAAGAATCTTTGTTTACCTTCAATTTAAAACTAAATACCCGCATGGTATCTACTATTTTCATCATAGATTCAGAGCCATACTCTAAGGTTTCTACAAGAGTAGTGTCCGTCGTAGTATAAGAGCCATAGGCAAACCATTCTACTGAATCTTTAGGTACATAACGCGTCCACATCACCTTACCCTTGTAAAACATTTTAATTTGCCGGTAACCGTCTGTATTATCAATAGTATCTATAACACTCACGCCATTATAGGTATATTGATTTACCAGTTCCCAGGTACCTTCAATAGTATGATGTTTGGTGTTTATGTTAGAGGATGAAATGCTCATCATACCTCCGGTGAGCAAGCATACTGCGAAATAGATATATAGTTTCATAGAAGTGGTTTTATGTTAGTTTATTGATTTTCAAAAAGATGATCCTTTTAAATTTACGAAATTTTTTGGTATTTCTTGATAAGATATTAGGTGTGCTTTCAAAATGATTATCCGTTCTTATACCATCATAATAACTTTTGATAATTTCTGGCGAAGCTTTTCTTCAAAAATCCTACTTTTGCAGTATACTTTAAGAAGAATAGAATTATGGCAGATACAATAGAAAGAATAAAGTGTTTGATTATAGGTTCAGGTCCTGCGGGCTATACCGCAGCCATCTATGCTGCCCGTGCAGATATGCATCCAATAATGTATACGGGGATGGAACCAGGCGGACAATTGACTACTACCACTGAAGTAGATAACTTTCCAGGCTATCCAGAGGGGATAGACGGTCCTACTATGATGGTACAGTTACAACAACAAGCAGAACGTTTTGGCACAGAAGTACGAATAGGCATGGTAACAGAGGTAAACTTAAGTGACGAACCTGGAGCTTGGCATAAAGTAACCGTAGATAGTAAGAAGCAAGTAGAAGCACATACCATTATTATAGCTACCGGAGCCACGGCTAAATATTTAGGAATTCCTAGTGAACAGAAATTAAGAGGTGGAGGTGTATCTGCCTGTGCCGTTTGTGACGGATTCTTCTACAAAGGGCAAGATGTAGCTATTGTAGGGGGAGGAGATACGGCAGCAGAAGAAGCTACCTATTTATCTAATATTTGTAACAAAGTAACCATGTTAGTGCGTAAAGGCGAGATGCGAGCTTCTAAAGCCATGCAACACCGTGTAAATAATACCAAGAATCTGGAAGTACGTTATTTTACAGAGGTAGATGAGGTACTTGGTGAGCAAGTAGTAGAAGGATTACGTATGGTAAACAACCAGACGGGAGAAAAAGAAGAGATTGCAATTACCGGATTATTTATTGCCATAGGTCACAAACCCAATACAGAGATTTTTAAAGGTCAGTTAGATATGGATGAAACAGGCTATATTATTACCCATGGTAAAACCACTGCTACTAATAAACCTGGTGTTTTTGCCAGTGGAGATGTACAAGATAAAGACTACCGTCAAGCAGTTACGGCTGCTGGGACTGGTTGCATGGCAGCCTTAGATGCAGAACGATATCTTGCCACTGTAGAATCTGAAGAAGAAGTAGCGAGTTAACACTTATTCAATTAAAATATACCAAAAGCCATTCCTTTTCAAGAATGGCTTTTTGATTTTATGAGCATAGGCTACGCCGGGAAACGAAGCCCTCAAACAAACTGCAAGTTCTTTTTGTACGTGTAAATCAGATACCATAGCTTACAGGAAACTTTTGTGTAAAGTATTTTCTATGTTACAAGTGATGGGGTTTTGAGCACGTTTGTAGTAAAATAAAGGAAATTTTTGGGTTTAATAATCAGTAAATTACTTCTGTCGTAAATAGCTTATGCATGCTAAGGCAATTTGAAGTTTATAAATCAGTATACAGTTATAGGTCAAATAACCAAAAAGCAGTTTACACGAAGACGCCACAACGTACAATTAAAATAGTTAGATTGATCAGAAATAGCTTGATGAAACACCAAATTATTAGCGAGGTTTTGTGTTCTGGAGCAGCTGCGTTTTCTTTAAGATTTTCACCAATAAACTTTAATTACAGTGAGTATTAGCTAACTATAAACATTATTTGCAAAATAATATTTATATTGAAGTCCCAAATTTTTTAGATCTGCTATGAAACTTCTAAACAAAACGTTGGTACTAATAACTTGTTTTATCACTTTATGTTCTTACAGTCAAAAGGAGAACATAGCTATTGATCCTGTTCCTAGTCCTTTTACTTCTATCTTAGAAAAATTACCTAAAATATCCAAAGATTCTACGGAAGCTGAGATAACCACGCATGTGGAGGCTATGTTAGAATGGATGACAGAAGAACATTATAAGTCCAGTTTTGCTCCCATCCTAATTTATGCAGAAAAAGGATTGGCACTCTCTAAAAGGAGTGGTAATAATAACCACATTCATGATACTAGAACCATTATAGGGAATACATTAATACGCATAAATGACTCCATAGGGGCTAAAAAGTTGTTTTTGAAATCATTAGAAGAAGCTAAAAGAGTGAATGATAGCTCTATTATTTTAAGAACTAAAGGGAATCTTGCCAACATCTATTATTTTGTGGAGGGGTATAAGAGTAGGGCTATAAAACTATATCTTGAGAGTGTAGAAATAGCAGAACAACTAAAAGATACAACCAGATTATTTGTAATACATCATAATTTATCTAGAGTTTTTAATGAGACTGAAAAACCAGAGCGAAGTGCCTATCATATAGAAAAAACAGAATTCTACCTAAATCTTATAGGGAGTCCGCCCCATTTTAAGGCAAGTCATCTCCACAATATTGGTAGAAGGCTTCTTCTGTTAAATAAACCAGATGAAGCTATTGAGAATTTTAAACAAACTATAGCCCTTACTAAACCTTCCGAATATGAAGAGGCACTAATTGAAGGATACGTAGGCTATAAAGATGCTTTGTTGATGAAAGAAGACTATAAGGGCGCTTATGAAATAGATAAAAAACTGAAAGCCTACGAAGAGAAAAAGGATAAAGATGAAGCTAAAAATATCATAGAATCTGTAAGTGCAAAGCTTAATGCAGAACGTTATAAAGACCAGATTAAATCTAAAGAGCTAGAAAAAGAATTGTTAGAGAATCAGGCTCAAAGGAATACCCTATTACTTTTTGTGATCTTAGCCGTGTTAATTTGTATATGTATCATCTTTGCACTCACCTATTTATCTAATATAAGACGTAAGCAATTAATAAGAGATTTAAAAGATAAAAATGTAAAGTACTTAGAGGCCAAAAGGCAAAGTGATGAACTTACTAAAGCAAAAGCAAAATTCTTTGCAACGGTAAGCCATGAGCTAAGAACACCACTCTATGGTGTAGTAGGTTTAAGCTCTATTTTATTAGAAAATAACGACTTAAAGAAACACGAAAAAGATCTAAAATCGTTAAAGTTTTCTGCAAACTATTTGTTAGCATTAGTTAACGACTTATTGCATATTAATAAAATTGAAAACAATAGTTTTCCTGATGAGGAATCTACGTTTGATATAAAAGAACTATCAGATACCATTGTATCCTCATTTGAGTATGTAAAGTTACAACATGAAAATGAAGTTAGTATCAGAATTGCTAAAGATGTACCTATATTGTTACATGGAAATTCTACTAGATTATCTCAAATTTTAATGAATCTCATTGGAAATGCATGTAAGTTTACCGAAAAAGGCGAAATTATACTGGAGATCAAGAAGTTGGAACAATCTTCTAAAAGTATTAAAATTCAATTTCGAATCAGCGATACAGGGCCTGGGATCGAAAAAAATAAGTTAGATCAGATTTTTGATGAGTTTACACAAATAGATTCTATGTCTTCCAAATATCAAGGTACTGGTTTAGGCCTACCAATTGTAAAAAAATTAGTAGAGCAGGCGGGAGGTATAATTGAGGTAGAGAGTGAACTAGGAAAGGGAACTGTATTTGATTTTGTGCTAGATTTTGCCATTTCTAAAGAGTTGGAAAGTGAAAACCCAACCCCCATTTTAAATTTCAAAGAGCTAGCCAAAAAGAAAATATTAATTGTAGAAGATAATAGAATAAATCAATCTGTTACCAAGAGAATTCTTGAAAATGAGGGTGTGTTATGTGAAGTTGCTCAAAATGGAGAAGAAGCAATACATTTTGTAAAGGAAAAAAAGTTTGATTTAGTTTTAATGGACATTAATATGCCAGTTAAAAACGGAATTGAAGCAACTACAGAGATACGGGCGTTTAATAGGGTTATTCCCATTATTGCTTTAACAGCAGTAGAGGTGGAACAACAAAAATATCAAATCTTTAATTGTGGGATGAATGATATTATTCTCAAGCCCTATGATATGGATAAGTTTAAGAAAACCATTGTAGCCAATTTATCTGTAAATGAAATAGGGGTGAAGAAAGCTTTTAGTTGAATGAATCAATAAGCAATCAAAGTTCAGTTTTTAGTATTTATCTTAAGTTAGACTTATCCTTACTTAATCGGTGGCATCATCTTAAACATTTATGTATACTCATGGTAAATGGGCTACCCTGACCATTTTCCAACTGCAATCAAATACTTCAAACATAAAAAAATAAATCTTTTACTTTTTGTAGAAATCTATACGTAAGGGCCTTGAATTTATGGATACCAACACTACTACCCAAGCAGAGAAAATTGCTTCAAAGCGGTTTAAATAGGTTTCTCCTACCTAAATCAGAGACTTATATAATGGTTACGAGTGCTTTATTTACTATTAGTTCTTTCCAAAATCAATGATGAAAAAGACTTCACACCAACTTTTATACAGGTTTCGTCAACACTAAAATTTGGGGCGTGATTCATCGCATTAATTCCTTTTTCAAGATTTGAACCTCCCAACAAAAAATATACTCCAGGTACTTTTTCTTGAAAGTAAAAGAAGTCGTCATTGAAATATGGGATCTGACCATAATTTTTAACAACTGAGTTACTGCCGTAAAGAGCTGTTAGCGTATTTATTGCATTTTCTGTTACTAGTTGGTCATTTAATACGGTTGGGTTTTCTTGAATAAATGATGCCGAGATGAATGTATCTTTGTACTCGGATGTGCGAATGATCTGCTCAATTTTTGGTAAAATAGTAGGTAAATTTAACTTATGGGTTTCATAGAGATAAGCTCTTATAAAAAGTTGATTGTTGTTTTCTTCCACCATGAAATTTTCCTCCATAAAAAGATAATCTTTAAAAATGGTATCTGGATTAATCAATCCGATGATAGTATCAAATGCCTTTGGAATTTCCCAAGGATTGGCTCCTTCTTTTTTTCGGAGCATTTTACTTCTTATGTGATTGTAAAGAATTCCTGCATCTTCTTTTGAAAATTTATCCGTGAACTTAAGCTGTATTCCTTTTTGATAGGCATATAGTTCGTTGGGTTTAACCATTATCTGCCCCACGGGCAATGCAGTTACGTGTAACGCATATATTTCATCTAGATTCATTGCTGAAAATACACGGCTATTCACCATATTTTTGGCACCAACAAAGGTTTCCTCTTCGGGTTGAAATATAAAATATATGGTACCTTTAATGGATTCTTTATTTTTAGATAGTACTTCCGCTATTCCAAGTGCAATTGCCATATGAACATCATGCCCACAGCCGTGTTGTATGCCTTTACTTTTGGATTTATAGGGTACTTCGTCAGGAAAATCATGGGGCAGCGCATCCATATCTGCTCGCCAAGCGATGTTTTTCCCTTCTTTTCCACCTTTTAGAATTCCAACGACCCCATAGCCTGCAACATCGGTTTTAACTTCCAATCCTAAATTCAATAAATAATCAGCAATGATTCTGGAAGTTCTTTTTTCATTTCCAGCCAATTCAGGATATTTGTGTAAATCTCTTCTAATTTCCACTAACCTATCAAATATTTCGTTGGTCTGTTTTTCAATTTTTTGGTGCACGTTTTTTTGCTTAAATGATTTACAAGAGATGAGCATGCTAAGCAGTAAAAATGAGCATATAAGGTGTGTTGTTAATTTCATAGGTTGTTGTTTGGTCTATTTAACGTCAGTTCTATGTAAACAAGAATTAAAATTGAGTTCTAAATTGTCTTTTCTTTTGGTTTCCCCACGCAGCCTAACTGCTTCACTAAAAACAGCTACTAGCTGTTTTCTTTACGTTTGCCCCTAGACAAGTAAAATGAACGTAAATAGGTTATGCACAATATTTTTAATAATTCAAAGGTCCTATTAAAATATAAAACTGAAATTAGATCAAACTTACGTTATTTAATTACGTACGTAGTTATCCATAGCTATGCTTTAATAAGAAGTTCTATTGTTTAATCCATTTTGTTATGCCATATTGAAATTGAAAAAATGTAAAAGCATCTATAATGCCATTTTTATTTTTCTCAAAATGATAGGATGAAATACTATTGGGTCTAAAAAATGTCGTCAAATAATGGTATTCAACTTTATATTTGGCATTATTCCAGGATTGTTGAAAATACAGTTCGTTGTTTTCAAAAGTCACTGTTATTCTTAAATCTTGACCATACTCTAAGCCTTCAGTTTGTTGATATGTTCCGGTGATGTTTTTAAGCATTTCCTTCTTGTATGATGCTTTTGTTCTATCTGTATTATGAATAAATTTTCTTTTGGTCAGGTCGTATTCGTAACCTTGTACCAACGTATAAAATTGTGTATCGTCTTTTTCTAATTGATATACGGTATCTCTTTCTTCAGACCATCTTGTGCCATCATAAATGGTAACATAACTTTTACCTATCACTCTAAATTTATTTTCATTGAGAATAATTCCAGTATTTTCATCAATTCCAATCCCCAAAACATCTGGTTTTTTATTTTTTAATTCAAACATATCAAATTGTCTATTTCTAGCGATATGATGTTGGTCTATGGCGAAATTATTGATAAATCCAAATCCGTTTTGATAATCACCTAGGATAACGGTTGAGGTATTTGAATCACCTCTCACAAGAATATCTCCCATGATAGAGGCACCAGCCGAAGTACCAGCAATAACTTTATCTTGATTCAATAGGGTTTTTAGAGAGCCTTGAATTTTTGTGCCGTTATAAGCTTTGGCCAAACGCCACTGTCTGCCACCAGTTATCCAAACTCCATCAGCAGATAACAGTATGGCATTTAAAGAATCACTATTGGCAACCTTGGGTTCTCTAGTATGAACAATCTTAATATTACGAAAACCAATAGCTGTGAATGGTTTTTTCAAAAAGTTAAGATCCGTTTCAGAGTCCATATATTTATCTTCCATCGCTGTTGGAATGATCACAATATTGCTTTCAATGCCACCTACAAGCCCTGCAAATTCTGAAATAAAGAAGTCGTTGGTACAGTCACCTCCCATAATAAGCATTGTACCTTTGGTAGTCATTGCGCTGTTATTTTGAGAAAATAGTAGTGCGGGCGCTAGTACAGTGATTACGAATACTACGAAATGGACAAATTTCATTTTTTTGGTTGTTAAAATCGATATCCAATTCTTAAATGTAAATTGACAACAACATCGCTTTGGTTTAGTAAAATAACATTGTCTTCCTTAAAGTAATGAACATAACCAATTCCAATTCCAGTCTCATATGTAAAATGAGTTCCTATATTTCTTCTAATTCCCCATGTTGGTATTATAGAAATATCACTTATAAAATTAATGTTATTCTGATTAGAAATAACAAACCAATCTGGATGGTATGTTGTTTTTAAGGAAATGAAATTTCCACTATTTCCATCGATTCGTCTTGATTTCTTTTCTCTTTTATTCAAATTGTAATACCAACGAGGTTCTAATGTGATCGTGGGAATAAGAATTAGGCCATCAATATCATTAACATCACTTCCGAAAATTCCAGTATCAAGTCCAAGTTCAGTTCTTAAAGCAATTTGATTTGATAACTTTGATTCGTTATGCCCCCAAACACCTAAAAAACCAGTTTGTATTCCGTAAGTTGACTTCTCTACACTTGCGTTCTGTGATTTTGCAATTAAAGTGAGTCCGCAAAATATTAAGGTCAATAGAATTCTTTTCATTTAGATTGGTTTTTTAGCGTAAAATATTTCAGGAGTTTATCAAGAACTATGGGATTTCGCAAATGTCACCAGCGAGCTGTTTGTATCAAAATCACCAAAAATCTGGAGTAAAAATACGTATTTCAATATTTATATATAGGCAAAAGTTAATTTTCTATGATTCTTTAGAGGTAAGCTTTTCTATGCGCAGGGCAAGCCTAAAAACAAGGTAAAAAATGGGGTGGGAAGGTGGCTTAACGACGCCAAAGTCCACTTTTATTTTTAATCTGAAAAAGTGCGGGGTTTCAAAAATTTTTAACGGAAAACGCCTGCTACACTGCGGAAAAGAAAAAAACCATAGAAAAAGTAGTTCTTTTTACATCAAACTCAGGTTATTTATGTATATAATGCTATACCGTATTTAAATCTCTTAAATATTTGATATGCCAAGCTTAAGTGGACTATTTGTGAATATTTGGATTCCCTTGACAGTACAGATGGAAATAAAATGAATTATTTCCTTACTTTAAACATATGCAATAGGCTTGTTATCGCAAACATTTATACAAAAATGTAAAAGCGGTACTCGTCAAAATAGTCGTAAAACGTATCGTTTTTTATCAATCACATATTAGGAGTAGGAGCAAATTATATAGTGTTGAAAAATTATTTTTTTTAAAAATGAGACTAGTTATTATCATTGGTATTCTTTGCTGTAACTAGTTATTTGTTAATAAACTTTTCTTTTAAATATAATTGTAATAGTTCTTTAAGTGGTTCAATATATTCCTTATCCATGAAGAAATACCCTAATTTATCTCCGGACAATTTTTCAATAATAATTTTTGTTTGGTGTAAGGTCACCGTTTTAACCTCCTCGTACAATAAATAGTTTGTGGTAAGTTTAAGGAATTGTGTAATAGAATTTGTTTTTAACATTTCTTCCCCTAGTTGTCTTATTTCTCCTCTGTTGAAAAAGAAATTTTCAGAAACATAATCAGTTTCTCCAATCATCTTATTGCCCCCTGGAACGGGTATTTGTACTAGAAGTAATCTATAATTGGTTAATAACAATGAGTTTTCTGAAAATTTCACTTTTCCTTTTCCTAAAATTGATACCCCTCTAGCTTTAAATAGGTCTTTAAAACCTGTTGCAGTTTCGATGATTCCAAAAACAGCTCCGGCAATTTCCTCATCCTGATAATTTTCTATTTTACGATGTACATTGTAAGGATCTATTTGATAATTTTCTGTTTTACCTTGAATGGCATTAGAAGAATCTATTACTTTATTATGAAACTGGATACTTTTTATTCTTTTTAATTCTATGATAGATAATAGAACCATTAATAGCATAAATCCTCCAACTATAAATGAAAACCAAAACGGGAATCCACTCAAAAATACCAACCATAAGATTATGCTTACTGAAGGTATAAATTTTATAAGTTTAAGCTTTTTTTCTATTAGGATATATTCCTGATTAATTTGTGCAAAATTGTTACTTTCTTTTAGGTTACTAATCCAATAGTATCTAATTAGTTTTGTCATAAATTCAAATACCCTATAAATAACAAAGACAAAAAATATAAACTTGAATGCCCCTTTTGTTATAAATAGAAGAGATGGGTTTTGAGCAGCAAAATTTGAAATTTCTGATGAAAAAAAAACAAAAATTATAGTAATACTAATACTATTAGCAATCACACCAAAAAATGATTTAATAAATTCCCAATATTCATTGGTTATTAATAAGTTTCTGTAACCTTTTCCATCATCTTGAATATTTATTGTTTTAATTGATTTTAAGGCTTTAATTTTAATGTAGATTGCAATTAAATTTATGAAAATCTCGGTTCCTATTAATACTGTTACAATTATTGACGGAGTTTTTAAATAATGGATGAGATAAAATCCAAGGATAATTAAAAGAAATATATGCTTAATTGGAACCTTTAAGCTAAGTCCTTGTTTGATTAATATTTTCTTTTTTTCCAGATCTGAAAGGGTTGAGTTTTTGTCATACGGATTTGGAATTAGTTTTGAAATAGACATGTAATAGATTTCAATATATAAAGTTAATAAAGGTCATTTTTAAGACGACCCTACTTTATAAGTTACGGGTTTTTAATGGTATATAAAGGGTGTCTGGCTCAAAGTTACAAATACTAAAAATAAAATAAGTATTTAGATATTTAAATATATAAGAGTTAATTCTGAGCTATATAACTTTAAGAAATGCATCAAAGCAAATTAATAAGATAAGCTAAGAAAAGTGTAATGGCTTTCTAAAAAGAAGAAGTGTATGTTTTTGGCACTAACTATAATATTCAGGTGTTAAAGATGCTCCTTGGTTGAATGTGTTGCTTTCATGGGTATTTAATTAAGATTTGAGAATTGTAAGTAACGGGGCTATTAAAAATGGATACTACTCTCAAAGTATTTTCTTAAACTTTAAAACCTATTCGCCTTGTCCGTTTTCAAGATTGGTAGATAGATAAAATTCAACTATGGTGAATAGCACAAAGAGCACAAGGTATACCATGAATAGGAGCCTTTGTTTTTTCTTTAGATAGATGGTTCTTATAAACAAAAGCGCAAATAGAAAATTAAAGACTAAAAATGATGGATATAAGATTCTTTTATAAAATCTGTCGTATTCCGTAAGATGCCCATCTGGGAAGCCTAAGGTTGCATAGGTATAGTAGGCAGACAGCCCAAGAATAAGGATGAGAAATATGCCAATTATGGCAAAGGTATGTTTAGTTATATTTTTCATTCTTTTATGGAGAATTTGATGTAACTTCTAAAAATAAATTTTTTACGTAAAATACCTTTTATACCTCGGAAAAAGAATAAATTCCTAGATAAACTAATTTTTTTATTTAGTCCAGGGGCCCGCTTTTGAAACATTTACTATTGACTTACCATCATAGCGAAAAGCACCTTTGAACCCAACAAACCAAAGCTGTTCTTTTTGGTCTTCATAAATCTGAAAAGTAAGGTGATTTAGCCCTTCCTCTTCATGGAAATTGGTGAAAGTGTTTCCATCGTAGCGGTAGACTCCAAAACCTTTAGCCGTAAACCAGATGTTTCCGTTATGATCTTCTAGAATACTCCCTACCTCTTTACCTTGAACTATGCTATTTTCTTCCATATGGATAAATGATTTTCCATCAAAAAGGCAGATGCCATTATGAGTGGTAGCAAACCAGATATTTCCATTTTTATCTTCTATTATATCATTTACTGCGTTGTTACAAAGCCCTTCTTTCTCTGAAATATTATCTAATGTTTTTTGGTTGTATACATAAGCACCTCCATTTGTGCCAAACCATATGTTTCCTTTACTATCTTGCATAATACAATGCACAATTTTTGAGCTGGTAATTCCTCTGGTATAGTCGGGTTTAGCTTCTGGAATATTAAATGGGGTAAAAACTTCTCCATTAAAATAATTCACTCCCTTTAATGTGCCAATCCAAACCGTTCCCTTGCTATCTGTGGTCAGGCTCCAAACATCGTTGCTAAGGAGTCCATCTTTCTCACTAAAGCTGGTAAAATATGTACCGTCATATTTGGTGATACCTCCAGAATGGCCAATCCATATATTGTTGAACTTATCTTGTACAATGGTCTTTACGGTAATACTTTTATTAAAATCATCTTTAAGGTCAAAGTAAACAAGGGAGGTTCCGTCATAACGGCTCAATCCTCCTTGACCACCAAACCAAAGATTTCCGCTTTTGTCCTGAAATACGGTACGTACAACTGCAAAAATTTGGTTTCCTTCCGATGCTAGTGTATGAGGTGCCGTTTTGAATTCTGGAATGCTGTAAGCTGGCCTACTAATGCTGTCTGCCCATACTTTTATTTTTTTAACACTAGTGCTTTTTGGTGGTGCAACTGTTTTGTTTGCGGTGTTACAAGATTGACTAAAAATAAACAGTAGTAGGGTAGGATATAGCAAAAAATTCCATGTTGAATCTCTTTTAGTTTTTTTCATTTTTTAAGCAACCTTATTTATTTAATATACCACCATTGTTTTAGAATAACGCACCATATTCAAATATGTGAAGCGGATAAAACATAGGTAGTTTTCTTTCTGCCTATCGCAAGTCAAATCTATTGCTTTTTGTGATTACTTTTTTAGAAGGTTCCCACGAATAAGATTTGGCTACTTCTCAAATATACTAAAATCTTGAACTTAGTAGTTATGCGGCTTCTTTTAGATAAGAAGCGCTGAAACCTGATTGTTAGGATGGGTCTTCTAAATCTTTTAATTGTGCTAGAATTTCAGAGGCTTTTGTAATAGGTTCCCATTCTACTCCTGAGAGGAAAAATTGGCGGACTTTTGAATGGGGCTTTTGAGAATGTAAACTTTTATAAAGCCAATAGGAAAGATAAATGAATCCTAAAAGAACGATTAAATGAACTCCTCCATAAATAAAAGGTGACTCTTTTAAGGCATCTAAACTCACCCAGCAAATAGACCAAAATGGGATTTGAATAATGGCCAAACGAACCATATTAAAGCTTGAGATTTTTAATTTTGCTATTTTTTTCTGAACCTCTATAATGTCTAGGAAGCGATTTACAGAATTGATCAAATACAGGTGATAAAAATACCCAATAATCGTCAAAGTCATAATTAAACTAATACAGCCAAAGCCTAAAGTCACAAAAACTCCTCCTGCATGGTACCCAATAATTGTAACTGCATATAGCAATAAGGTATAGGGGATGCCAAGCAGAAGCATGATGGTTTTAGGTATCCGCATTTTGCCAAGTGTACTACTCACTTTCTCTTTGGTTAAATTAAAAACTATTTCTTTATTGATTGAGAGTACCTTATCTAACTTTTCATCGTATGCTTTCCAGAGGTTTATTAATTCTAGGTCTTTCATGTTATTGCTTTTTAAATTTTTCTTTAAGTGATTTTTTAATACGTTCAATTTTAGTACCCACATTTGTGGGGGTTATGCCAATTATCTTGGCAATCTCCTTTTGGGTGAGTCCGTCTAGGTAGAGTAGGATTAATGCTTTGTCTACTTCTTTTAAGTCTTGAATAAAAGCCTGTAGTTTTAGAAAATCAGAATTTTCTTGAAGAGGTTCATCTTCTTTTAAAGTGGTTTCAAGAAAGGGAGATACAGAAACGGTCTTTTCGTTTCTTACTTTGTTTTTTCTGTAAAATGAGATAGAAGTATTTAAAGCAATTCTATAAATCCAAGTAGATAATTTGAATTGATTGTTGTATTTGTGAAATGAAATCCATAGTTGAATGATAATTTCTTGAATCAGGTCTTGTCTATCCTCCACTTCTTTGCAGTACGAATTGACTATCTTAAAAATAATACCCTTATGATTTTCGAGTATTGAAATAAATATGTCCCTATTTTTGTCCAAAGTGAAAACTGTTTACTTCATTATTCGCAGTGTATTGAAATTTATCACAGTTTTTTTGATTTTTTTATAAAAAGCTAGGTTTTTCAGTTATTGAAAAATAAAGAGATGAATCGTATTCATGATTTTTGTATCAATTTTAGCGCAGTTGAATTTGCTGAATATACTGCACCCTCCATATATCCTGGGAATTCTGGAGCGGATTCAGCACTAGAGATCAATAATCTATCCTCAAAAATGGACTCATTAAAAATGGGGTTGCCGTTGTTTTGATGCGGAAAAAGAAAAGCATCAGATGCTTCAAAGGTGTTTTCTTCTTTACTCCAGATGCATTCTTCATAATCCATAAATTCTTCTGCGCTTGGGCCAAAAGTATTTTTTAATTGGTCAATTACACTGGTGCGCCTCTCTGCATAGGGAAGATTTTTAAAGGACGAGTTTATGAATCCACAAAGTGCGTATCTAGATCTTTTGTGATTGCAATGATCATATAGTTCTGTAATAGGTCCTGCAGTACTAAATAAGGTTGCGGGTAGATTTTCTTTTTGCCAAAAAGGGACTTTATACGTCAAAGCAATTTTAATGGAGTCTTCCATCCAAGTGTGCGTTTGCTTCGCAACATTCAATAGTTCAGTTGGCAAATAAGGTTCAAACGAGATTTTTTTAGCCCATAACTTGGGAGGTATGGCTAAAACAACGCTCTTGCCTTTAAAGGGTTCTTTTGCGTTTACGAGAACCGAATTTTCATAAATTTTGATCTCTTTTACGGATTGATTAAGCAAAACATCATCTTTATCTAGTCTTTCTAGTAAGGTGTTTATAAGTTGCGAGGTGCCACCAGAAATTCTGTAACTAGGGAGCTGACTAGGAATTTGTACAATTTGTGTTGGAGCCGCCGCCGAGGCTTGATAAAATACAGTACTATCCATATATTGTTCAAACCAATCAATTTCTAATTCTTCTAAAAGCGCTATGAGATGCTTGTGTTGATTGGTAAACCAGGTAGCTCCCATTTCAACAGGTGTATTGGTGGTTCCATATAGCGTATTTATTCTTCCACCAACTCTATTTCTCGCTTCTAGAATTTTAAAAGGAATCCCTTCTTTTTTGAGACGGTAGCCTATTAAAAGACCAGATAAGCCAGCTCCAATTATTAGTATCATTTTGTAAAAGTAATGATCTGGTGATCATTTTATATCCTCTAGATTCCTTCATGTTTAACTTGAGGAAGTTTATAGGTAATCAATCTCTTATCTTGGAAAGCCGTAATCCTGAATTTTTACAAATGAGAGGTGTGTCTCGTAAATGGGTATTAGCAGCATTAACCAATGCTGTTAATACCCATTAATGGTTTATAAGATATGTAGTTACTGTATCAGCTGGATAATTAAAGTTATTACCCCCGTAGTAATTAATCTTCGTAAGTAAAAGTCCTTGGATTTGAGACTCCCACATTTCCGCTATCATCTGTAGCCGTAAATACAATAGTATAGGTTCCGGCATTGGTCGTTTCAAATCCGTCAGATATGCTAAGCGTCGCTTCTGTGTCAGCATCACTTTCTTGAGTTTTTTCCAGCAGAATAGTTCCTTCACTATCAGTAACGGTTAATTTTATGGAAGCCATTTTCGTTTCATCAATACCTTGAGCATTAATTTGAACTAATTCGGAGCCTAAAAACCCACCTAGATTTGTAGAATAAGTTTGATTTTCATTAGGACTTTGAATAGCAATAGTGGGTGCAGTGGTGTCTACCATGTTTTCATTTATGTTTCCGTTGTCATCATCACTGCCAGAACAATTCGTAAAAAGCATTCCGGTTGTGAGCAAGGCACCTATAAATAATAAATTTTTCATCTTAATAAATAGTGTTTAATTCTAATTGTGAATAATGGAGTTGTAAATAGTACAAGTGTTTGATATAAGGCCATGTTAAGTGGTTGTAAATTAAACTGATACTTATTTTTAATAGCGCGTATTTAATTGTAAGTATTCATTATTACATTGTCTTAAATAGATTACAATTTCAAACTTAAAAAAAATAAACGGTTTGTTGACTATAGAAAACCATAATCCTGCTCTTTTCTTTGCGTTTTGGGAGTTGCGAAATGCTTGCACAAAAAATAAACTGATTTTCTAGGAATGATTAGCTCATAGAGTTTTGAAGCGCTGAAATTAAAAAACAAGCAAGGAAATCAGTTTTTGAGAAATGTACAAATAATAGAAAGTGTAGTTTCTTACTTTATATTTCTTGAGGGAGAACGCTTATAAGTAGATTGAGTCTTAGAGGTTAGCTACTAAATTTTACTTAGTAATTAGTGTTAATATTTTGGTAAACAACGCCAAAATGTTTAATCTTTATATATTTTCGTTAAACAAACAAGATAATTTTAGAACCAGTCATGAAATCTATACTCTTCAAATTTAGTGTACTTCTATTTTTATTGCTTTTATCATTAAAACCAAATGTTCAAGAATATCAAGGTCAGGCGGTTTATTTTGCCAAGTCTAAGATGGATCTTGGCACTTGGGGTGCAAGAATGAGTGAAGCACAGAAATCACAAATACAGGCACGGTTGAAAAACCGATTAGAGAAAACCTATGTATTGAATTTTAATAAGGAAGAGTCTCTATTTAATGAAGAAGATAAAATAGATGCCATTTCTGGCGCAACAGATTCCTGGGGAAAGAATTTCTCTGCAGGTGAGCAATACAAAAATGTAAAAGAAAATGCATTAATTCAGAGTCAGGAATTCTACGGTAAACAATTCTTAGTGAAAGATAAATTATTGGCTATAGAATGGAAGATGGGTAAGGAATCAAAGCAAATAGGACAGTATATGTGTTTTAAAGCAACGGCTTCAGTTCCTACGGCAGCGCTCACCTGGTATTCATTTTCATGGAGTGAATTAAGAGCGAATGCCAACAAAATGAAAAAGGATTCTACAGGGATTGCTGTTGAAATAGAAGAAGAGGTAGACATGACAGAAGTTGAAGCATGGTATACCCCTCAAATACCTGTAAGCCACGGACCGGCGGAATATTGGGGACTGCCAGGTCTTATTTTGGAAGTGAGTGCAGGCAATACTATAATGTTGTGCTCTAAAATAGTAATTAACCCTAAGGAAAAGATTAAAATTGAAGCTCCCAAAAAAGGGAAAGAGATTATGAAGATGGAATACAAGGCTACGATCACGGAAAAAATGAAAGAAATGAGAAATAACCGTGGAAGAAGAAGAAATTGATAGCTGCTAACTTCTAGTGATATATATCTGCAATCACCACCCAATCATGAAAAAAGTATTTAGTATTGTCCTACTTTTGGTAGCATCTCATTCCTATGCCCAAATCAAGCTAGAAGGTGTGGTTAAAGATAGCTTAAATCTACCTTTAGAATTAGCAAATGTGATTGCTATCAATCAAAAAACAAGTGGTTTAGAAGCGTATGGGATAACTAATAAAGACGGGAAATACAAGTTAGAGTTGGGCAAGAATGGCACCTATAAAATTCAGATTAGCTATGTGGGGATGAAGACTTTTGAAGAGATTCTTTCAACAGAAGAAAGTGATCTTATAAAAGATTATATACTTGTAGCAGAAAATGCCCTTGATGAGGTGGAAGTTATCTATGAAATGCCAGTGACCATCAAAGGAGATACTTTGGTTTACAATGCAGACTCTTTTAAAAATGGAACCGAACGGAATTTAGAAGATGTACTTGAGAAATTACCGGGTGTAGAGATCAATGAAGATGGACAGATAGAAGTAGAAGGTAAGGTAGTCAATAAGTTAATGGTTAATGGAAAGGATTTTTTTGATGGGGACACCAAATTAGCCACTAAAAACATTCCTTCTAAGGCAGTAGATAAGATACAGGTATTGCGTAACTATTCTGAAGTAGGTCAACTAAGAGGTGTAACGAACAACCAAGACAATGTAGCTCTAAATATTAAACTTAAGGAAGGAAAGGAGAACTTTTGGTTTGGTACGGTCACGGCGGGCGGGGGAAGTTCGCCAGAAAATCCTCTTTATTTAGTGCAGCCCAAGCTATTCTATTACAGTCCAAAATACAGCCTTAATTTTATAGGTGATATCAATAATATTGGGGAGGTTGCCTTGACACGGCGCGATATTAGAAATTTTGGTGGCGGCTTTAGGGCACCAAGCAGGAGTAGTGGAACGAGTATTAATTTGGGAAACAATGGCCTTAATTTTTTAACAAATCAAGGGAATGCCCAAGAAGTAGAGAATAAATTAGGGACGGTTAATTTTAGCTATTCTCCTACGCAAGCATTGGATTTAAGCGGATTCTTTATTTTCAATAGCAGTCGTATTCGTTCTAGAGAAACCAGTTTTGTACAATATACAGATCCAGATTTGGGAATTCCTGATGAAACCACAGAACAATCAAGTACAGAACGTTCTAATCAAGGATTGTTGAAGCTAAGCGCTTCCTACCAACCCAATAACAATAATCAATTAGATTATGACATTATAGGGCGTATGTCTAATGATTCACAAAATCAAGAGCTGTTCTCTTCGGTAATTGGAACAACCAATCAGCTAGATGAAGTCACCCCATTTAGCCTCAATCAAAATATAAATTATTATTATACGCTTAATGAAAACAATATCTTTTCTTTTGAAGCGCAGCATTTGCTAAAGGATGAAGATCCGTTTTACAATGCGCTTTTGGTAAAGGATCCAGATGGTGAGGATGCTTTTGAGACCACAGCAGATGCCTTGGGATTAGATACTTCTTTAAACACCTATGACCTCGGACAGAATAGACGCATTAAGTCTAATCAATTAGATGCAAAACTTGATTATTACCACATTATTAATGCCAAAAGCAATATCAATGTAACGCTGGGCACCATTTTAAGTAGGCAAGAATTCAACAGTACTATTTTTCAATTCTTAGAAGACGGCTCTCAGTTTACCCCTACACCCACTTTTAATGAGGGATTGGCGAGTAATGATACAGAGTATAATTTTAGCGATGTGTATTTGGGATTTCATTACCGGTTGAAAACCGGAAAATTTACTATTACCCCAGGATTTTCTGTCCATGCCTATGGAAATAAAAACACCCAGTTTGGTGAGACTTTTAAAGATAACTTCTTTCGGTTTTTACCCGATTTTGAAACCCGAATCCAGTTCAAAAAGAATGAAGCTTTGACCTTGCGATATGACATGCGGAATCAATTTACAGATGTGACACGATTAGCGCAGGGCATAGTATTGAATAATTTTAATAGTATTCAATTTGGAGAACCCGATCTGCAGAATGCCTTATCACATAATGTGAGTTTATTTTACAGTAGTTTCAACCTTTTTAATTATACCAATGTTTTTGCAAGAGTAGCGTATTCCAGTAATATTGATCAGATACGAAATTTAACAAATTTTGAAAATGTAATCCGTACAAGTACTTTTTTTAATTCTAGCTTTTCCGATGAGAATGTGAACGTCTTTGGACGCATACAGCGCACTTTTGGTAAAATAAGAGGAAGCATCAATGCCAGTTTTAATTATAGTAAGATTAATCAATTTATTCAGGCGCAACAATCACTAAATGAAGGGTATACGCAAACGTATACTCCAGGTATTCGCACCAATTACAAGGAAGCACCCAATGTAAGTGTAAGATACCGTTATAGCATTACTAATAACAATCAAGGGAGCCGTAAAACTAGGTTTGTGACCAATGCACCCTCTGTTGAGTTTGATGCTTATATTTGGAAAGCGTTTACGTTTCGTACTAATTATACCTATACAAATCAAGATTTGGGTAATGGAGAATCTCAATCTTTCCAGAATTGGGATGCCACGCTTTCCTATAGAAAAAATAGAGATGCTAAATGGGAATATGAGATTAAGGCTACCAATCTCTTAGATATTGATTCTCAAGTTCGGAACAATGCAAATAACCTCTCGGTTTTTACTTCGGAAACTTTTATTCAACCCAGATTTGTAACCTTTAGATTCGTATATACCTTATAATAATTATAGTAGCTAAGTTTTTTGAATCCTTTCTCGATTTAAATTTTCTTTCAACCATCTTCTCAAAATAAAAACCGCCTTTTGAAAGCGGTTATCTTGTTAAAATTTTTGAAATTATAAGATCTTGCAAGTGTTTTTTTACTCAACGCTGAAATAGAATTCCTTATTTGATTCATCTAGCAATCTCCAAGAAACTTTTCCACACTTATTAAACCCAATTTGGTTAGGATGATTTTCAATAGGATATTTATCAATAATAGATTCATTTCTATTTTCATTTTGTAGATTG
The DNA here is from genome assembly GCF_037782385.1 of Ascidiimonas meishanensis. Taxonomy (NCBI): domain Bacteria; kingdom Pseudomonadati; phylum Bacteroidota; class Flavobacteriia; order Flavobacteriales; family Flavobacteriaceae; genus Ascidiimonas; species Ascidiimonas meishanensis. Next base: position 43,128 of record NZ_JBBEXD010000006.1, read on the forward strand.
CTATTTTGCCAACTTATGACAAAATCTCCAGTTCCCAAAGGTTTAAGCCCTATTCTATATCTAAAAGATAAGTTATCGGAAGATAATTCTGGGGTGACTGTCATTTCTGCATTTTCACAACGCGGAAAGAAACTAATTTCACCTAGCTGGACAATTAATTCAAAATTATCAATAGCATCTATACAGTTTGAAAGTTCTGTAGGTGCTATCAATTTCATGATGGAAAGTACATCTCCTTGATACCTATCATAAAAAATAGAATCATTAATAGATGAATCGTAAGCTTGTGAAGAAACAATGCCACTTATCCAAATAGTATCGTCTATAGAAAAAGAGGATTGAGGGGTGATATTAACAGTATAATCATTGAATGTAATGTCACTTTCCAATTCCTCATCGCACTGAAAAGCCACCAAAAAAGGGATTATAACTATAAATTTTAATACTTTTTTGAACATATGTTTTTTTTAAAGATGTAGAAAGTTTTAAAAGGTTGCGTGTTATGGTTTCAAGCATATGATCAGCCCATAACATTGGTTTTTCGTATATCTCAAGGGCAATATATAAAATTAGCACCAATAAGTGAGGTATTAGTCTTAGTGTTCTGTACGTATCTGTAAAAAGTACCATTCAAATATTCTTAGAGACATTACAAAACCAGTATCATTATTTTATGAGAGATTTTTAGTACCATTGTGTGGTGAACTATAATTGGACACAAATGGGAGCAAGATTTATGACAAAGAAATAAATCAGTATTATTTATAGATGTAGCACTTTCTTGTTCGCTTTAGGAGCGATTAAGTGTATTGGTGAATAGATTTGTTAAATCTACCGGGGTTGTTTCTAGTTTTTTATTGTAAATCCATTGCAGAAATTCTGCAATAACATCTTCTTGAATATGCCCCCAGGTTTCATGATTTCCAAAAGCGCTTAAAGACATTTCCAATGCTTTATAAAGGTTGATATCTTGATCTTTTTCCGGAATATATTTTTTAAATAAAGTAACACACTCTTCAGGGTTTTCTGTACAATATAAGAAACCTTGCTTAGTGCCTTCTAGAAATTTAGTATAGGCCTCTTTATTTTTTTCAATAGCATTCTCACTAGTAGCAATTACCGGGGAATATGAGTATGGGATATTATAATCTTTCATTTTAAAGAGGGATAGTGGAATCGCCAAGGATGCTGCTTCAACTCCTTCCCAGTTTAGGAAGATCCAAGTAGCATCAAAAGAATCATTTAAAACGGTGTCCCAGATACCTAGTTTGTGAGGGTAATCAATATTTATTTCTCCTTGGCCACCATCATTTATTATCATTTGCTTTACAATAGCGTCTTCATATCTCGCCTTATAGGAGCTATAGGTTTTTCCATCTAAATCTTTCGGGGTAAAGATGCCTTTGTTTTGTTTTACTACGAGAGCACTCAAGTCTTCTTGAAAAATAGTAGCAATGGCAATAAGTGGAAAGGGATTTTTTTTAGTACGGTAGCTAAGGATGCTTTCTGTAGGGCATAAAGCAAAATCTGCAATGCCCAATTCTACTTTTTTGGCAGGTGTAAACGCATAATTATCTTCGTTTGGATCTAGTATATTGAGAGATAATTCAAGTTTTTCGTAGATTTTTTTTTCTTTGGCTATAAAGAATCCAATATGATTTATGTTTGGCGTCCAGTCTAATGCTAAGGTTAACTTTTTCATTTTTTCTAATGGATTCTAATAAGTTTGATGGGAATTTATTGTAAACTCGTAAAACACTTATAAAAGTAGTGCTTTCTAAAGTGAAATGGAGTTATATTTTTAGGGATCTTGCGTATTAAAAGTTATAAGATTAACCAGTAGGTTTACAGCCATCATTTAACCAATTGACTTTTAATAATGGAAGTAGGTACCAATAGATATCAATAAGATTCTTTCATTTAGAAAATAATAGAGATAGCTTAGTCAGAATTGCTGTTATGGATGAGTACAGTATAAACATTTATTGCAAAAACTATATGGGAAACACAAAATAGAAAAAGACAAACCCTTAAATCTATCTCCCAGAAATTAAATAAAAATGTGCTTAGCGTAATAAATAAAATGTGTAGGGCAGAGAGAATAAGATCGGTTCTTTTTTTTATTGTATTTATAACAGCATAGATTCCCACAAATATTAGAAAAGAAAATATAGGAGTATAATCAATCCATGTGTTTAGAATACTCCATTTCCAGCCTATCGTTTTATTAAGATTAAAAATCTCAACAAAAATTCTTCCCATTATTTCAGATCCAAAAAACGCTATACAGGTTAATAGTGATGTTCCTTCTGTTAGAGCTACTTCATATTTCTCCAAAAATTTAAGCATTCTATGTATTTTACATTCAATTAGTTTTATCGTTTTAAAATGTTTTACCGCAGTTAATTTAAATTACGGTTCAGGCATTTTTAAATAGCATAACTAGCTATTGGTTTAGTTTTCAATTTCCGCTTCAAACAATTGTGCAAAATATTCTTTTGATTTCATGCTTTCGTATTTGAATCCTCCAGTGGTAAGTCCATACACCAAGAAAAACATTCCTAATGGGATAAAAATAATGGGTTCAAAGGATCCTTTTTTAATACAAATAGTTAATATACTTGCAAAACTTAGTATAACGAATGCAAACCATAGAAGTGCAAAGGTCAAAATAAAGGGAGATAACCTCATTTTTACCTTTACCTTTATACCATTAAAATCCTTTTCAATAGTTCCTTTTATTCTTGGTTGGAATGAGTTTTTGTAACCAATGATTCTTGAAACACTAAACGAAGATCCATTTATATTTCCTTGATAAGGTTCATAATTACTAATACCGAAGATTCCTATAATTCTAAATTTCCTATAAGGTTCAATTACATCACCAATTCTTTTTAAAATTTCTTCTGAATCAAGTTTTGTCCTGTAAATAATATTTTCAAAAGGCAGTAATTTCATTTCTGTGGTTGTATTTTATGATCTCATCTAAACCATGATCAATACTTTTTGAGAATTTTAACTATAAAATACCTGCCTACTTTTTTATAAATGATATTAAAAAGTAAGCTTTGAAAATGGTCTTAATGAGATGATTATTCAAACATAAAAAAATAAGAAACTCTCTTGCTACGGGAAACCATAACCATGAGTAGTTTTGTAGCATTTTTTTAGCAATAGATAAAAAATAGCCATTTTGAAGGGCCTTGGAGAAGGTAAAGGAGTAAGGTATACGTTACTTAGAAAATGGCAGCGGTAACCTGACTGGTATTGATTTGATCTTTATCACCATAAAGTTTTAGCTAATTTTTTTTTCATCACATATTCACATGTGTTCTTTATTTTTAAATAGGATTCTTTTTTAGGTAATTCGCAAATCATTAATAATCTGTCACCTTTTTTTTCTTTAATTCCTAATTTTTCAAAGAGGCTAAAACTATGTTTATTAACAAGTTTTTCTATTCTCTCATTTTCTTTTGCTGAGTATAGCGTTTTAGTTGCCGCATTCTTTAGTATAAATGGATGATTTTTACTGTATTTTAAATCATGTTTGATGGCATATGAGATTGCTAGATTTTTATGGTAATTATTAAACTCTCCATTTTTGTTTGGGGAACAATTTCGAGATAATTTTAGTACCGCGTTAACTACTGCAGGTGAAGCGGTAGTTGCACACAGTATAAGTTTAGTCTTTTCTTGTTTTTCAAATAAAATTCCATCTTCAATAAATCTTAAGTAAAGCAGGGTAGTGAGTCCTTTATTTTTGAATTTTTCGTGAACAGCATTTAGTCCTAAATAGACAGCGTGTTTTCCCGAAATACTTTCCCAGTTGGTCATGAAAAAACCTACAACAATTCCTTTAACTTCTAAAAAGTAGACGTTTTTACACCGTTTTGTTTCTCTTTCCAGAACTGAAGTAAAATCTTGGTAATCAGGTTGGAGTAGTTTTTTTATGGAATGGTATAAATATTTATTTTCTACAATATTCCCATTATAAATTTTAACTGATCTAACTGTCATTTTATGGGGGGCTTCGTTAATGTACTACTATATTTAATCTCAGCGCTTTTGTTGCGTTTGTTTAAACAAATCTAATTTTATACTTGAAATCTAAATAAGCAACACTGAATAGAAGTAGTATAGAAATTATAAAAGTGATGCTATTTAACATTATTGAAAACTTATGTTTCTTTGAAATTTTAAATGCTAAAAAGAATAAAAAAACTACTATAATGGTTGAAATAGTATAGAGGTTTAAGCCTAAATCCAGACTAATTCTTCCTTCATCGTTTGGTTGAAATTGATTTGCCCATGAAGCTCCTAATCTCATAACAAATGGTAAGAACAGAAAAGGATATAGCATGATGTTTTTGTGTTTCTTTAAAATAAAATAAAATACAATTGCTTGGATGATGGTAAATAGGGGGCCAGCAGCACTGGTGATCATACGATGTGTTTTAGGTAACTTAATAGAAGCATCTTTTACAGAAGCTCCATTTAGAGTGAATCCTGCATCGTATCCTAATAATTCATAAGCAATCCAATGACTCATTTCGTGAAAAAAGAATGTAAGAAAAGTTGCGATAATCATTACTGCCAGATATTTCAAAAATTGAATAAAGCTCACGTATAATTTTGTTAGTTGTTGGTATACTAAAAGTAGCAGATTTAATACGGTACTTTTTTGATCGAGGAAAGATAGTGAAAATGGGCAAACCTAGCAGATTGCCCTAATAAGACTGTTTTTTTATATATTGATGTGTAGAGGTTATTTAATCCCTCCAAAAGCTGCAAAACACATGTTTTTATGTAAAACTTCTGTCTTCTTAAACCCTACTTTTTTCATTAATTCTAATTGATAGGTGATAGACCTTGGAGAGTCTTCCTTTTCAATATATTCAAGAACGTTTCTTCTATATGCTTTTCCATTAACACTTTCTAAGTATTCTCCATAACGTTCCCAAATGTATTCATTTATAGCGTCTGTTTCTTGTTTCACCAAATCAGAAATCATTAAACACCCTCCTGGCTTCAGTAATTTGTATAATTTTTTAAATGTGGTCTCCCAATCCTTATCATCTCTTAAATGATGCAATACTGCACCTGCTAGTATAATATCATACTGATTTTCTTTTAGCGTTACATCTCTAATATCTCCGTGCAATACTTGGACATTCTGATTAGTTTGAGCAGAAACCCGCTCTAGCGCTTTATCTAACATGGGTTTACTTAAATCAACTAGGGTACAGTTTAGATGCGCTATTTTAGATAACATTTTTAGCGTATAATTTCCAGCACCACAACCTATATCTAGCAAGTTTTTTGCAGTAGGATTTATTCTTTTTGAGGCTTCTGTAAGTAGTTCAAGAGAAATTTGTGCGTCAATTGTTGCCACTTGACCGGTGTCTAAATTTGAAAATCTTTCAACATCATTATCAAAACGTTTTTCAATTTCTTTTACTGTTGATTTGTTCATTTTATTTAGGTTGTATTGCTTTTTAAACTAACTACTCAAAGGTATCATTTCATATAATGATTTAAAAAGACTTATTTTGTCAATTAATAATATCTTAAAAGTATAGTTATGGAGTTGAGGCATCTAAGATATTTTTTAGCGGTAGCAGCAGAATTAAGCTTTACCAAAGCTTCTGAAAAATTACATATATCTCAACCGCCGCTAAGTAGGCAAATTAAGGAGCTTGAAAATGAGATTGGCGCAAAATTATTTGATAGAAATAATAAAAGAGTAGTATTAACCGAGGCGGGTAAATATTTTAACCAAGAAGTGTTGAATCAATTACAAAACTTAGAGGCCATTGTTTTAAAAACTCGAAAAATCTCAGAAAATGTAAGTGGAGAGTACCGAATAGCGTATATAAGTTCTACGTTTTCTAAAACAATTACCAGCTTGGTTCAATTTTTAATAAAAAAATACCCTTATTTAAATATCAAGTTGTACAAAGTATCTACAACCAAACAAATTTTGGCATTAGAGCAAAGAAAAATTGATTTAGGTATTTTGAGAGCCCCTTTAGTATCCACAAAAATTGATACGAAACTATGGTTTAAAGACTCTTATTCTTTTGTCTTTAATAATAAAGTAGTTGAAATTAAAGATGTGGATGACTTAAAGAGAATGAAACATGAAGTATTTGTTTTTTTTAACAAAGAGTATGCACCTTCTTATTACCATACCTTAATTGAAATTTGTTCTCAATATGGTTTTACTCCAAATATAGTGCATGAATCAAATAATATAAACTCTATAATTCAATTGGTAAGAAATGGGTTAGGGGTGTCTATTGTTCCTTCTAGTTTAGAAAAAAGCCATCATGATCCAGAATTGTCATTCTTGAATTTAAAAAACTCTTTTTCTACGGATGTGTTACTTGCAACACCAAAAGGAGAAGAGTCTGAGATTACAAATTCTGTAGTATCATTTTTATTGGCGTGATTTTTACGTATACATACTGGGAATCTGAGGAGCAACTCCATTTTTAATAGAAACCTGCGCTTCTAAAGTAATTTCACCTTAGTTTGGCATGAATTCTAAAAATAAAATTTTGAAGTTTTATGCTTGTTTCATTTTCTTTACGTCCAAATGGGCAAACGTAAACAAAATAGTGACTAGCTGTCTTTAGTGAATTAGCCAAGAAGCTCATGGAAAAACAAAAGCATCCTGCAGTGACTTTTAGGTTTTTACTATTTAACTCATTGCGATACTACTGTTGAAAAGAGTAAGCCAAGGGGATATTTTTTCAAAATTTGTATTTCGGGTTCATTTAAATCTATTCCTTCTTAACTTCATTTAAACAAAAACTAAAATTAAGGTGAGCACTATTCCGGCGGCAGCAAAGTACATACCCTTTTTAAAGACAGGCATTTTAGGGGTATACATCCAGAAGGCAGAAAGTACAAAAAACAGCAGTGATGCACCAAAAAATATATTTAAAAAATATAACGGACTATTGGTTGTGGCCTTATGGAGACGTTCCATTTTTTCTAGCACAAAAGGCAGTTTCATTTTTTTTACGGTTGCTAATCCCGTTTTTTGATTATAAGTTCCATTTTTAAAAAATAACAAGTCACCTTCTTGCTTTTCAATAACAACCCCCATTTTAAGTTTAGGACTTAATTGACCACCCGTTAAATTGGGTTCAAGCTTACGTTCTATGACGGCCTCTTTTTTTAAAAAATTAGTTTCTCTATAAATCATTAGAATTCCACTGAGCGCATATACTGCCATGATACCTGCCAAAAAGTAGCCCAAATATCTATGAATTACTCTCATTTTAAGGGAAAAAGGGGTTTTGCGATTTGCCATTGTTTAAATTGTATGGAGGTTCTAAAAATGTATTATTTGTTCTTTTGAAGTCCTTTTTATTTGTAGCTTAAACCAAAGCCAAATTTAAATAATGGATTTTCACTATCGTAGGGAACGTCGGTTTTTTGATTGTATACGGCTTCCATCGATGAGGGTAACTCAAAAGGTAATTTTCCTTTGGGCAGTGCGTTACCAAAAAGTACTTCGCAAACCGATTGATCACTCGCACCATAATCGGCAATAAGTGCTTGCGCAGCAGCGGTAATTTCAGGAATTACCGCTGGTCTGTCTAAATAAATATTTACAACGGTAGGAACGGTTTTTAACAGTTTTAAAATTCGCGCTTTTTCTTTGCCTTTAAAATTGAGATCTCCATGATGGAAGCTTTTAGCAAAAGGTACCTTTGTCTCTGCTGGATACCAAGGGGTATTGAGCCTAATAATAGCTAAATCTGCCTCTTCTGGCTTAGCAACTACTGTGGCGTAGTTTGAAACCATTAAACTATCTATATTTTCTATATATACCTTATGCTTATTTTTTGGTAGCGGAAGTGTATTTTCTTTATTCTTAAGCAAGGTCATAGATTCTCTTTGCGTTTTTTCTCCCAGTTCTCTAGAAGACTTCTTATTCAGTATCACAGCCACTTTACTTTCATCAACAAACGGATTGTCAAATAAACCCAATTGAAATTTTTGTCTCAGTAAGCGCGTAACCGATTTATTGATTCTTTCTTCTGTTAATTCACCTTCATTAACTAACTGGACCACTAATTCGGGACAATTTTCTCCACCAAATTGATCGCAGCCTGCATTTATTATTTTTAGGGCTCTTTCTTTCGCAGTTAAATCTTCTACCCCCCATGCTCTGGCTTTCCAAACTACCTCTGGTCCCATAGGGATATCTGTAATTAAACCCCAATCTGTACAAACCACCCCATCATAGTGATATTTTTCTCTCAACAAGGTCGTAATAATGGTTTTGTTATAACTCATAGCCACATTCTCATCAGTTTGGTCTGTAGGGATCCCGTAGTAAGGCATTATGGCAGCAGTATTCGCTTCAAAAGCTGCTTCAAAGGGAATAAGGTGATAATCAAAATTACCACCTGGATATATTTGTCCTTCCTGAAATGAAAAATGCGGATCTAAACCATTTTTTTGAGGACCTCCGCCCGGAAAATGCTTCGTCATACAGGCCACTCCTTCACTTAAGCTTTTGCCTTGCAGACCTTCAATGTACGGCTTTACCAATTTCGCTGTTAAATGAGCATCTTCACTAAAGTTCCCACTTATTCTAGACCACCTAGGCTCCGTAGCCAAATCAATTTGAGGATGCAAAGCCTCTCTAATCCCAATGGCAAGGTATTCTTCTCTTACGATATTGGCAAACTCCCTCACTAAAGACACATCATTAAGCGCCGCAAAACCTGGCATCTCACAAAACTGACTAAATCCGGTAGCCGCCATGCCAATCACATTTTTTCCAAGATGATGGCGCGGGTCTGATGCAATGGTTACGGGGATTCCTAAACGCGTAGCTTCTGCTTTGCGTTGTACATTATTATACCATTTCGCAAAAATCTTAGGCTCGTTAGGAATATTCCAGATGTTAAAATGGTTCATTTTAAGCGTAGCCATATTGTATACTACAGATTTCATTCTAGCTGCAGGTCCGTTTAACCCTAGCTGCCCTTCTGGCAAACCATCTTCGCTAACGGGAGCCCCATTAATAAACATCATTCCGGCTTTTTCTTCTAAGGTCATCTGACTCAAAAGATTAGAAATCCGCTCTTCCATTGGCTGTGAAGAATCTTCATAAGAATCCAATACTCCATTCCCGTTAAGGTCTCTAAATTGAATTGTATTTTCGGTCAATACTACCTGTGACTGGTCTCCCACAAGATCAGGTAATTTGACCTCTTGTTTTGCTTCACAAGAAACTAAAAATACGATAGTAAGCAACAAAAAATAAGGATATCTCATAAATGAAAATTATTATTGTGTTTGTATGACACAATAAAGATACAGATTAATTTGTTATATTGACACAATAAAATTTATAAAGTAGTAATGGAGAACGGAAATCTTACGGATAATTTTATCAAAAATATTGAGAATTATGTTCCTGGGATATCGTTAGACTGTGTGGTTTTTGGTTACGAAGAAGGAGTGTTAAAGGTTTTAGTGTTGAAGTATCGCAATGCAGATGCCTGGGCCTTACCTGGTGGTTTTTTAGCATCTAATGTAGAAATGCAAGAGGCAGCAACCGATGTGCTTTATAAGCGTACGGGTCTCACAGGTGTTTTTCTCACTCAGTACCATACTTTTAGTGGTTTGAATAGGGGATGGGAAGCAAATGAGCAGAGCAAGCTGGCTATGGAACAAGTGGAGTCTATGTGGCCCAATGTGCATAAAGCAACCTTAAAAAAATGGTTTCATCAACGATTTATTTCTACTGCCTTCTTAGCGTTAATTCAAGCAAATAAGGCATCTCTTTCTGCAGATCATTTGAGTGAATGTTGTGAATGGAAACCTATCTCAGATTTACCACCTTTGGTTTTAGATCATCAGCAAATGATTGAAATGGCTTTAGAATACTTAAAGGTTAAGATTAATTACCTACCTATAGGCAAATCTTTACTGCCTGATAAATTTACTATGTACGACTTACAAACCCTTTACGAAGCCATTTTACAAAAGCGATTGGATAGGGGCAATTTCCAAAGGAAAATGTTGAAGTTAGGCATCTTTAAAAGACATGAAAAACTAATGACGGGAGCTTCCAACAAAGCACCCTTTCTCTATAGTTTTAATGAGGAAGCCTACAAAAGCTTGCTAGAAGAGGGGATAGGGTATTGTTGAAGCAAGAAGCAGTGACAAGAGAGTAGATAATCTGCGGACAAGCTACACGAAAGAAAAATGAGAACTCCTATTTCACATTTCAGCTCTATTTATGTTCCTAGCCAGTGGTTTATAAGGCTTGTTTTTCTAATAATTAATAGGTTATGCAACGGCTATCGTTTTCATGCAATATTTTTTAATTTCATTAGACTATGATATCAGAAGAAATTATTCTTTTTCTACTAGATACTCCAGAGCGTTATTTAAAACTTGTGTAAAGTTTTTGGAGGTATCAAAATATCTTATGTCATAATCTTCACACGATTTTTTTATCCTTTCACTATAGGCAATCATATTGCTTATATGCCTTTCTACATAGTCTTTGGGTTCACTAGTTAACCAGTCCTTTTTCCCATAATTATATTCATAAACATCCTTAACCTTTGTGTTAATGTTCATATTTGTGTAACCAAGGAAACACACTTTTATCTGATTAGGATACTTTTTTACTAATTGATGTATTAATTCAGGAAGAACAGCTTCACCTTCTATAATATAATCTGCTTCAGCCCAGATCATATTTTCACACATTGCTTTCAAAAACAACCAAAATTTTTCAGCTATTTCATTGGGCCATAATTTGTCGTGAATACCATATTCGGGAATACCATTGGTAAATCCCATTACAAGCCAATCAAGAGAGACATAGGGTATTTGGCATTGCTTCATCATCTTTTTAGCAATTAATGTTTTGCCTGCTCTTGATGTGCCACTAATTATATATAACATAGTTGATTTGCCCAGAAGTTATTACCTTGGCTTAGTTGCCATAGTTATTTTTTTCTGCTGGCTTCTCACTAAGATACTGAACGAATTCGAATTGGTTACCATCTGCATCAGCAAAATAGTCTCTAATTCTAAATTGTTCTACTTGTTTTGGATAATCTCTTTTGTATCCATTTTTAAGAAGGTTGTTTGCTATTTCTTCTACGTTCTGTACTACAAAACCTAAATGATTTATTCCTATTTTATCATAGTTTTTATCAGCTTTCAAATCGCTTAAGCTAGCTTGATTAAGTGCTACATAGGTGTTATCATCACCAAGATGAACCCATTCTCTCATCTCGTTACCACCACCTCTTATTTTGAAGTGCGGAAAAGCAGTTTGAAAGAATCTAACTGCTTCTTGAAGATTATTTACGGTAATATTTGCGTGTTCTAAGTAGATATTTTGTGTTCTCATCATATATTGTTTTAGTATGGAACAAATATCTCAAAAGGCTACGAGTCATAAAATAGACTTACGTACAGAAAAGGAACTGTACCATAGTACAGTTAAGGGGCATTAAATAGCAAGAAAACCTCTCTTCAAACCAATATCTACTGCTTCGGTACGCGTTTTGGCATTAAGTTTAGATAAGATGGCGGTAACGTGAAACTTCACAGTGCGTTCTGTTATGAATAGCTGCTTTCCAATCTCACTATTAGTGAGCCCTTTCTTTATTAGGTTAAGCACTTCTAATTCACGTTTCGTTAGTGGTAGCTCAGGATAGAGCAACTCTTTTGTCTTTGTCTCTGATGCTTCTTTTTCTTGTGTTTCTTTTCTCAACGTAGTCAATTGCTGCTGAAGTTCTTTTGCTTTGCCCAATGCTTCAATGATGTTGTTCTTGTTACTATTTGGGTGGTCAAGACAAGAAATAATGGTTTCTAGTTGCGGTTTGAAAACGTGCTCTAAAATCCTTTGAAGGGTTGCGTCTGATTCCATATTTCTATGTTGAAATGACTGCTGCAATCTGGTACGCTGAATTGCAGTGCCCACTAACTCACTAATGGTATTAAGAATGGCTAGTTCTTTTTCATTTAATTGCCTGGTTTCCTTACTAAGTAAGTTCATAAGTCCCACCTTTTGGCGGTTGATGGTTATAGGGATCACCGCATGAAATTTTAAGCCTTTGGTACCTGTACTAATATCTTTTAATCTGGAGCAGGTAATCTCACTGATATTCATTGCCTGATCTATGTCGTCTGCCAAGTATTGTTTGATACAATAACACCAACCAGATAATCTTTCTGGATGATTACTTAGAGCAGGAGGGAGATTATAAGAAGCCGCTAGATAAACAGATTTATCATCTGGTTCCGTAAGCCAGAACCAACCCGTTTCTACGTCTAAGATTTCTACTGTTTTTTCTAAAGATTTACGAAGCGCCGAGCCTAGTGAATACTCCTTATTCAGGTGACTCGCAATTTCATACAGATGGGAAAAATAATCTTTATCGTTCATTGTTGAAAACTAAAATAGGAAAAAACAGCGTATTAAAAAGATAATTTATAATTGTATCCACTATAAGAAGTTCAGTACGCACTTTTTTTGAATATTGCACAATGGGCGTCTGCGCAGTAGCTCTATTTTTACTAGAAACCAGTACTTTCAAAGAAATAAATCAATTTATGGAAAGTTTTGTGGCAATAAAATTACAAACCTTTAAGATTTGGTTTGGAGGCAAGTATTCTTAGGTCTTTTTGCTTACGGTTGTGGCTTATAAGTAGCAAGCTTGTGATAACGGATCAGTACCCATATTATTTCTTTTCTTTTCGCATAATTTTCTCCATTTTACGACCTTTCGCTAATTCGTCTACTAATTTGTCTAAAAACCTGACTTGTTGGGTCAATGGATTGTCTATTTCCTCAATTCTATAACCACAAATAACTCCTTTAATCAGGTGCGCATTTGGATGTAATGCTGCTTTTTCAAAGAATGTTTCAAATGTTACTTTCTCTTCAATAAGTACTTGTAATTTATCTTCATCAAATCCGGTTAACCATTCTATCACTTGGAGTAACTCATTCTTTGTCCTTCCTTTTTTTTCAACTTTAGTTACATAATGAGGGTATACTGAAGCAAAGGTCATTTTTGCAATACGTTCATTGTGTTCTGGTGTAGTTTTCATTTTGACACTGTTTTTATCTTATTACTTTTAATTCTTTCGCATAAAGTTAAATGCCCCTTTTCTAAGTTGTATTCCATACTCCAAATAAGCTTTCATACAAGCCAGGAAATTTGCCCATCCACCGGAATTCTCCAAAGCCCATTTTAAGTTATCTTCAGTAAGATCCTTTCCATTTTCGTTAACTCTTACAACGGTACTGTGGTCTGGTAATTTTTCCAATGTAATTTTTACAACAGTTTCTGGGTCCCATACAAATGAAATGGAACGATTGATTTCTATTTTGATTTCATTGACAGGGTACTTACCATCGAATTCAGGAAACTTCCAAATTACTTCTTTTCCCGTTTCCAATCTTCCACTACTTTCCGAAATGAAATAATTGGTCATTTTCTCTGGATTTACAATTCCTTCAAAAACTTCTTCCACTGGTTTTTGAATTTGTATAGAGGCATTAGATTCTAGTCTCATTTTAATTTTTTAGTTATTGAAAATCTTTTAGAGGTTGAGCCTAATTGCTGCTAACGGCAGTTTGCCTTGAAATCACCAAAGATTTAAACTAAAATTACGTATTTCTGTTTTTTCTTGTAATAAAAAGTGGTTTTTTTTGCTGTTTTGTGTATAAGGCTTGGTAGAATCACCTGCTATTAAAGTGGCTCTAATGAAGGTGTGATTTTTAGCAATAGCTACTGTTTGCCTATAGAAACGCTTGATTGCTTTTGGTTCTTTCTAAATCTGACTTTAAATTCCATAGAAGCCACCTAAGTTCCATTTGATCAATGACTTGCCTAAGGATACGGTGGTACTTTGGTAAACTCAGCAGAACTGTGAGAGGCGCACCGTGGGTATTAAAACTCACTGCCGTCTACTCGATTGGCAACTGGCTTTTACACCAAATTATAGGTTTTTTTTAATTTCTTCCAGCCATTACACCTCCATCAGTATCCCAAATCGCACCAGTAACCCAAGACGCTTTTTCTGAAAGTAAAAATAGAATGCTGTTGGAAATATCTGAAGGTACGCCATTTCTTCCAATTGGATGGAATCCATTAAAACCTTCCAATGCTTTTTCAGCTTCTTCTTTCCCTCCAAAAACTGTATGATAAACAGGTGTGTGTACTACTGCGGGTGATACTGCATTAACTCTAATGTTATCGTCTGCTAGTTCCATTGCTAAGTGTTGAGTCAAGGAATGTAATCCCGCTTTTTGCATGGAGTAAGCAGATGATGGTGTAGATTTTACTGCTTGTTTTGCCCACATAGAGCCTACATTTACGATAGATCCGCCATTTGTGTTTTTCATTTTTTTAGCAGCACTTTGAGTGATAAAAAAGAAACCTCTGTTTAAATCCAAATACGAATTGTAATCTTCAATTGTGTGTTCTAGAAATGGTTTTGGTCCAAAAATACCAGATGCATTTACTAAATAATCTAAGTTATCTAATGATTCAATTTCTGAAATCAATGATTTGACTTCATCTACATTAGAGATATTTACTGAGTGCTTAATTAGATTATTAGTGTCAGCTACTTTGCCTACATTTCTGCCAACAATATGCACTATTGCTCCATTTTCTAGTAAAGCATTTGTTGTTGCGTTACCAATGCCACTTGTCCCCCCAATTACCAAAGCTACTTTTTTTTCGAATTCTTTCATTTCTATTTACTATATTATTTATAGTAGCAAAACTAAGTATAGTTTTATATCTTTGCAATAACGGTCAAAAAGGATAGTTTAAATTTTATTTTAATGATGTATAAATTCAAAGGACGGGAATACCCTTGTTGTACAAGTTTGACAATGGGAATAATAGGCGGAAAATGGAAGACGGTAATCTTATTTTATTTGGTAAAAGGGAAATTAAGGTATCATGAATTAAGAAAGGAAATGCCAACAGTAACGGAGAGAACTTTAAGCCTACAGTTAAAAACATTGGAAGAGGATGGTATAATAAACAGGAAGGTTTATACTTCTAAACCACCTTTAAAGGTAGAATACTCATTGACCAATTTTGGAAAAACATTAATTCCACTAATCAAATCTATCGCGGATTGGGGTGACTATGTAGGTAAAAATTATTCGAAGTAGTTTTTCATCTTGTTGCTAACGGCAGCTTCTATGAAAACTACCTAAAGATTTAAACTAAAATTACGTATTTCTGTTTTTGATTGTAAGAAAAAGTTAATTTTTAGGTGTTGTATATATCTTGGACTAAAAAAGTATCTCATTCTTGTTTTGATAGTTTTAAGAAAGAAAAGCCCCCATTTATGCCTTTAAATAGCGTTCCAGCGCTATTATTTTGTCTTCCAATATTTAATAACCTTTATAGATTTTTCGCCCTGAACATTTTGACGAAAGGTAGGCAATAGCTATAAAACCAAAATCAACACTGGCAGCCTGTATTCCTTTTTTGGTAAGTATATGGTTAAAACCCCTCCTTAAAAACCTTTATTAAAAATAAGGTAATCCCCATGCAAAGGAAATCGACCAACAACCGGTGCAGTCAATCCCAGGGCATCGGGTATTTATGTAGGGTCTTACTGACCACAGCCTGTCCCGGGAATACGGGGAACGCTTAGTTATTGTAGCGTGTTTATTTATTTATTTTCTTGTCGAGTGTATTCTTGCCAACTGTGTATGCATAAGCTGATGAAGGTAAGAATTGAAAATGAACATCTGCATATTCTACTTCTCCCTCCTTACTTATTGACGTTACAATTGGTGTGATAATATTATTTTCTTGGCAAAATTTGATTAAGCTTTTTAATTCTTTTGGTTTTTCAAAATATCTATCAGTCCATTTGATTTCGAGAGCCCATATAGGCTTTAATGTATCGCTCAGTCCAACCATATCCACTTCGCCATTGCTCCATCTAGCGTAATAAGGGGTAAACCAATCCCTATGCATCCACTGGGCAAATATGGCTGTTTCAACCATATTACCTATCATTTCATCAGTAGAAGTTATAGGTGTAAATAATGCACTTCTTAATGAAGGATTTGTCAGGTAAATTTTGAAAAAATTATCTCGTTTGAATCTTTTTCCACTTTGGTCAATTCGTTTTACTTGCTTTATTAGGAATGCTGCTTCTAGATATTCAATATACTTTTTTAAAGTGTTTTTAGGTACTTGTGATTGTTTACTCAAGGTCTCAAGCGAAAATTCACTTCCACTATTGTATGCAATTGTTGTAAATAGAGAATATAATTCTCTTGTGTCACTTATTCCATAGAGACTAGGTAAATCTCTAAGAATAACTTTGTCTACAATATCTTGCCTAATATATCGCCCTGGGTTTGCTTGAATTTTCTCAGAAAGTATAACTTCTGGGTAGCCTCCAAAGTTGATGTAATCCAAAAAATGCCTATTAAGCTCATCTAAATGACTTGTTGAATAAAATTCTGTTTGTTTAGCATTCCAATTTAGCTGTATAGGCTTAATTAGCCTGTCTAAACCTTTTAAAGAAATATATTCATTAAAGGTAAGGGGAGGAAGTAAGAAATCTGTAAATCTACCTGCTCCACTTTCATTACTTGCAAACTTTAAGGCAGCCGCAGCAGAGCCAGATACTATAAACTTATCTTTTCTATAACTATCTACTAATGACTTTAAGTGTACTTCCCAATCTCTGCAGTATTGTATTTCATCAAATATTATGTGCCAATCAGATTTATCAGTTAGACCAGTAGCTTCTTTTGAATAATTGAATAGTTGTTCAAGAGATATATTGTTGTAAATAGGATTTTCTATAGTTATAAAAATTATTTTTTTTGGATTTGCTCCATTTTCTATTAATTCTTGAACCATATGATAGAGCATAACTGTTTTTCCAACTCTTCTTGGCCCCATCAAGACAACAGCTCTTCTAATTTCTCTTTCTTTGACTAAGGGTTTGAATAGTTCAAAGTATAATCTTCGTGGCATCTCATGGTAATCAGATTCAATTTTGCCTTCTATCCACCATGGATTTTCAAAGCGAATACGGTTTAACACCTGATCTTTGGAAATTTCTCGTATCATCTATTGCTTATTTGATGTTAAATATATAAAATAGAGTCAAACAAATGATCTTATTATTGCAAAAAATTCTTTTTAAAGAAAAAAGGCTTGGTTGAAGTTCTTATTTACCAATACGCTACAACGGCAGTTTGCCTTGAAATCACCTAAAGATTTAAACTAAAATTACGTATTTCTGTTTTTGCTTGAAATAAAAAGTGGTTCTTTTTGCTGTTTTGTGTATAAGGCTTGGTAGAATCACCTGCGATTAAAGTGGCTCTAATGAAGGTGTGATTTTTAGCAATAGCTACAGTTTGCCTTAAGAAACGCTTGATTGCTTTTGGTTATTTCTAAATTTGACTCTAAATTCCCTAGAAGCCACATAAGTTCCATTTGATCAATAACTTGCCTAAGGATACGGTGGTACTTTGGTAAACTCAGCAGAACTGTGAGAGGCGCACCGTGGGTATTAAAACTCATTGCCGTCTACTCGATTGTAATTAGTTATTTATGGTTTGTTAAAAAAACAAAATATTATTCAGTCAAACGCAGAGTTTATTAATGGAAAAAGATTTCAAGATTTAATTAAATTAATGGATAATCATATTACTTCACAAACTTTAGAATCTCAAATTCTTATAAAAGAAGTTTCCGCTTTTATAGGATTTAAAGATTTAGAAATGGATAGAATAGTAAACCTAAATTAAGGTCTTATACTTTCATATTCAGCTTTTAATTCAGGACTAACATTAATTAATTCAGCACTACCAGATGAAAAGTCAGAATTACAATTTATGTAAACAGTTCCGTTTTCTTTGTTGATTTTATCTATAATCGTTGGTAATCCTTGGAGAATAGTTATTGAGTTTACTAATTGATTCATTTCATTTGTAAATTCATATTTGTTAGAATCGTATTCTTTAATAGAATTATTTAATATAATGTTTTTAATTTTATTCATAATTTTGATTCTTAATTAATTACAACGGTTTTGTATATGGCTCGTAGCGTGCAAAATAGCTATCATTTTTCGATTTAGCACAAGCCGAAATTTTTAAATTTTACTATTTATTTTTTTTATTTGAAATCGTCAAATTTAAAAAATTGGCGACTTTCCAAAAATGCACAAGCCTTAATTTTAGCAATGTTTTGCGCTATTTTTTATATACAATGTTACCAGTTGTTATTTTCCTGAAACTGATTCGTATTCTGCTAAAGTTATCGAATTATCCGAATTAATAGATGCCATAATTATATCTGTAACATTATCGAAATCTTCAATTCTACTTCCAATCCAACCATTCTGTGCTAAATTAATAAATTGAGTATTGTTAAAATATCTACCTGTGTTTTTAAAGCTTAATTGCTTTCCACCTTTTGGTCCATTAGTACAATCATCTTCTAAAAGTATAGTCCATAATTCAAGCGGTAGGTACATTCCGCTTACCATTCGATTTGAATGTGAATTATCTATTCTCGCTGGACATAGTTTGAAATAGAAAAGGTCATTATTAAATCTATAATTTTCTAAATTCTTATTAGTAAGGTCTGAATTAATCGTTTCCATAAAAGCATTCATTCGTTCAATTTCAGCTTTATATGTGGAATCAGTAGGTCTGTAGATATACAAATCAGTTTCTTTGGTCATTCGTTTATACTGAATGAAAATATATGATTTATATGTATGATGATATACTAATAAATCGACACCCAAAGTTTTTTCTAAGGGTTGTCTATTTACGTTCATAAGTGTAATCTTTTGATTTTCCTTTTCGAACTCTATAACTCCTTGGGCGTGCTGACCAATTTTTGACCAATCTCCAAATACTTGGGAATCGTGATTTACCATTGGGTCTTCACGAATTGTTGTATTTTTGTATCCTTTTAAAAATGGTGCTGAATTATTATTTGAACTCCAAACAGGAATATCAGATTCATTGAAGTCAAACATTTTAAATACCAGGTTTATAGCGTCTTTTTCTTGTGCAATAATTTCTTCTGCCTTTTTTGTGTACTTAGGGGTAGGATTCTCTATTCGTTGATTTAAAACTTTGATTTGTTCGTAAATCTTTGGATG
The DNA here is from genome assembly GCF_037782385.1 of Ascidiimonas meishanensis. NCBI lineage: Bacteria > Pseudomonadati > Bacteroidota > Flavobacteriia > Flavobacteriales > Flavobacteriaceae > Ascidiimonas > Ascidiimonas meishanensis. Next base: position 62,313 of record NZ_JBBEXD010000006.1, read on the forward strand.
TTTTTTAGAAAAATATTCTAATACTCCATTACAAACTTTTTCTGAAAAAACAGTTACGTGACTTTCTGTTTGTCTTTTAAAATGTTTTTTAATTTTTGATGAAAGTTCAATCTCAATATCATCAATTGTAATTTCATTCTCAATAATTAAAGGATTTCTAAAAGTTATTCTGTCTTTTTGGGTAGCAACTCGACCAGTCTTTTTGTATGTCGTAATACAAGTTATATTGTGATTATCAAAAGATACAATTGCGATTCCTCTTTGTGGTACTTTATGATAACTTGATATGACATCAGAAAAATGAGAATCATCGTCTAAATAATCCTCAAAATCATTGTCTATGTTGCAAAAAATTATTTTCAAGTAATATTCGTTTTTGTAGCTGGATGTTTTTTATAATAACTGGTAACTAGTAAATAAACGCAATTGCGTTGAGTTTTCACATATTTAATTTTCTGTAATCAATTTAAAATCAATACTATATCCGTTTTTAGGCGTTTGTAAACGGCTTTTTATATGGCTAATTAGTAACCAAACATACCAAAAACCAATGGTTTTTCTTATCAAATAGCAACAAACACGTATTTTTTCGTAAGAAAATAGCACCAATAATTCTTATTCTTTGGCAAGATAAAAAAGTAGGGATTAAAAGCCTTACGGGAATCCGTAGGACTTGGAATTGGTTGTATCGTTTGGTTATGGGTATTGTGTAAATCGTCTAAAACCCCAATCCTTAGGGATCAGTCGCTACGCGCCTTCAAAATGACGGATTCTTTGCATGAAAGAATGCTTATGATTGTTCAATTCTTCCGTAGGCTTTTAACACTTTTAAGGTCCATAGGGTTTGGATGCCTGCCCACTCCAATTTTGTTCCTTCACTAATGCCGTACCAGGTATCCCATCGGCCATCTTCTTTTTGTTTGCTAATTAGCCTATCTAAATCTAATTGAATGGTTTCTTTAGAAAAGAGAGGGCTCAAAATGCTTTCAGGATCTGGGGCATACATCAAACGATGCGGTTTCCCATAAAGTCCCCAACCTTGATCTGATGGATCGTTGCAAAGAACGCCGTCTGCTATAATCCAATTTTTTAAATCGCTTATTGCTTTTTCTGCTTTTTTTCTGTTTTTGGTGTGTTGCAAAAACTGCAATTGTCTGGGTACACAGAGGTGACAAAAAACGTGTTTCTCTTTTATGCGCGCTATCTCTTCCCAAACAAAGGGTGCTGCATTCTGCATCCAAGGAATGTGAATCTTATATTTTTCCAAAATTCCAAGCAGTGGTGCAGTAGTGCTTAAGGCTGCCCATTCTTTAACGGTTTTAAAATGTTCTTCACACGGATAGTCACTTTTAGGCCTAAACATCCACGGAATTCCTCCTTTTTCTGTGGTGATACTTTCAAAATAAGGCATAAAGTCATTTAGAATGATTTCTTTGGTCAGATACTCAACTTCATCGAGTATTTCAAGAGCCATCACACTAAAAAGTGGTTGACTTTCAGGCGATGCGGTATCGGGTTCCATTCCATGGCCAAAACCTCCGTCACTATTTCGATATGCGTAAACAGCGTGAAAAACGCCATCTGCTGATCCTTGATTAAAGTGAAAGTCAAACAATCTTCTTTCTATCATTCTTGCATTTGCCAAAATAAAATCTCTGGCCTTGTTAAAATGCTGCTTCGAGAGTTTCATACGTATTCTTTTTTATCTGGATCGGTTGTTTTTTTAGTATCCCCCACCTTTAACCAAACCAGCTTAAGCGTTGTTCATCTGGTCTTTTGCCTCGCCCTAACCAATATAAATTATTTTACTGGTGGAGTTTGTTGAGTGCTAAGTTTTGTTTATGATAGTGATTAGTATTCAGATTGTTTTTTTAGAGTGATTTGTACTTTCCGTCATCGTCTACCAGATAGAGTTCTTCTAAAATCCATTTACCGTTTATGAGTATAAAATGATATTCGTAATTATGGGTAATGAAATCAAATTTCTCGTTTGTGAATTTTGTTTTTACAATTGCCTGAGAAGATTCAATTTTTTCGTTTACTATTTGTTCTTGTTCCGGACAATGATCGGAATGGCTGCCAAATGCAAGAGCTTGGTACTTTTTATCAGGTCTGCAATACGTTAGAATTAAATCGTTATACATTTTTTCAATAGCAGAATCAGATTTTTTGTCTTTAGATTTGTTTAGTTTGTAAGCAAAATCATTCCATTTCTTATAATCAATAATAAATTGGTTGGTTAGCTCACTCGGTTTTTTCATTTTTTTATCTTGGCAAAACATAGTTGCCGTTAAAAATAGGAATCCAATACATAGTAGGGGTTTTATCTGATTTTTCATCGTACTCATTCTAAGTCAAATTATACCCCACTATTTTATGATTCTCTTTTCCCCATTTGGCAAGGTTTTGATGTCCTGATTTTTTCCAAGCAATATAGTTCTCTACAATTTCTAAATCTTCCTTTAATTCTTTGACCCAGTAATCTTTTCGTTCGGGGTTGGTTAATTTAGCAATTTGTTCCTTAATCTTCTTGGCAAGTTTTGTGTCGTTTGCCGGGTTTCCTATGTATCCTTCAGGTAAATGGTGAATTGAATAATAAATGTTATATGCCCATCGGTTTAGAATTATCTCCCTTGCCAAATCATCTTCGGGATTTATTTTGATTGCTTTAAAAAGGTGCTCTTCACTTCTGTAATATTTGCCATACCATCTAAAGGGTTGATGGTCTGTTTTTTCATTTTTACACCACGCTTCCAAAGTTGGTTTTATCAATGCAATGCTAAGTGGTTGTGGAAAGGGGCAATAATCTATATCTTCGACATTTTCGAATAAACAAAACAGAAACTTTGTAAACTCAATTTTCTGATCAGTTGTCCAGTTCTGAGTTGATTTTATAAATACGCCAAGGATTTTAAATGCCTTTTTTCTCAGTCCCTTCTCTCTGGCTAAACAATAATCCGCATAGTCTTTCCAGTTGGGATTTTCCGATGCTGCTTTTGCAACAGTCAATAAGGCGATATTTTGGTCTTTATCAGTCACTTTTTTTGCATTCCCTACAACTGGAGTCTATGCAGCTATTCTATTGCTTATAAAAATAAGAACTTTTAAAGTAGTTTAAACCAGTAAAGCGCAATTTTGTTTTACGGTAATTGTAAAGTTGAAGATTTGGTGCTATTGGGTTTTTAAAACCAAACTTTTTAAAATATGTGATGCCTAATTTACCTAAAGCCTTAAAAGTGGTTATAAAAAAATATCTTAGATATTTATGGGTTTGATCATTCCATATAAACGGAATTAAAATTGAACCCCATGGTAAATAGGAAACTGAGCTGGAATTTCATTTTTGTCTTCTCCTAAGTTTTGTCGTAAGTCAATTTCTATGCCTCTAGAAATAGACGATATAGGGACATCATTTGATGTTCCTTCAAATGGGTTTTCTCCTGTTCTTCCAATTCTTTCCATGGTATGGAATACCCAGGCTACGGCAACATAAATAGGAACAGAAAACCATACAAAAAGGTCGCCTAAAACGGGTTGTGTTTGGATGATGCTATTTCCGATATCTATAAACTGTGGAACCAAGGCAATAGGTAATAAGAGCAGCAATAGCCACATGAAGTAGTGGTTTAACGAAGCGTATTGTCTTGGATACGGGAAGTTTTTGATGCGCTCTGATTTGCCTTGCAAGGTGAAGAGTTCTTTCACGATGCCTTCTAATTCCAGAAATGAAAATTCCCATACAATTCCTTGTTCTTTAAGTTTTTTAAGATGATGTGATTGCAGGTAAAGTACCGCTGTTTGATGATTGTCCATCTTCATCACATATTCCAAATCACTTTTAGATAGATAAGGGCTTAACTCCTCTGCTAAGCTGGTGTCACTTTCAGGAGGTTTAATTCCCCATTCTGTATTTGTTCTGTGTTTGCTGGTAGTTTCCCATTTTTTCTTACTTCGCATAGCAAATCTTAAGGCCGTCATCCAGCCTATATGACGGTAAGTGAGTGCCTTGATTTCCTTTGATATTTTCTCTTCAGATATCGTGTTCTGGGCATGCTCATTTGAGACCATGTCTTGAACGAAGACACCAAAGGTTCGTGAAGTATTCACGATTCCGCCCCATATTTTTCTGGCTTCCCAGATGCGTCCATAAACAGCATTATTTTGAAAACCTATGACAAAAGCCACCGCAGTTCCAATTAGCGCCATTGGAGTCCAAGGTATTCGCAGCCATTCCATACTAATAAAGTAGTAGGCTGAAACCCAACCAACGATAATAACAATAAACAAGATGGTTTCAAACCGCGTCCACATTACCATATCCTTGATTCTATAAACTTTACCGGTATACATAAATTGCTTTTTAAAATTTTATTAGATTAGTTAAAATGAAATCAACCCTAGATCTATTTAATACGGTGGCTTCTTTGCACGCTTAGCGCGTTTATACAGCTACTTCATTGTTTATAAAAATAAGAACTTCTATAATAGTTTACGTAAATTAAGAGCAGTTTTGTTGTAGTGTGATTACAACTATTGAATAGTTGGGGTTATAAGCTATTAAAAAAACTGTTTAAAAATATGGGATTGGTTACTTCATCTAAAAAACACAACCGCTAGTGAAAGCGGTTGTAAAAATTAATATCTAAATATAAATGGGTTTGTGTAACGGTTAGCATTGGGCTATGTTTTTTTTAATAACCTTTGTTATTTTTTTAAGTTCTTTTTAGTTGTTATACTGATATCTTTAATGGAGCCTTTGCATTCCGTATCCGATCCATTATCACACATTCCGTATAAAATTAATTCAACTCCATTTTTTATTGAAATACGATACTGTTCAGAGGTAATAGGTCCGGAAGTTGAAACTGTTCTAGTTGCTTTTGTATTATATCTTTTGATTCTATTCGTTTTTAAATTTTTCAATTCTGCCACTACTATAAAATCGGTACACTTACATTCATTAACTACATTATATTGAATAATTAAACTTTTTTTAGAGGTATTTTTTAGGGTTTTTAAAACGGTTTCAACTTTCGCTGTTTCACATTTATTGTCATTTGTAGTAGGTATACTGGTAGTTCCTAAATTTATTAATGAAACGCTTTTTTTATTCTCTTCCGGTTTCTTTGCATTGTTATTAGCTGTAGTTAATCTATAATAGAAACCACAGCCTTTTTCGCCTGTAGCTTCTTTACAATTAAAAGAGAAGTGTAATTTTTGTCCTTTTGCCACTTTAGAGATATCAAAAGCGAATACTTTAGCGGGATCGTCTTTTTTTATGACAAATTTGCCTAATTCTCCTTGAAAACGGGTGACTGTTCCTTTTTTAAGTTCTTGTTCTGCTTCCACTTCTACATCGCAAGATTTATTATTCTTCACTTCTAGGATGGCAAATTTTTCCCCTCCTTTCACCGTGTAAGTGAATTTAAATGGTTCTCCTCCACAATTATCTTGATTAAATTGTGTTTGGTTTTTTACATCATTATCTAGCGTAATATCTCTGTTAAAATCTATATACGCTAAATTGCTACCACAAGAACTTAGCAAAAGACCTAGTAGCAAACCTAATAAAACTGTTAATTTAATTGAATTTTTCATTTGGATTGGTTTTCTGGTTACTCAAAGCTAAGCATTAAAAATCAATCACTTACAAAATAAATGCTTATTTATTTTGAATAATTACTTTAAAATCTTGTAGGGAAAGTAGGGGCAAAATAAAAAAGCAACCTAAAGACTCATTATTGAGATGTAAGACTACTGCATATCTTGAAGGTTCAGATAACTGACTTTACTAATAAAAGGAGTAAAGACAAACCGATTGGTGGATGTTGGGTCTTACCTACAAAAAGAACGCCAACACTTGTTGTAGGTAGAATTTATATTCTTAATGCTCCTTTTAATACAATTTGAGCTTCACTTCTGATGGTTAATTTTTTATCACTTGTTAGTGCGACTTCCATAAATCCAGTTCTTTCAGAACATTGATAGGAATTCATTTTCTTTTTATTCAAGCGAGTACTCCAATATTTTGCCAGAAAGGTATGTGTTCCGCCAGTTACCGGGTCTTCGTTTGTTCCGCTCCAAGGCCAGAAATATCTTGATTCAAAGTCGTAGTTATTTCTTTGGGAGATTGCGGTGACTAGGACTCCGTTTATGGAGTTATGAGCGCGTTTTAGTCTCTCAAAATCCGGTGATAAACTTTCTAACAATTCACTACTTTCAATTTCCAGAAGTAGGATGTTTGTTTCTTTGTTAAACTCACTATTTACTATTTCTTTTATTCCAAGCGCTTTGAGCAGTTCTTCAGGAGCGTTTTGAGGAATTGTATCGTAAACAGGAAATTCCATTTCAATGGTGGCTCTGTCCTTTTTAATTATTAAATCTAAGTCTTGAATATTTTTAAAATGAATCTTTTCCATTTTGGGCATAATTTCAAAAAGTACTTTAGAAGCTGCCAACGTTGCGTGTCCACAAAGAGGAATTTCCATTACTGGAGAAAAATATCTTATAGCGTATTTATTCGGCTTTTGAATTTGCGTAATGAATGCCGTTTCTGAAAGCCCTAATTCTTTCGCGATTAATTGCATTTGAAGAGGCAACAATGCTTGATTCAAAACACAAACACCAGCCGGATTCCCTTTGAAAGGAGTATCTGTGAAAGAATCAACTATATAGGTTTCTATTTTGTTGGTCATTTTTTTGTTTTGAACTGAACTTGGGCAACAAATTAAATTTAAGCATTGTTTTTAGCTATCTGTAAACGCTGTGTCTACCAATTTTACGCTTCAATCCAGCCCATAATGGCATTGGCTACAAACCGCGGTTCTGGGGGTAATGCGTAAATGTCTTTCTCATAATTTTTATTATAGGGTGAAATATTCATAATATGACCATCTACCACCAAGGTGCTGCTTCCGCCAGGGTCAAAGCCCATAGCTTTATCCATCCCGTACTTTAAAAGAATATCTGCCATATCAAAATGGGTAGCGCCTACAGATTCTCTAATTCTGCCATTTACCATAAGTACCATAAGTTTCCCTTCTTTGGTAATGCCCACGGCTATTTTTGGACCGCGCATATCTGTAAAATCTAATCTTGCAGCTTGTGTTTTTATGGAGTTGGCAGTTTTCCAGCCTTCGTCTTCCATATCTAAAATTTCTTTTCCGTCATCAATCAGCATAGGGCCGGCTTCTATAGCATAAGAGACCTCTTCCCAGTGATATGGATTGGTTTCAGGTTCTAATAACTGAAGATCTATGGGGGCATCTTCTTTATACATTTGATGAGAGAATAGGGAGGAAGGGATAGACAAGGTGATACCTACTGGAATAACAGGTACTACCTCCTTAGCTTTGGTTTGAATAATTTGTTTTACGGTATTTCCTGCTACCCTAATAATTACATTGCCATTGCCTTCAATGGTTTCTTCCGGATAAGACAAATCATAATAGCAAGGTGCTGTACTGCTGTGTTTATTGTAGTATGCACTAGCAAACACCATTTCTTTTTGTTTGCCTTTTATCACAAAGCCTGCTTTGCTATTGACCTTTCTGATGTCAACCTGACCGTTTTTATAGATAATGAAGGCGGGTTTATTAAAAAGTGGCGGACAAAACACTTTGTTGTTCATAATCAACAACCCTAAGGGGGAACCTATGTAGGTTTCCGGTAAGCCCAATTTCCCCACCAATTCAGGATTTAAAATATAACCCCCATTCCAGGCTAACTCTATTTTATGCGGGTTATTACTTTTCTTTTGATACTCTTTTATAAGGGCAGGAACATTTTTGGGTTCTTTGTTTGCAATATGCGCGGCAAACTTCCAGTTATGTTTTTTAGTATCAACTTCTGCTAAGACTCCACCCCAAGGTAACCCATCGTCATAAACACCACCTGCAAATGATGATTTTACTTTTTCAAGGGTTTCTGTTGCTTCTAAACCTTGTTGAATTTGCACCAATAGCTTTGCAATAGGGGTTCCGTTTTCTATAGCATCTTTAGAAATTTTTTGCAACAGTTCTTTTTCTCCTAGAGTGTTTTTAAGAGCTGCATACAGATCACTTTTTAAAGCATCGTCAAAATCTTTTGCGGTTTGAATAGGGGTAGGGTATGCTAACGTAGTTCTTACCCCGGCAGGTACAAACTGTATAAAACCACTATCTTTTGGGATTCCCATTATTTTAGCGGTCATGGTATGCTGCACCTTTCCTATGTGGAAATGGTCAATCTCAATAATATCGGTCATCATTGCAGCATACTCACCATTGGTAATTATAAAGCCATTGGCTTCTTTAATATCTCGTAAAACCTTAAGAGCCTTTGCGCCCATTTGTGGGAAATGAACTCCTTCAGACCATTGTTTAGTTTCTATTATTTGAACCACGCCTGTCTTAAATAGCAAGCCTAGCTCTGGTTCTTTTTCACTCTCTAGATACTCCTTAATATTCGCGTTTGAAAACCATTTGGTAATTCTTGGCTCATGTATAAATATATATACCTTTTCTAATTCTTGTCCCTTAGTTTTAAGTACTTCTAAAGTAAGCTCTTCTTCAATTTTAAGTTTGAGTTGGGCTCTAATGGGTTGCAGTACAAAATATTCTAATTCATGTTTGATATAACGCCCGGGAAAGTACCCTTTAGGAACCTTATTTTTTAATTTTTCTGTTAAAATCTTTCTGTCATCAATCCCTAAAAACTTGCTATTGGTCAACTGAAATAATGCCAGTTCCCAATCGGCAAAAAACTGTGGAGCTAGGGTTAGATCGGGTAGATTTTTAGGTTTGAAAACATCGCTGTAAATCATATTTACCAAGCCTGTTACTTCATGGTAGGTAAATGCTTGATAGGCATACTTTTTTTTGTTTCTATGTCGGTACGCCAGAGCATGGTCATGTCTTATAGAAAGTTCTCCATCTACATATTTAAAAATATCATCAATGGCATTGTAGTATGTATGAATTAATTCTAGATTGGTGTTCACCAAATCCGGAATGTCATTTTCCATCATTCGGGCATAACTCATTACTTTTCCTTTTATGAGTTGCTCTTCTACTCTAAAAAAGCTTGGATCTATTAAAGATTTTAAATAAATCATAAAAGAGAGTCGGCCATAACCGGGCAAATAATGTCTGGTCTTTTTATTAAGAATGGCATGAAGGTCTTCATTCTCAAAATTTACCATGTCTTTGTATTTCTCCAATAAGCTAATCACTTGAGTGCTCACCTCATTAGAAATAGCTCCTAACTGCAAATGCAATCTTTCTAGAATATATTGGATGTTTTTTTGAAGTGCTTCCAGACTATAGCGTTTGTTAATAACACTTCTGTTATGGGTAACATCTACCATTCTGTTTTGCGGATAAAACACATGGTCGCATATTTTTTCTGCCAGTTGTTTTGGAATTTTAGAACCTTTAAATTCTAACACATTGAGACGTAAAGATTCATCTAAATGACGGCCAATAACTTCATCATAGACTTCTCTAGGTTCATATTGTCTACAAAATATGGGCGTACCACAAGCGGCAGCTTCTATAATGGGTAAACCTCTTCCTTCTGTTTGGCTAGGTAACAAAATCAAAGAAGCAACATCATATAGTTGCTCAATGTCTAATGGCTTTTTATATTTTTTCTTGAATTCATTCTTATCAAACTCACTAAATAAAAAACCAAGAAGAACTCTTGCTCTAAATTCTTTGGGAAGCTCTTTAAGAAAGTTTTTAAAGTCTTTTTTTAAATCGTGATAATAATCCTGCTGACCATGCGGGATAGGACCAGAAACAATTAATGAAAGTTTTAACTGTGGATTGGTTATAAATTTTTCTGCAAATGAATCATAAGAAAATAAACGTTTTACAAGCTTAAAATTAAGCTCAATAGATTTTCTACTGATAATTCTTGTAGGTTGTAAAAAAACAATATTATTATTTACAAAATCAAATTTACGAATGGTTTTATAGCCCAATAATATGGGTTTTAGTGAGCGCTCACTATCTGTATGATGCGCTGCGGTATGTACGGTAATCGTATCTTTTTTATTCGCAAAAATAGTAGATACCTGCATAAACGCTTTTATGATATCGCGCTTACTCATTTGGTGCATTTTGGTATCTACGGCTGTGCCTAATAACGCGACATTTGCGGGATTATGACCGTTGATATCAATAAGATGATTTTGCTGAATTTTATTAATATTGACATTCATCCAAGAGCGACTTTCCCAAGGATAGATCATTTCAATAACAGAGAAAAACTCACCTACATGAGCATTATGGAAGAAGAAATCTCTAGGTCCTTTTTTTAATCCTTTGCTTTTAATTTCTACTTTTCTATTGCCACCTTCCCAATAAAAATCATGATTGTTATTAATAACCGGAATTCCTAAATATTCTGAAATTAGTACGGTAGCCAATGCTAAAGAAACGTTGCCAGGATTAGAGCATACATTGATTAAATACAATAGCGAAATATCATTCTCTTCAATGTAGCTACCTAGCTTTTCTACGAGCACTAAAACTTCATTCCAAAACTTACCAATAAGCTGATTGTATTCTTTACTACCCCGTTCCATTCTAATTTTAAAGAAATCATCGTACAATGGCCATGCGTCAAAAGCTTCCATTTCTGGAATTACTTTTTTAAAGGCATCTTTTGGAATTAACTCATCTGCTTCTTGTTTAATTTCTCCTGCTATAAAATGAATGGGAAGATCTGGATAAATATTCTTAAAAGTTTTGGCATACTTTTCAGTTTCTACTGTAATGCCATCTATGGTGAAGTAAAATGTTAAAAATGCAATTCCTCCTTTTTGAAGGTACGCATCAAATGAAGGGGCGTCCCCTTTAAAGGCAGATTTTGAATCTTGTTCTTTAAACCTGTCTATAAATAACCCTAAATCAAACCAGGTATTTATTTTTTCATTTTTGAGTTCATTTAAAATATTAGTAATTTTTCCCTTCTTTGAGTCAGTCATTTTTTAGTTTCTTAAAATGTAAATAGGCTATTTAATTTTTCTTCAAGTACTTCGTATGAAAAATATTTTTTACCAAGGTTAAAGTTGTATTCTCCAATTTCTATACATCGTTTTGGATTGTAAATGATGTCTGCCATTTGTTGTACTTTCTCATTGGTTAGAAGGCCGTCTTCTGTCATAACAGTTTCAAACCCTTTATTACCTATATCTTGCATGTAAACTGGCTTGTAATTGTTTACAAATATGGGTTTTTTAGCAAGTACACATTCTACAAAAGCGTTTCCAAAACCTTCATAAGTGCTAAAATAAGTACAGGCTCTGCCATGTGCATAAACATCAGATAAGTCTTTGTGATCTAATACTTTGTGCGCTGCAAAGATCACTTGACTAGCTATGTTAAGTTGATGAATTTGATCAATTAACTCGTTGTAATACTCTTTATTTTCATCATCATTGTTATTTCCTGTAATCACCAATTTTAGTTTTTTATCATCTAGCTTATCAATTAACGAAATGGCAGTTTCTATACCTTTACGCCTTACAATACGGGTAACTTGTAATAAAGCTATTTCATCTTCTGTAATGCCTATATCTTTAAGGAAGAATTGGTTTTCTGGAGTTGGAACTCCATACACACGATTAAAATCCATTACATTGGGTACTAAGGTAGCATTAATATTAAACCTTTTCTTAAAGGTTTCTACTCCAAATGTATTGATAACGGCATGCCTTACATTAGGCAATAACAATGGAAAATTATCATCTACATATTGGTTGATTTCTGGGTGTTTAGAAACATAACGTTCCCCGCGTTCCCAGTGAAAATCATGATCATGGGTTACAATTGGGAGCCCTGTATTTTTAATAAGTTTTTTGATAGCTACTCCCATAGATAAATGGCAGGGGAGGGCTGAAGCATTTTCTGAAAGGATAACGTCAATTTTTTTATCTGCCACCCATTGAAGCATGGCTTCAAAAATCATATTAGAAGCATCTTCTACATGATCAAGTAATGACCCAGGGTCTTCATCGGGTTGGTAAAATGCTTTACGTTGTCCCCATTCTGCCTCTACTGAAAAAAAAGATAAGGCAGGAAAAAGATAATCATGCTCATAATCCATATTCCAGGATTCAAATTCTCCAGACATTATAAAGACTTCATGACCTAGCTTTTTTAAAATGTCAATCCATTTTTCTGTTTCCAGTGCTACCCCATCTACTCCTCCAATTCTACCAATAATAATACCTATTCGCATGTACTCTAAATTAAGGTTCGTATGCTCTAAAGATACATTTTTATAAAAAAGTTCAAAGTTTTTAGCAGGTTTTGAAAGCTAATTATCAATAAATTACCACTTCAAAAATTTTAAGGATATTTAAGAATGGGTTATTAAATATTTCACTATTTATTTTGCCAAAATGATAATTAGAAAAACTGCATATGGACAGTGCAAAGCTTCCTTCGGCATAATTACGTAATTATAGTTTTTAAATTTAAAGTAAATTTAGTGGGATATGCTTGCTTTTTGTTGGAAAGAAAGGTGCATTTTGATTGTAGTCAGTAATGAAAACCCAAAAGGTTTAAAATCGTAAAAATGAGTTTTTTTTAAAAAATATTACTTGTTTTGCTTCTTTTAGTCTTTGCCAGAACTTGCTATCATGATTTTAGTAATCAAACATTTTTTAAGGGTAAACTAAGCGCCGGTTTAGCATTAGTGATTGTAATTGGTTTTCTCTTTTTTATTCTTTCCCCAAGCAATCACTTGTACTCCTTTTGAGTATTGAATTTTGTCTGGCTTATTTTTAATTAGTTTGTTAAACCTTTGATAGTTAAAGACTACTTTTTTTAAGTCAATTTCATTAACTGTCCATTCTAAGTGGTGAATTTCAAATTCGTTAATTGATTTTTCTGTATCTTGAAAAAGAGCATATCTTTCTGTTAACCAAGTGCCTAATTTTGATTTCTCCTTCATTTCTTTTCCAATCGTATATTCAATATCTAGTTTGTCATTAAATGAAGCGTTGAAAGATTCGTAGCGGTTTTTAGTTCGTTTAATTTTTGAATAACGATACGGAAGCTCAGAAATTCCTCTGGCAATTTTGCAAGATAAATCTGTTCCTCCTTCAATGCTTAAAAAATAGACTCCTGTCTTACCATTTGATTTTACGTAGGTGCGAATATTAATTTCGTCAAAATTTGAAATAGGGGCGAAAGAGGGCAGATATTTAGGTCTAATTTTTTCCATGGTAAAAGCAACAACAGAAATCCAGGGCTTGCCTTCAAAAAGATCAATTTCTAATTCTTTTGGCACTAACTTTTCCAATTCGTTCAATTCTACTTGCCAATGAAGAAAGATGGGATTATTCCATTCTTGATAAAACTTCCAATTTTCGGCAGGTATTTGCCAAGGTCTGTGTTCTGTGGTATTTAATATTTCTCTGATTGTCATTGGTCAAATGGGTTACGCATTTAGCCTAATTAAAATTTACAGTGTTAGCAACATGGTTTTCTAGCAAGGTGTTTATAAGCTCTCAAGGATTATTTAATGACACTTCATACTATCGCTAAGGTTTTATTGATTCGCTTTTCTGATGGGTCTGATTTTCTTTTTCGATATTGACATTACCATACTTTTTGGGGGTGTTTTTTTATGGGTTAAGCTGTTGTTTCTTTTTTCAGCCAGTTTAACCCCTTCCAGAATCAGTTTTTTTATTTCGCTTTTTGGAAAAGATGCGATGTTTTTTACTGAAATATGTCTAATTAGTTTCCCTTTTCCGTTTAACTTTATGTTTGCTGTGTTTAATTCCGCTCCGCGATTAAATCCAAAATTCACATGCTTTGTATAAACCGCAATATGACAAAAAGCATCTTTTAGTTTTTCAGATTTAGAATAAGCGATGGCTACTGCATTATAATTATCCCAAATCAATTCGTTTGCTTCTGGTATTAGATCGGTCACAAAACTTCTGAGTTCTAAGGTTAGTTTTTGGATTGCTTCGTCATAGGGTTTTAAAAATTCTTTAAGTTCCGGATTTTCTTTCATCTCTTCTTTTTTCTATAAGACTTTTTTTTACTTTCTCACTTAGAGAGATTGAACATAAATAATAGGGTATAAAATTCTTTTTCTTCTAACAGCTACGCTATGGGTGTTTGATGGGATGTTATTTTTTACTCTGTAAATTAAGATAAAGTCGTTCCACTTTAGTTCTTGCCCATGGGGTTCTTCTTAAAAATTTAAGACTCGACTTCACTGAAGGGTCGTTTTTGAAACAATTGATATTAATTTTCATGGCTAAACTTTCCCAGCCATAATGTGCAACTAGTGACTCCACTATAGTTGCCAATTTCACTCCGTGCAGAGGGTTGTTGGGTTGTTCTTGTTGTTGATTGTTTTGATTATCCATTAAATAAGGTGATTCATTCTTTAAAGTAAACTATAACAGTAGTTCGCCTTGAAACTGCCAAATATTTAGTCTAAAATAGGGATTTCTTTATTTCACTGCGTAAAAAATATGTTTTGGTAGCAAATGTTAATGAAATTGGAAGGCTTTAACTTCCCATTTTCTCAAACGTTCTTCGTTAGATTTATTGATAAACTCTTATGTAGTCTATTTCCATAGAACTCTCTACAAAAGTTGGATCAATATCTGGTTCTATTGCGATATTTAATAAAATATATTGATCCGAATCAAAGGGCCAGGTTTTAGTGTTTTTTACAGATGGATGGTATGTATAATGTTCTTCACCATCCACACGAAACACCATTTTATCTTTAGACCATTCAACAGAATATACATGAAATTGATTTGAGGGGTTTACTATTGTTTTACCTCCAAGGTTTATAACTTTATCTCCATAACTTGACGCAGTATGCACTGCACTTTGCACATAATTAGGATTTTTTCCCCAATATTCAAGAATATCAATCTCCCCACACTCAGGCCAGTTAATAGTTCCATATCCTTGATTATCCCAATAAGCACCATCTTCATCTATGGTCTTACTCAACATCCAAATGGCTGGCCAAGTACCAACACCGGCTGGAAGTTTTGCCCTTACTTCTATTCGCCCATAGGTAAAAGCAAATTTAGAATTCAATCTAGCAGAAGTGTACTGCTTTATTTCACCTTGGTCATCAAATATTTCTTTTTTTGCAACTATGTTCAAAAAGCCATTTTTTACATATGAATTATCTTCTTTGTTGGTGTAATGTTGAATCAATCCACCATACCAGTTTCCCCCGGGAGGAAGCTGTGTTTGTTGATGCCATTTCTCTGGATCAATGGCTCCTTCACCATTAAACTCATCTGCCCATACCAAAGTATTAAATTCAGAATAATCTTCAACCGCTTTAGTGCTGCCAAAAATGAAATATAGAACCAGAAATAATCCAGTAACTATAACAATATAAATTGTGGTTTGCTTTACCATGTCTACATTCAAATTATTAGTTTTTGATTTTGGAATTACGCATACGTTTTAGTTTTTTTCAGTCTATTGGCATTTTTATAATTTTTCTTTAATTGAGTTTTATTCATTTTAATTTTCCACAAGACTTTTCCAGTGCTTTCTTTCCAAAAAAACAACGTCTTACAAGAGTAATGTTTTTTAGGATCTAAGGTGATAGAACGTTCGCAAAACCAAACAATACCAATAAAATTCATATAGGTATCACCGTCCAACTGTAAAGCCACCAAAAAGATACTACTTTTATTGTACCCTTTTAAGAAGTTTTAAAAGACACGAATGATTTTTTGTATTTTTAATGGTAATTAAAGAAATAGCTAAAATAAACCCTATGCAGCAGGAAGAAATGTTGGCATATCTTGAAACCTTCCTTACCAAAGCAAGAATAGAAAAATTTGAAGCCATACTTTCCAGAAGAACTAATCACTTTACCGTAGCCGTGGAAGATGTCTATCAGGCACATAATACCAGTGCAGTGATAAGGAGTTGTGAAGTTTTCGGAATACAGGAAGCCCATCTTATAGAAGCAAAATTTGGAGATACATTAGATACAAAAATAGCGATGGGTGCCCAGAAATGGGTTGATGTGTATAGATATGATCATACAAAAGCATGCATTGATAAACTGAGGAATACAGGATATCAGATTATTGCGACTACCCCTCATAATGATTCCTGCTATTTATATGATTTTGATATCACTCCTAAAAGTGCTTTCTTTTTTGGAACTGAAAAAGATGGAGTCTCAGAAACCGTTATGAATGCTGCAGATGGATTTTTAAAAATTCCTATGGAAGGCTTTACAGAGAGCTTAAATATTTCTGTATCGGCTGCCATTATTTTGCAAGCGGTTACTTCTAGATTGCGAAACTCCAACATTAACTGGAGGCTAGATGAATGTGAAATTTTTGAAAAGAAACTTGATTGGACAAAAA
Organism: Ascidiimonas meishanensis; assembly: GCF_037782385.1. Taxonomy (NCBI): domain Bacteria; kingdom Pseudomonadati; phylum Bacteroidota; class Flavobacteriia; order Flavobacteriales; family Flavobacteriaceae; genus Ascidiimonas; species Ascidiimonas meishanensis. The sequence continues at coordinate 78,688 of NZ_JBBEXD010000006.1, forward strand.
AGTCTATTAAAAATGTAGACAAGATTCTCTCCAGAAAGATGGATATAGAGTGAAAATAAAGTATAGATCAATTTACAAAATTGATCTATTCACTTAAAAACTTGAGATATGGAACACAATATGGTTGGTTGGTTTGAAATTCCGGTAGTGGAGATGCCAAGGGCAAAAAAATTTTATGAAACTGTTTTTGAAATTACTATTTCTGTTCAGGATTTTAATGGAACCCTTATGGGCTGGTTTCCTTTTGTTGAGTCTAAAGGTGGTGCATCCGGGTCATTAATTCAGAATAAGGCGTATACACCTAGTGAGCAAAAGGGAGTTCTTATTTATTTTTCTTCTGAGGATGTCAATCAAGAATTGAATCAAATTCCCCAGGCAGGAGGAAAAATTTTACAACCAAAAACACAAATATCAGAAGAGATAGGTTATATGGCTATTTTTTTAGATACGGAAGGAAACCGGATTGCTTTGCATTCCAGAAAATAAGCTAATTTAAACCATATTCCATATAGTTTGCGGTTTGCTGAACAACCTCTTTTCCGTAAATTTTCTCTACTAAGTGAAAAGAAAGGTCTATTCCAGCAGAAATTCCTCCTGAAGTATAGATTTTTCCAGAACCCGTATATCTCATTGACTTTTGTGGGCTACCGGAAGGAACCAACGTTGCCATATCATCATAGACTTGATGATGGGTACAGTAGGGCATACCTTCTAAAACACCAATTACCGCCAAGACTCGTGAACCAGAGCAAATACTAGCTGTGTATTTGGTGGAAGCATGAACCTTCTTTACTTTATCCATTAGGGCTTTATCTTTAATGAGCGCATTTGTCCCATTGCCCCCTGCAACAATCAAAATATGAATCTCGGGTGCTGTTTCAAAGGTATGATCTGGGTTTACAGATAATCCGTTAACCGCCCGTATGGGGTCTTTAGTTTTTGCAAGCGTAAAAACATTAAAAAGAGTGTGGTCATATAATTCTGAAGCTACGGCAAAGACTTCAAACGGACCGGCAAAATCTAATACTTCTGCCTCCTCAAATATAAAAATAGCAACGTTTAATTTCATAGTTTGTTTTGTATGATAAGAGCCATCATTTCTCGCATCATTTTGGCACAGAGCGCTGCCGTTATTCCATTAAGGTCTCTTTTTGGATTGTATTCTACAATATCTGCCCCAATAATAGGGAGTTTTATTTGACTTAGTAAGTCAATTACTTGTCTTGGACTTAATCCGCCGGGCTCATGATGCGATACCCCAGGTGCATACGCAGGATCAAAAGCATCTATATCTAAAGAGATGTACAGCGGCATGTCTTTTAATTTAATTTTAGTAGGATCAAAATCCTTCATTTCCTGAATCTCAACCCCATATTTTTTAGCTTGTTCTCTTTGATGCGGGTTTAAAGTGCGGACACCAATTTGCGTGAGATGTGAAGCAAGCTTGTCTTGCATAATTCTGGCAAACGGACACGCATGGGAATAGGGGTCGCCTTCAAAATTATCGTAGAGGTCTGCATGTGCATCTATATGAAGTATTTGGAATTTTTTATGTTTAGCATGTAAAGCCTTTAAAACAGGGTAGGTAATAGAGTGATCTCCACCAAGGGTGAATAATAGATTCCCTTTTTCAAGATTTTCAGTAGTAATCTTCTCAATCTCGTCATAGGCAGTGATTTCAAAATCTCCTATATCATCATACAATGTGGAGGTAATTTCAATACCATTTTCTGCATAATAATTAGAAGCTCCAGAATGTAAATATTCGCGAATGATAGGAGGGGCTTCACTAGGACCTTGTAAGTAAGAAGATTTTTCATCAAACAAAATGCCTTGTAATAGTATCTTTTTGTTCATTAATTAAGGTGATTCTAAAATGATTAAAATTTGGGTTCGTGTATAAAAATAGAAAATACTTACTAAAAACCAGCTTTTAATTTCATTCTCTTAACACTTTTATCATAAATAATGGGGGTTGGACATTACCTTATAATTACACAGTAGAAACTTTACAGGAAGCTTTCACAAAGAAGTTTACATGAAGGTTATTTCCAGTTCTATGGCTTTTTTAATTTTGCTTTTTTTTATTAAAGAATAGGTATCATTTTCAATCTCCTGATTGGTAGGTTTCTGTCCAATCCATGGGCTGACTGTTTTATATTTTCTATTTTTTGATATTCATTTCATACATCTTAATCCACTGTTCCACGGATAGTTTTGTGCACAATTCTCCAATTAATTTATAAGGTATGTCATCAAGTTTCTTAAATCTAATGCAGCTCTTACCCATATCTAATTTGCGGTTAGTGTATTTTGGATATTCACTTACAAACCAATCATATAATTCTTTATCGGCATAAATCCCACTGTGATAAACATTGATAGAATTTTTTTGCGATGCAATATTCATGAATGGGAGCGGCAATTCAGGTGTACAATGATACCCCATAGGATAAATGGAATGAGGTACGTAATATCCAATCATACCATAATTAATTCCTTCTTCAAATCCTTCAGAGAGGTTTTTTAATATTACTTCACGTAATTTTTCAATTGCTTCTTTTCTATCTTCAGGAAGTTGTGCTATGTATTCTTCGGGCGTAGTTGCTTTGTATTTCATAAGCTTTTTATTTAGTACCTTTATTTAAGCCAATTTTTATTTATAGAAAAATTAGAAAACCATATCAAAAAAACGCCAATGATAACAACTAAAATGGGCATGGTTACAGCTTGCGCTGTACCGTATACTTCTATTGATGTGGTAAAAAAAACATTATGGATCATCTGAGGAACAATGCCCATCAAGGAGATGATAAAAGCCATTTTGGACCATTTTTTCTTTAAAATCAATCCTAACGAACCAATAAAACCAAAAACAACTGCAACTGCAAATACAATGGTTGTCCAAAGAGGATATTCGCCATAAAGTGCTCTTTCATTATCTGGTAGTTTCGCAATTGCCTCTTCTGAAATAAAAGTATGCGCAAAGAAAGAAAGGACTCCCATGATATTCCACAAAAGAAAGATAATTGCAATTACCCAAAACCAAACAGGTATTTTAATGTTTGTATTTTCCATAGTACTTTGTTTCTTATACGTTTCTTTTAATGCAGCACAACGGCAATCTGTCTTAGGCACAGCCATTGGGGTATCTTAAAAATACATATTTATACTATTTATTGTAACAAAAAATAGATTTTTTGATGGTTGGGATATGTAAAAACGAAAAAATTCAGGATTAATTTTAGGGCTGTTTTTATAAAGATTGGAAGCGTTTTTCTATTTTCAATGCCTTCATATTATAGGCTTGTTTCAACGGTTGGAAGCCGCGAATTTGAACCTTTAAGAATAATCAAACAGAAAATAGATAGAGTTGTCTAAATCTAACGAAAGCAGTTTTTAGAATAGAAACAACAGGATTCACAAATATAGGCGCACAAAACTGTGCAGCATATACTTCTTTATTAGAAATAGATATATGAGCTAAGAATAATGCACTAAAAAATAGGTTGCTATCGGGATTACCACCTACTATAAATTCACATAAGCAGCGGTTTTTCTTGAAGGCTTCAAGACCAAGCTTACACTACAGAAAAATTACCGGGTATAAAATCTTCGGCTTACTACATTTCCTTTCCTGTCATAAAACGTCCACCAGCCTACAGCGTTTTTCCAATGAATGTAGTCTCCTTTTGCTTTGACACTTCCATCCTCATAAAACAGCATTGCTGGTCCTTCAGTTTTGTTATTTACATAGGTGCCTTGCGATTCCTTACGTCCATCCGGATCATAATTAATCCAAATCCCATTTCCTACGCCGTCTTTAAATTGTTGAACAGATTCTAGTTCGCCATTATCATATCTCGCACATAAGAAGCCAGTATACGGCTCTTTACTTCCATTGGCAAAATACTGCTGCCCGTATTGGGTGCCATACTTAACGGTTGCATCATCCATTGAAATGAGTTCTGATGAAGGTGGAATGGTAACAGCATCATTTTGGGCACATGCCATAAAATTTATAAAATATAAAATCGTTAAAAATCTTTTCATACTAGTTTATTTAATCATTAAAAATTGAGATTCCATATAATAGAGGTTCCATATATTTTCTCCATTCTCATCCTTTTCATTTCCGCGATTACTGCTGAAGTAAAAGTATTTTCCATCAGGAGAAAAACTAGGAAACCCCTCAGATTTAGATGAGTTAACTATAGGCCCTAAATTTTTGGGAGCAGACCACTTATTATTTCGTTTTACAGCATAGTAAATATCAGATTCACCATACCCATCGTATCTATCATCAGATCCAAAAAACATAATGTTCCCATCGGGTGAAAACTGTGGCGCAGTATCATAATTGGTATGGCTAGATGGGGGTACTAGTTCTATTGGCTTGTCGTATTTTCCGTTCTTTTTTAAAGTTGCGACAAAGAGATTTGTCACCTTGTTTTTAGAGCCTTTTGTCCAGAAATAAAGATTCCCTTGATTGTCTGTTGCAGGTCCGGCTTCATAATTGGCAGGCCATATATTAGCAGTTTGCATAGATTTATTAATAGTACTTGATAGTGGTTTTGGGTTAGACCACGTATCATTTATATTCTTCATTACCCATATATTCATATCCATTTTTTGTGAGGTATTGCCGTCTGGTAAAGGTCTATAGGAAGCAAAGTAGCACTTGCTACCGTCTTTATTTATAAAAGCCGCTTCGTCTTCATCTGTTGAGAAGGAAGCAATGGACGGTTCGTTCCATCCATTTTTACTTTTTGTAGTTACGTAGATTCGCTTTTTATTGGTATTTAGATCTCTTCTTGTAAAGTAAGCAGTATTGCCATCTGGCATAAAGTTAATTCCCCATTCGTTACCATAAGTAACAGAGATCACTCCTTTTTCAAAAATAAGTGGTTCGTCAATAATTTGTATCCCATTAGTATACTTCTTTCGCGAGCGTAAAATTCCGTTTGCATCGTACAAAAGTTCAATACCCTCTTTTTTACCATTAAGATAGGTGACATCTGTTTTTAACTGGCTGTTTTTAAAATAGTCTTTATAAATTCCTTGAGCGATATCGTTTATATAAAAACTCTCAGAACGCAAGATTCCATTGGGATAAAAATACTCCCATTTTCCATTTCCTAAACCATTTTTCCAATAGGCTCTGTAGCGTAAATTTCCATCGGGATACCACTCAAGCCAAAGTCCTTCAGATTTTCCATTGATGAGTGTTTTCCAAAGCGAAGGACTTCCATTTGCATACTGTTCCGATATAATACCAGTATAATTGCTTATGTCAATGTCTGATTCTTTTGAAATCTTTTGCGGTTCCTGAATTTGAGCTACAGCAATTGGATAAAAGCCAAATGTAGCAATCATAAAATATAAGATTTTCTGTAAGTTTTTCATAGTATTTATTTAAATCATCTCAAACATAGGTAGCAGCAACTATATATCCATACTATTGTAGATGGGTTTGAAAATAGATAGATGAAGTTGTTAAAGAACTATTTTTTTTATTTCTGGAAGGTAGGTATCACTTACTCTAAATTTTTTACCATTGGTTAAAAGAATATAGTAATACCTATCTATTTTCTTAAGTTCTTTAATTGTATTTGTATTAACGAAATGGGAACGATGCAGTCTTACAAAAGATATTGGATTGAAATTGTCTTTAAGTTGTGAGATCCCTTTAGTAGAAAGAAATTCTTCATTTTCAGTAAACACTTTGGTGTAGTCTCCAAAGGCTTCTGCATAGGTAATGTCTGCTACATTAATCATAATTTTTCTCATCCCCTTGTGTAAAATTACTTTTAATGGAAATTCTGTTTCTTTTTGAAGCAACTCCTCCGCTAAAGGAATCAGGCTATCTTGATTCTTCAAGATTCTTTTGAGTGAGCTTTCAAAGCGTTTTCTTCCATAGGGCTTAAGCAGGTAATCAATAGCGTGAACCTCAAAAGCTTTTATGGCATATTGATCATAGGCAGTAGAAAAGATAATTTCAGGAATTTCTTCTAATTGCGTAAGCACCTCAAAACCATTAAGACCTGGCATTTGGATATCCAGAAATATGGTGTCTGGCCTTAATTTATTTATTAATTTTACAGCCTCATATCCATTGGTAGCTTCTCCTATAATGGAGAGTTCTTTATGGATAGCGATGTAATGCCTTAGCAAATCTCTCGCGTCTTCTTCATCATCTATGAGTATAATAGTTTTCAAATTACAAATGAAATTTTAGTTCCTGAAGGTGTATTATCTTCAATTTTTAAGTCTGAGTTATAAATTTTGTTCAGTCGCATTTTGGTATTTAGTAACCCCAAACCTTTTGTTAGCACTGCTTCTTTGTCTTCAATACCAATTCCAGTATCTTCAATAGCGTAATGTAATTGACCTTCTTTTTTTTCTATTTTAATGAGTAAGGTGGAAGGTTCTATTTTAGAAGCAATCCCGTGATTAACTGCGTTTTCAACCAACGGTTGTAATAACATAGGTGCAATTTTATACGTATGTAGTTCTCTAGGTACATCAAAAGAAAAATGTAGACGTTCTTTTAATCTAATTTGCATTAATTCTAGATAGCTTTCAATAAAATCAATTTCTTCTTTTATGGTTACATAGTCATTTTGAGAAGCGTAATTTTGGTATCTAAATAGGTCAGATAATTGCACGATAAGTTCCCTAGTCCTCTCATTTTCTGGTGGTATGGTGGCATTTATAGAATTGAATAAATTATGCAGGAAATGCGGATTTAATTGAGATTTTAAAGCTGTTATCTGACTCTTTAAAGCTGTTTCTCGTAATATTGCCTTCTCTTTTTCTTCATTTTTGAACCTTTTGAAGTATGCGTATGCGTGCATAAAGCCAAATTGCACTAAATAAAAAAGCATAAAAATGTAAAGCGTCCAAATGGTATTGTATCCACTTCTATACATTGCCCAGCCAAAAAAATGGGTTACCCAAAGAAGTGAAAAATAGCATATCGCAATATAGAGTGGTAAGAACAGTAAATGCGATAAAAGTCTTATTTTAAGCGTATAATTAGTGAGTAAAACAGAGGTGATAAACCAAATAGGGATAGTGATCAAAAAACTAATAGCAAATTGAGCTCCGGCTGATGCAAAAAACTCCTCTACATTAAAGTAGGGCGGATGTCCTGGTTTAAATGCTCCCCACGAAATCCAGCTTGCTGTATAATAGATGAGGGTTGAAAAAAAATAGAAACCCACAAAAAGTGTTACATCCTTTTTAGTAGTGATCTGGCCTAATTTTCTCAAAAATTGCATATGTGATACAATATAAAAAATAATAGGGACTCTAAACTCTTGATATCCTTTGAGATTGTAAATGGTTAGATGAATCTGTGGAGCGTAGGTTTTTTACAGAGGAAAAGGGTAATTATTGCCTATTAATGAGAAGTACGGCTGAAGCTGATAAATAAAAATAAACTGCCTATTGATATACTTGTGTCCAGAACCTACCCAATAGAAAATCTTTAATAAACGTGTTGTTAGTTATTTATAAATAATTATATTTCCGGGATTTTTATGAAAGCGTAATTTTAGCGTAAAATAGAATGAAAAAGGTATTGTACTATTTCTTGCTTCTCCCCGTGCTTCTTTCAGCCCAAATTAATGAAAGTGACACGCTTAATTTAAAAGCCAGACTCTCTTTAACCGGGTTTTGGCAGGGAGGAAATGTAGAAACTTTGATTTTTAGAGCTAAGTCTGAGCTCAGTTTTAAACCTTGGAAAAAATGGGTTTTCAAAACTCAAAATTCGTATGTTTATCAGGAGTTTGGTAGGGAAAAAGCAGATGAAGATATTTTGAGTCTCAACTTTTTATATTTTAATCCCAAACGAAAAATATATCCCCAGATATTAGGTTTTGTAAGTACCAATTTTAGAAGAGAAATAGATTTGCGATATCTGTTTGGCGCCGGAGTTACCTTTCAAATTTTAAGCAAGAATGATGATTGGCTCAAATTCTCAATTTCAAGTGAGTACGAGCGAACAGATTTTGGTAAAGCTAGCTTTAACCGTGCAGAGTATGATGGAAGCCAATCTATCAAGACACTTCGTGGTACCATTTGGGTAAATGGGAAATATCATTTATTTAAAAAGAAAGTAATTTTAAATCATGTATTTTATTTTCAGCCCTCTCTTGAGGAAAGCAATAATTATCGGTGGCAAGCAGATGTTGGTTTAGAACTCCCCATTTGGAAGTTTTTAAATTTCAAAATAAATTACCTTAATACCTTTGAAAGCATTGTGATAGAAGACCAAAAACAAGAAGATAGATTTTTAACTTTTGGTTTTACTTTAAAGAGTTATTGACATATTCAGCACAGCTAATTTTAAAGCACCTGTGTAAAATTGAATTTAATTAACAGTAGGAGCCTCATCACCTCTTCCTAAATAAGCTCTAATAGATTTAATTTTATGATCGGTGCCTATGGTAATTACATCAACTACATATAGTTCCTCAGAATCGTCAATAGTAATTTTGAGTTCAGCAGCTACAGTATCATCACTTTCATAGGTAGAGAGTATTTCTATAGCTATTGTATTGACAGATTCAAAATTTTTACGGGTTTCATCAACCGCTTTTTCCTTCCCGCTAACCCTAATTTTCCAATCCCTTAAAACAATGTGATCTGAAAACATTTCTTCAATACCATTTAAGTCCTTTTCAGCATATTTATTTAGATAAGAATGGCAGATTTCTTTATTTGACTTGTTAGACATCTAGATAATGATTTATTAATTTAAAAGTAATTATATACGATTTTATAACTATTTTTCTTATTGTATGGATGGTTTATTATGGCCAAAGCTATTGAAATTTGAGTTCAAACTTACAAAAATGAATGTTTACAATGAAAACCAGTGATTTAATATACTTACAGAAAAAGTAGCGGTAATTATCTCTTAGTGTGAAATAAGGAAGATGGAATAAAAAGTAGGGGAGAACTAAATAAAAAAGCATAACCCATTTCGGATTACGCTTGCTATACACTATAGTTTCTTAACGACTATTTTAAAAAGGAAGTGATTAAAGTTTGCTTAATGCTTTTTTTGCCAAATCTACTTTTTCAGAGAACAATTCTTTTCCTTTTAGATCTTTGGCAATAGTATAAATTCTCTCCTTCGTTACTCTAGACATGGAGAGTACTTTCTTTGCTTTTAAAAAGGTATTGTATTTTTTTCGTATCCGATTCAATTAATTCGGTCTTGTAGGCGGGAATATTATTCAATAGTAACTATTTAAATTTCAAATCTACTATTTTTCATAATGGAAGAAATTACTAATCCTTAAAATTATTAGATAGATACTTTATAAACTAGTTATAAATTTTGGTTATCAAAGACTGTTTTCAATGTATTCCTTATAAATGGCAATGGGTACCAAACCTGTCCATCCACAAAAATCTTTTTTGGCGGGCATTCCATAAGAAATAAGATCTGGAGCATAGTTCTCCCAGAAGGTATCAGTCGCTTCAAAAACTTCAGCTACAGCGGTATAGGTTTTTTGTGCCAGATCTTGCGCTAATTCATGCTTTTCATTAGCCGTTAATCCTTTTAAAACCATATAGGAGGTTGGCGCCCAAACACCACCAAGCCAGTAGTCTCCCCAGCCTTTATAATCAGGATCATCTGCAGACAATGCCGGTAGAGGCGTTTTGCGATAAAAAGTAGCTGGATTGGTGAGATGTGCTAAAAAGGCATCTAACTTGTCTTCTGGAACTAGTTCGCCTAGTAGTGTCCAGTACATACCTATATGTTTGCGTTTAATTTGTTTATCATAGCCTAGATCATAATAAAAAGAATCTTCTTGATTCCAGCATAATTTGTTCAAGGCTTTTTTTAGGTCTGCATGAAATGTTTCATATTGCAGAATATCCTTAGTTTCTCCAATTTCTTGCGCTATAAACTTAAGTTGTAAGGCGTACATTGCCATTTGTGCTGTAAAATCTACGAGTCTGCCTTCTTCATTCCAGACACCTTGTAAGGTTTCCACATAATCTTTAATAAATATATCTAATCGCTCTTCTCCTGTTGCACCGCTCATTTTACCTAATTTTTCTCCTAATTCATGATGTGTCATGCCATTACCTTCTTCTGTAGTCCAGCCACGTGGAAAACGAGGAATATTATCCATACCCATTCCTAATGTATCACCCCAGAACAACTTATCTTCTCCTTGATAACGAGCCACATGAAACTCAAAATTCTTCTTGAGAATGGGATATACTTTTCGCAAGCGTTGTTTGTCTCTATTTACGGTATAGATTTCTGTTTCTGCCAATGCCAATAAAGGCGGATTAATAGAAACAGGGTGTTCTTTTGACCATAAAGGATGCCCATCAATCCTATATTCCCGGCAGATATACCCGTCTGCTTCCATTCTATCATAAAAATTATCTAAGGCTTGGTAAACAGGGAGTTCATCTAAATGATACTTTGCAAAGCAAACTATAAAGCAGGTATCCCAAAGAAAAATATTGTCTGAAAAAGCAGCATCTACAAAAGGTTTTTTAAAAAACGGCTCGCTTTCTCCTCCTCTCACTTTTGATTTGGTAATTTCCAGTGCTTTATGATACATACGTTTGCTTAATTCAGGTGTTACCTTAAAACCTTTAACAATAGTAGGTTCTGGTTTGGAAACATTTGGCGTTTGAGAACAGGAGGTTAGGGCAGTAGTGCCAATAACACCTAAAGCAATATTTTTACTGAAGTCTCTTCTTTTCATATTTTCTTTATAAATGGTTTATTGCTCAAACGGTATGAATGTTTTCTGATTATCTATGGATAAAAGTAGATTCAGTTAAATTTATTGCTATTTATTTTATGGAATACTTTTTTTGGTTAAAATATTTTAAACTTGTTTAACCTTTATAAAGTTAGCTGAAATATTAAAAATAATAATAAAACAGTATAGCGCAAGGATGCCATATTAGTGAAGATAGGAGTCACCCGAAAAATATTGCAAGAAATTAATAGTACAGATGATTTTTTTATAACTTTTGAATTTGGAAATGATCTTAATAAAACCCGCTAAAAATTGATAGAATGAAGAAAAAAGAACAGATTGATGCATTGGTAAAAAAGTTTAACATGCAGCCACATCCCGAAGGAGGGTTTTACAAGGAAACCTATAGAAGTTTAGGAATCATAAATAAATCTGCATTACCAGAAACATTTGGCGGCGATAGAAATTACAGTACGGCTATTTATTTTTTACTAACTGAGGGAAATTTTTCTGCCTTTCACAGAATTCAACAAGACGAACTATGGCATTTTTATAAAGGAGACTCTTTAGAAGTACACGTAATTGATCTTCAAGGAAATTATACTTGTTTCGAAGTAAACAATCATTTAGATGGAGCAGGGGTTCCACAATTAATGGTGCCAGCAGGAAGCTGGTTTGCTTCTTCCGTTAAAAAAGGAGGAAGTTATGCCTTTGTTGGATGCACGGTGGCGCCTGGTTTTGATTTTGCAGATTTTGAATTAGCAGATAGGAACAAACTTTCTACAAAATTTCCGGAGCACACGAAACTTATTCAAGAATTAACTCGGAACTTATAAAAAGACAAGAATGATTTTTAAAAATGAAAAAGGATGATTTTAAGTAAAAACTTAAAACACAACAAATTATTTCACTTATTACATGAGATAATTTAGATATTACATCATCTTTTACATGTTGACTATTTTAGTGTATTTTACAATGATAAATGGAATAATTAAATTAAAGATGAAATTTCAAAAACTTTTTTTAGTATTGATGTTAACAAGTGTAATGGGAGCTTGTTATAGTGATGATGATAATGGAACTGAAGAAATTTCGGAAGCGCTAGCCGTTTTAAATACGGAAATATTAGAATACAGTCTGGGAACTTTTGGAATAGAAGAAGGAGCCAGCATAAGGGTTCAAGCTCTTAACTATGAAATTAGTGAACTTGTAAGGCAAGAAGATGGAGAAATACTATATAGATATAAAGCAAAAGAAAACTTCGCAGGGTTGGAGTATGTTGAATTAAAGTCTGCTCGTGGGTCTAATGGGAGTAGTGAAAACAACGATATTACTATTACTAAACTCACCATTTTGGTTCAATAATCAAACGCTATACTGAAGAGAATTTCTAATACTTATAAAAGTAAGGATACAAATAGGTGTTGCTCAAAAGATAAATTCTAAAGTCAATAGGTATTTTAAAAAATGGGGATGGTGGTTTAGAGAGGGTTTATAAAACTACGGGGAAATTAAACTGATTTTTTTTTAAAAATCAGGACTACATATAAGTGAAATTTAGTATGGAAGAGAATATTACCGGTAGTAACGAATCTGAAGAACAAAATTCAATCACCAGTGCTAATAATAACGATTTAGATGCTCAAACCATTCCTGATTCACTAGATGAGAATTCAATCAATAGTGTAAATGACTCGGGTGATGAAATTATGGATGCAGAAGTAGCGCTTGCGGAAGAACTACCTCCAATGACAGAATTACGTCGTGAAAACGAACCAGCTACTATTCCAAGCGCTATGGATGAAATAGGAAGTCGGGTGACTTATTTGGATTATCAAGATGGTGAATTACCTGAGGCAGTAGCGATAACAGATGATGGAGATTTAATCATACCCATAGCAGATGCAAGCATTGATGAAGATATACCTAGGGCAGAACCAGTGCGGGCAGATGCTGTGAACTTTAGTGATGAAGTAGATATGTCTGCTTCTCAGGACCAGAATTCAATTAATACCACAAATGACTCCGATACTGAAATCAGTAATGCAGAAATAATTTTTACGGAAGAAGTGACTCCAGTGACAGATTTAAGTATTGAAAGTAAATCAGTTACGACCCAAAGCACCATGGGTGAGATAGAAAATAGGGTGGATTCTCAAGATGCCGATGACTTACCCGTAGCAAATGCAATAATAGATGATTTCAATATCAGACGAGAAGTAGCAATAACTAGACATTTCAATTCAGAAGAAGCAGGTCTTAGTATGAATTCACTAAATAATTTACAAGATCATCTTATTGCTGAAAAACTAAATTTAGCTAATAATGGTAATAGTAATGAGACTGACTTCATGCGTTTGACTGATACTACTAACAATATGCTTGATGGTCTGGAAGCACAAGAAAGCATAGGAGATAATAATAGTGTTGATTTCTCCAGATTTAGCATACCTTCTAAGCCAGATGGTTATGTAGAGGGTAAGAGTTCAAAAAATAAAAAACCAAGTGACGATAAAAACAAAAACAATAAAAACAATAAAAAAGGACCAAAAAGATGAGTTGGTTAAAATAATTATTGGAGCCTATAGAATAGCATTAACCAATTTTCAGTCAAGTTTTCTACAGGCTTATTAAAACAAGAAAAGCCCCTCGTTTCTGAAAGGCTTTTAATCAAGGGTAGAAGACCGGGTTCCCTTCGACTTCACTACGTTTCGCTCAGGGCAGGCTTCTCACCCAGCAAGTTTTCTACAGGCTTATTAAAACAAGAAAAGCCTCTCGTTTCCGAAAGGCTTTTAATCAAGGGTAGAAGACCGGGTTCCCTTCGACTTCACTACGTTTCGCTCAGGGCAGGCTTCTCACCCAGCAAGTTTTCTACAGGCTTATTAAAACAAGAAAAGCCTCTCGTTTCCGAAAGGCTTTTAATCAAGGGTAGAAGACCGGGTTCCCTTCGACTTCACTACGTTTCGCTCAGGGCAGGCTTCTCACCCAGCAAGTTTTCTACAGGCTTATTAAAACAAGAAAAGCCTCTCGTTTCCGAAAGGCTTTTAATCAAGGGTAGAAGACCGGGTTCGAACCGGCGACCTCTGGAACCACAATCCAGCGCTCTAACCAGCTGAGCTACAACTACCATGTAATTAGCGGATGCAAATGTACTTTATTTGCGTGTTTCTTCAAAGAAAAATAAAAAATATTTTGTCTAAATTAAGTTGTCTAACCCTTGTACTGCTATAGGTCTTTCTGTGGTGAAGCCTTCTGCGTATTCAGTTCCTATTAATCGGCCTAAATCCCTCGCACGATAATGAATGCTATCTATAAAGTTTTTGCTGGTGATGGGAGTTTCTGGTTCTTCACTGTTGGGATCGTAAAATTGTGATGTATATGCTTGAATAGCTTCTGATTTTTTATCAATAAAGCCGGTAACATCTACCGCAAAATCTGGTACTATATTTTTCCATTGTATGTAGTGATAAACCAGTTTGGGTCTCCATGGTGCTTGCCAAACATCGCCACCGTCTTCTTTGGTATCAATTTTAAGGAGTCCGCTTAAAAAACAAGCATTACTTACCAGTTTGCTGCCCTTAGCGTGATCTATATGTCTGTCGTCTATCGCATTGCATAACACAATCTCTGGGCGGTATTTGCGAATCATTCTGATAATTTCTAGTTGATGCTCTTTATCATTTGTAAAGAAGCCATCTGCAAATTCCAGATTCTCCCTAATCACAACACCAAGGGCTTTGGCTGCATTAGCAGCCTCCTGATCTCTGATTTCGGCAGAACCTCTGGTTCCTAGTTCACCGCGGGTAAGGTCTATAATCCCTACTTTTTTTCCGGCAGCAATTTCTTTGGCAATAGTTGCGCCGCATCCTAATTCTACATCATCTGGGTGACTACCAAAAGCGAGTATGTCTAGTTTCATAGAAAGTAATCTAATTTAATTAAGTTATTGGTGAAATAACGATAGGTGTTTGGAGCGGTTAGCACTTTAACAAACCTAAGATATTTATGCCTTTATAGCTGCTACAGCTTGCTTTTCTTTTACTTTTTTAATGGCTTGTTCCAGATCTGCGATAAGATCTTCTTTTTCTTCAATACCTATTGAAAATCGTAATAAACCATCTCGGATGCCTTGATGAGCTCTCTCTTCTGGGGATAACAATGCATGAGAGGTTTTGGTAGGTGATAGGATGGTACTTTCAACACCCGCAAGACTCATAGAGGGCTTAATAAGTTGAAGCTTTTGTATAAATATATTGGCGTCAAGATGAGCTGCGAGTTCAAAAGATAGCATCCCACCAAAGCCCTTCATTTGTGCTTTTGCTAACTTATGATCAGGATGTGATTTTAAACCAGGGTAATAAACCTGCTCAATATCGGGATGCTTATTTAAAAACTTAGCGAGTTTCATCGCATTCTTATTCTGTGCTTTAACTCGTAATCCTAAGGTCTTAATACTGCGTTCTAACAACCAAACAGTATAATCAGATAAGCTTCCTCCTAAATTTTTTGCAAGTTGAAAAATTCTATCTATATGCTGAGCCGATGCAGCCACAGCGCCTGCAAGAATATCACTATGTCCGCCTAAATATTTAGTAGCACTGTGAATAACAATATCAACTCCAAAATCTATGGGATTTTGATTTACCGGACTGGCAAATGTATTATCTATCATAGAAATCAACTGATGCTCTTTGGCAATTTTTACAACCATATCCATATCAGTAATAGTAAGAAGCGGATTAGAAGGGGTTTCTATATAAAGAACCTTTGTGTTGGGTTTAATTTGCTTTCTAAAATCTTCTTCTTCCAAACCTTCGGTAAATGAATATTCAATTCCGAATTTATGAAATTCTTCTACTACTAAATTAAAAGTACCCCCATACAATGTTTTTTGTAAAACAATATGGTCTCCTTGTTTTAAGAAGGCCATTAAAGTTGTACTTACAGCTGCCATTCCACTTCCAAAAATCAGTGCTGCCTCTGCATGTTCCAATGCTGCTATCTTTTGGCAAAGCGCTCTTTGATTGGGCGTATTGAAATATCTGGGATACATTTTAACATCTACGTTTTCATAGGCATAAGATGTGCTCATGTATAAAGGTGATATAGCACCTTTAAATTGCTCGTCTTTCAGTTCACCTGTATGAGTGCATACAGTATTGAAACCGTGAGTTGATTTTTCCATGGGAATGATTTTAAAGTCTAAAATTACAAAATAAACAACACAAAAAAGAGGCGAAAAAAGAATGTAACTTTTAGAAGTTTTTGGTTTATAAAAATCACCTTCTCTTTTCTAAAGATATTTTAATTTATTTACACTGTCGTAGTTTTCCAACGACCTTTTTTGAAATAAAAAATTCCAGTTCCTGCAATTAGAACCTGAGCAAGGGTAATGGCTACAAAAACGCCCATTGGCCCCCAATTTAGAACAAAGGCAGCCAAATACGCTATTGGTAATTGAAAGAGCCAAAAACAGAAAAAGTTTATGAATGCAGGCGTTCTTGTATCACCTGCTCCATTGAAGGCTTGTATAACTACCATGCCATAGGCATAAAACAAATAACCAGCAGTAATTACTTGTAAACTTAAGGATCCGTATTTGACTACATCAGAAACATTACTAAATAAGCCTATGATTTCAGGTGCTAGCAAAAGGTATACTAAAGAAACCGAAAGCATAAATATAGCATTGTATTTTCCAGTTTTCCAGACAGATTCTTCCGCCCGCTCGGGTTGATTTGCTCCCAGATTCTGACCTACCAAAGTTGCTGCCGCATTACTCATACCCCATGAGGGCATCAGTGTAAACATGATTACTCTAATAGAAATGGTATATCCGGCAAGCACTTCACTTCCAAATTCTGCCATAAATCGCATTAATATAACCCAGCTGGAGGTACCAATTAAAAATTGTCCAATTCCGCCAATAGAGATGCGAATCATATTAAGCATCACTTTACTTTTGAGCACCAAATCTTTTACTCCCAGTTTAATACGACCCCAGCCATAGAATAAAAGAAACAATTGAAAAACTACTGCAGTACCTCTGCCTATAGTGGTAGCAATAGCAGCACCCTTTACACCAAATTCGGGTATGGGCCCTAATCCAAAAATAAAAATAGGATCTAGTATAATATTAAGTCCGTTAGAAAGCACCAACGTCCACATTGCCATGGATGCATTTCCTGCTCCACGAAAGATAGCATTGATAAGAAACAGTAACATAATGGTGATGTTTCCACCAATCAATATTTGAGTATATTGGTAACCTTCTTCAATAAGATCCAGTTCACCTCCCATAAAGGCAAGTATTTCTTTTGGATATAGTATACCAGGGATACTAATGAGAATAGCCACTGCCACTCCTAAAAAAATAGCTTGCATAGCTGCCTCATTAGCTCCTTTTTTATCATTTTCTCCACTACGCCTTGCCACAATGGCTGTAGCTGCCATGCTTAATCCAATAGCCAATGCATAAACCAGTGTAATTACCGATTCGGTAAGGCCAATGGTGGCTACAGCATTTACACTTACCCGTGATACGTATAAAATATCTACCAAGGCAAATACGGATTCCATGAGCATCTCTAGTATCATGGGAACAGCTAGTAAAAAGATAGCTTTTTGAATACTACCTGTGGTAAAATTTTGTTCTTTACCACTAAGGGCAAGTTTAAAATAAAATAAAATCTTATTGAATATATTAGAATGTCTAGCAGTCATTAGTTGTAATCTATTGAATTAATACTAAATTAAAATCAATACAACCTTTGAAGAAAATAGGTTTTAGGAGGCTCCCTGCCTCATATATTGATTATCCTAATGTGTTGCCTGCTATATTCATAAGAATACAAAGATGCGCATTTTTTTAAAACTTCAAAAGTTTGAAGATGAGAAAACAAAAAAGCATCCGTTTTAAAGGATGCTTTTAAAGTTCTTTTCAATTGATTATTTTGCTTCTATAACTTTATCAGCAACAATACGATTTTCAATAGTAGCTAATTCCCATGCCGTATGAAAAACAAGTTTTGTTCTGTTGGCTAAAAGATCATATTCAATTTTGTCTGGAGTATCAGAAGGTCTATGATAATCATTATGCGTTCCATTAAAGTAAAATATAACAGGAACATTATTTTTCGCAAAATTATAATGGTCACTTCGATAGTAAAAACGATTCGGATCATTTTCATCGTTATACCTATAATCTAAAGTGATCTTGGTATACTTGTCATTAATTTGTTCCGAAAGATTATGAAGTTCTGTACTGAGTTTGTCTGAACCAATTAAATACACATAATTTCTATCTCCTTCTCTCTTTGGATCAATACGTCCTATCATATCTATATTTAAATCAGCCACGGTATTTTCTAGCGGAAAAATAGGATTGTCTGTATAATATGCAGAGCCTAAAAGTCCTTTTTCTTCAGCGGTTACGTGAAGAAAAACGATAGATCTTTTAGGGCCATTCCCTTCTTTTACTGCTTTTTGAAATGCTTGAGCAATTTCTAAAATAGCAACTGTTCCGGAACCATCGTCATCTGCGCCATTATAAATTTCTTCATTCTTTACTCCTTCATGATCTAAATGTGCCGAAATCACAATGTATTCATTTGGTTTCTCACTTCCTTTAATCCATGCAACTACGTTTTCTGAATCAATAGGATTCACAGAGCCTTCAAAAACGGCACTTACTTTTGTATTAATCACTTTGCTTTCACTCTTAGAAGAAATAGAGCCGTTGATTGAGGTAGCAATTTTTCCATTGATAAAGAAGTAGAAAAAGGAATCTCCTTTAGAATTATTTAAACCCATTCTTCCACTATTTCTATTTTTCATATAATCATACTGGGTGAGGAGCATTTTGTAATTATCTTTATCATAGAAAAGTATACCAGAAGCACCCTTGTCTTTTGCTAATTCAATTTTAGATTCAAAAGCTTTTCTGATATTAGACCATTTAGGAGTATTCTCAGTTGAACCAGAAATAACATAGGTTCCATCTGCATTTTTGGGCTCACCAGCTTTAATAAGCAATATCTTATTTTTTACGTCCAGATTTTTGTAATCTGAGTACTTTTCATCTTCTATTCCGTAACCAGCATAGATAATTTTTGAATCATTTATGGTAACATCATTGGGACCACTATAGGCTACGAAATCTTCCCCTATAGTATACTCTTTATCATTTATAATTAAAGATGCTTGGGGAATGCTGCTGCCTTGTAAAGGTACTTTTTGAAAGTAATTCCCATCGTCTTGGGCGGCGGGAATTCCAAGTGCTTCATAACGGCTTTTAATATAATTTACCGCTTTTTTTTGGCCAGGAGTTCCTGTTTCTCTGCCTTGAAAACTGTCTGAAGCATACACATATAACATTTCTTTTAAGTCTTCCTGAGAAATAGTAGATGCATAAGGTGAAGGATTATAGTCTGCTTTCTTTAAGGATTCATTGTTCGCAGTCTGTTGCGTAGTATTGCAGCTAAGAAGTATACCTGCTGTAATGAGCAAAATTCTTTTCATGGAGACTTTATTTTTTTAAAACTCAAATATATTGAAAAACTAGTAGTTAGTTAAAGCTCAATAAAATAAAGTTTCTATTCTTTAATTTTAAAAGTTCAAGAAACATTAAGCTTCTATTGCAATAAATAGTGTTATTCTTTTAGATAGTATGAGTTATTGAATTATCAATTTTCTAATAGCATTTCCATAGGGAGTTTCAAGTACTACAGCATACATACCAGAGGGTACGTTCGTAAGATCAAAAGGAATTTCGTACGCATTTTTTCCTTTTTCAATTTTTTGTTCTAGTAATATATTATTGGAAAGACCAAACACTTTTATACTAATATCTTTTATATCTTTTAAGACCACTTTTACCGCAAAACGTCCGTCTGAAGGATTCGGAAACAAGAGAAATTCCTGAATATTGCGTACCGATCCTTCGTTCTTATCATCTTCCTCAAATTCCTCTGCTTCCAATACGATGATCGATTTTGTTTGGATGGCTCGGCAATCTCCCAAACGTGTTAATAAAGACAAATCATAGGTGCCGGGATTCTCAAAATAGAGCTCCACGAAATCCTGATTTTGAGACACCACGCTAGCCCCGTCAGGGATAAGCCACTCCACTGAATCAGGCACCGGAGAACTTACGTCTATAGCCACTAGATTTTCATTAGTAAATACCTGAGTAGCCGCTAGAAAAACAGCACTGATTTCCTGATCGCTCACAAAAATTTCAATGGAATCGGTTCCGATACATCCTTGATTGTTGGTAACCGTTACAGTATACGTTCCTGCTTCATCAATAACCGGTTGTGCATTTGTACTGCTAAACCCGTTATCAGAACTCCATAAATAGGTAGTATCCGAATCATCGATAGCTGCAGACAACATCACCGACTGTCCAAGACAAAGGGTCATATCTTCCCCCAGATCAACCGCCAAAGGTACTGGATCCTCCAATACATATGTTCTGGTGAGGGGGCCGTTACCAAATCCGTCAATCGTAACGCTATAGCTACCCGCACAAAGTCCGCTGAGGTTAGGCGTCGTTTCCCCGGTATCCCAGAGATAGGTAAAGGTTCCGTTGCCCTTATTTACGAGTACGTCAATACTTCCGTTACAATCTCCCACACAAACAGGATTAGTAAGGGTTGCTTCTACAATATCTGGCTGAGTGATGGTATAAACTTCAGTGATGTTGCAACCCGCAGCATCCGTAATAGTTAATTGATATTCATCGGCTGTAAGATTGTTAATAGAATTGGTAGTTCCTATGATACTAGTATCAGAAAGGCGAATCCATTCAATTGCATAAGGTTCAGAACCACCTTCAATGGTTACAGTAATGGCGCCATCGGTTCCTTCGTAAGCAGATACATTGGTAATCTGCACATCACTTAATAATAATTCAGCAAAAAGATTTCGTACTTCAAAAGTTTGAGAGAGTACGCATCCAAAGTCGTCTACCACCGTAAGGGTATAGGTTCCCGCAGTTAGATTTGAAAGATCAGCGTTGGAAGCACCTGTGTTCCATTCCAGAATGTAAGGTGGCGTACCTCCAGAAACTGTAGTTTCTATGCTTCCAGTATCTTCGCCAAAACACAATACTTCGGTAAGATTATCGAGCGTAATTTCCAGAGCAGGAGGGGCGGTTACTTCAAAAACCAATGAAGTTGTTTGTACACCGTTTGTATCTGTTATCTGTACTTGATAACTTCCTGCTCCCAGATTGGTAGCGAAGTCTGTACTTTGGCCTATGCTTACCGGATTGCCACTTTCGATTTGAAACCACTCGTACGAATAAGGAGCTACTCCGCCTGTCACATCGGCAAATAATTCTGCATTGGTATCTCCGTTACATAAAAGGTCAAAAACTTCGATGATGTCGACCTGAAGTTGTCCAGGTTCGGTAAGGATTATTTCAATTGTCTGCGAACAACCGGACAAATCTCCCGAAGGCGTATAATTAGTATCGGTGACTAGTAATGTATAACGTCCCGGACTTAAACTGGAAATAGAAGCATTTGTACTGCTAAACCCGTTATCGGCAAACCACTCGTACGCATAGGGTGCTGTTCCTCCGGTCGCGTTCACGTTGATGGCACCATCATTGGTGCCAAAACCAGTAATACCAGTAACTGCGGTATTAATTATGATTTCTTCCTGTTGCGTAATCGTTGTGCTCAATGATACTTCGCAGCCATTCGCATCGGTAACTAATACGGAGTAGTTTCCGGCGGATATTGCATTTAAATCTTCTGTAATAGCTCCGTTACTCCATGAATAGGAATAAGGTGGCGTACCTCCAGTAATAGTTACATCTATGGCTCCCGTAGGTTCATTAAAACACAAGAGGTCTGTTTGCGAGGCGATACTAGCCAACAATGGAGCAGGTTCCGTCAGGTCATATATTGGAGACAAGTTCTGGATCCCATTGGTATCTGTTACTTCTACTTGATACTGACCTATAGAAAGTCCGGAAATCACTTGTGAAGTCACCGGAAGCAATACCGGGTTTCCGGAAATAATTTGAAACCATTGATAGTTATAAGGAGCTATTCCACCTATGGCATCGGCGCGCAGACTTCCATTGGTATCTCCAAAACAGCGCAGGGCATTTGTCTCTGTAATATTCGCGACCAGTTCACCCGGTTCTGCCAGGTCAAAAACAGCAGTAGCAGCACATCCTGCTTCATTTCCTGAAGCTGTAAAATTAGCATCGGTTACTGTTAAAGTATATCTTCCCGGCGCAAGCCCTGAAATAGTTGCCTGGGTAGCTGTAAATCCATTATCGGCCGTCCATTGGTAAGCATAGCCGGCAGTACCTCCGGTTACCGAAATAGCAATAGCCCCATCATCGGTACCAAAACCAGTAATGTTAGTGACCGTAGGAGTGATGATCAGTTCTTCTGGTTGTGTGATACTTGTACTATATACGGCACTGCATCCATTTGCGTCTGTCACAGTCACAGAATAGCTCCCGGCGGGTAATGAGTTGATGTCTTGCGTGGTGGCTCCTATATTCCAAACATAACTATAAGGTGGGGTACCTCCGTTCACACTCAAATCTATACTTCCTGAATTTTCTCCGAAGCAAAGGTTATTAATTTGTGTGGCATTAATTGAGATTAGGGCAGGTTCTGTAATGCTTAAGGTGGTTTGTATGTTGGCACCAGAAGCATCAGTAACATTGAGATCGTAAACTCCTGTTGCGAGTCCGTTGATAGAAGCACTGTTGGGTGCTGTAAACCCAGGATCTCCCTGCAGGCTCCAGATGTATGTATATGGCTCGGTTCCCCCGGAGACTGTTGCAGTAATGCTACCATCCGTCAATCCGTTACAGGAAATATCAATATCTACTACCGAATCAAAGGCTAAAGGGCCTGGTTCTGTTATAATGATAGGAGATGCTATGGAAGCGGTACAACCGTTTGCATCACGGAGGCTCACGGTATAACTTCCCGCAGGCAGATTGATGAGTCTGGTATTTGTAGATCCTGCTGGCGGTGCAAACGGATTCCCGTTTCTGAACCAATTGTAGGTGGTGGGATTCTGAGTATTCGCCACATTTATTTCCAATACCCCATCAGTACCTCCAAAAATTGTATTATCTACATGGGCACCTAGTATTTCGTTAATACTTATGATACCAGGTTCATCAATAAGGATATTGGTAGGAAGATCTACACGGCAATTATTTGCATCCCGTACAGAAAGGCTGTAGCTTCCTGGAGAAGCGATCGGTATATTCCAACTAGTAACGCCAGCACCTAAGGCAATAAAGGTGTTGCTAGAGCCAAACCTATAACTATAAGGAAGGGTTCCTCCACTAGCCGTAACGCTTATAAAGCCGTCTGCTGCACCATTACAGGAAATATCGTTTCCTACCGCGCTGCTAATCACTACTTGTGTAGGATTGGTAAGTGTTGCAGAGCGACTTGCAGAAGTATTGGGATCTGTAAAATTATTATTTAAATCAGTAATGGTCACCGTGTAGACGCCTGCCTGCAGGTTGGTGATAGTTCTGGTGGTTCTCAGGAAACTAGCATCTCCCTGACGTGTCCACCGATACCGATAATCTCCAATGCCAGACACATTTCCTCCGGAAGGATTTGCGGTAAGCGATCCGTCACTTACGTTAAAGCAGCTGATGGGAGTTGCATTGATAGAGGTTAGCTGAACCGGCGTTGGTTCTATTAGTGTGATGGTGGAAGCAAAAACTGCTTCACAACCATTGGTGTCTATGACTTTGATCGTGTAAACTCCAGCTCCTAAACCGGCTAAAGTAGCAAAACGATTGCTGGTATTAGCAGAAGCTCTTACGGTACCATTAGCTCCACCTGTCAGGGCTTCGTATCTAAAGGCAGGTGATCCGCCCACATTGTTCAGTGCAACCAGAATGCTTCCGTTGGTCGCTCCTGCGAAAGTGGGTTGTTGTGTTGCGGACGCTGCATTGATGACTAAGGGATTTGCAACAGAATTGATAGCGACCACCTGACTTCCCGGACTCACACAAAAGCGGTTTCCTGAGAGTGCCAGCCTTGAGCGAAAGGTATATGTTTGCCCTTGATTAAGACCATTGAAGGTAGGAGAGGTCTGCCAGCTTCCCCCGTTATTTGAAGAATACTGATAGGTACCTGATTCAAAGGATTGTTCGCCTCCCGCCGTCAGCGTTACACTTCCTGTATCTCCGCTACACAAAGGTTGTGCAACATTACTGGTACCCACCGTAACTTCAGTGGGTCTGGAAATAGTAAAGTTGGTAGTACTAGCAGCTGCCGAAGGGACATCATCATTGGGGTTGGAATTATTTTGCAAGAAGAAGGTCTGATAACTAACTGTATAAGTTCCTGCTGCGAGTCCGTTAGGCCATGTAAACGAAGTACCTCCTGCGGTGGTTCTAAAGTCTTGTTCCGGAATGGTGAAACCTTCTGGGGTCACACCACTCAATGTAAATCTAAATTCTTCATCCGGTTCTAATGAACGATCAAAATTAAGGGTCACGCCTCCATCTGTAGCATTAAAACAAGTGGTGTTTGTGGCTACAGGGCTTCCTTGTAAGTTAGGTGGACAGGGATTATAGGTATAGGTTAAAACATCAGAGTATTCTGGAGTTGCACCTTCACTGTATTGTACACGCAGACGAAGTGATTCATAGTTGTCCAATCCAGGAAAATCAGTCCGATTAAAAGAAAATGAACTACTTCTACGCTGATAGGGTAAAAAGTTTTGCCAAACAGTGCTGCTGCCTACTTGATATTGAACCGCATATGCAGTACGTGTACATGAAACATCAGCTATTCGCAATGTCTTGGTCTCACATTCTCTGAGGTTGTTTGTTGAAGGGGTATATCCATTTACTACAGCAAGCGATTGTATTTCATACACATTGAAATATTGAATGAAAGAATTGGAAGGAATCCAGTCATTATTATTACCGCTAATGAAGTTACATCCAAAATCGTAGTATCGGTCTATTCTGCCACCAGAGCGGTCATATCTAATTTGTCTATTTATTCTGGTAACCTGAACTGGCATTTCCTTGATCTCATCCACGGTGCCATTAAAAGTAGTTTCAACAGGCCCGGAATTAACTCTTGCCGCAAAAAACTGTCCGCCACCACCAGTTCGATCGGGTGGATTTACCAAATACATACGAACGTTAAAGGCGTTACCGGGGGTTGTTAATATTTCTACCGAGTACTCAATTTTGTACTTAAACTGAGCGTTCATATTCGCTGTGAAAAATATAGCGAATACAAACCCTAATATGATCCCTAACTTTTTTATCATGGCTAATAGGTTAGTTCAACTTTTTTTATGGCAGATTGGGTGCCGTCTTTTTCAATTAATTGTATTCCGTAACTGTATTTGGTGTTGATAATCAGATCAACATCATTATATACTTGTGTGTCTTTTGCTAAGGTTTTGTAGAGGGTAAGCGGGGCTTCTCCTTCCGAACGATACAGCAAGAATTCAGTTTCATTGGCATCTTTGGTTTTCCAACTCAAACGAATAACCCGGTTATCGCGGTCTGCCGTAGCGTTAAATCGCATGATCTTATCCCCAAAAAGTTCTTTGGGAGCTGTAAGCACCAGCTGCGTTGAAGGATTACTTTCCCATCCGGTTTCATCAATAGCAACAACCGTGTACGCATATCGCATACCCGCAGAGATAGCTGAATCATCAAACTGATTATTTTCATCAATGCTACGTGTGGCTATTTTTTCCCATAAAGCTTCTTTTTGCCCCAGAGATCTGCGATAGATAACATGACTTGTTACGTCTTCACTGGAACTCGGAATCCATTTCAAGACAATTGCTTTTTCCGTAAGATCGTAAGAATCAATTACAGGCGGTGATGGCGGTGTCATATCCGGTTTTTTAATAGCCAGTATTTCTGATGGTTGCGATTGGTTGTAACGTTGATCTACCGCTATAATTTGATAATAAACATTCCTGTTCAGGTTTCTAACCAGAATCGTATCGGTAAACGAATTATTTCGTTGCGGACGCTTCGTTATCTGAGAGAATTCTTCTTCTGCGTTGTTCCCTCGATAAATACGATATCCGGAAAGATCAGATTCTTTGTTCGCTTCCCAGTTAATGCGAACCACTCCAGTGGTATCAATGGTTCCGGTTAATCCTATGGGTGGAGAAGGAGGGATGGAATCTACTGGCTGCACCAACGCTGGAAAGGAAGGTTTTTCCGTGCCGTTTTTTCCCATCGCCACAATGCTAAAGTAATTTGTTCTGCCAACTCCTTTGTATTGCACTTTTCGCGCAGTAACGGGAATATCTTTTAGAACCGTTTGATAAGGTCCTTCCGCTTTGCTTGCTTTTTTCAAGGAAAATCCTGAAATAAACGCATTTCCTTCTTCGGCAAACTCCCAGTACAATTCTACACTTTCTACATCCGGAAGTAGTTTTCTGGTGATGTGTGGCGTGTAATCCAGAATATCTTTGCCTTTGCCTTTTTCTATTGGTGAGGGCGGACCCGTCTCTCCAAAAGAAGTAACGCCTTTAATTCGGTAGTAATACGTTTTATTATTGGTTATCGAATCGTTAAAAAACATAGAAATCTGCGCATCTTCTTTCTCTTCTTCAGCATTAAATACAGGCTGACCATTTACCTGTGTAAAGTTCACACCATCTTCTGATTTTTCTATTAAATAAGATGAATATACATACTGAAGGATGGAATAGTTCCAATTAAGCATTACGTTATTATCTGCAAAAAGGCTTACAAAACCTACTGGTTTTGGGAGTTCTTCAAAGAAATCGGTGCTGGCATAAACACTTCCGTTTTTAATGGTATATTTAGTCTCTGCAAGAAGGTTTACCTTAATTCTGTAGAGATATTTTTCACCTTTATAAACGTTTGTGTCTTCAAATCCCCAGGCAGCAAGTTTTGCAGCATCAAAACTTTGTTCTGCTGCTAACATGGAAAATGTAAAGCGTTGTTCAAGTTCTGCATTCATGGCCAGCACATTACTCATTCCTGTTGCTGCAGATATTTCAAAGTCTTCCCCGTATAATGCCTGAGCAATTACTGCAGCATTATCATCACGCAGAGAAATATCCTGCCATTCTTCCAAAGGAGCAGGGCGTAAGGGGTAGGAGGTAAGCATTTCAGTTTCTAACGGAATTACCGCCTTCCCATTTCTGGAAACTGTAATACGTTCAATAATAAACCCATGCTCGTTGGCCTTCTTCCATCCCAGAGGGTTGTCTACTGCCCACCTCAACATCACTTTATTGGTAGTTGCTCTTGCGAGTACTTTTACTGCACCAATGTTCTCTTGTGAATTTACAGGAACGTTTAACAAGAGTACAGTAATCAGGATACTAAGCTTAAAAAAACGATATGTAGCTATGATTAATTTCATTAGTCATTTACAAATTTAATTTCAAAACGATCTGTATGTATGCCTCCCGGGGTTTCATATTTCAAATAGGTACGATAATTGCCCAGTGGCATCGCCGGAAAAACACCTTCAATGAGATACTGATACCGATTGTAAGCCTCCTGATTAATATTATTGCTATTTACATATCGGTTTACAATGGTATATTGAAGATGTAAAAAGTCTGATTTATAATAGAAAGGCAGGTTATACATTAAAGGAGATCTAGTGGTTACGTATTCAGATTGTGGCTGATTTTGAAGGTAGAAAGCATACCAGTTAGGCACTTGCAAGGCTTTTGCAGGTGGAACGCCCAATGTATTTTCATCTCTGTTTACCCTAATATTTCCGTCTAGTGGATAATTCTGGTAATTTAAAGGATACACCTTATTGCGATAGTAAGTATCACGCAATTGCGATTCTCCACTAACCAAGGGTTGATTTTTGGTGTACTTCGTGCCGATTACTTCCGGGATCTCAAAGTTCTCATAAGGCTGTAGCCGCAAATGTATGGTATGAATGTCTGTGGCTACAATATCGGTAATGTTATCTGTAATAGTTAGAGATCGTACTTTTTGTTTGAAGGTGGCATGCTTGCTGGTTTTAAAACTGTAATGGAGTAATGACTTGGGTTGCGCATTGCTTACCGTCACCTTCGCAGCTTTTTTGTTCGCAACTGTGACGCTTGCATTTTCGTTGCTGGTTTGCTGACTTCCAGATCCGGGATCAAACCAACTGGTATCCCCAGGCTCTTCGTCAAAGGTAGTAGTTGTTTCTTCCACGACCACTTCTGAGACCACATTTGCGCCCGGAGGGAAGGCCATGATATCCATATCATAGACATTACTCGTATTTAGATCTGCCATATCAAACCAAACCATTTTAGCGCCTTTATCGTAACTGAGGTTGGTGCGTACTGCATTTATATTTTGAAGGGTGGTTTGTGCTTTTATGGTATATCCTGAATCAAACAGATAACTTTGACCACGGTTGAGTTTAATATATCCCTTATTATATTCTTCCGGATAGAGGTTCTGCTGATCTGGAAGTGGATAAACAAATTCTATATTCTGCATTGGAATATGATCCGGAGCCGTATCCGTAGTAAATGTAGATTCTCTTTTCTCGATAATGGGTTGACCACTTTTCATAACTGTTCGGAAACTACCCCCTACCTTTTCATCAAAAGACACTTCTACAATAGCATATACTGGTTTTTTAGGCGGAAGGATCTCATCCGGTACAAAAGTAAGTGCATCGTTGGCATCGTTCCATTCAAGGTTACCGGAGATCGCCTGTCCTTCTGATTGCAGTTCAAAACGTTTCAGATTGATCCGGAAGGTTTGCAAGCCTTCTTCTGTGTCTATTGAAAAAGGTTTACCTACGGCATAGTTAAAAACGGCCTGCGGAGCGGTAAATACGTCTACATCGTTAGAACCGTTAATAGGGGTAAGGTCTGAAATAATGGGTACCTCGGTAAACGGATTGATATCTATAAATTCACATTCATCTCCAAAAGTGATCTTAAGGCGTAAACGTCCTTTCACCAATCCGCCCAAAACACTAAAATTCATGCCTACAAATCCTTTAAAGAAGGTAGGATTCGGGAATTGTCCCTGTAACAATGCTGCAATTCCAGCATTGGCGATCTTGACTTTTTTCTTGATAAAAAATAGTTTAATACGTACACCAAACTCCCCATACAACCAGGCATACACCTGTCCCATAGAATACCATCCATCATTACCCACGGGTCCTGATCTTCCTCTACATCTAACATCGGGATAGTATCTGTGCATCACGTCAAAACCAGCTCCAATTTCCAGCGTAGCATAGAAGATGAGGTATTGAAAACTTCTGCGATACGCAAAGCTGAGTCCGAAGGCAAAACCGCGTCCGGCACTTAATTCATTGGGTCTTCTATTTTTGTCGAGAATATCATCTCCTAAAATCTCAAGAATTCGCGGGTGTGGAGCTAACTGCGTAGGTAAGAGGTCTCCAGTCATAAAATAACCGCCTACTTCAAATTCTTCAGAGCCTATAGTGAATACCAGTCCGAGCCTATCGGTAGGCGAACCTACATGCAAATACCATTGATCGGGACTGGAATGTAACACCACCCATCCGGCTTTGTTATAGTCACCCACACCTCTCAAGCCTTTCATATCTAGATACAATTCAAACTGACCGTGGAAGGTATCGGTTGTAAAATCTTTTTCGATCCCTACAAAAACGCCCATTTTTCCGCTGGAAGCCACTTCTCTTATGGGTACCGATTCTTTGGCGATCTCGGTATAGTTGCCGTACATGAGAAGCTTCCGGAAGAGCTCAGGATTTTCTTTTTCGAATTTGGCAACCCGGTCTAGGATCTTCTTTAATCCTTCAAAACCTTCAATATTATCTCCTACTACTTCTTGACTTTCTCCGGTCATCAGGGCACCTTCTCCCATAAAACCAATGCGATTTAAACCGCCGGAAGTGTTGTATTCCAGTTCCAGCACTGCTTTCCCCCGAAAAGAGGATTTACCTTTGGTACCTATAGTAACACCCCCACGTATACCTAAACCGTAATCTTTGTTAGGCACATATACTGCTTGTGTAGGTGTCCAGTAGCTATTACCATCGGTTCGTTTCATTCGGTGCGATACGCCTCCCATAAAAGAACTAATAAGGAAATTACCATCTCCGCCGCTTGTTTTGTCTTTCCAGATATCCACAAACCAATAGCGAAAATCTTTGGCACCAAACATTCCTTTACCCCCAGCTTTTAGGTTGAGCTTTTCAATTGTGGCCTCCAGAGAACCCGAGAATCCGTCCCCGTACTGCGGATCTTTGTTCATGATTGCGAGTTCTCCCTTAATCTTCACACCACCACGCTCAAAATCAACCCCTATTTTTCCAAAATCTACCTTATCAAATTTCCAATCGTGGAGTCTGGCATCTTCACCCAGTTTCCCCATAATAGCCATATTGGTTTCGGCATTGGCTCCAAATCCATCCAGATTTACCTTGAGATCAAATTTGAGTCCGGCAGTAGTATTGGTGGGAGTTACCAGCTGCATGTTGGAGATAGTTACTGGGAAAAAGAGCAGCTTAAACTGACCGTCAAAACCGAAGGTTTTAGCTTTGATATAGGGTTTACCTGGCTCTGTTTGCAACTCCAGTTCTTCAAATACAATCCCTTTAAAATAAAAAGCACTTTCTTCCTGATATTGCTCGGGCAAAAGGTTGGTGGGTGCTCCCTCTTCTGACTCCTGATCTAAGGCTCCTGCTACCGTAAGTTTTCCAGTAAGGTTTGCTGAAGGATAGACATTCCCGTCAATAGATTTAATAGATACACTAGAGTTAGGTTGCAGTTGCATTTTTCCCAGAAAAACTGGAACATCATATTCTTCCTGTAGCTTTACCGAGAGTCCGAATTCGTTTTCTGCGATCCAGCCTTCGTAGCCCAAAGGCTGTTTCATGATGGGAACTTTAATACCTCCGGCTAATGTACCTCCAACAACTGTATTTACAGCCAGCGTGATGCCTAATGAATCAATTGAAAAGCCCCATTTTCCGGCAGCACCTTCTCCTCTTTGGAGTAGATTGACGGCTGAAAAACTTCCGGATACTCCAAAACTATCTAAAATAAGATTGGAGGCCGTGAATTTTACTCTTTTTTCTCCTCCAGTGATACGTTCTATGGATTGCGGTAGCATAATACTTACCTCTTTAGCATAGATTCCCCGCCATAGATTCTGGTCACCATTGGTAAGCAATTGCTGGTATACCTGTGGAAAAATCAACCCATCTGCACTACGGGTATCGCTGAGGTCGAGCACGGCTTTTTCTATGTGGAAAGCCCAACCTTTAAAGCCAGCTATTTCAAAATCAGGAATGGTAACATCTAATAAAATATCATTCCAACCTGCCGCTTTCACGCTAAATGAAGTCTCAACATAGCAGGCTGCGGTAGGGGCGGGTTTACCTTCTTCATCTACCGCAAAGGGTTCTTTGCTTTCGCCGCATTTGTAGGTTCCGTCTTCATTAAGAGGAATTAGAACACTTCGAGAAACTTTCAGGTTGCCTTCCAGACTTATTTCTTTAAGGCCTGCGCAATCTATAGAAAGGTAGCTTTTATCTTCAAATTGTCCGTTTTGCATATTCACCCCTCCCTTGAGCGTAAGGAGCCAATTATCCCCGTTGAAAGCAATAGGCAGATTTCCAAGCAGCACCAGTTTGGCATCTCCTACGAGAGCGCCGTCATGAGAAAATTTGATGCCCTCAGCTCCAAAGAATAATTTAGTGTCTTTTTGAGGAATGCTAAGGCTGGCAAATATTTTTAGTTCAGAATAGGTTGGGTGAAATTTGACTTCGCTTACTGCAATCACAATTTCGTTACCGGAAGAGGGATCTCTTTTACGAAGCCCCACGGGAAGCTGTAAAAGATCGTTCCCGGTTAGTATATCTACAAAGTTTCCTAACTCTTTGAGTTTTTCGATCACCTGAGAGGCTTTCTTGCGAAGTTCACCCGCTTGCGGATTTACCGGAAAATTATTTTTGAGATAGGTTTCATTAAATTCAGGTTCCATATTCCCGAGCGGGATGTGAAAAGCCTCTTCTTGCAGGGCTTTGTCTAGCGAAGGGAAGGAGCGGTATTCTTTGGTAACAACAGGTTGGTACTTTTCAAGGCCCAACACACCTGATTTTAAAAGTGCTTGTTTATGAGCTAGTACTTTTAACGTATTAGAAACCTGTAAGCTATCTTTAGATCCTAAAGAAGAAATACTGTCTTTCTCTCTTGGGCCATGCAACATTTCATTAGCGTATAAGCCATTGAATGCTAGAAATATAAATATCAAGGCAAATAGGTATGTCTTTATGTTTTTCATATAAAATTATTCGTAGGCTAACAATTTTACCAGTTAAGTTCTTTTTCAATTTTTTCCTGCATTGTGTAAATATGAATACCCAATGCATTATGTTGTTCGTTCGTCTCAAAATTTTCAAAAAATTCGATACCCCGAGATAGATTAGACAGTTGGTTGTAAATTACTTTAAGATGTTTTTTCTGCTGTTTCTTCTCATACTTCAAAATTTCCTTCTGAATTGACTGTACTCCATTGATGCCCTTAAGTGCCGATTTCTTATCGATGGTACTTTCAGAGGTCTCGTAAACTTCCGTATAGAAATCTATCAAGGGCTTCAAGTAGGTATGAAAGGATTTGATTACCATGAAGTTTGGCTGGTTTTTGGGTTAAAGTTTGGGTCCTGACGATTAATATACCCTATGAAAAGTTGTGCATCTCCTCCCGGCAAATGATAATTACTAGGTACATCACTCACCGCCTGTTTGGCAGCCTTACCTTTCCATGCTCTGATGGTGACACCTTGAGGAACGTTATATTCGCTCAGGTATTCAAAATTATTCCATTCAGGTCTTACGGCGGTGCCTCCGATTACCTCTTCAAGTGTACGTGGTTTTTGCAGAGTCCAGTAAGGACCTCCAGCACCATTTGGAGGATGTACTCTATAGATCTTTTGACCTGCTGTAAGCTCAATCGCATCAATAGTTCCTGAAAAGGTCTTCACTTTATCTGTTGGTAAATCATAAGCGCTATCCCAACCATTGGGTAATATACTTTTGTCTGATATAGATGATGAATTACTGCTGTATCTTCCTCTGGCGACTCCTGGTATATTATCATAATCTTTGATGATCACCAGAATGTGATAATAGCTTTCGGCATCCGCAATTTCATCCATCAGTTTTTGTTTGCTTCTGGATTTGCCAATTGCTTCGGCTAATTTATCTCTATCAACTCCTTTTAGCATTGCTTCACGGAGTGTACGTAAATTTTGAGGTCTTTTTCGTAAGATAGGATTGCCTTCAAGTATACTCCAGGCATTTACTAATTGCAGTTTGGTTAATTCATCGAGATTCTTAAAAAGATCTGCAAGTTCAGCAGAGCTTTGAATGTCTTGTTTTAAGGCATCCGGGACATCGGTATAATCAAGTACGTTTTTGATGAAGTGATCATCCAGTTCCCGAATCCTAGGATCATCTGTACCGTAACGAGCGATCAACTTTGATCTATTCTTTTCATATTGGCGAGCTGCTCTCAATCGGCTAAGCCCCATCGCCGTTTGAACCACTCCGGTTGCAAACAATGCATTTTGCAGGTAACTGTTATAACTTTCAAAAGCATCACAGAATTCTTTATCTGAAACCACTTCGCACAACTCAGTATATTTGAGAATGATATTGGCTACATCGCTGGTAAATGTAATTCCGGCAATGGTAGTCTTTCTCAATTTAACGAGTTTGGAGACATGTCTGAGATGCCTTAGTTTAAAAAGATTGCCAATACCGCTCACCGTGGTGATTACATCAAAAGCTAATTCTGCTTTTTGCAGATTCTTTTTTAAATTATCCCGTTGTACATCTCCTGCAAAGTAAAGGGCAGGGTACATTCCGGTGAACACGTCATTAGTTTGACCCTCCAGGTAAATTAAAATTGGCTGGAAAAGTTCATATTGCAGTCGGGTTCGTTCTGTTTGGTATTGATTTCCATAGGGAGTATAGATAGGACGAGAAACCGATTTTGTGATGGTAATCGTGTTTCCACTAAATGCAGCCCCCGAGTACGACGCAACGGGGAACCATTTTCCCTCAGAATACATTAGGGTTAGCGGAGTGGATAAATCTCCGTCTCCTTCTTCGGTGTAGTCAAATAGATCAGGATTAGCATATTTGCTATTGGACCATAACTTGTAAAAGATATCAAGGAATCGATCAAAATTCTGCTCATTACCAAGCCATAATGTCATGATTCCGCTGTTATCAGATTTCTTGAACAACTTCTCCAAGAAACGGCTGCCATCGGGATCATTCACAAACTCATCTAAGAAATCATTTGCAAAGACTGTCTCATCTTTGCCGTGATTCTCAATAAGGTCAAAAATAAGATCTTCATAGCGCTCTTTAAGTCCGCTATATTTGAAGGCGATCTTCTTTATGATAATGTATCGATTGCGCGTTGAAAATTTGCTAGCGGCACAATTGGCGATATCTTTTAAAGCTTTGATATCTTCATCATTAAAAGATTCCTTTCCTTCAATTTGTCGAAGTACCTGCTCGTAATCCGCTTGAATTTCTTCCTGAGTATATGAAAAGAGATAGTCTTGTAGTTTATTAAGTTGATCTCTAATTGATTGATCATTTGGATCACTTACTATGGAGGATTTACTTTTACGAATTACCAATCCCCCATAATCCAGTATATAGAACGTTCTACCGCCAACACCGTAATAAGAATCTGAAGGCTTAAAGGAAGTGGTAATTTGTACCCGTCCAAGATTGGTTATTTCTTCTGAGATGATAATATCAAGATTTCCAAAATCTTCAGTTTTGGTATTCACTCTGCGAGAGGCCCACTCAAATTTAACGGGAACAATAGCTGAATTTCCCCCGGCGTAGCTGCATCTTACCGTTTGAAATACTTTAGAAGCATATTCGTCACCATCATATTCCCCTTCCTCATCTTTGTCAAAGAAATACAATTGGATACCTTCATCGCCCATGGCTTCCCATTGTACCTTAGAAATTTCAGTACCGTTACCGTTGTTGTAATCCATTAACCAGTTTGTACTTCCTGATTGTGCGGTAGTTTCAAAAGGATGTTGTAATTTAAAAACACCATGGCCAATTTCATGAGCAATTACTGTCGCTTGTTTAGCCTTGCTTTCAAGGCCAGATCCATTGCCAGAGAAAACAAATCCGAATTGGTTGCCTCTGGGCATAAATCCGGCAATTGATTTGGTAGGTCTTATATTATTGTCAAAAACGAATATATAGTAGGTGCGATTAGAGTAGGCACTGTAATTATTTTTAAAGTTGTTCTTAATAGCCGCAAATTCTTCCGGAAGCTGGGAAAGTAATCCGCTGCCATCGTAATCAAGTTCATTATTTCCATTTTTATCCCAGTCGGTAATTGCCAGATCATATTGTTGTGCCTTACTTATTTGCAGTGCTGCTCCTGAACTTGCAAAGGTATTCGCAGCAAGTGACACTGCATCCTCTTCAATGAAAGCATTATTGATTGGAACCAATACCATCCTTACGTCTTCAAACGATTTTAAATGATGAATAAAAAAACTGGAAATGACTACTTGTTTTCCAGTACCATTTTTATAGGTGATAAGAGCTTCCTCATTCTTATATCCCGTATGCCCTTCAACGATGATTTTGAATCGGTTTTCACCATCAACTCTTTCCGTTTTTAAAGCCATTCCGGCAACCGTCTTGAAAACAAGGCTGTCTATTGAGATCTCCGGATTTTTTATATCGATATCTGCATAGAAGCTATCGCTTTTGCCTGTAGGTACGGCTTTATGAAAAGGATAGATCTCTCCACCACTTTCTAGCTTTACTTTAGGATAGTTTTGCTCTTCGTAAGGATTGTTTACTTCATCCCAGCCGTACTTGGTATCCTCACTTTTCACATAAGTTACAGCAATATCGTTATTAGCAAAAGTTCCAGCAGACGGATTATCAACCGTACCATTACCACCGGGATTTACACCATCTGTATTGTCTCCTGTGACTGAACCCCCGTCTGCGACTTCCCCGATTTTCTTAAGATTCCCCTCTTCATCAACTACAAAGACGCCATTGCTTCCGGTGACCTGATAAGTATCTGTGTCGTCATAAGGAAATTCAATCTGAGTATCATTTCCGTTTTCGTCTTTACCAATCACTACAAGCGTGTTTCCATCATCGGTAATTTCTATCCGTTCAATATCAAAATCTACATCATCTAATACAATATTGTCTCCGCCATTGATAATATCACCAATATCGTCTAGCTCATCCCATGGGTCGATAATACCGCTTAAGTCGGGATCGTAAGTGGTTATTACGGTTCCTTCTGCAAGTTGACGGTCTGTATTAAGTAATATGTTGGTAAACTCTACAGCTACCTTAATACTTCCCAGATAGGGGATGCTTACGTAGCCTTTACCGCTAAACCTGCCAGAGCTTCCGCTCACTTCTATTACTTTTATTGGGAAATCTCCTGCCTTGAAGGTCTCTCCCGTATTGAGGTTTTCCAGCGGATTCCGATTACTGATGCTTATATCGGGAGCAATACCGCAATTATAGAGTCCGGCTTCATCATCCTGAATAAAAGTAGTAAAGGTTTGGATAGCTGAATATTCACTGTTGGTAAGGCTGCATTTTTTGGCTACCTGATATTCGTATACAGTGCCCGGTCTCAAATCCCATAGGGTGATAAAATTGGCTGTTGTTTTGGAATAAAACCATTGATTCTGTACGTCATTGCTCTTTTCCCGATACCTGATATTAAATTCGGGTACTTCATTTGTAAAGTCTACCCATAGAATATTTGCCTGATGGGTACCTTTCACTTCATGATCTACATTTTCTGGCGGAAGACAGGGAGCGGAATAGTCAAACCAGAAAATTTCACTAAAACCGTTATTCTTAAAAAGCCCTACTTCTTCGGCACCGTTGAGCGCCTTCGCCTGAACTCGCCACGCATAGCGTTTATTGCTTAATAGCAACGGATTGGCTGCGCCGTATAAATAAGAGGTATTGGTAGTGGTTACCTGAAATACCGGCGGTGATGATAGAAACGCTGCTTGCGGATCTACCGTATTATCCCAGATCTCTGCGATACTGAGTTCATATTGTACATTACTAACATTAATATGCCTTGGTGTCCATTGAAAAAATAAGTTGATCGGATTTTGCTCGGTAATATTTGATTGGTTAAACGGACTCACCAATAAAGGAGGTTCGTTTTGAAAAATATAGGTGGTCGCACAACTGCGTCTGGATAGCCTCGCACCGCTTAATACATCATAGACTTCAAAACAAAACTGGTAGGAACCTTCTGGAATAATTTGTCCGTATGCGGCAGGAGAGATGCCCGTAATATTTTCAAAAGCAAAGTATGGGGACAGTTCAGTTACTCCCAAATTAAGCGGCACCCCACCATCTAGAAAAAGAGCAGGTGCTCCAATTACGATATCATTACTTTGAAAGGCAATCCCATTTCCCTCAAAAAAGGCTCTGATTCTTACTTCCCGGTTGCTTACGGTGAGATCGTTTAAGGTTAGTTGTAACCTTAGCGGACCATTAATAATACTGGCGTCTGCATACGAAGTAAAATAAATAGGTGCGGGTGCGTTCACCTGAGGTACGGCTGTTACCGGAAATGTTTGCGCATTTGTATGGAGAACAAATAGCAAAAGCAAGCCAACGATATATTTCAAACGCTTGATCATAATTCTGGTTAGTTTTCTTTCTTTTCTATGTACTTAAGTTCAAACTTTTCTGGATCTACTTCCTTTAAGGACTTATGGTAATAGAAATCAATTATTTGGGATTCTAAATATAATTCAATTTTTTTAACATCGTTTTCTTTTTCGTACTTACGATAAGTACTGGCTGCTTCCATTTCTTTAAATTCTCTTAGAAATTTATCAGGGTTTTCTATCGAGTTAACCGAAGTATACTCTTCAAATTTTTGTTCCATCCAACGATGTCCCACCAATTTTTCCTGTCGGTTTCTTAGTTCTTTTTGTTGTTTTTTAATTTCTTCTCCCTGAATGTTGGGAGCTTTTATGACTTCATCCAAAGTAAATTTGGTTTCCAGAAATCGTTTTTCGAGAACAAAATCTATATCTGCCATATCTTCTTTAATTCGCTCTATTACGTTATAAACCAGTTGATCGTAGGTTTTAAGAAAATCATCAAAACTGTATAAAGCTTCCAGAAAAACCAGTGCTTTTTCCTTATAGTTTCCGGGTTTCTTCTGTGCTATCACATCTGCGTATAACAGGGTGAGTTCATCTTGTTTACCTAGTGGAATATTTATAAATTTACTGCTACGTCTAACATCGTTAAGTTGCTGATTCACTTGAGCAAATGTTCCGCTGTAAGTGACCGATCGATATCTGAATTGAACTGAAGGCAGCTGTTTTTTAAGTGCTGTATCTGAGGGGACTCTATTTCTTTTTTTGAATTTTAATCGGAAACTATCAAAAGCATATGAATAAGCTATCGTTGCCGTAAAATCAGTATTGCTTCCAGATGCTTCTGTACTTCTGAAAAGAGAAAGTAAATTGAGACTGAGGTTGTGAGTTTCTAGGAAAGTATAATTTCCACTCAGTCTAAAATTGTAAATATCATTCTGTTTGATTCCGTTATTAAAACCCGTATTGTACGAAGTGGAGAAATTCGTTCTCAGTTTTTTATCCAGAAACGATTTGGTGATTGCTAAGGTAGGTCCTGCAGTTAGATTTTTATCGGGTTCTATGGAGTTATAAGAAACGTTAGCCGCCAGTGAAACTGTCATGGCTCGTTGCGGGAAACCAAGAGCATAAGCGCTGGCGACATTATAGAAGTTAGAAAGACCACTTTCAATAGTTTCTCCGTTTTGTTGATTATTGGTGCCTTGATAGGTAAGATTAAGATTTAAGGATTGTACTTTTTTAGGTGTTTTTTTTAAAGCGTAGTTAATTCCGAGATTTGCATTCTGAGATATTTGCCGATAATTTAACGTATCAATATTATCAAAATCGGCTACCTGATTTATAAAGTCAAATTGATCTTGGATATTTGTATAAGATTGAAAATTGGAGTAGGCAGCATTTAAAGAAAGTTTGTCTGAGGCCGTATAACTCACGTTTATGGAACTTACAATTCTTTGTAATTCTGAACTCTTGCTATTATCTAAATTATCTCTTTGCAAGCCTGCATTTATACTTACGCTAACCTTATTGTCAAAGATGGTCTGTGAAGCATTTATGGTAATATTTTCAAGATCGTTATTAAAAAAGTAGGCACCAAACGTTTTATAATCTGGGTCTACCCGTTCATATCCTACACCTATTGCTCCATTACCGGCAGGATAAGAGAGGTCTGCACGAAGAGCGGTGTAATAATCTGTGGTTATATTAGTATTTAACAGAAATCCGGTGAGGCCTGTTCTTTGCGCTTCTTCGGTGGCTCTTGTATCTTCGGTAACGCCCGAAACCGCATATTCTAAAGAGAATTGAAGTTTATCAAACAGTCTAAAATTAGCCTGAGTACTTAACACCACATTTTCTTTGGGAGCCAGATTGATATCTGCAGGAAAGGGAATCTCAATAGAGTTTTCATCGTCTTTTGCGCGAAAAAAGATCAATCCAATTCTTGCAAAGTCAAATTCATAAGAAGCATTGAAGCCAAACCCCATTCGTTTATAAGCTGGAATGGAAGCAGGTTCTTCTGCATCGTATTCGGTAGCACGAAGAAAACGACCATACATGGCACTAAACTTAAACGGACCTTCCGGTGCGAGATCTACGCCGGCTCCGGTAAACTGATGTCCGTTTAACGTATACGGAGAAAAGGTCATGGCCACATCACCAATATGCGCTGTTACCCATTTATAGGAAGGATGAAGGCTTAACCGATTAAATTTAAACGGATTACTAAAATCGAATTCTTGATTTGAATAGGTAAATGATAATGGTATTGAATATAAGCCTGCTACCGAAAAATTGAGATTCCCACTCACAAAATAAGTGAAAGGATTTCTATTTGCGGTACCTTCATAATAAACTCCATTGGTGGATAAACCTCCCGTAACACGAAATAATTTATCTTGCCCTAAACGATCAAAATTGATGTTTTGGGCAGACATAAAAGTGCTCAAAAAAATAAACGGGATTATTTTTTTTAACAAAAAGTAGGTTATTTAAGTTCGGCTTAAATATAGAGAATAGGATTAAATAGAGGTAAACGTGTCTAAAATAATCGATTAACTGTATGAAAATTAGGAGAAAAAACCTTTTTTTCTCTGTCATAGTTAAGTGGTTTCAGTAGTTTATGCACTCATAATGAGAAGGTTTCTTTATTTAATGGAATTATAAACTATAAAATAGGGCTCTTGTCTACGTTTGTCTGAAACTTGCTTAGCAAGTTTGATTACAGAGAATGAATTGCAGAATGATTGTTTTCTTCAAAACAAAAAACTGCTTACAATTTTTATACTTTTACAGTTGTTAAGAGGAAAAGTATTAAGCCTAAAAAAATATTTTTCTACTGAATTGTAAATTTAATAGCTAGCTATGAATAAATTTTGCTTTATTTTTTTTGTAGGTGTATTGCTTACCGTACTGCCTATAACTTCACAAGAATTAAAAAAAGACAGTTTAGACATTAAAATAGGGCAGATGTTGATGTTGGGAATAGGCAATATAACAGAGACAGATACCTCTGATGTCATTTTAAAGTCGGTTTCTAAAGGTCACCTCGGGGGTATACTTTTGTATGAAAAAAATATTTCTAAAAACAACTCTAGTACTACTTTAAAGAATTTGATTGCTACTTACAAAAATAATTCAGAAATCCCTTTACTAGTTAGCATAGATGAAGAAGGAGGGATCGTAAATAGATTAAAGCCAAAATATGGGTTTCCAAAGACAGTTACTGCTAAATATTTAGGAGATCTTAATAGTATTGATTCTACAAAGCATTATTCAGATTTGATAGCTCATAATTTGTATCTATTGGGGATCAACGTAAATTATGCTCCTGTTATAGATTTGCATAACTCAGAGAATCCAGCTATCGGTAAAAATAAGAGAAGTTTTTCTATGGAACCAGAAATAGTAATTAAACACGCAAGAGAGGTCGTGAAGAGTCATCGCTATTTTGGGGTGAAAACAGTATTAAAACATTTTCCAGGACAGGGAAATGCCAATAAAGATTCGCATTACAACGTTACCGATGTTAGTAATACCTGGAAGGAAGAAGAACTATTTCCATACCTAAAACTTATGTACGAGGGAAATGTGGATGCTATTATGACAGCACATATTGTGAATAAAAATCTGGATGATGAAAAATTTCCGGCTACTTTATCAAAAAAGATCTTAAAAGGCTATTTGCGCAATCAATTAGGTTATGACGGAGTTATATTTTCTGATGATATGCAAATGCGCGCCATAAGTGATCATTTTGGATTTGAAACCGCTATCAAAATGGCTATTTTGGCAGGCGTAGATATTTTAATGTTTTCCAATCATATATACTCAAGGGATAGTAAACTTATTACTGCTGAAGACCTCATTGCAGTTATCAAAAAAATGGTTAACGACAAGGAAATTACCGAAGATAGAATTGATGCTTCTTATCGCCGAATTATGATTTTTAAAAAAACATTGTATTGAGGTGTTTGAGGAAGGTAAAATATAGAAAAACAGTATTAGTAATATTGTAAATACAAGATGTTTCTTAATTTTTGGAATTAAATAGATCTTCTTCTTTTTGTTTCTTTTTTAGAATTTGATTTATTCATTGAAGCATCCTCTTTTATAAGAGACTTATTAGTAGGTGATGCTTCTTTCTTAGAAGAATTCTCTGAATAACTGTTTATTTTAGTATGCCCTGCGAGTCTCTTAAGTTTTTCGAATACCAAACTTAATTCATCACTTTCTTTAGAGTCTTTAATATGGTTTTTTGTTAGGTTTTCAGTTGTCAAGCCTTGTACTCTAAGGTTGGGAATGTTTGATTCTAAACTCTCTAGTACTACTTTAGATCTAAAATCTAAATTATCTGTTGAATTCGTTAAATTTAATTCTCGAAGTTGACTTAGATTACCTGTGGTTTCTGGAATACTGCTAAGTGGTTGATTGCCCGATAAAATTAGTTGTCGAAGCTGATTTAGGTTTCCTATGGTTTCAGGGATGCTATTGATTTGATTATTAAATGCATACAACCGCCGAAGATTATTTAGATTTCCTATGGTTTCAGGGAGACTAGTGATTTGATTGTTTTGAAACGAAATTTCTAGAAGGCTATTTAAACTTCCAATACTATCTGGAATATTGGTAAGTTGATTGTCTCCTAAGTATAGGTTTTGAAGCTGACTTAGATTTCCTATGGTTTCAGGAATACTGGCGAGTTCATTCCTATTTAAAAAAATATTTAGAAGCTGATTTAGGTTTCCTATTGTTTCAGGAAGACTAGTGAGTTTATTGTTAGACAACATCAAATAGTTAAGCTCATTTATGTTTCCTATCGTTTCGGGGAGACTAGTGAGTTCATTATCATTTAACCACAACATATTTAGTTCATGCAGATTTCCAATAGTTTCAGGAATATTAGTTAGGTTGTTACCAGATAAATTTAAGTTAGTGAGATGGGGTAGTTTTTCAACTATTAACGGCATTAGTACCTTTAAATCATCATCTGTTAAATTAGAATTACTTAAATTTAAGTTGGTAAATCCATTTAACGAGGCTTCATTAATAGTATCTATTGCTTCAAGAACATTTCCCATAATGCTTTTTTTTCATGATAACATAATTAGTGATATAAACTATCTTAACCAAACGAATATGAATAAGTGTAACTTATATCTAAATATCTGTTTTAAGCAAAGACCTACTAAATGTATTAATGTCAATATATAGCATCTTTGATGAAGAGTTACGTTCTATAAATTAGGATCGCTTTTTATTGCTATTAGAGATGGGATTAGCTTTTAATGTTACTTTGAACTGTAAAAAGCAGATAAGTAAAAGCAGTAATTTTTTTATCAGAATTTATTTTGTGAATGCGTTTACATCTTCACCTTTAGAGCACTTAAATTCGCTAGATTAATCGCATTTTTGCTTCAATTTTTATTATTTGGGCAACAGTTGACTTTGAAAAATCAGAATTGTATGGCTATCATAGGAAGTTTAATAAAAGGGTTTATTGAAGCAAAGGATTTATTTACACGCCAGACAGACCATGTAGAGGCACAACAAAAAGTACTTAAAGAATTGCTGGAAAAGGCCTCAGAAACACAGTTTGGAAAACATTACAATTTCTCTAAAATCCTAAAATCAGACAAGGTAGAGAAAGCTTTTGCTACAAAGGTTCCCTATTTTGATTATCACCGTATTAATGATGCATGGTGGAAAAAATTACACGAAGGTGAAACAGATGTCACCTGGCCTGGAAGTCCTGATTATTATGCATTGAGTTCAGGTACCACCGGAAAAAAGAGTAAGCGAATACCCGTCACTGAAGAAATGATAGCATCTATAAGAAGAGCTGGGATAAAACAGGTTTTTGCCCTTAGTAATTTTGATTTACCTGCCGATTTCTTTGAAAAAGAGATCATGATGTTGGGAAGCTCAACCGATTTGATCGAGAAAGAAGATCATCTGGAAGGAGAGATTAGTGGAATAAGTGCCAGTAATATCCCGGAATGGTTTAGCGGATATTACAAACCGGGAAAAGAAATTGCAAAGATTGGTGATTGGGATCAAAGAGTTGAAAAAATTGCGAAAAAAGCGTCTGACTGGGATATTGGTGCATTAAGTGGTATACCTTCTTGGATGGAGCTAATGCTTCAAAAAGTAATTGAATATCACAATTTGAAAAATATTCATGAGATTTGGCCCAATCTTCAGGTGTACACTTCTGGTGGAGTAGCCTTTGATCCCTACAAAAAAAGTTTTAATACGCTCATGGGTAAACCTATTACTTTGATTGATACCTATTTAGCTTCTGAAGGATTCATAGCTTTTCAAAAAAGACCGGAAACAGATGCGATGCAATTGGTGACTGATAATGGGATATACTTTGAATTTGTTCCTTTTAAACCAGAATATATAAAATCTGATGGATCCCTTTCTGCGGAAGCTCCTTCGCTTACCATCGAAGAAGTGACCACTGATGAAGATTACGTTCTTATCATCAGTACTGTTTCAGGAGCGTGGCGTTATTTAATTGGCGACACCATCGCGTTTACCGATGTGGATCGCGCAGAAATCAAGATCACAGGAAGAACGAAATTCTTTTTAAATACAGTAGGTTCTCAGCTGTCTGTAAATAAACTAAATGACGCCATTCAGCATCTGGAAAATGAAATGGATATGGAAATATCAGAATATACGC
Source organism: Ascidiimonas meishanensis (assembly GCF_037782385.1). NCBI lineage: Bacteria > Pseudomonadati > Bacteroidota > Flavobacteriia > Flavobacteriales > Flavobacteriaceae > Ascidiimonas > Ascidiimonas meishanensis. The sequence continues at coordinate 122,802 of NZ_JBBEXD010000006.1, forward strand.
TATGCGCTAAAAGATATGGAGAAGATTTCTATCACAGTTGGTATATTGGTACCACCACAAAGTTAGAGGAAAAGCACGTAGCAGAAATATTGGATGCATTTTTAAAAGACGCTAATAAAAACTACCGGGTAGCAAGATCAAAGGCGCTTGAAGGAGTTAAGGTGAAACTAATAGCGCCTTCTATTTTTCATGAATGGAGTGGGGCCAACAAGAAAAAAGGCGGTCAGGTAAAGATGGAACGCGTTATGGGCGAAGAAAAGTTTAAAGAATGGGAAGAATTTGTTGCACAAAATTCTTAATCATGAGCCGTCTCGCTCTTTAACCAGTTGCATAATGTCTTCAGGAGAAAGATAATACTTTTTGATACGATCGAGATAGGTGCCTGAAAGTCCAGCCTGACATAGAATAAAATTTTTAGTTGCCAAAATGTATTTTTCCATTCCGTGATTAATTGCATAAACATCTGCAGTTCTTTCTGCCTTTTTAATATGGTGTTGAAGAAAAATATAACGAATACCGAATAGAATCAAATTAAAGGAACTTCGCTCTTTATAATCCATTACATGTCCTAACTCATGTCCTAACCACCCTACCAGCACATCAAATGGTGCATCTTTTGTGTAAAATGTTTTTCCGTCGATCTTAAATTTTTCACTAATTAATATAACATATCTTCTTTTCTTCTTTGAATAAAAGAGCGTTTGCCAGACAGGCTGTGCCTGCATGGTTGATTTGGCAATTTCTTTTTTAAACTTAAAAATGACAGGCGTATTTCTTAATTGAGGATAAAAAGACAATGCTTTTTCTGCCTCCTCTTTTATTTCGTTGGGATATTTGTGACCATTAGAAGATTTATGGAAGATCATATAAATAAATAAAAGTATTAAAGCAGAAATTAATGTATTTAGTAGGGTGATTTTTTGAGGAGAGATACTCTTCTTTGTAAACAATAGTTGAAATATTTTGGTCTATCAAGTAAACTAACACTAAATTTATTAAAATTCAAACAAAATTGAATTTGAGTTAAACAAAAACTGATATGCATTCACATTAATATATAAAGAATATTATTTTTAAAATAAAAAATTATGTCACTTTTAGCAACTAGCAATAATTTAATCACATTAATTTACAATTCCAGTTCTTCTTTAGGCAAGCAAACATTGGCATATGTAAAAGCAAGTACAAAATCAATGAGGTTTATAGATGTTTTTAAAGAAAACATAACTGGTACACAATGGTTGGAAATTGCTGAAAAACTTAACATGAGTATTGGAGACCTTGTAGATAAAGAGCATGGCGATTTTAAAAAAGAAAATGTATCCAATCAACTAAATCTGGAAACTAATGATTGGTTAAAAATTCTAGATAAACAACCACAACTATTACAATATTCAATTCTTATTAAAGGAGAAGAATTCATTTTAATCAATACTCCATCCGAAGTAGCTAATCATATAAGTCCTGATAGTGGTGGTATAGATATTCCCTAAAACTAAGAGTTGATGTTTTGAGCTATTAAAAGCGGATAAATAATAACATATTTATCCGCTTTATCGATTAGCAATACTGCTAACCACCTAACAACTTCTACTGATTTTTAATCCACTTCGTCTTCAACATCTTCTACTGCATCTTCCACTTTATCACCTACTTCTTCTACACCATCTTCAATTTTTTCACTAGTAGACTTATCTTCCCGACATCCTGTAAAAGCTATTGCCATAATTAGCACAAGTGAAATAATGTATATAATTCTTTTCATAATATGTTGATTTTTGGTTAATTAAGAGTGTCTTTTATTTAGTTCTAAATTTCTTAGAAAAGAGAGATAATAAAAAGAGGAAAATAAAAATAAAAAACAAAATTTTTGCAATACTAGCTGCTCCCGCCGCAATACCACCAAATCCAAAAAGCGCAGCAACAATAGCAAGAATAATAAATGTAATGGTCCAACGTAACATAATTTTTTAATTTTTATTACTATTTAATTCCGTTCAAATATCCCTTTAACAGAGCTGATTCATTAACCATATCAATTTTATTCTTTACTCATATGCCATATTTAAATCATAGGGTAGTTTTTTTAAAACAGCTACTATCAAAATTGCTTAGGAATTTTATAAGTTTTACCTTAGTTACATTAAAATGTAATTAAGCTTTGGCGGAAGAAATAGAACTTAATGATGACAGTGTTGAAAATTATATAGCCAGCCTTGCCATATCTTTAAAAACTGATTATCAGACTGAAAATAATATTTACAGAATACAAATACCAGCAGCACATGGTTCAGGATATATTTCTGGTGTACAATTCGATAATGGTTTAGCGGTTATTGATCATGATTTTTTACTCAAAAAAGAATGGGTTTTACCCGTAAAGTCTGCTTTATCGCATCCATTAAAACTTATGTTCAATAGGGAGCATTCTTTTTATCATAAGTTTGAAAAGGAAGATGAGTTTTCGGAAATAAAACATTTGGAAAACGCAATAATTGCCAGCACCCCTGAAAATAACCATGTATTGCGTATTCCTGCAGAACATCCTATTTGTTTTTTTTCAATAGAAATTAATCGGAAGCTTTTTGAGTCTAAAGTCATTTCGTTCTTACCAGAAATGAATAAAAAATTGAGAGGAATGTTTAGAGATGTAAATGGTGTTAAGACTCTTAAACATACATCTTATTACAGTCTTGAAATTGCTAAGTTTATTAAGGAGTTTACGGAGTGTGAATTAGATCATTTTATGAAAGCGGTATATCAGGAAGGCAAAGCTTATGAGATTATTTCACATCAGTTTAAGCAATTTCTAGATGATCAGAACAATCCTGATAGGCGGAAAATCTTAAGACAGGTTACCATTAGGAGCATAGAAGATGCCGTAGAAATAATTCAAGAAGAAATTGAAAGTATGGAGAGTATAGCCAAGCTGGCTAAAAGAGTTGGTATAAATCAGAATACACTACAAAACGGGTTTAAACAACTTTATAAAACATCTGTAAACGAATATATTCGTAATTACAGAATTGAAAAAGCGAAGGAACTCTTAGAAAACTCTACACTAAACATTACCCAGATTACCTATAAGATTGGTATTAATTCAAGAAGTTATTTTTCTAAACTGTTTAAGGAAAAGTATGGTATTTCACCAAAAACGTATCTGGAACAAAGTAGAGGAAATAAAACTTCCAATCAGTCTGCGTAGACTTTTACTGAAATAAAATAAAATTGGTAAATAATTGATAAAGAACATTTATTTATCAATTAGATCAAAATTGTTAAACAAAATTTCAAAATTGTTAATCATTTTTTTTGCTTTCTAATTTCTTTGTAACATCTCAAAACGTAAATGTTATTTGTTATTTGCATGAAGGAAATTGAAATTAAGGATTCTGGTAATTCTAATTTATTGAAAGAGCTAAATGGATATTTCAATGGGTCATTAACTGATCAATTGGGGGAACAGGTTTTAAATTTTAAAAATAATTATGGTAAAGGGGTTGTAAGAAGTATATCTTTTGATTGGGGTGTACAACTTATTGATTATGATGTCTGTTTTAAAGAAGATGTAAGATTAACCTCTGTAACAGGGAATCAAACTCCAGTGGAGTTTATATTTATTTCTGAGGGTAGCATTAAGTTTTCTAATGATGCAGAGCGTATGTTAGACCTTAACCGCTATCAAAATATTATTATCTCTAATAAGAGAAAAACAAAGAATATTTTGGTTTTTCCCGGTGGAAAAGAAGTCAAAATAAATTTTATTCAAATAAACAAAGCTGCTTATGTGAAAAAAAAGCATTACAATCTTAATTATTTGAATGAAGTATTACATTCTGTATTTGAATCTACGTCAAATAGATCCACATTTAAACATTTTGGCAATTATAATCTTAAAATTGCAGACGAGGTTAAGTTACTCAATGATGCCCCTAAGGAGGGAATTGTAAGAGCGCTTTCAATTGAAGGAAGAATAAACCTTATTCTTGCAATGCAATTAATGGAGCACCATAATTTTGAGAATCGGGAGACGTTACCTGAATCGATTTCTAAAGGTGATATTAAAAAAATTCATAAGTTATCTGAATATATTTTTGATAATATTTCTGAACATATTACCATAGCTATTTTAGCTACCGAAGCTGGAATAAGTCCTAAAAAGCTTCAGGCGGGGTTTAAAGTATTATATGGAAAATCTGTAAACGAATATATACGGCAATTGAAATTAGAAATTGCGAGAGATTATCTCCAAAAAGGAGAAATGTCTATATCAGAAATTGTATATAATATAGGGTTTAAAAGCAGGAGTTATTTTTCTAAAATATTTTTTGATCAGTATGGTATGTTACCTACAGTTTACAAGAAAATGGTAAAGTAAATACTCCTATGTTCTTTTTGGAATATGGTCATAGAAAACGGGCTCTAACATAGAATCATAAGAAATATTATTTTTAAAAAACTCTTTAGCTATTGGGTGCGCTTTGAATGTTAAGGGAGGCAAATAGTCTATCCACTTTTTAATATTCATATCTGTTTTTGATGGGGATAGCCACTCTTTACTTAAATTTTTAGGAATATAAACAGGCATACTATCACTTAGGTGTTGTATTTTTTTAATTTGATTATTTGCGGGGCTAGTGAGCAATGAACAGGTAATAAAACCATCTTCTAATTTATTATAAATACCTGCTAAAAGAAAAGGTTCATTTTGAGGTAAATATACATAATAGGGATAAATAACGCCATTTTGAATATAATTGGTAAAGAAGCCAGTAACCATGATTAGGCATCTTCGTCTTAATAATGCTTCATACCACCATTTTTGACTAGAAATGTCATTAACATTAACATTAAGTGTATTGGTGATTTCTTGAAAAAAACGCCAATCGTCTTCATATTTTTCCGGAAGAATGCCCCAGATGGCTGGTTTAGCTACGTATGGAGTATTTTGTGTTATAACCGTTAATAATTCTTCATTCATTCCGTTTATGACATACGATTTGGTATAGAGTCTTGGAAATCGAAATTTCACTTCAAAGTTAGACTCTAGTTGGGTACGTTCTGCAATGTTTGAGAGTTTATAGTACATAAACAATTATTACCCTTGCAAGTAACAAAATATAAGTAATGATGATTACCCCATATCCATCAATTAGTAGCGCAAATGCTTGTGAAAATCTAAAGATTAATTTATGAGCAAATATTTTATAATTTATTGATATTTAAATATTTGTATGTATTGTTTAACTTTTTTGGGTAATATTTTAGTTTTATCCGTAAAACAGTAAACAAAAACTTGATAATGTTAATGGGCTGATATCCTTTGAAGTAGTTTTATCAAATAATTATTAAAATGAAGTTAATCAAAAAGGTTAATAATATGAATGATAGATTGATAAATGAAGAGTTAGGCAAGATAAGCAATCACTTAGCAGGAGATATTACAGAGTTAAATGGGATATTACAATGGTCTCCGTCTCCTTCTAAAGGAACTGGCAATATTAAATATGCAACACTGGAAAATGGGATAGATGCATTTGAAATGAGCTTGAAAATGTTTGAAAAGACCAATTTTTTATTTCGTTCTTTCCAAAAAGAAACAGTTCTCTTTGTCTATTGTTTGAAAGGAAAGTGTTTTCATTCCTTTTCAGAAGAACAAGAGGAAGTTCAATTGGAAGAGTACCAAACGGCTGTGATACTACAAAATAGGGACATAGAAAGTAACCTTATAATTCAGGCACAATCTGAAGTAATTTTAAGTGTAATAAGAATTGATAAGGCGTTATATTTTGAAAGGTTTAAAAATTCTCCGGATTCTGAAAATTTAAAAGTTTTAACGGATTTATTTGAAAAAAAAGAGATGCACTTGCATTTGGGAATGTCTAATCTAGAGATAGGAGAACAGGTTAAACTTTTAGAAAAAATAAAACATAAAACAAGTATGTCTTTATTATTGAGGTTTGGAGGTCTTTGTCAATTAATTCTAGCAAATCAAATAGATCAGTTTGTACAGGAAATACAGCAAAAATATAAACCAACTGGATTGACTAATAATGAGTTATCCAGATTAGAGAAGTTGAACGAGCACATCTTAAATCATCCAGAGTTACCGCATAGCCTAAGAAGCCTTTCACTATATTCTGGTTTATCTCCAATAAAACTTCAAGAAGGGTTTAAATTTCTACATGGAAGAACGGTTACAGATTGCATAAGAAATATGAGGCTGGAAAAAGCGGAGATGCTTATAAGAACAACTGATTTGAATATATCAGAAATTGTATATACAATAGGACTTACAAGCAGAAGTTACTTTTGCAAATGTTTCAAAGAAAAATACAAATTTAGTCCCAAACAATACAAAACAAGAATAAAGCAAAACAAAGAATTAAATTTATCTTAGTTTTCAACAAAAAAACAGATTAAAACTAAGTTTTGATCTGTTTTAGAAAAATTGAAATTTTAAGTTTAATAGAAGGGTTTCTCGAGACTATCTTAAATCTTCTAATCTTTTTATAGTATTTAGTCCCTTCTGGATACGTAATTTTTGGGCGGAAAGAATCGCTTTAGTACTCGATGGAAGAGAGGTTTCTGCTAAAACTTCATCATATTCTTCAATAGCGGCTTTTTCACCTCTGATGGCTTCCTCTAACATAGATTCTTCTGTTTCTAAAGAAAGGAATGCTTTGATATCCATCCAGGTTCTATGTGCATCACCTGTAATACTGCCACCTTTATCTATTTCACCTCCAAATGATTTAATTTCTTGTTTAAGTTCATGCCCAAAATCATAACGCTGTTGAGCTTTCTTTTCAAAGTAGTCTATAAGCCCTGCGTGTTTTACATTTTTTGCCGCTTTTTGAAAGCCTTTTTCTGCATCGTATGTTTTTTCAAGTAAATCATTTAATTTACCGGATACTTTTTCTGTGTAAGTTTCCATTTTTTAAGTGTTTAGATTATTAAAAAGACACAATGTTTTTACCATCTTTCGTTACGAGGGTCATAATGTGGTATTTCAAAATCATAATCAACTTCCATAGGTGTATTAGATTTTTTGTACTTTATAGTATTAAATTTTTGAGTTCTTATAATACCAATAATGGTAATTGTTGAAACTGCCCCTGCAAAGCCAACAGCCACTCCGAGAAAGAATTCCGTATACATTTTCTTTTTTTGTAAATTTATTTTACATCGCACATATTTAAGTGCTTGATCAAGGCAATACTGATCTCATTTACAAAAAACTAGTCTGAACAATTGGATTAAGGCAAAAACACTCATTATACAGCACAATTTAAATGAAATTCAAAGTTAATTTGTATTCATAAAAAGAAGTGAAATTAGTTATCGTATGATTTTAGAAAAATTTTAAATGATCTTAAAAGTAAAATGTGATGATAAGGGAAGGTACAAAAGTAAGTTGGAAATGGGGGCAAGGAGAGGCCTCGGGGACAGTAAAGGAGACGTATACCACAAAAATAACTAAAGTTATAAAAGGTACGGAGGTAACGAGAAATGGTGAAAATGGTAATAAGGCACTTTACATTGAGCAGGAAGATGGAGATTATGTCTTAAAAAGTGAGACAGAAGTTTCTGCAGTAAAATAAGATATAGCTGTTGCAAATACTGCAACAGCTATCATCTATTTTATATCTCATTTATAAGTACCATTAGGATTTATTTGAAACCGTTACACTATCTGGAAAATCTAAAGTTCTGATTGGGAACGGAATATTGATGCTATTCTTATCAAAGGCTTCCTTAATGAGAATAATTGCTTTGCTCCTAGCTTTTAAAACTTCAAGTCCAGAGGTAGAATTAATCCAAAATCTCAGTTGAAAATTAATCGAACTATCTCCAAATTCTTGAAACAAAAAAATCACATCTTTCTTGTCTTCAACTGCCTCAAAATTTTGGGTAATAGTTTCTATAGCTAGTTTTTGAACAAATCTTAAATCACTTTCATAGCCTACACCACATTCTAACATCACTCGAGACTGTGCGGTAGTAGAAAAGTTTTTAATTGGGTTTTCTACCACCATTTTGTTGGGTATATAAACCATGTTATTATCTGCTTGCCTAACTGTTAAGGCTCTTAAACCAATATCAGTCACTTCACCTGCATATCCATTAGATTCAATCCAATCTCCAAATTTAAGATGTTTTATATAAGAAAGAATTATTCCAGAATAGGTGTTGGCAAGTGCTCCTTGCAAAGCCAGACCAACAGCGAGACCCGCAACTCCTGCTCCCGCTAGAATGGTATTTAATGCCTTGTTGAGATTAAGAACTCCAAGTATAAGAAAAATACCCAATAATATAACGGTTACTGAAATAAGTTTAGAAATTAGGTTCTTCATTGATTTTTGTAAAGCACTTCTTTCCAATATTTTCATGGCAAGTTTGCTAATGTATTTTGAAGCAACTATTGAAATTGTGAAAACAACCAACGCAATAATAATATTTGGAAGATTAATTATTAGAGCATCCATCCATGAACTCAATTTTTCAAGCATTTTATTCCATGCTTCCAGTAATTTTAGATTCATATTTTTATTAATTTAATAGAGTTAATATATTAGTAGTTTGTACGATTTTATAAATTTTTTAAACTTTTAGGTTTGTATGTCCTAATAATTTGGTGTACTAATTTTTCAGAGGGAGAAAAATTTGCACTAACAGAATCAATGAATTTTAGTTTTTTAAAAGAATCTTTTAGAAGACCACTTTCGTAATGGCTAATTAACAAGGGATGAACATAATATTTTCTACACACATTTCTTGTATTACCAAGCTCTTTGGCTACTGCGTCAAGGCCTTTAAGGATATTTTTGTGAATCTGAGTAGAGTCTTCTGAGGGATCAAAATCCATTAATGTGTCAAAGAAAATAACCGATGCAGACCAGGTTCTGAAGTCTTTAGCGGTAAATATACAAGCACTTATCTCGTGCAAATAGGCATTTACTTCACTACTGTCTACTGTATTTTTTTTGCCATTTTCATCATAATATTGAAAAAGTTCCCAACCAGGAAGCTCTTCACATCTACATACTAACTTAATTAGTTTTTTATTACGTAAGGTAATTTTGTGTTCTTTACCTTTTTTTCCTTTAAATTCAAATTCTAATTTATCCTTATAAATATTTAGATGTTTGCTACGAAGTGTTGAAAGGCCATATGTCTTATTGCGTTTGGCATACTGCTCGTTACCGATGCGAATATGAGTTTCTTCCATTAGTTTAATAATTAGAGCGAGTACTTTTCTTTTAGGCCATCCTTCAAGTTGTAAATCTTTTTCAACAGTTTCTCTAATTTTAGGAAGTTTATCACCAAATATCCCCATTTTGTAAAATTTAGTCTGGTTTCTTACTTTCTTCCAAAATGAATGATAACGGTATTGTTTTCTGTTTTTCAAATCTTTTCCAGTAGCTTGTAAATGACCATTATGAATAGAGGCAATTTTAACATGTTTCCAAGCTGGTGGGATCACTAATTTTTCTATTCGTTCAAGATCTTCCAGATTTGTATAGGGTTTTCCTTTAAGAATGTATTTAAATCCCTCTTTTTCTTTTAGTCTTGTTATCGCAAGAAGATCATTGTTAACATATACCAAATTCAATTTTTCAATAACAACCTCTGGAGTTTTAAGCATTTTTTCTATAAAATCTTCTGAGATTTGGATATGAGACATTAATAAAATTATTTAGTTAAAGTTAGCAATACTTTGCAGGCGCTTATTCCTATAGAATTGTTAACCTATTGTGTGTTTTCTTTTTTGTTGGTTTATAAATGCTTTTGCTTTCATTTGAAAAAACTCATTTTTTTCTTTAAACCATAGTTTACCTTTTATCTATTTAATTATTTATAATTATACCAAATAATAATAAAAGGAGTTTTTATATTTTCATAAATTTGGCAATCCCAATCTTTGTGTTTTATCAGGGTAAATTAATTGTTTGTAAAAAAGATATGATCCATTTAACACAAACTCTCATTTTTTTAAATTGAAAAGTTTTATTAAGCTATACAAAGTTACTTTTAGCGTATGGTCAATAAGTGCTCTATTAAAACTTAGATTAGCTAATTTGCTATTTGAAATATAAGAATAAAGTATGGGTTCTTAAAAAATTTTAATGAGTTAAAAGTTTTAGCAATTATGGTACTGTTTTTAATCATTGACTTAGCTTTTTAGTTTTAATTTTACCAATGTTAATTTTGTCTTTGAAGAAAGATGAAATAAGAGAATTATATTTTGAAAATTATTATAAAGCTTTTAAAAAAAGTATACAGACGTATTACTAGAAGTATTGCATTTTATCCGGTACTTATAAGTTTCCTTTTTTTGATAATAGGATTGTTTGTTTTATATATTGAGCGCACAACTTTTTTAATAGAACTGAAACATCAGATACCAGATTTAGTAATTCAGGATAAAGATGCCGCACATTCTTTGCTTTCTGTCTTGATTGGAGGTGTTATTTCCTTAACTGTTTTTAGTTTTACTATGGTAATGGTAGTTCTTAACCAAGCTTCGTCTAACTTTTCTCCAAGGCTATTGCCAGGTCTTATTTCTAATAAAAAACATCAAGTTATTTTAGGTGTTTATACAGGCACCATTATATATTCATTATTTTTACTTACAGTATTGGGTACTTATACTGCTCAAGTTTCTGAGTTAGCAATTTCAATTATTCTAAGTGCTATTTCGGGTATGTCTTGTATTGCTTTATTTGTATATTTTATTCATAGTATATCTAGCGATATACAAATTCATAATATTATCCGTCGTATTTTCAACGTTGCTCAAACAAAAATCGATCAAGAGCTTAAAAAACAAAACAGTTCGGTTGAAGCTCTTGAAGTAGAAAAAGAAAATAAGTTTAGAATACGGACTAATAAAACAGGTTATTATAAAAGTTTTGATATAAATTTACTTTCTGCAGAACTTAAAAGTAAACTAAAAGTAATTGAAATTATTCCATATCCAGAATGCTATATCTGGCAAGGTGACACAATTGCTTTTACAGATGTAGATTTAAGTTATGACGAAAAGGAAGAGTTATTATTTAGTTTTCATATCGCATCAGAAAGGCAAGATGGAGAAGGATACTTAGAGGAACTCATTAAATTAATGGAAATTGCAGTTAAAGCGTTATCACCAGGGATTAATGATCCGGGAACAGCTAAGAATGCTATCGTTAAGTTAGGACAACTTACTTCAATACTATTGACTTTAAAACCAAAGATGGCACATACAATTGAAGGAAAACTAAGTGTCATTAGACAAAATGTTACATCTGATGTTTTGATAAATACTGTTTTTCAACCCATCAGAAACTATGGTAAAAATGATTTCACGGCTATTACTGAGTTATTAAATTGTTATAGGTACTTGTTGAATAACGAAAATATAAGTGCTTCAAATAAGAATTATATAAGATTAGAAGTAAAAGCATTAAAAGAAGATGTTTCAAATAATATTTCTAATCATATTGATAAATATTATTTGATGAGTAGTATTGAAGATGTACAATCTATTAAAAATTATTGATCATTAGAAAAATGAAAGCGATACCAACTTTATTATGTATTCCAGATATTAGCGGATTCACAGAATTTATGAGTGAAGTAAATTTTGATTTGGGATCTAAGGTGATTCCAGCCTTATTGAATGACATTATATATTCTAACAAAATTGATTTGAAAGTTTCTGAAATAGAAGGAGACGCAGTTCTTTTTTTTAGAACCGGCGATTTACCAGATTTTGATCTATTAATTCAACAATGTGAATTTTTTTATTTACAGTTTTATAAAAAGCTAAAAAACCTTAGGGAAAAGTATAAAAATAAGGAAGGTGCTTATTTGATTCCAGAAATTTTAGGACTTAAAATTATTTTACATTACAGTGAAGAAATTGGTTTGGTGCAAATAGACAAACGATTTAAGTTGATGGGTGAAGATGTGATTACTGCGCATAGAATGTTAAAAAATAATATTAATTTAGAAGAGTATATTCTGATTTCAAAAGAATTAATTGATCAATATGAAGTGAAAGCAAATAAGGCTACAATCAAAGAATTACAATTTTATAAAGGAGTGATGGAAATACCTCATATTGGTACTCTTGAATATTTTTATAAAGATTTAAGACCTTTATTAACTTGATTTTTTATTAAGAAGTTAGCGCTTGAAGCATCATTTAAATTAGAATTATTGGTGACTGAATTAATTAGTTCAAAACAGTATGAAAGAAATTAAAATTACTGCTGAAAGTACGGAGGGAATTGTTCAGGAATTAAAGAAAAATTTAGGAGGTGAAATAGAAGAAAATTGGGGAGAATATACACTTTCAATTAATAATGCAATAGCAAAGGGTACGGTAAGATATATTACGTTTGATTGGGGCGTAAGTCTTTTGGAGTATGATATTACTTTTTTTGAAGAAATAATATTAATTATGGATGCTTCAAAATACAATCCAATTCATTTTGCATATTGTCTCAAAGGCTATTGTGGTCATCGTTTTGGATATCAAGGCAAAACGGATGTAAAAATTTTAGAACAATATCAATCTGTTATTATAACAAGTAAGAAAGGAGGTTATAATTATGGTTATTTTCCGAAGGATTTAAAATTAGAAATCAATGTCATACAAATCTCTCGAAATAAATTTCTTAAAAAACGATTGAATAATATTTCTGGATTAAATAATAAATTGTACGAGGTTTTTTCAGATAAGGATCATCAAAATACTTTTGCTTTTTATGGTTCTTATGATTTGAAAATGGCAGACAAAATTGCTGCTTTGCACAAGGTAAAAGAAAAAGGAATCATTAGAATTTTACTTATTCAAGGATTGGTTTACCAAATACTCTCCTCACATATTAAAATGCATGATAAATTTCAGAACAACGAAAGAACGGAAACCTCTTTATTAAAAAGAGAGCTTCGAATAATTCGAAGTCTAGCAAATAAAATAATAAAAGAAGTAGCTAATCAGTATACACTTAATCAATTATCTGAAATCTCTAATTTATCTCAGGCAAAGTTGCAAGAAGGGTTTAAATTACTTTATGGTAAAACAGTTACAGAATATATAAGACATGTTAGATTGGAAGCCGCGAGAGATTATATGAATACGACAGATCTCAACATATCACAAATTGTCTATAGTGTAGGATTTAGCAGTAGAAGCTATTTTTCTAAAATCTTCAAGGAAAAGTATCAAATTAGCCCTAGCGATTTTAAGAAAAAAGTAATGGTGTAAAAAATCGCTACCATAGTTAATACAAGATAGCGATTGATAGTACATTTTTGTTTGTTATTTAAACATTCTCTTAATCAAAAAGAAAATACCGTATTTTTTTACAGCCTCTAGTGTTGTTAATATCCAATTATAAGGACTTAAACTTTCCTGAAAATGATATTTTAAACTAATCATTTGTTCTTTGGCAATTTGTCTTTCCAAATCTAACTTCTTCAAATCTCTTTCAATTTCTTCAAAAGAATTATATTTTCTCATAATTTCATTAATTGAAAAAGGTTAAAGATAATTTCCGAACAACTTTCGTGTCTATCATTTTACGTTTCCAATAAACAAGTAGCGCAAAAATTATTAAGATTCCCGCAATTATAAGGCAAGCCAATGCTGTGTTTTCTAGGTAATTTCCTAAAGCAATGGCACCAGCAGTAGCCATAAATATGAATGCTAAAAATATAAGCCCACCCACTAATGCTATTTTGCATAGCGCAGAAAATTGAATAGCTAATTGTTGAAATATCTTAAGCTGATAGTAATCACGAGAAGCTTTTAAATAATCTTCTCCAGTCTTAGTAGCTTTATTAGCGGTTTCGTTAACAGAATCAAAAACAGTCATTATTTTTTCTGTAATTTTTTATTCTGCAACTTTAACTGTGCTAATTTGTTCTCCAAACTAGTGATCACATCTTCGGTTTTGTAACTAACATCAGAAACAATAGTATCTAAATGAGTATCTAGTGTTTGTTTCTTATCAGTTACAGTGCTTAGCACTTTTTCTTTAAGATCTATAGCTGAGTCTGTTAAATGGTCTTTTGTATTTGCTGCTTGATCTGCTAACCTTTGTCTGGTTACAGAACCTCTTTCTGGTGCAAATAAAATTCCTAAAGCAGCACCAATAGCGGTTCCTGCTAAAATTCCTAAAAATGTATTTGAATCGTTACTCATAGTTTATGTTTTTTTGTTTTAACAAAGATGGTCATTCATATCTGATTTCTTTGACTCATTTCATGGAAACATTAGCTTAAAACATTTTATAAAGCTCTTTTTTTATTGAATAACATCTTGAAAAAAAATGCATACTTTTAAATTTGTATTTTCAAAATACAATAAAATTATGCTAATAAAAGAAGAAGACGAAAAAACTAACGATTATATACTGCAGAAGAATAAAAAAACAAAATTAGCAATAGGTATTATTCTAGCTACGCTTATCCTTATTACAATTGGTGTTATTTTCTCTGGAGTTTTTCTAGAAGCTTAGAACCCTATAGTACTTTTGAGCAAGTATTATATTGATAAGCCTTAAATTTTATTTCAAGACATTGCTAATTTTAGATGAATAACTTGATGGTTATAAATAGAATGAGATAGCATTGTTAGATTTCAATGGGTCAACATGTTAGACCCATTTTTCGTTTTTAATTTCATACAATAAGCAGTACAAAGGGTTTTTAACTATGGAATAACTTCAAGTGTATTTGGATAGGAATATGTTATGGTATCAATAATTTATTTAAATAGTTAATATTGTAATAATAATTCATAATTCTTAAGCCATTTGTACTAATTTCAAGGTGTAATTAAAAAAAAATTCTATGAAAAAGAAAAATTTTAACACTCTTAAATTGAACAAGAGTAAGATCGCAAATTTGAAAACTTCAAATTCAATTATAGGCGCTAGTGGAACCTGTAACGCAGAATCTAATATTATTTGTCCTGTAGGTGATAGTGATGGATGTACCGGCGGAGGCGGTGGTGGAGGAGCATTGACAATTACCTGTAATTGGATGTGCAATCCAACTCAAGATGTGTGCGGCATAACACAGGTTACTTGTGCTTGCGGTTAAAATTGATATCATATTGATGAGTCATATTTTTTTAGTGTTGTGATAATTAGCTAATAATAACAAGTCCGATAAAATTTTTATAGATAGCCCTATTTTATTAAATCAAAAGCAAGGTATAATGCAAAGCGGGGATTTCTAATATGGAAAACATTATTTGAAGATATTTATTAAGTGACAAATAGAAATATTAATTACGGTTCAGCCGTAGTTGTATGCTGGGAAAAACCCGAGCTTTAAATTCCTCTTTTTGCGAAAAGAGGAATTTTTTTTGCCGTAAAAAATGGACTAGACAAAAATTAGATTCATATTTTATATAGTCCATAATTCTGAATAGTTTATAACTTAAATTCTTACAATTAAATAGGAAATATGTTATATTTATGCGTAAGGAATGCACTTTTTGTTTGATTCATAATTTTTTATGTAATCATTTTGTAAATAAAATTTGAATAATAGATAAAATGCTCTGCATTGATATTTTAATTCCGAAACAGAAAAATTGATATGGAGCTACCAAAAAAAGCTTATTTATTTCCAGGTCAAGGTTCTCAGAGAGTGGGCATGGGAGAAGAATTATTTGATAAATTTCAAGAAGAAGTTGCCTTAACAGATAGCATATTAGGATATTCTATTAAACAGTTATGCCTTGAGTCAGATTTTAGAAAACTAGGGCAAACACAATTTACGCAACCAGCGCTTTACCTGGTAAATAGTTTACATTACCTAAATAGCATACAAAACAAAGGAAGTAAGCCTGATTTTGTAGCTGGGCATAGTTTGGGCGAGTATACAGCATTATTTGCGGCAGGCGTTTTTGATTTTGAAACAGGACTTCGTCTCGTAAAGAAAAGAGGAGAGTTAATGGCAAAAATTGATAATGGTGCGATGGCTGCCATTGTTGGAACGCCAATTACTGAAGTAAATGAATTTCTGAAGAATAATGATTTAGAAGATATTGATATTGCTAATATTAATTCTTTGACACAAATAGTGATCTCCGGTCTTAAAGATCGTCTAGCATTAGCCAATGAAATTTTCTTAAAAACATTTAATGATCCTAAGAAATCTTTTATACCATTAAATACAAGTGGAGCGTTTCATTCTCGTTATATGCAAGAAGTGCAAGAGGAATTTATTGAATATGTTGGTCAGTTTACATTTAACGAGCCTACAATTCCTATACTTTGTAATGCGGAGGCTTCATTTTTTCAAAAAAATGAAGTTGCTAATCTGCTAGCAAAGCAACTTGTCCAATCTGTGAAATGGGTAGAAATAATTCAACTTTTTAAAGCTATGGGAGTTGAAGAATTTGAAGAAAAAGGACCTGGTGATACCTTAACAAAGCTTACTGCTTCCATTTTAAAACATCCAATACCAGAAAAAATTAAAGATAAAGCTATTTCGCTTTTAACACCTAAAGGTTTTGTTGGTAACATAACGTCTCATTTAAATGAAGTTTTAATAGAAAAAAGTCCAAAAAATCAAGAAAATTTTGGTGCTAAATCAAGAGCGATGTCTTTAGGTAATTCAGATTTTAGAAAGAAGTATCATTTGCGATATGCCTATTTAGTCTCAGGATTACAAGGAGGAATTGTTTCTCCCCAAATGCTAAAAGAGTTACGTTCAAACAATATTTTGTGTTTTATTGGAACTTCCTTTATTTCTATAGGTGAAATTGAAAATATCATTAAGACATCAAAAGAAAATAAATTTAGTACACCCTATGGGCTCACCATAATGTTTGATCAATTAATCAATTTTAAAGAAAGGGAAATACTTAAACTTGCTACTGAGTATCATATTCATCATATTGAGGCTATTGGTTACTTACAACCTAGTATTGATTTAGTACGATATAAATTAAGCCAGATTAGTGAAACGGACGAAGGGCTTATAGTTTCAAAAAATAAGATATTTGCTAGAGTTTCAAGACCAGAAATAGCCAAATTATATTTAGCCCCACCTTCCTCTGAAATTATAGATCAATTACTCGAAGAAGGTAGCATAACTCAAAAGCAAGCAAATCAAGCTTCTCGTATCGCTATCGCAGATGAGTTGATCATAGAGAATAATTCTGGTTGGAATTATATAGAGTATTCTACTGAAGTACTTTTGCCTTTGATAACCCAGTTGCGAGATGAGCTTTATCAAAAGCACCGGTTTGGTTATAAGGCAGGTATTGGTGTAGCGGGGGATATAGGAACTTCTTATTCTGCTTCAACTGCTTTTTTGCTGGGGGCAGATTTTATTGTAACAGATACAATTAATTTTTGCTCCAAAGAATCAAATTTAAGTCCGAATGCTAAACAATTACTTCAAGAAGTAAGTATCCAAGATATAGAATTTGCACCTTCATTCAATCAATTTGAAATAGGGGGTAAAATAAAAACTTTAAGAAAAGGAGTGTTTTTTCCGGCGCGAGCAAATATTTTATATGACTTATATAAAAATAATCAATCCATTCTAGATATTGATGAAAAAACCAAGGAGAAATTAGAAAATAGATATTTTGGAAAATCGCTAGATGAAGTTTGGCATGAAGCACAATCATGTATATGTTTCAATAATACATCTCTTATAAAAAAGGCTGAAAATAATCCAAAATATAAAATGGCACTAATTTTTAGATGGTATTCTTGGAAGGGTTGGACCTCAGCAATAAACGGTGACCATGCACACAAAGTAAATTATCAAATATTTTGTAGCCCCGCCTTAGGAGCCTTTAACCAGTGGGTAAGTAATACAGAAATGGAAAAATGGGATGAACGGAGCAGTTCATCAATAGCAGAAAAAATCATGATAGAGGCGACTGTTTTAATCGATCAAAGATTACAAGAGTTGCATATGGAATTGAATTATTAATAGGTAAAAGACCAGTTTACATAGGTTACATTTATTTCTTTAATCGCTAGATGAATCATTAGGTATGAGCAAAAATAGTATTGCAATAATTGGTATAGGATGTCGCTTTCCTGATGCAAAAGATGAATACGAATTTTTTGATAATATATGCAAAGGAGTCAATTCAGTAAAAGAAGTAACTCCTAATCGTTGGGATATTAACAAAGTATTTAACACCGATATAAAGAATAGGAATAAAAGTATTTCTAAATGGTGTGCGATGTTAGAAGACATAGAAGGTTTTGACAATCGCTTCTTCAATCTATCTCCAAAGGAGGTTTTCCAAATGGATCCTGAACAACGCATTCTATTGGAATGTGCTTATCATAGTATTGAAAATGCGGGATTACCTTTTAAAAAACTAAAAGAAGAAAAAACGTCTGTATTTATTGGAGCCTATGCTCAGGATTTCTTGCATAGCTCTACAGTAAACCATGCTGAGGTAAATAGTTACTCCGGAATAGGAACTTTTAAATGCATGCACGCTAATCGTATTTCACATGTTTTTGGACTTACGGGGAAAAGTTTAACTATTGATACTGCATGTGCCTCATCAATGGTTGCAATTCATGAAGCGTGCCAATCTTTAATAAGTAAGGAAAGTGAGTTTTCAATTGCAGGCGGTGTTGGACTGGCATATTCTCCATGGCATCATATGGTATTTTCTGAAGCAAGAATGTTAAGTCCTGATGGGCAGTGCAAAACTTTTGATAAAGACGCTAATGGTTTTGTTCCAGGTGAAGGAGCCGGTTTATTAATATTGCAACGATTAGAGGATGCAATTTTAGAAAATAACCAGATCTATGGAGTCATAAAAGGATCTGCCGTTAATCACGTAGGCAGTACAAGATCAATTACCGCACCCGATGCAAAGATTCAAGCAGGTTTAATAAATAGCGTATATCAAAAAGCAAATGTAAAGACAGATACCATTTCTTTTATAGAAGCGCATGGTACAGGAACTTCTTTAGGAGATCCTATAGAAGTTGAAGCCTTGACTACTGCTTTTCGAAAAGATACAGAAACCACTCAATTTTGTCATATAGGTTCCGTAAAGACCAATATAGGGCATCTAGAAGCAGCTTCGGGTATTGCAGGAATCATTAAGGTGTTGATGATGATGCGGTATCAAAAAATTCCTCCTTCTATTAATATCAATACCGTAAATCCCTTAATAGATTTTGAAAATTCTCCTTTTAAAATTTCAGATAGTTTGCAAAACTGGGAATCAGGAAGTAATTATAATTTGCGAAGAGCCGGAGTTACTTCACTAGGTATGGGCGGTGTAAATTCACATTTACTTATTGAAGAGTTTCCAAATAAAAATAACAATGACGGAGGGCAAGATAGAGATCATGTTTTTATGTTATCTGCTAAAACCGAAAATAGTCTCATAGGGATTTTAAACAAATGGGATGAATTTATCAAAAAGCCAGATATAGCAACGTATACTTTAGATGATATTTGTGCAACATTAGCACAAAGAGAACATTATAAGTTTCGATTTGGAGTAGTATTATCTAATGAACAACAGTTAGTTGAAGCTATTAAACACCGCAAAGAATTACAGCTTCCTGAAGAATATCAAAAGATTGCCCTTAAGATTAGTGAATTCAGTTGGAATGGTTATGATGAAATTAAGCCACTCTGTGATAAATTCCCGCAGCTGAAGGAAAAAATTGCCAGCTTCAAAAATTATTTCACTAATTTTTTAGGAATTAATACTTTTTCATTCCAGTTTGAGCAAAAAAAATGGAAAAAAAATAAAAAAATATTCTCCTTTATTACCGCATATTCATATTTGAAACTGCTCGAAGAATGGGGCTTTTATCCTGATATAGTTACTGCTGATAAAGATGGAGTTTACCTAGCTGCTGTCTACAGCGGAATGATTTCTGTAAAAGATGCTTTACTCTTATTAAAAAATAAAAAGCAACTAGAAAGATTAAATATGCAGCGGCCACGAATCTCTTTTCTTGATCAATCTTCAGATCAAATTATTATGCCATATGCATATTCTGTAGATTTTGTCAAAAGACTAATTCAGGTACAAAAATTAGATGCATCAACGGTCAATTTATTATTAAATAAAGCCGTAACCCTTATAGAAAATCAGTATACGTTTAAAAAATTTATAGAAGAATGGGATACTTATTTAGAGGCCTATAATCTTGATGTTAAAACCATGATATCATCTGCGGTTTCTTTAGATTGGGAAAACACCGTAACTACAAAAGAGCTTTTATTAACCATCCTAATAGCGAATAATTCTATCAATAGGCTGAATGATAGATGGAAATTAAGCAATAAGTTTAAAATAAATAATAAGGAGTATGAACAGCTATTATTTCTCATCAAATCTGGATCAATCTCCAAAGAAAATTTAATAAATATTTGTCTTAGTGACGATGCAAACTGGTCTGAAATTGCAGCGAGCATATCTAAAAAACAGGAAAAAGAAAATTTTGAAGGAGTCAAACAACATTTTAGTAAGAATTACTTTCCAGAGATAAAAAATCCATTAGAATGGATACATACATATGCACAAGAAATTACACATGTAGACTGGCCTGTTGATAAGGTGTCAATTATTGATTTTAATCAAAATGGAAATTTAGATAGTATACACACAGTAATTCAACCCCCTAGTTGCAAAAAAGAGGTCTATGCAGATATATTAAAACTATATATGCTTGGGATTAATATGCGTTGGGAAAAAGTTTATGATAGTAAGTTTAATAAGTTAGCATTACCAACCTATTTTTTTGAGAGAAAGAAATTCCCTATTAATAAATCTCAAGATTTCTCTTCAATAGCTGCTGATCAAACACAAATTAGCACTTCTTTAAATAACGACAATGGCTTGGTCTATTGTCCTGATTGGGAAATAAGTACTGACATTAATACTTTTCAGGGGAATAAAAATGTTTTGGTCTTAAGTAAAGAAAAAGACATTTTAAAACAAGCAGAATTATATTTTGAAGATTCTTTAAAGACAGATAATAGTACTAGTTTAATTAAGCTAACATATAAAGAATTATTAGATTATTCGTTTTTGGAAAGTGAGATTCCCGATCAGATACTAATAATATCGAGTAATAAAAATAATAGTCAATCTTTAGATAATGTTCTAGACCAAAGTATTAAAACAGCTTTTGAAATCCTAAATGAGTTCGTACTTAACAAAAGTAAAAAACCTGTTGAAATACTATTTATTGTGCCTTCAAAGAATACTAAGGATACTCCATTTTACACGGCATTAAGTGCTTTTGGAAAAACAATAAATTTAGAAAATCCAAAATTATTTGTTAGAACTGTTTGTATAGAACAAGAAAATATCCAACAAGAAGTATTCGCATGTATATGGAAAGAATTACAGTATCACATAGGTTTTAAGCATTCCGTTGTATATCGAAATCAAATTAGATATAATCGCAAAAGAGTAATCAAGAAATTAACAGCATCCTCTATTTCTTTAAATAACGGCACTTATTTGATTACTGGCGGGTTTGGAGGATTAGGTTTGTTACTGGCTCAAAACTTTTTCCCTAAAAAATCATCAATTAATGTAATATTAGTGGGTAGGTCTTTATTAGCAAAAGATCAAGAAGAGTTCCTTCAAACGCTTACTAGTAATTTGCTAAATGTAACTTATAAAAGAGCAGATATAAGTGATGAAAAAGAAGTAGCACAACTACTTCATAATATTAGAAAAGAATTTGGTCTTTTAAGAGGTGTTTTTCATGGAGCAGGAGTTTTACAAGATTCTTTTTTTACACAAAAGAGGGTACAAGATATACAGAAAGTTCTGGAACCAAAGGTACAAGGAACTATATACCTTGATAAATATACTAAAGAGGATACTTTAGACTTCTTTGTCTGTTTTTCTTCTGTAGTAGCCGAATTTGGTAATTCAGGACAATGTGACTATGCATATGCCAATAGTTTTATGGATAATTTCATAATACAACGAGAACAATTAGAAAAAGAAGGAAAGCGAAGGGGTAAAAGTTATTCTATAAACTGGCCTCTATGGGAGCAAGGGGGTATGAAAGTAATTGGTCAAGGGTCAATTTTTAACGATAAGACCGGCTTAAAAGCAATGCCAACAAAAGAGGGTGTTCAAATTCTAGAAACAATTTTACAACAACCATCAGGTCAGTATATGTACTGCTATGGAGATGTTGAAAAAATAAAGGATTTTATAGAAAAAGAAGAAGAGCCATCAAAAAGTAACTTTCCTATAGCAAAAGAAATAGAAAATATCTCGATAGAACAGGTAAAGCAAGTGTTAACAGAAATTTTTTCTGAGATATTAGAACTATCAATAGAAGAGCTAGAAGATCATACAAACTTTGAAGAATATGGTATAGATTCTATAATGATAAACCAATTTAATATCCGTTTGGAAAAGAAAATAGGACAAGTATCAAAAACACTTCTTTACGAATACCATACGATTAACGAACTCTCAGAATATCTCTTTAATGAAAATAAGAACGCTTTTCAATATTTATTAAAAGAGCCATCTCAGAATACAAAGAACAAAGAGGGGGCCGTAAAGGAAAAAGAATTTGAAGTAAATAAAATATTTACACAAGAAGAACAGAGTGATGATCGTACTACAAAAAATGTACAATCTGATATTGCTATTATAGGTGTAAGCGGGCGATATCCAAAAGCTCCAAACCTTGATATATTTTGGAAGAATTTAGAAGAAGGAAAAGATTGTGTAATTGAAATTCCAAAAGAGCGTTGGGATTTTGAAAAAGAATATGAAGCATCAGAAGGGAAATCCTATTGCGCTTGGGGTGGTTTTTTAGAAGACGCAGATAAATTTGATCCTTTATTTTTTCGAATCTCTCCTAATGAAGCAGAGTTAATGGATCCCCAGGAAAGGATATTTCTAGAAACTGCTTGGCATACTATTGAAGATGCGAAATATACGCCAGAACAATTATCAGGTAAAAATGAAGATGGGAGTATAAAAAAGGTAGGGGTTTTTGCCGGAGTTACTACGCTTACTCATTCTTTATGGGGTCCAGAAGCCTGGAGACAAGGTAATAGGTCTGTACCCAAAGATTTACCTTGGTCCATAGCTAATAGAGTCTCCTATACGTTAGGTTTTGAGGGACCTAGTATGGCAGTAGATACGGCATGTGCTTCTTCTTTAACAGCAATACATCTTGCATGTGAAAGTATTAAAAATAGGGAATGTACAACTGCTATTGCAGGAGGCGTTAATCTATATCTTCATCCTTCTAAATATGAATGGCTTTGCCATATGAATATGCTTTCTAAAAAAGGAAGATGCCACACTTTTGGAGATCAGGCAGATGGCTTTGTTCCTGGTGAAGGGGTAGGTGCTATCCTCTTAAAACCGCTAGAAGAAGCTAAAAGAGATGGAGACTATATTTATGCGGTAATTAAAGGCACTTCTGTCAATCATGGAGGTCATACACACGGGTATACCGTGCCTAACCCGAATGCCCAAACGGATTTAATCGTAGAAGCAATAAAAAAAGCAAAAATTGATCCCTCAGAAATCACTTATTTTGAAGCTCATGGTACAGGAACATCTTTAGGAGATCCAATTGAAATATCAGGATTAGACAATGCATTAAAAACAGCTTTAGGTAAAACCAATTATCAGGAAGGAAAAAAATATGCTACTGTAGGTTCTGTGAAATCTAATATAGGGCATTTAGAAGCTGCTGCAGGAATAGCTGGAGTAACAAAGATTTTATTGCAAATGAAGCATAAAACTTTAGTTCCCTCCATACACAGTCAAAACCTAAACCCTAAAATTGATTTTGAAGGCTCTTGCTATACCGTTCAAAAAGAAAAAACTCCTTGGAATACAGAAAAAGCGGTAGCAGGTATTAGTTCATTTGGTGCAGGTGGTGCAAATGCACATGCTATTTTATGCGAGTATAAGAATTTCGCCCTAACACCAAGAGAGCATGGTTACCCGCTGTTATTTATCATGTCTGCTAAAAATAAAGAGCAACTTATAGTCTATATAAAATCTATGATTGAGTTTGTTAAAAACTCATCAGATTCACTGGTAGATATTATTTACTCACTGCAGGTATCCAGAACGGACATGGAAGAGCGTATTGCTTTTATGACTAATGATAAAGATAGCTTGGTAAGACAATTATCTTTATTTGTTGAACAGGATAGTAATGCGCCTAAAAGTAATCATATCAAAACAGGCGTTGGCTTAAAAGATATTCTATACACTAAAGAAGCATTAAATACAGCTCTAAGCAATAAAGATTGGAAACAAATAGCTTATTTCTGGCTACATGGAGTAAAAATAAATTGGGGAGAATTAGTTGTTACAACAGGCAATAGAATCAGATTACCACTATATCCGTTTTCAAGAGAACGTTACTGGTTTAAGGATCAAATTTCATCCGTATTAGATACAAAAACGGTTGTCAAAGAAGACAGAATACATCCATTAATTCATTCTAATGTTTCTGAGCCTACAATTGTGAAATTTGAAAGTGAATTGCTTAGTGCAGAATTTTATTTAGATGATCATTTCGTTATAAACCAACCTATTCTTCCGGCAGTTGCATATATAGAAATGGCAAGAGTTGCGGTAGCGCAAGCAACTGGGAAGAAAGTAGTTAAAATTAATAATAATGCTTGGCCTAATCCCATTATTGGAAATAAAGAGAGAATTAAAGTAGAAACTGTCTTAAAAGAAACGCCTAAAGGATGGGGTTATGAGATCAGTGCAAACGGAAAAATATGTGGACAAGGTATAGTAGTACTGCAAAATGAAGATGAAAAATCAGTCTCAGAAGTTATAGATACAGCCTCTATTAAAAGTCGTTGTAAGGATTCAGTAGCGCCTTCCGATTTTTATCAGAAAATAATCCATAAAGGACTTAAACTAGGAAAAAGCTTTCAACTGCTACAAGAAATTAATTTTGGGGAGGTAGAGGCTTTATCTTATATAGAATTATCAAAACATTTAGAGCACGAATATGAAGCGTATTGTTTGCATCCAGCCCTTATGGATTCAGCCTTACAAACATTATTGGGGCTTTTAGATAGACATGGTTTATTAAAGACACTTAATATTCCATTCAGTATAAATCAAGTAGAAATCTTATCTCCAAGCATACCAAAAAAATGCATTACCTATGTAAAAATGGTACATGGAGCCGTAAGTTCTCTCAAAAAATTTCAAATCACACTATTAGATTTAGAAGGTAATGTATTGGTTAAAATAAAGGATCTTATTCCGCGGCCTTTTATAAAACCTCCAATGGAGACACCAAATTTTCATACCAACCTCCTTTTAACTCCGGTTTGGCAAGAAACAAGTGTGGCTGTTATAAACAGTCCGGCTCCCAAAAGAGTGTTGCTGTTTGATGAGAGTATTCAATTAAAACAAGAATTGCTAAGCCATCTGAACAACTCTTATATAGGAGAAACAAAGATTGTACTAGTAAAAAAGGGAACAGATTTTAAACGCACTGATGCCTATAATTATATCATAAATCATAAAAACCCTGATGATTATGGTAGACTAATTGATCATTTGAAATCAGATGACCTAATACCTGAGAAAATTGTTCATTGTTGGTCTAATCAATCGCCAGATTGTGATTTAGCTTTGAGTAATGGTTTTTACCCAGCATTATTTTTATTACAAAACATATTGGTCTTTAACCGTAAAAAAAGAATTAAATGGATATGGGTTTATGAGTCAACGAGCAAAGAATCAAATCCTTATGGCGCTGCTTTTTATGGATTGTCTAAAGCAATATCTAAAGAGTACTCAAATCAACATTTCAAAACCCTTGGTATTGATAACCATACAAAACGAGGTGCTGTTATTGCTGCCGAACTTAGAAATGAAGAAAAAGAAGTATGGGATGTGCGTTATGCTAATCACCAAAGATTGGAAAGAAAATGGGAGCAAATGGATACCTCCCTTTTGGTTTCATCGCAAATCAACTTAAAAAATAATGGAATAATATTAATTACGGGTGGTGCTGGCGCTATTGGTCTGAAGGTTGCTGAATGGATAGCTAATGAAAACTCAAATCATATAGTATTGTTAGGAAGGTCTATTCTCAGTAAAGAAAAACAAGACCAGATAGCTTTTATGAATGCTAAAAATTCTTCATTCATAGAATATATTCAAACAGATGTGAGTGATAAAAAGCAGATAGAGGAAGTATTTAAAAGCTTAAAACAGACATCTAAAATACAAGGTGTTATACACTCAGCAGGCGTACTGCGGGACGCTTATCTCCCTAATAAAGAACAAGCGGATTGTGAATCAGTTTTTGAAACCAAAATAAAAGGATTAAATGTTCTGGATGAAATACTTGCCAGTGAACCGTTAGAATTTTTTCTTTTATTTTCTGCGGCCGCTGCTATTTTAGGAAATGCCGGACAATCAGATTATGCTTATGCCAATTCATATATGGATGCTTTTGCAACAAGACGAAATGGCGAAGTAGCAAATGGAACTCGTTTCGGAAAAACAACCACTATAAATTGGTCATTGTGGGAAAATGGTGGGATGGGGTTAGAAGAGAACACCATAGCACTTATGGAGCGAACTCTTGGAATTACTCCAATGTCTGATCATTCTGCAAAAAGGATAGTAGCATATGCATTAACTACTGATAAAGATCAAATAGCATATATAGAGGGGTATACTGCAAAACTCTCTAAATATATAGAGTTGGCAGCACCTATTCCTGTAAATGAGAAACAGGAAATTACCAAACAAGAAGTAGAGATTGAAAAAGTACATAAATCTATGTCAGAGCAAGAAACAATAACACCAGATCCAGATGAAATAAACAATCTTTTTCAGCAAGCGTTGCTATCCTTGGTTTCTTCCATCATTAAACTTGATGTTGAAAAAATAAATATCAAAAATGAATTTTCAGCTTATGGATTCGATTCGGTGTCATTTACCAAATTAACCAACCAACTTAATGAGACTTTTGATTTGGATATTACTCCTGCTGTATTTTTTGAATATCAAACTATAGCATCATTAGTAGAACATGTTATGGAGGAACATGAGGAAACTTTAAACAAATTTTATAAGAAGAAGCTTGAAATACCAAATCTGGAAGCTAAAGAAAATTCAATTTTATCATCAACATCAAACGAAACTATTAATTACGATAAATTTCTGCAAGAAACCCTTATAAAACAGGTGTCTACCATTTTAAAATTGGATGAAAATCGTATTAATGTAAAATCTAGTTTAAGTGATTATGGTTTTGATTCTATCAAATTCACAGAACTGGCTAACGAACTTAATAATACTTTTAGTTTAGACCTTACACCTGCAATATTCTTTGAATATGCTTCAATTATAGAAGTTCAACAGCACCTAATAGAAGAATATAAAGATTTATTGCGTAGCTATTTTGTAGCAAATAACACTGATAAAACAATTTCAGAAGAAAAAATAAAAATAAATGGTAGCGCGCCATCAATTTCAAATATTCCAGTTGCTACCAAAATCTCCAACCCTTCATTTACAGAACAAAACAGAATTGATGAGGTAGATAAAGACGCTATTGCTATAATTGGAATGGCCGCTAAATTACCACAATCTAGTAGTTTGGATGAGTTTTGGGAAAATATTTTAAATGAAAAAGATCTAATTACAGAAATACCAAAAAGCAGATGGGATTGGGAGAAATATTATGGAGATCCGCAAAAAGAACCTAACAAAACCAATATAAAATGGGGAGGATTTATTAAAGAAGATGCTGGTTGGTTTGACGCAAGTTTTTTTGGGATTTCACCAAGAGAAGCAGCACTTATGGATCCTCAGCAAAGATATTTTTTACAGATTGTTTATCAAACTATAGAAGATGCAGGTTATAAACCATCGGATTTAGTAGATAGTAAAACAGGAATGTATGTAGGAGTCTCTGCGCATGATTATTATGATTTAATGCAGGAACAAAAGCTAGATATAGAGGCATATACTACCACCGGTTACTTTCACTCAATCTTAGCGAATCGCGTTTCTTATTTGTTAAACCTTCAAGGGCCTAGTTTTCCTATAGATACTGCCTGTTCTAGTTCTTTAGTGGCCATAAGGTCTGCGATAGAATCCATTCGAACAGGAGGTTGTGAGATGGCAGTAGTAGGAGCTGTGAGTTTGTTATTAAGTCCCACAATTTTTATTTCTTTCAACAGAGCTGGGATGCTCAGTCAAGATGGTAGATGCAAAACTTTTGATGAAAGTGCAAATGGATATGTAAGAGGAGAAGGAATAGGAGCCGTTCTTTTAAAGCCGCTTCACAAAGCTATTGCAGATAGAGACAACATTCAAGGTATTATAAGAGGAAGTTCTGTAAATCACGGCGGAAAAGTCAATACAATGACATCCCCTAACCCCAATGCGCAATCTGAACTTATTAAGATGGCATTTAAAGAAGGTAATATAGACCCATCTACTGTTTCTTATATGGAGGCTCATGGTACGGGCACTAGTTTAGGAGACCCTATTGAAGTTAATGGATTAAAGAAGGCATTTAAAGATTTATATAAGGAGAAGGGGATTTCTTTACCAAAAAACCCTACCTGTGGTATAGGGTCTGTTAAAACAAATATAGGGCATTTAGAAACTTGTGCTGGTTTGGCAGGAATATTTAAAGCTCTTTTGGCAATGAAGCATGAAAAACTGCCAGGAACATTACATATTAATACTATAAATCCTTATCTAAAGCTGGAGGGAAGCCCTTTTTATATCGTTCAAAAAACACAAGACTGGGAGCGGTTAAAAGATGAAAATAATAACGATATACCACGAAGAGCAGGTGTGAGTTCATTTGGTTTTGGTGGTACTAACGCTCATGTTTTATTAGAAGAATTTAACTGGAAGGATGATCAAAGAACTACAAAGACCTTAGAACCTACACTTTTTGTTTTATCTGCCAAGACAAAAGAACAGTTGCGAGTTTATGTGAGGGATTATATTGATTTTCTAGAGAAAAGAAAAAAATCAACGCAACCACTAGATGAAGCATCTACTGCTGCTTTTAATAAAAATATACGTGAAAAAATAGCTAAATATATTGGAGTTGTAGCAGACGATATTAATCCCGATGATACCTTAGAAGATCTTGGAATAGATCTAATACATTTTGAATATTTAATTAATGATCTCAAAAAAAATGAGAATATGGTTATTGATAATAGTATTCTAGACAATACTATTTCCATAAAAAAGCTTACAATTCAAATTTCTGATAAATTATCGCAAAAAGAAATAACTAAAGATGTAACCCCTTCATTAAACGAAATAACCTACACTTTACAGGTAGGTAGAGCTGAGCTAGATGAAAGACTAGCCATTATAACGAGTACAGATGACGAATTACTAGCATCGTTATATGCCTATTCAAGTAAAGATCCACAGAGTTCTGTATATGAAGGTTCTGTAGATATGGATCTTCCCACTATGTTTTCCGATAAAGAGTTAGAAGAAATAACGCTGCTTACAGAGGAAAAGAGATTAGAAGAATTGGCACGTTTTTGGGTAAGGGGAGCTTCTATTGACTGGACTAAATTATATAAAACTAAAAAACCAATAAAAGTATCTATTCCAACATATCCATTTGCTAAGATACGTCATTGGTTACCTACTCCTAAAAAGAAAGAACAGCCATTGCCATCAACGAGTTCTCATCCACTTTTAAACCGTTTGGTAACAGAAGATTCTTTAAAAGATGGGTTGGTTTTTGAAACAATCTTGAAAAAGTCAGATGCTATAGTAATGGATCATCACGTTGCTGGTAATCCTGTATTGCCAGGGGTTGCTTATCTTGAAATGGCGCGAGCAGCTTTAAATTATCTTGGAGAAGAAAAGAAGTATTTAGTTACAAATGTGGTATGGTTAAAGACGCTTAAATTAGCAGAGGACACTAAAGTTTATATTAAATTAAACAAACAAAAAGGCGTGTATGCTTTTGAAATATACACATTACACTCCAACCAAAATATAGTATACTGCCAAGGAAATTTCGTTGATCAAAAGAAAAGTGTTTCTCAACATTTTAATGTTGAAGCTATAAAAGTAAAGGCCTCAAAAAAATTAGAACAATCTAAAGTGTACGATGAATTTGAACGAATTCATTTGCAATATGGAAATTATTACAGAGGTATAAAAGAAGTTTTAATAGGTAAAAAAGAAGCCTTAGCCAGTATAGATGTCGCAGCAATTGATATGCAAGAAATCAATACATTGGTTTGGCATCCAACGGTAATGGATGCCGCTTTACAAACCATAGCTACTTTGGAGATGCCCTATCAAATACCAAAAACAAGGCTTCCTTATTATGTTGAAAAAATAGAACATTATAAAAGTCTTGATAATGTAGCTTACGTTTATGTAAGAACTGATGATTCTGATAAGTTTGAGGTACACTTGCTGAATCTACAAGGGAAATCGGTTTTATATCTCTTAGGTGTTCGGATTAGAAAATTAGAAGAAAACACAGATTTAAGTAAATTCTTCTACACACCTCAGTGGTTCAAAGCTCCATTAAAAAAAGATTTTGCAGCAAATATCTCATCTAAAAACACCTTGATAGTATATGCTGAACATGAAGAATTCATTGCGAAAGAGCTGCTAGGAAAACTTAGAAAACAGACTCCTTTTTTGATTAAAATTGGAACCAAAAACCAAAGAATAAATACCAATCATCAAGAAGTAAATTATAATACTCCAGAAGCATTAAATGACTTTTTACAACATATTTCAAATTTAGGTGAAGTGTATTTTTTAGGGAAAAGCAGGTCTAAAGATTTGATGGCTACTTCTTCAGGGGAATTTATACAACAACAAGAAGAAGGTATCTATTTCTTTTTTAAACTAATTAAAGCCTTAGGTCAATTCAATCAAATACAAGAAATAAAACAGATTAAAATTTTAGTACACAATACGCAATCTGGAGTAGGTAATACAACAATAGATCCAGTAAATAGTGATTTAATTGGTTTTTCAAAAACACTAGCCAAAGAATATAAACATATAGGAGTGAGCTGTATAACCCTATGCGCAGCGCAAAGCGAATTAAATGCTTCAGAATTTTTAGCAGAGGTATGCAATCAGCTAATACTAGAACCACCACATAAAAAAGGAGAAGAAATTGTCTATTATCAAGGACATAGATTAATCAAAAAGATAAAAGAGATAACCTTAGAAAGTCCAGAACAATCCAAATTCAGACAAGGGGGAGTTTACCTTATTATTGGAGGTGTTGGAGGTATTGGCTTTGCTTTAAGTAAATATTTATCAGAAAAATACAAAGCAAAAATAGTACTTACAGGTCGTCGTCAACAAAATCAAGAAATAACAAGCAAAATTCAAGAAATAGAATCTTTGGGGGGTGAGGCTTTATACTCTGCGGCAGACATTAGTGATATAAAAAGTACTAAAGAAGTGATAGAGAAAGCGAAACACGCTTTTTCAACCATACATGGGATTATTCATTCTGCTATTATTTTGGAGGATAAGATTATAGAAAGAATGGAAACGGATGATTTACAAAAGGTATTGGCTCCAAAAGGTATAGGTAGTTTTAATCTATTCAAAGCAATTGAAAATGAGATACTTGATTTTGTATTGTTCTTTTCATCGGTCCAATCATTCACAGGATCTTTAGGTCAAAGCAGTTATGCAGCAGCCAGTACTCTAAAAGATAGTATAGGAATGGCAATAGGTCAATATCCCACTATGAATGCAAAAATAATTAATTGGGGATACTGGGGTAGTGTAGGTATAGTGTCAGGAGAAAAATACAAAAATAGTATAAAGGCTCAGGGTTATGAATCTATTCAAGTAACCCAAGGCATAGAGGCTATTGAACGTGCACTGGCTTCTACTTATAAACAGATTATTGCTATAAAATCTAATGATAAGGTTTTGCAGGAAATTGGTTTAGTTACAACTAATGATTCTTGGAAACAAAATCATCTCCAGGTTAAATCAATTCAAGAATTGCTTCCCGAAGTATCCCTTATGCCTCAGGCAATAGCATTTGATAAGGGGTTGCGAAACCTTGAAAAATATGGATGGTTTTTACTCTTGAAAACATTTCAGAAAATGGGTGTTTTTAAACAGGCCGGAGAAAAATATTTCATTAAGGACTTAATAGCGGGATTACAAGTTCAAGATGAATATAAGAATTTGTTTCTTAATGTATTGAAAATGTTGAATCGTGCAAAATTTATAAAAGCAAATAAGGATCAGCTAATAACCACCAAACAAATTGATAATCCATCTGTAAAGAAAATTTTAGTAGCACTAGAATCTAAGGAAGAAGAATTTATTAGACAATTTCCTTTTTTGAAACCCTTTATAAGGTTACAAACAACGTGTATAAAACATTATCCAGAAATATTAACCGGTAAAATGCTTGCCACTGATATTATTTTCCCTAATGCCAGTATGGATCTGGTAAAGGATGTCTACAAGAATAATCCACTGGCAGATTATAGTAATGAAAATGTGGGGAAGGCAATCAAAGTCTTCATAGAAGATAAGATACCTAGACTTAAAAAGAATGAAAAAATTAAAATTCTTGAAATAGGTGCAGGTACTGGGGGAACCACAGAAAATATATTAAAAGTGATACAAGAGTATCATCAATATATAACCTATGTATATTCAGATATATCACCGCGATTCTTAGCTTATGGAAAAGAAAATTATGAGCCTACATATTCGTTTTTAGAATTTAATCTATTAGATATAGAAAAACCAATAGAGTCTCAAGGGTTTGAGGAATCTGATTTTGATCTTATTATTGGGGCTAATGTCTTACACGCTACTAACGATATCCAATACACGCTAGGCAATGTTAATTTTTTACTCAAAAATAACGGTTGGTTAGTTCTTAATGAAGCTACTACATTAATGGAATTTCATTCTCTTGTCTTTGGTTTGCTAAAAGGATGGTGGTTGCATAAAAATGATTCTACTCGAATTACAGGCTCTCCACTATTAACGTTAAATTCTTGGAAAGATCATCTTCTAAAACAAGGTTTTGAAGAGCTTACAACTCTTGGAAAAGCCCCAAATGATCTTTATCTAGTGCATAATGTAATTATTGGTAAAAAATCAAATGCCATAATTAAAGAAAAGATAATCCATCAAAAAAACATGAGTCATGTCTAAGAATAGTGAAATTAAAAAAGTTATCATAGCCAAGACTGCACAAGTTCTCAGTCTAGACCCAAATACTATTTCATTAACTAAACCATTTTCAAGCTACGGATTAGATTCTATTATAGGAGTAGAATTAATAAGTAGAATTAATGAAGCTTTAGGTATTGTTCTTAAAACGATTATTATTTTTGATTATCCTTCCATAGAGCAACTTACCACATATATCACAGATAATTTTGCAGAAAAGATTCATACAGATGAACAACCTGTTCTCTCAGAAACCGTAGATCAAGATTCTTTAGTTACATCTGAAAATTTATTTGTTACGGAGCCTGTTGAATTTGAAGCAAAAGAAAGTACTAATACTACTCAATCTTTATTAGAAAGCGTTCAAGAGATAGTGCTGGAGAGTATATCTAAAACACTTACTATTTCTATAGAGGAGATATCTCTGAAGAAATCTTTTTCTTCTTATGGAATAGATTCTATTATAGGAGTAGAATTAATAAATCTTCTTAACAATAAATTAGGTATCATACTAAAGACCATAGTAATTTTTGACTATACAAATGTTACTAGTTTAGTTGATTTTATCGTAGCTAATTATGAAGATCAGTTGCATTTTTTATCAAACAATGAAAAAGCATTAGTACAAGAACCAACAATACAGTCAGAAATAACTGCTTTATTTGAAACAGAAGATGTATTAGAAGATGCTACAAGCGATTTTTTTTCTACGAATGTGGATTCTCAGAATGGTTTATTTGAAGATTACTTTGATAATTTAGATCAACAACATCCCGAAGAGCAAGAAAAATGGGATAATTTTTTGGATATTGATACCAATGAAATTCAAGAGAATGAAAAAGGTTTTCAAGCAGTTGTCATTAAAAAACCCGTAATTAATGGAGATATATCTGTAGCAAAAATAGAACCGGTAAATCCTGAACCTAATGAGGTACAGGTACTGGTTAAAGCTTTTCCTATAAATTTTTCAGACTTTCTTTTGTTAAAAGGGTTGTATCCTATTATGCCTGATTTCCCTTTTATCCCTGGGGTAGAGGTTTCTGGGGTAGTTCAAAAAATTGGTGCTGGAGTAACTCATGTAAAACCAGGAGACGAAATAATCGCACTTACTCGACCTGAGATGGGAGGTCAAGCTAGTATTGTTAATACAGATGCTAATTTTGTAGTTAAAAAACCTAGCAATATTAGTCATGTAGAAGCTGGAGGTATTGCAGTACCTTTTTTAAGTACGTATGTAGCCATAGAAAAGGCAACATTACAAAAAGGTGAAAAAATTCTAATTCAAACGGGAACAGGAAATAATGGGTTAATAGCCATACAACTGGCTATGCTCGTAGGGGCAGAAATTATTACCACTGTGAGCTCTAAAGAAAAAGAGACTTACCTTAGAAAACTTGGAGTAGCGCATATTATCAATCATGAAATTGAAGATTTTGAAGACCGCGTTAAGGCAATAACAAATAACCGAGGCGTTGATGTAGTTTTAAATACGGTAGCGGGAAAGGCGATCCAAAAAGGAATAAATCTTCTTGCTCCAAATGGGCGCTATGTAGAATTGGCGGTATTTGGTTTACAAACTAGCAAAGCCTTAAATCTTTCCAACCTTATTCATAACCAGACTTTTTATAGCTTAAACATTAAAAAATTCTTTTTAGATGCTCCTGAAAAAAGGCAAAAATATTTAAATATTTTGGCAACCTACCTTAAAGAAGATAAGGTTAAAGCCACTGTGCATAAAACGTATCCTTTTTCTAAAATCAAAGAAGCCTATCAAGAAAAAGAAAAAAGAGAAGTAATAGGGAGAATTATGGTGGAAATGCCGGAGATTTCTTTGGCAGATGAAACAAAGGTGCAAATACCAATATCTCAAGAATATCAAAAAAAGGATATCGCTATTATAGGGTACTCAGGCAGATTTCCAGATGCTGCCAATGCAGAAGAATTATGGAAAAACCTCTGTAATGAAAAGGATTCTATTATAGAAGTTCCAGAAGAAAGATGGAGTAATGAAGAATACTATGATCCGAATCCTGAAAATATGGAAAAAACCTATTGTAAGTGGGGAGGATTTATGAAAGATATTGACAAATTTGATGCTAACTTCTTTAATATTTCTCCCAAGGAAGCGATTCAAACAGATCCTCAACAAAGAATTTTTTTACAAGAAAGTTATAGAGCCATAGAACATGCGGGCTATGGAGAAACAAAAATGACTGGAAAACGCTGTGGGGTATTTGTAGGGGTAGGTCCGGGAGGATATCTCAAACGCATGGAAGAAGGAGGAGTTACAAAACAGGCTCAATCTTTTTGGGGGAATGAAACATCAGTGCTCGCAGCACGTATTTCATATTACCTCAATCTTAAAGGACCAAGTATAGCTATCAATACAGCATGTTCCTCATCACTCGTAGCAACTCATCTTGCTTGTTCTAGCATTTTGTCAGGAGAATCAGAAATGGCAATTGCCGGTGGGGTCTTTATTTCTATAGATCCCGACTATTATTTAGTAGCTAGCAACGGTAATATGTTATCTCCAGAAGGGAAATGTAAGACTTTTGATAATAGTGCTAATGGGTTTGGACCAGGAGAAGCCGTAGGGGCAATTGTATTAAAGCCTTACGATGCTGCTATAAGGGATGGTGATTATATTCATGGAGTTATTAAGGGTAGTAGTATCAATCAAGATGGAAAAACTAATGGGATTACAGCACCGAGTACTATATCACAAACAGCTGTAGAATTAGAAGCCTACAAGAATGCAGGTATCAATCCCGAAACCATTAGCTATATAGAAGCTCATGGCACTGGAACTAAGTTAGGAGATCCAATTGAAGTAGAAGCGTTAACTACCGCTTTCAAAAAATATACAGATAAGAAACAGTTTTGTAATATAGGCTCTATTAAAACGAATATTGGGCATACAGCCGCGGCTGCGGGTATTTCGGGTATTATAAAAATAATGCTCTCTTTTAAATACCAAACAATACCTGCATCAATTAATTTTCAAGAACCAAATAAATTAATTGATTTCCAAAATTCACCTTTTAAAGTCAATCAAAAATTAGCTAATTGGACTTCTCCACATTATCCGTTAAGAAGGGCAGCTATTAGTTCTTTTGGGTTTAGTGGTACTAATGCTCATATGGTTTTAGAAGAACCACCTGCTTATAAAAAGGAGACAAGAATGCTAAAACCCTACTATTTGATCCCATTGTCTGCAGAAAATGAAAAAGTGTTAGCACGCCTAAAAAAACAAGTATTAAAATGGCTTGAAAAAGAACCAGTATTTCACCTAGAAGATATTGCCTATACCTTCCAGCAAAGGCGAGAACATTTTAGTTGTAGAGAAATCTTTGTAGTAGAGAGTATACAAGAACTCGTGGAAAAGATAAATAAAGGTGAAGCACTACCTTCTATGGAACCTGTACAAATAGATTTGGAAGAGACCTACATAAAATTAAATACTTCATTAACCGATAAGTCCAATTATAAAAAGAACCTTGAATCCATTGCAGCGCATTATTTACAAGGAAAATATATCAATTGGGAATGCATATTAATAAATATAGAAAAGAAATATTGTACTGTTCCTTTACCTACCTATCCTTTTATTGGAGAGCGTTATTGGATAGAAGAAAATAAGGGTTCTACCCATAAAAAAGGGTTCGAAAATCAATTACACCCATTAGTCCACAAGAATATTTCTACTCTGGACGGATATAGGTTTGAAAGTACTTTTACTGGAAAAGAATTTTACCTAAAAAATCATATAGTAAACGGTCAACCTATGTTTCCGGGAGCCGCTTATATTGAAATGGGACTAATTGCTGCTAGACTAATTAATACTCAAAAAAATATTATTATCAAAGAGGTTAGTTGGATACGACCATTTACTGTGGAGGAGGTACGAAAATTATATGTTGATTTCAGTATTTCTACTCAAGATAGTTTTAAAATTCAGTTTGTTGATGAAGATAATTTGGTCTACGCTTCGTTGGAAGGAAATTATGTTTCTACTCAAGGAGAATTTAATAAAACATTACAATTGGAACAAGGCGTTCAATTGGAGGTAGATTTATTATATAAAAAGTTTACAACTTATGGTTTAGAATATGGAAAAGAATTTCGTTTGATCAAATCTATTTGGTTACAAGAGGATGAAGCAACTGCATTGATAGAAGTGAATGATCCATTGCAAAAAACATTAGATCCTTTTATTTTACATCCAGCTATACTTGATGCTGCATTCCAATCGCTTATTGCATTCTATGGCTTTGGAGATGAAGAATTAGATGGTCAATATCTTCCTTTTAGTATAGCAGAAATTAAAGTTTTCAAAGCACTATCTCCTTCGTGCTATCTACAAATTAGAAATGTGACCAATGAGAAAAAAGTGCTACAAGGAATCAAGTATTTTGACATTTTCTTAGTGAATGAAAATGAACAGTTATTAGTTGAAATCAAATCATTTGCAATCAAAAAAATCCGGAATATCAATAAGAGTAATCAGGAAGAACATCAATTAAGTGCTCAAGATATTTTTCAACAATTACAAGAGGGTCAAATTTCAGAAGAAGAGGCAGAAAAAGAATTAGATAAATTACTTATTTCTTCCACGTAAAGATTCAATGATGAATCTCGATTATTTTGACTAAAGAAAACCTATTAGCTATGAATTTGGATAAGAAAGCAATAATCACAAAACTAAAAAATAAGGAAATAACGCCTCAACAGGCAAGTAAATTATTTCATGAGCTTGCAGAGAAGCCAAAAGATTTATCTAAGCAAGATGAGCATAAAACCATTCATAACGCATCGTTCAAAAATGCTAAAGAACAATTTATCTGGTTATTGCAACAAGCCTTAAGCCAGGAAATAGAAATGCCTATAGATCGAATCAAAGCACACGTGTCCTTTGAAAAATACGGTCTAGACTCTGTGATGATTTTAAATATAACTCGAAAATTAGAAGATCAATTTGGAGAATTGCCAAAAACTTTATTTTTTGAGTATCTAAACCTAGATAGCTTATCTGATTATTTTGTAGATAATTTTGAAAGTAAATTATCCACTATTTTTCCGGAGAAAGAATCTAATACTTCAGACACCCTTAAAAAAGAAAAAACTGTTTCAAAAAAGAAGGTATCAGACAAGCAAAGTGGTGACGTAGCAATTATAGGAATGAACTGCCGTTTTCCTCAGGCAGAAAACCCTCAAATGTTTTGGGAAAACCTAAAAAATGGAAAAGATTGCATAACAGAAATCCCTATAGAAAGATGGGATCATTCTTTCTACTATGATCCAGACAAAGAGAAAGAAGGTACAGCTTACTCCAAATGGGGAGGATTTATAAGTGATTATGATAAATTTGACGCTTCCTTTTTTAATATCACACCACGGGAAGCAGAGTTAATGGATCCACAAGAACGGATTTTCTTAGAGTCTGTATGGCATACGATGGAAGATTCTGGATATACAAGAGAAACATTAGCAAATTCAAAAGTAGGTGTTTTTGTTGGTGTGATGTATTCACATTATCAACTTTATGGGGCAGAAGCTATACAAAACGGTACTCGCATCGTACCGGGATCATCTTATGCAACCATAGCGAATCGTGTGTCTTATTACTGCAATTTTAACGGCCCTAGTATCGCACTGGATACGATGTGTTCTTCATCATTAACTGCTATTCATTTGGCTATTGATAGTTTAATGAAATCAGAATCTGATGTGGCTATTGCAGGTGGAGTTAACCTAACCTTACATCCTGCAAAACACTTATACTTAAGTCAGGGCAAATTTGCTTCTAGTGAAGGGAAATGTCGCGCATTTGGAGCAGATGGAGATGGGTATGTTCCAGGAGAGGGCGTAGGAGCTGTAATGCTTAAACCTATAGAAAAAGCTATTCAAGACGGAGATCAAATTTATGCTGTAATTAAATCTTCACGTATTAATCATGGAGGTAAAACAAATGGATATACCGTACCTAGTCCGACAGCACAAGGGAAATTGATTTCGGAAGCAATTGAAAGTGCTGGAATTGATATAAAAACACTTAGTTACTTGGAAGCCCATGGCACTGGAACATCACTTGGTGATCCAATTGAAATTAAAGGATTGAAAAACGCATTTAACAGGTATGACGTAAAGAAACAGTTTTGTCCAATAGGGTCTGTAAAATCAAATATTGGACATCTGGAATCTGCAGCTGGAATATCTGGAGTAATAAAGATTCTGTTACAAATGAAATACAGAAAACTAGTGCCCTCTATTCATTCCGAAAATCTGAATCCTAATATAAAATTTGAAGATTCTTTTTTCTTTGTTCAGCAAAAATTAGAAAACTGGGAACAACCCTTTTTAGATAATACCTACCATCCCAGACGTGCAGGCATTAGTTCTTTTGGGGCAGGAGGAGCCAACGCTCATATTATTTTAGAAGAATTTGAAGATAGCTTAGGAGAATATGATTCAGATTCAGAGCAACTTATAGTGCTTTCTGCAAAAACAGAAGAAGCACTCAAAAAGTATGTGCAAAATTTCATCAAATTTTTATCACATAAACAAGAAATAGTTTCTGCTGATTATTTAGCTGATTTGTCATATACGCTTCGTGTTGGTAGAGAACCTATGAAATATAGACTCGCTTTTCTATGTTCAACGCTTGAAGAATGTTTAGATAGACTTAATGCCTATAACGCTGGATTGTTTGATGGATGCCACCATGGGAAGTTGAAAAACAATATGTTACCAGATACAACGATGGATTTATCAGGTATGAATAAGAATGATATCGCAGACTTATGGGCTAAAGGAGAAATTGATCTTCTTGCATGGGAAAGCTTAAGACCTACAAAACGAAATAAAGTAAGTGCTCCAGTGTACCCTTTTGAAAGAGAAAGATATTGGATCTCCTACGATTCAAAAAATAGCTTAAAAGTTGAAAAAAAATTAGATTTTTCAAAAGTTTACACATTTATAGAGGAAAGTGCACATGCTAAAACAATTTCTGAGGTAAAGCTTCCTGAACAGTTATTATTATTTGATCAAGATGTAACCAACTTACAATGGATTAATAAAAATTATCCTGAAATATATGTAATACTAATAACTAGAGGAAAGGAATTTAAACAACTTTCTGATGAGATGTTTGAACTCAATCCAATTCAAAAAGATCAATTTATTACATTATTAGAAGTACTCCAAAAACAAAACAAACAACCCTCTAAAGTTTTAAATTTATGGGGATTAAAGGAACTATATAATGATGAAGAACAAAAAGCGGAGCACTTTTTTATAGAGACCTTTAATTTTATTCAATCTGGCGCCTTAAAAAGAATTTTCAAAGGAGGTTTTTCTTTTATAAACCTTTTTTCTTCTAAAGAACAAGAAAATTCAATACCTACTTATCAAGCTGCAGATGCCCTATTTAAAAGTGTTGAACTAGAAATCCCTGAATTTACAGGTAAAACAATTGAAACTTCGTATTCAGATATTAGTCAATTCTTTCCACAAGTTATTCAGGAATTTAGTAGTACTAAAAACCATCACTCTATAAAGCTATCTAATCAAGAAAGAACTTTTAATACCTTAAGAGAGACCAAAACTATTATAAGAGAAAATTGTAAGCCTTTCAAAGAAAACGGAGTATATCTAATCACAGGAGGAGCAGGTAGTTTGGGTTTAATTATGACAGAATATATTAGCAAGGAAACTAATGCTAATATTATTGTAACAGGAAGATCTGCGCTAGAAGGGAAGAAATTACAAAATATAGAAGCACTCAAATCAAAAGGTGCAAAAATCACATATATACAATCAGATATTACCAATGAAAAACAAGTAGTTCAACTTTATGAAACAATACTCCAAGAGTTTGAGCATCTTAACGGAATTATACATAGTGCAGGAACCTTAAGAGATTCCCTGCTAATCAATAAAACACAAGAAGATATCCACGCCGTTTTACGTCCTAAGATTTCAGGTGCTATTTTGTTAGATCGGGTGATGCAAAAACAAAATCTTGACTTTTTTGTCATGTTTTCTTCTGCCGTGGGAATGATAGGAAATATAGGACAAGTAGATTATGCATTTGCAAATAGTTATTTGAACCACTTTGCAAGATGGAGAGACGAATTAGTTAAGATGGACAAACGGAAAGGAAAAACGATATCTATTTGTTGGCCATTTTGGGAAGGCGGTGGCATGACATTGAATCTTGATTCCAAAAAATGGATGGCAGAACATCTTGGATGGGAAGGGTTATCAAATGATTTAGGGTTTATCATATTTAAAAATATTCTGGAACAGGGAACCACAGTAAGTATGATTTTGCATGGAGATCATACAAAAATCATCAATTCTTTAGGACTTGATAATTCGTCAAATAAAGAAACCCTCAAACCAGCTAGCGATACTAAAGAAGTTGTTTTTGATCTAGAACAAATGGAAGTATTTCTAAAACAACTTTTTGCAAAAGAAACTAAACTCCCGATCCATAAAATTGAAACAGATACTTTTTTTGAAGATTATGGCATAGAATCTGTGATGATTGTGAATATTACCAGAGATTTAGAAAACACTTTTGGGAAACTCTCAAAGACCTTATTATTTGAATACCGTAGTATTGATCAACTAATAACGTATCTAATTGATAATCATTTAGATGAAGTGCATAAGAAATTTAAAACTAAACAATCTGAAAAACATATTTCTACTGCTGAAACTAGCCCATATAACTCAATTAAAAAGGAAGCCGTTAAAAGATGGGATACACCAGACAATAAGATTGTAAATAAAAAAGAACCTATAGCAATAGTTGGATTACATGGTATATATCCTGGCGCTAACTCAATAGATGAATTTTGGGAGCTATTAAAGAATGGAGTAGATGCAATAACGGAAATTCCAAAAAATAGATGGGATTTAAAGAATTTCTTTGACCCTGAAAAAGGGAAAAATGGGAAAAGCTATACGAAATGGGGAGGTTTTATTGAAGATATTGATAAGTTTGATTCGCTTTTTTTCAATATATCACCATTGGAAGCTAAATTATTAGACCCCCAAGAAAGACTGTTTTTAGAAACCTCTTATCACGCACTACAAGACGCTGGGTATACCAGAAATCAGTTAAAAGACCAAGAAGTAGGTGTTTTTGTTGGAGCAATGTATACTCAATATCAAATGTATGGGGCTCAGGAAAGCTTTAGTGAAAAAGGATTTATACCTAATTCAATAACTTCTTCTATTGCAAACAGAGTATCTTATTATTTTGATTTAAACGGGCCAAGTCTAGCGATAGATACCATGTGTTCATCCTCGCATACGGCAATTCATCTTGCGTGTAAAAGTTTACAGAACGGAGAATGTAATATGGCCATAGCCGGAGGAGTCAATATAACCTCTCATCCCTATAAGTATCTTCAGTTAAGTCATAATCTCTTTGCCTCAACAGATGGTAAATGCAGGGCTTTTGGAGAAGGGGGTGATGGGTACGTACCAGGTGAAGGAGTCGGTGCGCTTATTCTAAAACCTCTTAGCCAAGCACTTTCAGACAAAGACCGTATTTATGGAACTATTATTGGAACCGCAATTAATCATGGCGGAAGAACAAATGGATATAGTGTTCCTAATCCATTAATACAATCCAAAGTAATAGAAGAAGCTTTAAATGACGCAAAGATAGCATCAGGAGATATCAATTATATTGAAGCCCATGGAACGGGTACGTCTCTTGGTGATCCCATTGAAATAGAAGGACTTAATAAGGTTTTCTCTAATAAGAATGGCAATTTTCCGGTAGGATCTGTAAAATCAAATATTGGACATCTTGAATCTGCTGCAGGAATAGCCGCAATTACAAAAGTGCTATTGCAATTAAAACATAAACAAATTGCACCTTCTATCCATTCAAAAAAATTAAACCCTAATCTGGATATAGAAAAATCGCCATTTTATATTCCTCAGTCGCTAGAAGATTGGAAGCAACCAGAGACTCATGGAGTCAATGCTCCAAGAAGAGCGGGAATTAGTTCTTTTGGAGCTGGTGGAGCCAATGCTCATATTATTATTGAAGAATATGAGCAGCATATGGAATCTTTAGATATAACTGTCTCACCTCAAATAATTGTACTCTCTGCAAAGTCTGAAAAAAAATTAAAAGAGTGTACTCAAAACCTTTTAAATCAGCTTAAAAATTCTACCGATGATAATGTTGATGATCTATTAGAAATTAATTTTTTAAAAGAGGAAGTAAAAGAGATAATCAGCAACTTTACAAAAATTCCAAAGGAAAATATTTTAGAAAATGAATCTTTAATTGAATTTGGATTTGATATCATAAGTCTCAAGCAAATATTTTCTTTACTAGCAACTCATTTCTCTATAGATGAAGGGGATTTAAATTTTTTAGACGATTCAGATTCAGTTTATACCATTTCTCGTTTTTTACACGAGCGAAAAATTCAGCCGTCAAAAAATAAAAAATTACCATATTCTTTACAAACGCTTTCCTATAATCTGCAACTCAATAGAGAACAAATGGAGGTTAGATTAGCATTTATTGCGAAAGACTTCAAAGAAGTTCAATTGAAATTGGCCAAATATTTGGAAGGCCATACAGAAGGATTGTATCTAGGGAGTAAGCAAAATAAAAAGCCTAAAAATAAAAAAAATAGCAATCAAATTGAAGAATGGATACAAGGAGAAGAATGGTTACAAATAATTTCCTTGTGGACTTCTGGTATACACATAGACTGGTCATTATTATATGACAAACCATTGCCAAAAATTTCAATGCCTTTATACCCATTTGAAAAACGAATTTGTTGGATACCAGAGGTTTCAGAAAGGAAAAAAACACAACACCATTCCCACACAGATACATTTATTTCACAAGGTATTAATTTTGATAAGGAAGTAGCTTTTCTTCATAAAATAGATATAACAAAAGCATATTTCACAGATCATCGCGTAAAGGGTGTTAGTGTAATGCCAGGAGTTGGACATATAGAAATGGCAATTCAAGCCATGCAAAAAATACATCCGGAAAAATTATTTGAAATTCATAATTTGGTTTGGGCTAATATATGGAGTGCAGAAAATGAAGATGTATTTATAAAGATAGCTAAAACAAATGGGGAAGAATTTGAATTTGAAATAGCAGGAAAGGATACAACATTGAGTCGTGGGCAATTCATTGAAAACGTAGGAAACCATAATTTTTCTATTGACACACACTTTATTAAATCAAACACCACGAAGCATTTAAATTCAGAAGTGATTTACAAAACTTTTAATGAAATAGGTCTCAATTATGGGATGTACTATCAAGGCGTCAAAGAAGTTCATTTAGGAACCAAATTTGCATATGGAAAAATTAAATTACCCATAGTAAGTTATCAAGATCAGTTTGATTTCAAGCTTCATCCTTCTATGGCCGATGCTGCTTTGCAAGTAGCCGCCTGTATG
This sequence comes from Ascidiimonas meishanensis, assembly GCF_037782385.1. Classification (NCBI taxonomy): domain Bacteria; kingdom Pseudomonadati; phylum Bacteroidota; class Flavobacteriia; order Flavobacteriales; family Flavobacteriaceae; genus Ascidiimonas; species Ascidiimonas meishanensis. Next base: position 167,491 of record NZ_JBBEXD010000006.1, read on the forward strand.
GAGTTAGAGCAAGCTTCAAAAAACAATCTAAGGTTACCATACGCTATAAGTAACATTGTAGTTTTAAAAAGAATTCCTGAAGAGGCATTTGTGTATGCAGAAAAAGTTAATAATGATCAGTATGATATTTTTGTATTAGATGACCAAGAAAATACGTGTGTTATTTTTAAAGGGCTAACAGTTAAATCTCTAAATCCGGTTTCAAAGGAGGAGGAGTTAGCTGATTTTTTCTATAAAGAAGAATGGGTTAAGTTGACACCAATACTTGTAGAAGAAAAGTCAAAAGTTAATAATATTCTTGTTATTAAACCCCATACATTAAACAAGGCTGTTACTTTTTTTAAAGAAGTTTTTCAGGATGCAAGAATGACTTTTGCCGAACCAATGTATAGCGCAAAATCAAATGTGAGTAATAATTGTTATCCAATAGATAGTAAACAGAAGGATTCATGGATTAATTTTTTGACTAAAACCTCAGAGAAGTTTGATACAATTTGTTTTGTTTCTAATGGGTATTCTACAGATACTCAAGAAGGTGATATAGAATTTGATTCAACTAATTACCACGAAGAAATAGTACTATTCTATAGGCTTATTAAAGCCTTGTTTATTAAAGATTATAGCAATAGTGCGTTAAATATTTTTGTATTAACCTTTCAAACAAAAGATGTTTTTAATGAGCCGGTTCTATCTCCAGTAGGCTCAGAACTGTTTGGTTTCTGCCATAGTTTGTCAAAGGAACAAGAGTCATGGAATGTTAAAGTAATAGATCTGGAAAAAGAAAAAAATATTTTCGGGGATACAGAATTATTTAGAAAAGCACTATTCCAAACGTCAACTTTAGAAATTGCCATAAGAAAAGAAAATTTATACCAAAAGATATTATCCTCCGTAGCTTTAGAAAATAAGCCCAATATGAGTATACGTAAAAATGGCACGTATTTAATATTAGGAGGAACAGGTGGTATTGGATTTGAATATGCTTGCCATCTTTCAAGAACATATAATGCTAATATTATCTTATTAGGTCGTACCCCCGAAAATGAAAATATTCAGGAGAAAATACATATTATTGATAGTTTAGGAGGAAAAGCGCTTTATTGTACTGCGGATGCTTCAGATTATATCAGTATGCAAAGTGCAGTTGATATAGCTAAGAGAAATTTCGGGAATATCCATGGAGCCATACATTCGGCATTAGTGCTGCGTGATATGACAATTCAACAAATGGAAGAAAAAGATTTGATAGCTGTATTATCTCCAAAGACAATAGGAGCCATTAATCTTTATCAATCTTTAAAATATGAAACATTAGATTTTCTTTTGTTCTTTTCTTCTGCACAATCCATAACAGGAAATAGAGGTCAGGCAAATTACGCTGCAGCATGTACGTTTAAAGACGCTTTTGCTTTATACTTAGATAAAATAGTACCGTATCCAGTAAAGATTATTAATTGGGGATTTTGGGGAAGTATAGGTATTGTTGCAACAAAAGCATATCGTGAACAACTTAAAGCGCAAGGTGTTTATTCTATTGAACCAGCGGAAGGTATGCAAGCTATTTCTCTCGTTTTACAGAATCATTTTAATAAAATAGTAGCTATAAAAGCGGAAACCCACTTATTAGAACAGATAGGTTTAAAAACTAAAGAGAATTTTTCTTTGCAAGAAAATGATTCACTAGTTAAAAAAATAGTACCAAATGTAAACATAGAACCTTTTAATTCCAGTGTCAAAGACCAAAATATAAAAGCTTCTGAAAAACTGGAATATCTAGGTGCATTATTAGTGCTAAAAGCACTTCAGGCGGAAAATGTTTTTAGAACCAGCCAACCATCTTTTAGCGTTCAAGAGTTAAAAAATCAATTAGGTGTTATTCCTTTTTATGAACGTTTATTCAGTGCCATTTTAGATATTTTAGAAACTTACAAATTCTGCACGCAACAAAACCAAATAATCAAAATAATTGATATATCAATAGAAACTCAAAAGCAGCTAGACAAACTAGAAGTTTTAAAGCAAGATTTTGTAATACAACACCCTAATTATGAGTCACACATTAATTTGTTAGATGCTTGTGTTACTAATATATTTTCAGTGCTTAGGGGAGAAGCAATTGCTACAGATATAATGTTTCCAAATTCTTCTATGCATCTGGTAGAAGGCTTATACAAAGGCAATGCAATAGCAGATAGAGCCAATCAAGTAACCTCAGAATTTATTAAAAATGCTGTAGTAGAAATTCTTAAAAAATCTCCAGAAAATAAAAAAATTAGAATTTTAGAAGTTGGAGCAGGAACAGGTGGTACCAGTAACTCTGTGCTAAAAGCTTTAAGACCTTTTACTGCGCAAATAGAGTATATATACACTGACGTTTCTTCTGGATTTTTAAGCGCTGCTAAACAAAAATTTGGGAAGCTATATGATTTTATTACTTTCCAGACCTTAGACATAGAAAAATCTATAGCCTTACAAGGAATAGAACAAGAGAGTATTGATTTGGTATTTGGATCTAATGTCTTTCACGCTACTGAAAATATCAATAATACACTTCATAATTGCAAAGAGTTATTAACTCAAGATGGTATTATTTTACTCAACGAGTTAATGGAGGTTAAAATTCTAACTACACTAACATTTGGGTTGCTAAATGGATGGTGGAAATATGAAGATCCTAAACAGCGTCTTATGCATGCACCTTTATTAGATGAGAAACTTTGGTCTGCATCGTTAAGAGAAGCTAACTTTCAGTCAGTCATTATTTTAGATGAAGATAATGCATTTAGTCAAAAAGTAATAGTTGCTCAAAAAAATGAAACAACAACCAGTATAGAAGAAAAATTAAGAACGTCAAAAACCATATCCACTTTTGATAAAAAGATGAGACCTATTGCCATGGTTAAAAAGAAAACCAACACTTCTGCAAGTAAAATCGAGAATATTGTTGTTAATTCTATTTCTATTGTTTTAGATATTGAAAAAGAACTCCTCGATTACGATCGGGCATTTTCTGAATATGGAGTTGATTCAATAACAGGAGTAAGTCTTATAAATGAGATTAATGAAAAACTAGGGTTGGTATTAAAAACAACTACCTTATTTGATTATCCTAATATAAATAATCTGGTAGATTTTATAGTTCAAAATTACAGTAATACGATTACCCTAGAGGAAGAAGAAGAATCAATAAACTCAGAAAGCATAGGGCTATCAAAAGAATCTTTTAAAGAGCATTCTATTTCTGATCATACAGATTCTAATAAGTTAGATTTTAAAGATAACTCTGAGTATAATAGAATAAAACCAATTTCAGAACATACGAAGTTAAATACTCATGTAATTACGCCCAGCGCAAATAAACTATCTCATCATCAGCGTATTAAAATTACCAAGCCAGGTACTATAGAAAGTATTCAGGTAGAAACTTTTATACCAGAATTGCCAAGCGAGGATGAGGTTCAGATACAGGTAAAAGCTTTTTCTCTTAATTTTGGAGATTTGCTTTGTGTTAAGGGGTTATATCCAACAATGCCTCCTTACCCTTTTTCTCCTGGATTTGAAATTGCTGGTATCGTTACTCAGATAGGAGCCAATGTTTCTAATTTTCAGGCAGGTGATGAAGTTATCGCCATAATGGGAGAAGCAATGGGAGGACAAAGTACCATTGTTAACTGTAAAGAAATTGTAGTAACTCCCAAACCTTTTAACATTAGTTTTGAAGAAGCCTGTGGATTCCCAATTGTTTTCCTTACCATGTATCATGCGTTTAAACTATCCAATGTTAAAAAAGGAGAAAAAGTACTTATTCAAACGGCAGCCGGAGGTACAGGACTTATCTCTGTGCAACTAGCCCAAATGTTTGGAGCAGAAATTTATGCAACGGCAGGTTCTCAAGAAAAATTAGATTATCTAAAAAACATGGGGGTTCCGCATCTTATCAATTATAGAGAAGATGAGTTTGATAAACAAATTAGAGAACTTACCAACGGTAAAGGAGTAGATGTAGTTTTAAATACGTTATCTGGCGATGCTATTCAAAAAGGAATTGAAGTACTTGCTTCTGGTGGCAGATATGTAGAAATAGCCATGACAGGTCTAAAAAATGCGGTCAATATAGATATCTCAAGTATGACAGATAATCAACATTTTATAAGTGTTGATTTAAGAAAATTAATGCTTAGATCTCCTGAGATTGGAAGTTCTTATATGGCAGAAATGGTAGAGATATTAGAACAAAAAATTATTACTCCCACCATATCTAAAATTTTTCCTTTTAATCAGATAAAAGAAGCATACTACCATCTAGAGGGTAGATCTAATATTGGGAAAGTTGTAGTAAGTGTGCCTGATTTTGATCTAAGCAACAATAAGGATCAAGAAGAAAATAAGGATAATTCAATTCAAGAAAAAAAATCAAGAGATATTGCCATTATAGGAATGGCGGGTCATTTTCCCGGTGCAAAAAACATCACCGAATTTTGGAATAACATTGCTAATGGTATCAATTCGGTTAAAAAAGTACCAACTGACCGTTGGGATGCAGATGCCCTTTTTAATATAGACTATCGCAAAACAGATAGTATTCACAGCACGAAGGGAGGCTTTCTAGACGATGTTGATCAGTTTGATGCCGCTTTTTTTAATATTTCGGGTAGAGAAGCACTATTGACCGATCCGCAGCAAAGATTGTTTCTTGAACAATCATGGTTGGCATTAGAGGACGCAGGATATGCTAATAATAAAATCTCAGATATTTCTTGTAGTGTTTTTGCAGGAGCAGGCGGAGGGGATTATATGGAGCGAATTCTAAAAGCAGGATTACAACCTGAACCACAAGCTTTCTGGGGGAATAATGCCTCCGTTACCGTGTCTAGACTTTCTTATTTCCTCAATCTAAAAGGAACTGCTATAGCTATGAACACAGCTTGTTCTTCTTCTTTAGTAGCTACTCATATGGCTTGCCAAAGTATATTTTCTGGAGAAAGTGATATGGCTATTGCAGGAGGTGCGTTTGTAATGACTATGCCCAGTTTCTATCTTCTCAACAGCAATGCTAATATGCTTTCTCCAGATGGTCAATGTAAATCTTTTGACAATAGCGCAAACGGATATGTACCAGGAGAAGGAGTGGCTGCTATTATATTAAAATCATTAGATAAAGCATTAGAGGATGGAGATAACATCCACGGAGTTATTAAAGCAAGTAGCAGCAATCAAGACGGAAGAACAAATGGAATTACAGCTCCTAGTTCACTTGCACAAACAGATGTAGAGCTGGCAACGTATAAGAAAGCCAATATTAACCCAGAAACGATCTCTTATATTGAAACACATGGAACAGGGACAAAATTAGGAGATCCTATTGAAATAGATGCCTTAACGAATGCATTTAGAGAACATACAGATAAAAAACAATTTTGTGCTATAGGATCAGTGAAAACAAATATAGGTCACACTGTTACTTGTGCCGGAGTAGCTAGTATAATAAAAGCTGTTATGGCATTGAAAAACAAGCAAATTCCACCTTCACTAAATTTTGAAAAGGCAAATGAGCATATTGATTTTGACAACAGTCCTTTTTATGTCAATACTCAGCTAAAAAATTGGGAAACGCCACTATCAATGAAGCGAAGAGCAGCAGTTAGTTCTTTTGGCTTTAGTGGGACTAATGCCCATATGGTCATTGAAGAAGCGCCTAAGGTATACTACAAACAAATACCAAAACAAGAGCAGTATTTATTTCTGCTATCAGCAAAAACACCTACAGCATTAAAAAATAAAGCTGAAGATTTATTAGAATATCTCAATCAGATGTCTTCGTCTATAGACGTGTCTAATATTGCCTATACGTTGGCTAACTGTAAAATGCATCTTCCTGTAAGAATAGCATGCATAGCAGCAAATACGAATACTCTTATAAAGTCTATTAAGGCATTTGTTAATGCAGAGAAACAAGATTATTTCAAGGCTAATACCAACAGAAAAACTAAAATATCTAGAGAAGAACTAGAGAGTGCCCAGGTACTATTTCAAAAAAATACTTTTAAATACGAGCTAAAAGAATTAGAAGAATTAGCACAATATTATGTGGATGGCTATGGTTTGAATTGGAATGCTTTTTTTGATGAAGATAAATATCAAAAAATTAATCTGCCATCGTATCCTTTTGAACGAAAATCCTATTGGGTAGAATTAAATGATGATGAACAAGAACTGGAACTCACGCAACAGGTAAAAGAAACAACTACAAAAAGTCCTAGTAATATTTTCAAAAAAATAATAAAATCAGAAGATCCCATAGTTGCGCATCATCATGTAGATTCTTTTCCTGTCTTACCAGGGGTTGCTCATATTGAATTAGCATTACAAGCGCTTCATTATTTTAAAAATACTATAGATTATAAATTAAACGATCTAATCTGGTTGTATCCTATAAAAATAGAAAATGATATTGAACTACATGTTGAACTATGGGAAACAAAACAGAAAGTTAATTTTAGCATAAAAAGTAAGCTTGATCAATCTTGGATAACCCATTCTACAGGTAATTTTACAAAAAACATAACCAGTGATTCAGTTGCATTAGAGATACCTAAGATCAAAGCAAGGTTAGATAAGCACGAATCTCAGGATGAGGTATTTAAAAAGTTAGAGGATTATGGAATGGTTTATGGAACTTTCTATCAAGGACTCATTGAGTTATGGTCAAATAATGATGAAACTCTCATAAAAATAGAACTTCCAGAAGTTCATGCTCCAACATTTAATCAGTATTTTCTGCACCCTACAATAATGGATGCTGCCTTGCAAGGAACCATTGGTATTGTGCAAGATACATTGAAAAAAGACCCCATGCTTCCATTTAATGTGCAAGAAATTCAGCATATTAGTCCTTTATCAAAAAGCGGGTATGCATATATTGCTAAAGCGAAAAAAGCAGATCATTTCAATATTAAAATATTAGATGATAAGGGAAATCTTTGTGTATTAGTTTCTAATTTGGCTTTTAGAGAATATAAGAAAAATACTATACATCCATTATACTTTCCAACTTGGACTCTTAATAAAACACCCTTAGATAGTAAAGAGGTAAAAAACAAAAAAGTACTTCTGGTAAGTGATTTAAGCATGAAACCGCTTTCAGATTTTATTGCAAAAAAACATTTGAATAGCAGCATAGAATGGTTAAACAGTAATGATATAAAATCAGAAATTGATTATTTTTTCTTAAATGAAATTGATACTGTTTATTTTATAGTTGGAGATACCTCAGAATCAATTAATGATGTTAGTGCACTACATCAAGAACAAGAACAAAGTATCGTACCATTATTTCGTTTAGTAAAGGCAGTTTTAGCTCAAAATCAATCAAATTCAAGGATTCAGTTTACAGTGGTAACTAGCAATTCAGTTGCGGTAAACTCTTTAGAAAAAATAAGCCCATTCAGATCTGGTCTTTTTGGATTTATAAAAACAATGTCTAGTGAGTTCAAAAACTGGTCTGTAGACTTCATAGATATTGACGATTATGCTTTTAAAGACATTACTAATTTAGAAAAAATAGCACAGCTAATTAGTAATGAGAAAGGGCATTCTCAAGGACATGAAATAGCGCTTAGACAGGGAGAACGGTATGAAAGGTCATTCAGCACTATTAATTTTGAAGAAGTAACTCCTGTTTTTAAGCAAGAAGGAGTTTATCTCATTATTGGAGGAGCGGGAGCTATAGGAAATCAGCTTAGTGCATTTCTTGCAGAGAAATATAAGGCAAACATAGTATGGATTGGTAGACGTGAACTAACTCGGGATATTAAACAAAAAATAGATCAGAATACCTCTAAAGGAGGCAAAACTACCTACCTGTCTGGGGATGCAACAGATAGTGTTTTTATACATACCTCTATCCAATATATTGAAGAGACAATAGGGGCTTTGAATGGTGTTATTCATTGTGCAGCGGTATTAAAAGATCAGTATATAAAATCAATGCAAGAACAAGATTTTATTCAGGTGTTCCGAACCAAAACAGATAGTAGTTACATTCTGGGTGATTATTTTAAAAATAAACCGTTAGATTTTATGGTGTTCTTTTCCTCTATACAATCTTTTGCAGGAAATGTTGGACAATCAAATTATGGTGCTGCTTGTAATTTTGTGGATACATATGCTAAGTATCTGGACAAATTAACCAAATATCCTATTTATACAATAAATTGGGGCCTTTGGGAAGGCGAAGGTCTTGCCTCTGATGAAAAAATAAATAATGAATTACAAAAAATTGGGTTAACTCCAATTCAATCTCAGGAAGGATTACAAATGTTCTCCAATATTTTGTCAAATAAATATTCTCAGGTAGTAGCTTGTAAAGCAACCAAAAAGTTACTTCAAAAAATGGGACTTGAACAAGAAAATCAAATAAAAAACAGTAATCCAAAGATACAGGAAATAGCATCCATTCCTGTTAAAAAGGAAAGTATTCGTAAGTCATTAGAGCAAGAAATTTATAAAACCCTTTCTGATGTTTTAAAAAATGAACAAGGCAGTTTTAATCAGTACACCCCATTTTCAGATTTTGGAGTAGATTCCCTTCTTGCAGTAGATATTATTCAATCTTTAAACAAGCTATTACAGATTCAGTTACAACCAACTGATTTATTTAATTATGCTACAGTTGAAAAATTGACAGACTATATTCTCGAAGAGTTTGATCCTTTAGTTTTAGAAAAGGATCATACTACAAATAGTACACAAAATAAGACAGTAAAAGTTGAGATAAATAACAAGAATCACAAAATTCAAGAGCAAGCATATAATGCTAAAGCTAACATAAAAGAAAGCAATAATTCTTTTATTGAATCAGAAAATGAAGATATCGCTATTATTGGTATGTCTGGTACTTTTCCAGACGCTCCAGATATTGAAACCTTCTGGGGAAATTTAAAAAAGGGGCAAAATGCGGTCAAGGAAATTTCTCGGTGGAAAGTAGATGATTTTTATAATCCAGATAGAACCAAAGTAGATAAAAGTTATTGTAAATGGGGCGCTTTCATTGAAAAACCATACCTGTTTGATCCATTATTTTTTAATATATCTCCAAAGGAAGCAGAGTTGATGGATCCTCAACAACGATTATTTTTAATGGATGCTTGGAATGCATTAGAAGATGCGGGGTATTCAGATAAAGCTTTGGAAGACCAGAAGTGTTCTGTGTATATTGGTTGCGAATCGGGAGATTATAGTAATAAATTAAATGAAAGTGAGGTTCCAAAAGATGCATATATGTTTACAGGCAATGCAGCTTCTATATTAACAGCTAGAGTATCTTATCTTTTAAATTTGAAAGGAGCCAGTGTGCCTGTAGATACAGCCTGTTCTTCATCGCTAGTAGCCATACACCTTGCTTGTGAAGCGTTGCGAAATAATACCTCTTCAATGGCTATTGCAGGAGGCATTGCTATTATGAATACACCAGAATTTTATACTCTTTCTTGTAGAGCAAGTATGCTCTCTGTAGATGGACAATGTAAAACCTTTGATAGTGATGCAAATGGATTTGTACCTGGAGAAGCGGTAGGTGTTATTGTACTCAAAAAACTTAAGGAAGCAGTAGCAGATGGAGATCATATTCACGCAGTAATTAAAGGTTCAGGAATCAACCAAGACGGTAAGACCAATGGTATTACAGCACCAAGCGCTCCTTCCCAAACAGCATTAGAATTAGATGTTTATGAACGGTTTAACATCAACCCGAATGATATTTCATACGTAGAGGCGCATGGTACGGGTACCAAACTAGGAGATCCAATTGAAATTGAGGCACTTACAAAATCATTTCGTGAATATACACAAGATAAGCAATTTTGTGCCATTGGATCGGTAAAAACAAATATAGGGCATACGCTTACCGCTGCCGGTATATCTGGAGTTATAAAAACGGTACTTTGCCTTAAAAACAAGTTATTGGTACCCTCCTTAAATCTTAAACAAGAGAACCCCTTTATTAATTTTGCTGACAGTCCTTTTTATGTAAATACGAAATTATCAGAATGGCAGAAAAGTAAAAGAATAGCAGCGATAAGTTCTTTTGGTTTCAGTGGAACAAATGCACATCTAATTTTAGAAGAAGCTCCATTATCAAAACCAATGAAGAGTGATCTTAACGGTCCCTATTTATTCCCATTTTCGGCCAAAACACCTAAGGCTTTAAAACAACGCTTAATTGATATAAGCAATTGGTTAGATGAAAATAAAGGAAAGTATAGCTTGCACGATCTATCACAAACGCTATGCTTGGGTAGAAGTCATTTTGACCATAGAGCATGCATAGTGGCTAGTCATAAGGAAGAATTGCTGGAAGAAGTACATAGTTTACTAAACAGTGGGCATTCCTCTTCAGGGTTTATAAGTTATGACAGTAATGAAAAAAACGAGATCATTAAAAATGATCTTGTTTATAATGATCCTTATGATAGTGCTAAAAAGTTTGTAGAAGGCTATATAATTGAATGGGCAGAAAGTAACAGTAGCTACCAAAAAGTACCATTACCTGTATATCCTTTTGATTGTGACACCTACGATGTTCCTCCTAAGAAAGTGCAGGTTATGGATAATAAATTAGAGGCCCAAACAATTTTACATCCGGCAATACATGTAAATGCATCCACCCTTTTTGATGTAAAATTTAAAAGTGATTTTGGAATTCATAACTTTTTTCTGAGTGATCATCAAGTATTTGGAATTCCAACACTACCGGGAGTAATGTATTTAGAAATGGCCAGAGTAGCCGGAAGTATTGCTGTTGAAACTCCCGTCTTAAAATTATCAAATATTGTTTGGATAAATCCATTTAGACTTAATAACAAAGAACAGTTACAATCAATCTCTACGATACTCTTTCCAGATGAGAACCAAATTGTTTATCATATTAAAAATGAGGAATCATTATTTTCCGAAGGCGTAATAGAACTAGATTATATACCAGAGAATAAGGAAGAATTACAAGTAGATCTAAATCGGTTTTTAACAGATTCTGAAGAAATTATTTTGGGTAGTGATTGCTATCAGTTTTTTGAAGAGGCGGGACTTCAATACGGCCCCTCTTTTCAAAGTGTAAAACAAATCTATATCAGAGAAGAAGGCTGTCTGGCTGAAATAGAACTTCCAGAAAATCAATATGAATCAATAAAATCATTTGGATTACATCCTTCTATTCTTGATGCCGCATTTCAATCGGTATTATCTATGATTAGTATAGATGATATGGAAAAGGGAGATTTATTACTTCCTTTTTCTCTGGACTGCCTAGAAATATTAGGCGAATTAACAGCAAACTGTTTTGTTTTTATCACGATAGCAGATAGAACTAATACCAGTAGTTCATTTGATATCATAATGGTAAACCAAAACGGGGAACCTTTGATAAAACTAACTAATTTGATGGTTAGGAAGATTAGAAAAAAACAATTTAGGAAGAATGAAGAACTTCTTTTAACGAGTAATTAATAAAAAGCATTTTGGATAATATAGCTCAAGCATCTCAAGAAATAATTACTGACCACTTAAAAGGTCAGTCCATGTTTTTTAAACCAGTTTGGCGAGAATGTTCTTTAAATATAGAGAACGCAGTAGTAGATTTTCCAGAAGTGGTATTGTTTTTTGGAACGATACCATCAGATTATAAAAAGACATTCAATACGTCTAGAATTATACAAGTTAATGCAAAAGAAAACTATAGGGAATTAAATAATGGCTATGAAATAAGAGCAAAGAATTTTGAAGATTATTCGGCTATCCTCAAGGAGGTAGAAGGTTATAGCTTATTAATTGTTTTTGCTTGGCCATTAATAGCTGAATTTGATTTGTCTCTTGATAAACGTTTGGAATATGGGCCTAGTTCGTTTTTTCTTTTGACTAAAGCGGTACTCGCCAATAAAAAAATCAGAAAAGCTACGTTTCAATATTTTTACCAAGGAAGTTTAAAAGAAACAGAGCCTTTGCATATGGGGCTCAGTGGATTTAATAAAACACTTGCCTTAGAAAATCCCAATTTTCCTGCTAAAATCATTGCTATTCATGAAACGATGTTGTCTTTTGTTAGTAAGCAGGAATATTTTTCAGACCCAGTTACAGATCTCATATGTTATCAACATAATATTCGAAATATACAAGTACTAGAATTAGTCACTAATAGTAAAGTCTCTTCTTCAGGCATAATAATTAAAAAACAAGGAACGTATATCATAAGTGGTGGTGCAGGGGAGTTAGGTCTTATTTTCACTGAATATTTAGCAGCAAAAAACATAGCCACTTTTATTTTAGTTGGGCGTTCAAAACTTTCTCATGAAAAAGAAATTAGAATAAAGAAAATATCTTTTCAAACAGGCTCTCTAATTTTATATTTTCAAACAGATCTTACTAGTAAGACGGAAGTTCAAAATTTAATTAATAAAGTCCATCTTTCTTATGGAAGTATTAATGGGATTATTCATTCTGCTGGAATTTTAAAGGATAGTTTTTTATTAAAAAAAGAACAGCATGATTGGAATCAGGTGATTGCAACTAAAATGAAGAGTACCAATTATTTGGATGAATTTTCAAAAAAGGATCCACTAGACTTTTTTATTTTATTTTCTTCAATTGCTTCCATTATTGGATCTGTAGGGCAGGCAGATTATGCATACGCAAATGGCTATGTGAACGCATTTTCAGAACAACGTAATCATTTATCATCTAAAGAGCTGCGTAATGGTAAAACTATTGCTATTAATTGGCCATTTTGGGAAAAAGGAGGTATGTATATGCCCAAAGAACAAATAAGACTCATGAGGGAAACGGCTAATGTATGGCCATTAACAAGCGCTGAGGGTATTACTGCTCTTGAAAACTCAATTGGTTTTAATGAACCAATACTATTATTTATTAAAGGAAACAAAACAAAAATAGAACGCATGATCAATCATAATTCTAGTACTATAATTACTGATAAAAATAATTCAGGAGAAGAAAAGGGATTGAAGACAAGAGCTGAAAAATTCTTCAAGAAATTACTTGCAGAGGAAATAAAGCTTCCAGCTAGTAAAATTAAATCAAATGCGCCTTTAGAAAAGTATGGTATAGATTCTATGATGATAATGTCATTAACTCAAAAGCTTGAGAAGTCATTTGGAAGTTTGTCAAAAACATTATTTTTTGAATACCAGACGTTAGATGAACTGGTTGATTACTTTATAGAAAATCACTCCAATGCGCTCCTTATTCAAATAGAAGATGAACCTTCTCAACCAGTGAATTTAAAGCCATTGGTTCCAGAAGCAAATAAAGTTTTTAGAAAATTTAGATTTCGAAAAAAACTACCTCAGGAGGAAAAACAAAAATCAGACAAGGAAAAACAAATTCCTGAGGTAGAAGAAATAGCTATAATTGGTGTTAGCGGTCGTTATCCTCAGGCAAATACCTTAGAAGAGTTTTGGGAAAATTTAAAAGAAGGGAAAGATAGTATTACAGAAATTCCAGAAGATCGCTGGGATTGGAAATCTGATTTCTCTCCTAAAAAAGGAGAAGCAGGAAAATATTATAGTAAGTGGGGTGGATTTATGGATGACATAGATAAATTTGATCCGCTGTTTTTTAATATATCTCCTTTAGAAGCTCAGTTAATTGATCCTCAAGAGCGGCTTTTTATGGAGACCGTTTGGCATACGCTAGAGAATGCTTGTTATACAAAATCTCAACTTTCTGGAAAAAAAATAGGGGTGTATGTAGGTGTTATGTATGGACATTATCAATTGCATGCTACATCTGAAGAAGGTTTTGTACCTAGTTCATCTTTTGCTTCCATAGCAAATAGAGTATCTTATTATTTTAATTTTTTTGGTCCAAGTATGGGAATAGACACTATGTGTTCTTCTTCTCTAACATCTATCCATTTGGCATGTAATAGTATTCTGTCTGGTGAAAGTGAAATGGCTATCGCAGGTGGTGTCAACATATCGCCACATCCTCAAAAGTATAAACTATTGAGTCAATCTCAATTTGCTTCTACTGATGGAAAATGTCACAGTTTTGGAGAAGGAGGAGATGGTTATGTACCAGGAGAAGGAGTAGGTGCAGTACTTTTAAAACCTTTAAGTAAGGCAATAAAAGATAATGATCATATCCATGCAGTTATTAAGGGAAGCGCTTTAAATCATGGAGGTAAAACCAATGGCTATACGGTACCTAATCCAAAATCTCAATCAAACCTCATTAAAAGTGTCTTAAAAGACACTAAAATCCCTACAGACAGTATTGGATATATAGAAGCACATGGTACAGGGACTTCTTTGGGAGATCCTATAGAAATTTCGGCGCTTAACAAAGCCTTTGGTACATTTAAAAAGAAAGCAACTTGTGCCGTTGGCTCCGTAAAATCTAATATAGGACATTTAGAATCTGCTGCAGGTATTGCAGCCATAACGAAGGTCTTACTTCAGATGAAGTATCAAAAACTGGTTCCTTCAATTCATTCCCAGAAAGAGAATCCGAATTTACAATTAGAAGACTCCGTATTTTATATTCAGAAAAAATTAACCGATTGGAACCGTCCCGAATTGATGGTCAATACTAAAAAGATCGCCTATCCACTTAGAGCAGGAGTTAGTTCTTTTGGTGCTGGTGGAGCTAATGCTCATATTATTCTGGAAGAGTATAGAAAAAAGGAATCTACGCTTAAAAATGAAACTGAGCCATTAGACCAAACTCATATAATCCCTCTTTCTGCAAAGAATGAAGAACAATTAGTGAAAAATGGTAAGAAGCTTCTTCAGTTCATTAAAAGTCAGGTAAAAACAAAAAAATATTCTTCAAAAAAATACGATAAGGAAGAAGTTTTAGAAGTAATAGCATCAATCGCTTCTCAAATTTGTGAAATTGATGAAAAACATATTGATAACGATGAAGAATTAATGTCTCAAGGTTTTTCTGCGATTGAAATAACTGATTTTAGAACAAGAGTAAATAACTTATTCAAGATAAATTTAGGAGAAGATGTTGTGAATGAGGGGAATACATTAAGAAATATAGCAGAAAGTATTCTAGAATTTATAGGTTTTAAGGATGAGCACAGTACTAGTACAGCTCAAACCATAAAGCTTCAGGATATTGCCTTCTCCTTACAAGTTGGTCGAGAAGCTTTTTCTTATCGCGCTGTATTCACCGCTATCAGTATTAATGAAACGATTCAAAAACTGGAAGACTTTTTAAATAAAGAGGGAGCATCTATGTCAAAAATAAAAATTCATAAATGTGATATGGATGATGATTTTGACCTTGCTAAGATAGAGAACCTTACGGTCAACAAAGACTACGGTGGAATTGTAGAACAATGGAGTAAAGGAGCAGAAATAAACTGGAATCTACTGCATCATCCAATTAAACCTAATAGAATCCCTCTACCAGGATATGAATTTTCTCGAGAGAAATATTGGCTTGGAGTTACGAAAGCAACTCAAGATCAAAAAAATGATATTGAAGGCCCTAAAACCCCAGAAATAGTGGAAAATAGCGTAGAAATACCTGAAAAAATTATTGCTCATCAAGAAGCGTTATCTGTATCAAAATTAACTAAGCTATTGATAAAAGATATTGCAAAGGAAACGGCCTCTTTAATTAAATTAGACCCTAAGCGATTAGATCCCAAAGAAAATTTTGGAACCTACGGTTTAGAATCCATGACCTTTGTTAAATTATCAGAAAATTTAAATGAAATTTATGGAACAGATATAACCCCCGCTATCTTTTTTGAAAAAGGAACTGTAGAAGCGTTAGCAGCATTTTTGATTTCTGATTATAAAGAAAAACTTATTAATTATTACAGTAAAACGAATACTACTCCGGTACAACAAAAAACAAAACCAATGATTGCGCAACAAAAAGTTTCTTCCGTCGTATCAGAAAAAAATAATAAAATTGTTAAAACAGCCCATCTTGAAGAACAAGATGATATTGCTATTATTGGTATTAGTGGGCGTTTTCCAGGTACTAAAAATTTGGAGGAGTGGTGGGATAAATTAGAAAATGAAGTAGATCTTATTTCAGAAGTCCCATCAGATCGTTGGGATTGGAAAGAAATACAAAAAGAATCAAATAAAACCCTGTTTTCGTGGGGAGGATTTATTCCAGATGCAGACAAATTTGATGCAGCTTTCTTTAATATTTCTCCTTCAGAAGCAGAGATGATGGATCCTCAACAAAGAATCTTTCTTGAAACCGTATGGCATACCATTGAAAATGCAGGATATAGAGCCTCGGATTTTTCGGGTAGAAAGGTAGGTATATTTTCTGGAGTCCAATTTCATGATTATCAATATTTGTTAGCTAATAATGGAGAACTTAACCCACATATGGGATTGGGTAATGAACATTCTATTTTAGTAAATAGAGCCTCTTTTCTTTTAAACTCTCATGGGCCGAGTGAACCTTATAATACCGCTTGCTCCAGTGCGTTAGTAGCGTTAAGCAGAGCTGTTGATTCTATCCAAAAAGGAGAAAGTGAAGTTGCTTTAGCCGGAGGCGTAACGTTAATGCTAAATCCTTCGGTAACCGTAAGTGCAGATAATTTAGGAATTCTATCGCCTGATGGAAGATGCAAAACCCTTGATGCAAATGCAAATGGATATGTTAGAGGAGAAGGGGTTGGTCTTGTAATGCTTAAACCTTTACAAAAGGCTAAGAATGATGGAGATCATATTTATGCAGTTATAAAAGGGACCACGGTCAATCATGGAGGAAAAGCGTCTTCATTAACAGCACCAAACTCTAATGCACAAGCAGATTTACTAACAGAGGCTTTTTCTAAAGCCCAGTTTGATCCAGAGACAATATCATATTTAGAGTTGCATGGAACTGGCACTAAATTAGGAGATCCTGTAGAAATACAGGGAATTTCAAGTGCGTTTAAAAATCTTGCAGCCAAGCAAAATAAAACAATCAGTAAACAGAATTATTGTGGTATAGGCTCAGTAAAAACAAATATTGGGCATTTAGAACCAGCTTCTGGAATAGCAGGTCTTCTTAAGCTTGTATTATCATTAGGACATGGAAAATTGCCAGGAATCTTGCATTTGAATGAGCAGAATCCTTATGTTAAACTAGAAAATAGTCCTTTTTACATTGTGAAAAATACTAAGGAATGGAAACGCTTAAAAGATGAGAATGGAAACGAAATTTCCCGACGTGCGGGTGTTAGTTCTTTTGGTTTTGGTGGAGTTAATGCACATGCCGTTCTGGAAGAATATGAAAAAGAAACCCTGGCAAATAGCGGTGAAACATTAGCTTTTATTTTGTCGGCAAGAACAGAAGAACGTCTTAAAACCTATGCACAACTCTTTTTACAATTTATGGAAGAGAGGGAACAAGGAAAATTAATGTATAGTCCAACACTAGATGAAATTGCGTTCACATTACAAGTTGGAAGAGAAAATTTATCCTATCGCTGGTGTTGTATTGCTAATTCAGATGAACAGCTCACAACATGTCTAAAGGATTACATAGAGGGTAAGTCATCAAACAGTTTTCTAACAGATAAAGAAAAGTCCTTTGAGGAAAAGAACATAATAAATGAAGATGAGGTACAATTTGCTCTGGAATCAAAAAATCTTGATAAGCTTATAAAATATTGGGTAAGTGGCACAAGCATAGATTGGAATCTAATCTACACTTCAGAAAATAGACCTAATAGATGTCCATTACCTGTATATCCATTTGAAAGAAAACGTCATTGGTTTACTCCTAAACCAAAAAGCATTACTATCCAAGATGATACGAAAATAGAGCAACAAGCTTCTTCTAAAGTTGAAGTGATTACAGATAGATATGAGTATGTACTTAATTTTTTAATAACTACTGTAGAATCAAAGCTGGACGTAGAAAATATTACTGTTGGAAAGGATACAGATTTTGTTGAAATAGGGGTAGACTCTATTATGTCATCTTTTGTTATGCAAATTATTCAAGAGCAGTTCTCAAATGATATTCCTTTAACCGCTTTAATGGAATATCCAATTTTAGGAGATTTGGCTAGGTATATTACAGATGAATTTCTTCCAGAAGACTTTGGATTCTCTGGAAGCATAACCAGTTCATCAAAAGGCAGTAGTAAAGATCAAGCAAATAAATTTCCTCCAGAAGTGTTGCCTATTAATACTAATGGAAGCAAGCAAATTTCTTTTTGGATTCATGGCGCTACGGGATTTTCAACATTTTTTAAAGATTTGTCGGGTGTGTTAGGTCCAGATTATCCGTTATATGCTTTTCAAGCAAGAGGTACAGATGGTAAATCAGTACCACACACTTTTGAAGAGATGGTAACTCATTATATAGAATGTATTAAAATGATACAACCAGAAGGCCCATATTTCTTAGGAGGGTATTCTTTTGGGGGACTCGTTGCTTATGAGATTGCACGTCGTCTAAATGAACAAGGCAATGAAATCAAAAATCTGGTGATGTTAGAAGCGTTTCCTACCACGGGAACGGTAAATGAAAAGTTTTATGAAACCTATGATTTTGATTTCTTAAAACTATACCTCGTTAACTCTTTCTTGAATATAAAAGACAACCCAGAATTGATGATTACTAAAGAAGATATCGTTGATGTACCTCAAAGAATGAAAATAGGTCACATTGCAAAATTAGCCAAAGAAAGAGCTAATTTATTAATCCCCGTTGATGATATTTACAATTATATACAGGGAGGTTTAACTTGTTCTGATTATGCCGAAGAAGCTTATAAGACCATACAGATTGATAAACCTTATAATGGTTCTGACGTATTGTACTTTAGAACTACAAAAGGATTTATAGGCGAAGATAATTTAATGAACTGGGACTCTTTAGATATCTATGCGCTCTATGACTATATCACACCATGGGAAAATCTGGTGGAAAAAAATATGGAGGTAGTCACTGTCAATAGTGATCACTTTAGTATCCTAGAAGAACCTACTCTCTTTGTAGTAGCTTCCAAAATTGAGCAACTCCTTAATCAACCAGAAACGGAAGATTTTAAAGACTATAATTTATTTAAAAAACAATTTAGTGAAGTAAATAACTTTATTTGTTATCCAATTTTAAAAGCCTTTAAAAGTAAAGGACTCTTCCTTAAAAAAGGAGAGCAAAATACGTATAATGATATTAAAGAGAAAATTGGTGTACTTACAGAATATCATCGTTTAGTAGACGAGTTAGTCAATATATTAATTCAGAATAAATTTCTTAAAAAAGAGGGAAAACATATTGTATGTACTGCAATCATTAATAGTGCAAAAACTAAGAAAGAACTAAATGGTATAGAGGGTACATTAGAGATGTTTTCTAAAGAATATACGGAGGTATCAAACTATTTACCGCTAATGGAAACATGTCTGAAAAAATTTATGAATGTGGTGAATGGAGATTCGCAAGGAGTAGATGTGATCTTTCCAAGAGGTAGCACAGAATTATTAGATCCTATTTATGCAGGGAATTTTCAAATGGATTATTATAATAACTTGATAGCGCAGTCTGTAAAAATGTATATTAAAAACAAACTGCGAATTTATCCAAATACCCGAATTAATATTCTTGAGGTAGGATCTGGTACAGGAGCCACGAGTAAAGTGGTTTTTGATGCTATCCAAGAATATTCAAACAAAATAACATTTTACTATACAGATATAGCCCCTATGTTCTTGCAAATGGCTAAACAACAGTTTTTAGAAAAAAATCCGTTTATAGAATTTACTATACTCGATATAAATAAACCGTTTAGTGAACAAGGTTATGAACCTGGTAGTGTAGATATTGTACTGGGAAGCAATGTTTTACATACCTGTTTTTTAATAGAACCTGTGCTAAAGCATATTCAAGAAGTGTTAAGACCAACGGGTATAGTTTTAATTAATGAGTTGACTCAAAAATTGAATTATAACACACTTACTTTTGGCTTGCTTAGTGATTGGTGGCAATATAAAGATGAAAAATTAAGAATAGAAGGATCTCCATTATTTACAAATCAACAATGGTGTAAATTGTTAGAAGCAAATGGTTTTCTAAAAAGTGAAATAAAAGGGATAGATAGTAATAGCCATGAGAATATGGCACAAAGCTTAATAGTTGGAGAAAAATAAGACTATTCTATTTATAAATTATTCTAATTAAGGATATAAATATGCTAAAGGTAGAAAACCTGTATTATACATACGCCAAAAATGATAACCCAACAATTAAAGGAATTAGTTTTGAAGTAAAACCGGGTAAAATCATAGGATTCTTAGGTCCTAGCGGAGCTGGTAAAAGTACAGTTCAAAAAATTATAATTCGTTTATTGTCAGGGTATAAAGGTGATATAGAGGTGTCTGGCAAAAAACTTCAAGATTGGAATTTAAAAGATTATTATGAATATATAGGGGTAGGTTTTGAATTACCCAATCACTACCTTAAATTAACTGCCTTAGAAAATTTAAATTTATTTGGATCATTTTATAGCTGTCCTATCAAATTTGATCATTTATTAGAGCAAGTTGGATTAGCAGAACATAAAAATAAACGAGTAGAAGAATTTTCTAAAGGAATGAAAATGCGCTTAAATTTTGTACGTGCATTTATGCATGACCCAAAACTAATTTTCCTTGATGAACCTACTTCTGGATTGGATCCTGTAAGTGCTAGAAACCTTAAAAATATAATTATAGAGCAAAAGAGAAAAGGTAAAACTATTTTTCTAACCACTCACAATATGTATGATGCAGAAGAGCTTTGTGATCAGGTAGGTTTTATCGTAGATGGAGAACTAAAGGTGATGGATAATCCGGCAACGCTTAAAAGGGAAGGTTTTACACCTAAAGTGGTATTAAAATATAAAAATGATGAATCCTTTGAAAAGGAATTTGATTTACAGGGTATAGGACAAAATGAAAACTTTATTAAGACGCTTAAAAATACTGATTACACTATTGAATCAATTAACACTAAGAAGACAACATTAGAGGATGTTTTTATAAAAGTTACGGGTGCTAACTTATCCAAATAAGTATTATTAAGCGGTCATTTTCTATGGGGCGTTTCAGTAAGATAAACAATAGTAAAGTAAGTTCTAGTGTAAGTAAATAACATTATACAAGAAATGTAGATTATTAATGCAGGGAATATACGCTCTATGAAAAATAGGAGTATTCCAGAATAAATTAGGTGAGTAATGGAAAGTATGAAAAATAATTTCAATTTATTATACAAAGCTCTGAAATGGGATTTCTATTTACAAAAGAAGTATAACATTCTTTTAATAGCTTTAATCATATCTATATTCTATGCGGTATGCTGGAAAATAATTGGGAACGATTTGCCTGGAGAAGTTTTAGTGATATTAATATTTAGCGATCCTGCTATGTTAGGATTTCTTTTTATAGGTGTTTTGTTGCTTACAGATAAAGGTAGTAGAACATTACAAGTATTCAACATATCACCATTGAGTACAGAGGGGTATATATGGTCTAAAACTATTTCATTAACTATTATTACTATATTTTGTAGTTTAGTAATTACAATAGCTGCTCATGGTTTGGACTTTAATTTTATTTATTTATTACTTGGAGTAATTTTATCTTCTACATTGTTTATTTTCATTGGTTTTATTGCTGTTTCTTTAGTAAATAATTTCAATGAATATGTTTTTGTACTGCCCTTTTTTATGCTTCCATTATGTATTCCATTTTTGAATTATTTTGGGATAACCAACACGAAATTATTTTATCTAATCCCAACACAAGCATCACTTATTCTTTTAGATACCATACTTCATAAGAATACAGATTTTATACAGATTATGTATGCCATAGGATATTTAATATTATGGAACTTCATAGGGTACATAATCGCAAAGAAGTTTTATAAGAAATTCTTAATTAAACAATAATATGGGTAAATTACTTTCACTTTTCATAAATGATGGGAAATTTATTTTTAGAAATTCTATTTTGATTGTTCTAGCAATAGCCCCATTACTTATTATGGGGTTCATAAGATATTTATTGCCTTTTATTGCTAAAAACTATTTGCCCGAATTAATTATTCATTATCCATATATAATAGCGCTATTTTGTTTGATGACAGCAATTTTTCCCGCTTTTGCTATTTCATTTATTATGCTGGATGAAAAAGATGAAGATCTTTTTCAAGTACTACGAGTGATGCCTATTTCATTTTTAGATTTTTTAACGTATCGATTAACTTTTGTTTTCTGTTTTGGCTTTTTCTTTTCTTTTCTAACGTTAAAATTTAATGGTCTTTTAGAAGTAGATACCAGTACTTGTATTTATATGGCTCTATTATTTGCTTTATCAGGACCAATTGTCACTCTGGTGACAGTTACATTTGCATCCAATAAAGTTGAAGGACTAGCTATACTTAAAGCAATTAACTTCATTTTTATATTACCTTTATTATCCATATTTATACCCTCTAACTGGAAATTTGTTTTATCAATTATCCCACAATTCTGGTCATACCAGACTTTTGTTCAGTATTTTAATAATAATTCATTATGGTATTTTATCATAGGGGTACTATTTCATGTCCTTACACTAATTGGGCTTATAGCATTGTTTAAAGTAAATATTTTTCGTCGAAAATAATTAATACCTATCTATTGATTTTACCTACCGCATACACACAAGCTTATAAAAGACAAATCTTAAGAGCTTAATTTTTTCAAATTAATTTAAAGAAGAATATTGGTTCTTTAAAATGAGTACTATTATAAATAAAATATCAATTTAACCTAATGAAAAATCACAAAATCATATTTTTATTTTCAGGACAAGGAAGCCAATACAGAGGGATGGGGCAAAGTTTATATGAAAAAAACCTAGTTTTTAGAGCTAGTTTAGAAAAAAGTGATTTAATAGTTAGGCAATTATTAAATAGATCTTTAATCTATGAATTGTATGAATCTAAGGATAAAGATTTTGATGAATTACTAATAACACATCCAGCTATCGTTGCGGTAGAAATAGCCATGTTTGAGGTTTTACAAAGTATGAATATCAATCCTGATTACGTTTGTGGAAACAGCTTAGGAGAATTCGCTGCGGCATTTGCTAGTAACGTATGGGATTTAGAGACTGCCATAAGATTTTCAATAGAACAGGCAAAAACTATTGTAAATACTGGTTTAGAAGGTGGAATGCTAGCCGTAATTGATAATGAGAAAAAACTTGATAAACAACGTTACTTAGATTATGATCTATTTCTTGCTTCCGATAATTTTGAAGGACATTATACCTTATCAGGTTCAGTTAAAAATTTAGACTCATTTCAAATAGATTCAACTAAAAAAGGGGTGAATTTTGTACGTCTTCCAGTAAAAATTCCTTTTCATTCCTCTTTACTGTTTAATGAGTTAAGTCATGTTAAATATCCAACAATTAACAATCTGGGATTACGCAATCCTACCTCAGGATTTGTTTCCGGAATGAAATGTAAAGAATTAAATATCCTGCCCACAAACTATTTTGAGCAAGTAATAAGCTTGTATATGAATTATACAAAAACCATAAATTATTTGGAAGAAAAAGGAGCATGCTTTTATATTGATCTGGGACCTTCTGGCACAAGCGCAACATTTACAAAGTATAATTTAGATACGAAATCAAATTCAAAGACTTTTCAAATAATGACACCGTTTAAAAGAGAAGTGCAACAGCTTAATGAATTAAAAAATTACTTGAATTAGCTTAAAATTATAGCCATAAAGTTACTATTTGAACTAATTTTATTATATGCAGTAGTATTACCACCAATCTAGAAAACAAACTGAGGTATCATTCTATGGTACACATATAATCATAATCTTAAAGCTGCTTTTTACTTTATGAGCAGTGCATTTTGGGATGCTTATTATAATTCCTTGCAATAACACTTATAATCAGAATCAATCACTTATTAAATTTCATGCACTAGGGTAGGATAAAATCCCATATTTTGTAATTAATAACTCAAACTATGTTAAGAATTAAATTCTGCCATAAGTATTAAGTTGGTAGGGTGAATTTAAATTCGTTCACAATATCTAAATACTAAACAAGTATGAGAACCATAATAGAGGTAAGGTCTGAGACAGAAATAGGAAAAATAGGGATTGTTATTTCTTCAAATTTAGTAGGTTGAAAAATCAAGATTTATAACAACTAATTTCTTTTCATAAAAACCAAAATTAATCTAATGAATGAGAAATTCAACTTTTTATCTAAAGGGCTAAGCCATTTGGTAGTAACATAAAGTATTTCATAAGGTTTTGAGAAGGTAAAAAAACAATTTTTAATAAACTTATTTAATGGGAAATATTGCCACTGCAAGACAAAAAATTAAAGAAGCAAAAGATAACGGAGAGACTATTTTAAATCTAACCATGTTGGGTTTGACTGCGCAAGAATTAGCATCACTAATTCCCAGCATAGCAGAAATTCCAGGATTAAAGGAAGTAGACTTAGCTGAAAATAGAATAGACATACTACCAGATACAATTCGTAATTTAACCATGTTGGAAGAGCTTAATCTAGAAGGAAATGAACTTCAAGGTCTACCGGATTCCATTAGTGATTTACAAAATCTAAAAAATATATTTCTCGCAGATAATGACATTGAACAATTCCCTACCATATTAACAAGTCTAACGAATCTTGAGTATGCAGACCTTCGTGCCAATGCGATGCAAGATCTACCCAGATCAATAACCAGTTTGGGTAATTTAAATATTGATCTGAGTAACAATCCGCTATCTCAAGAAGCACTAACTTGGATAACTACTACTTTTACAGATGGCAATATCACTACAGATCTAAATGCATTAGAGACAGATTATGATATAACTGATGTTATTGAGGCGATGTACCCAGAAACAAAGGATGAAACTTTGGAAATGATAGCTAATTTAGATTTTGGTTCTTTTAGCACCGCTACTCAGAATAATAGAAATGCAAATGATGTTGTTACTGAGTTTTTGAGTAAAACTCCTTTTGAAGGTAGGGTGGCAAGAGAAGTATATCTCCCGGCAACTAAGCAAATGCTTGATATTGTATTAAACCCTAGAAACACAGAAGAAGATAAGAGCACAGAGCTTCAAAAGATGGCAACCTCCCTAGGTAATTGTTCCACCCCTGTTAAAAGTTTTTTAATACAAAATAAGGTAAACAAACAACTAAGCGAAGAAGCTTCATTAACCCCGCTTTTGGAAAATTTATTGGATAGAGAAGCCGTAGAAGATAGAATAAACACCGTTTTTAAAGATAAGTTTAAGTCTGGTGACAAAATAGAAATGATTCAAGCTATGGTAGACAGTATTTTTATGGAAGGTGCCGAGCGTTATCAACATAATACCAATCTTAGAATTACAGGAGAAAGACCACGGTTGGAATCTAAAACGATCAATCAAGAATATGGTTTTAGAAACTTACCAGACGATGCGGCATCTATCTTCGCCAAGCTCTTTTGCGAAACCAATAATGAAAATGCACTTATCAAAAATACAACAGGTGAGTATGTGTTAGACCCTCCAAAATTAAAATCTATTACTTCGGCTTACCGGGCAAGATTTGCCATTATTAGCGCTGAAGAAAGAGTGGTATCCGAAAAAACAGCGAGCTATAATATGGAGGTTACCGCATTGCTTAACAATGACGATTTAATGGAAAACACAACAGAGCCTGATGTCGCTTTGTTATTAGATATCCCTTCGCAACAGGAAGAATTACGGGTGGCACTGTTTCGCACACCAGAAAGTGAACGCGATGCTACCTACGATAGATTTTTGCAAGATCAAAAAACAAAAATCAGACAAGCCATACAAAAATATGCCCCCCAAAAGGTAGTATTACCAGGGCTATTAAATCCTATGAATGACGGTAGGCGATCACCCTCACCAGATGGTGGCGGAAAACGAAAAGCAACTCCTTCTCAAAATGAAGCTTCGCAAAATAAAAGAAGTAGAAGTCCAGGTTAATGAAATACGGTTGATGCTAAAATTAAATTATTTTCCACTTATAGGAGGAAAGTCCTTACACAATATGATTTTTATAAGATTGGTACTTAAAACTTATAATAGAGTGCTATTTTATTTTCTCCTATTTTTTTAATGTCTGGTTGAGCGTTGTTTTCATCCCTCAGAATTTTTTTAGTATACCTGTCTATTTTCACAGTTCTTTTTTAATGCTATTTTTGTGTACACCCAGTTTATAAATGATGCGTTTTTGGTGGAAACCAGCCTATAAAAACCTTTGAGTTTAATATCTCACGGGTTATATTAAATAGTAGTGGTTTTTGTATGGAAAGGATATAAAAAGATAGATTTCAATATTTTAAGTTTAAATATTATATCTATAACTTAAACTCATGTTTTAAATTATTGTATCCCTAATCAAGTAATGGTTTTAAATTTACATAGTTAAGACTTAAATTCAGTACAAATGGTTGAGTTAATATGTAGTGTTTCCATAAGCATCCGCCTAAATATATTTAACTCATTATAGATGGTAAAATACATTCAGAAAATAATGTAACTAATGCTTAAAACAGAAATATGGGGAATATTGAACAAGCTTTGGTAGAAATTGAAAGGGCAGAGCAAGAAGGTTTAGTACGTTTGAATTTGGGGGGGTTAGGACTTACAGATAATGATTTAAAAGAGTTAATATCAAAGATTCAAAAAATTAGTAATTTAGAAGAACTTCACTTGGCAGATAACAATTTAACAGCCCTTCCCTCAGATATTTGTAATATAACCAGTCTTAAGGTATTAAGCCTATCACTTAATAACCTTAGTAGCCTACCCACTAATATTGATGATCTAATAAATCTTGAATCGTTAGATTTGAGCATGAATCAATTTAGTACGTTACCTCACTTTATTAATGAATTAGGTGCTTTAGAGCGTTTAGATTTAGAAGCTAATGAATTAGTAGAGTTGCCAGAACAAATAGGATACTTAGATAATTTAAAAGAATTAATTATTGCAGATAATTCTTTGACCGCGCTACCACCAGAAATTGGTTATTTACCAAGTATTGAAAGATTTAATGCCTCTCATAATGCACTAACAGCGCTTCCCGAAAGCATACTCAATTATAATGAAATAGACGAATTAAATCTAAAGTTTAATCCTTTATCAGAGGAAACAAGAACCTGGTTGTATGAACAGTTTGGTTATGAAGAGTTGGTAGATGATCAAGTTGACTATGATATTTCTGTAGAAGTAACTGTTTTATATCCAGAAACGCATAATGAAGTACTAAAGAAAATTGATGCTCTTGATATTGGAACCTATGATACCGCTGCTGCCAATAAAAAAACAGCACCAGATATTATTAAAGAATTCCTAAGTAAAACACCCCTTCAAGGAGCGATAGCAAAAGAAGTATATCTACCTGCTGCCAAAGAGCTATTAGATTTTATATTACATTCAAAAGAATCAAAGCAAGAAAAGAGTACTCAATTGCAAAAAATGGCTACATCCTTAGGCGATTGCGCTACTCCGGTTAAAAGCTTTTTAATACAAAACGCTATAGATAAACAATTACGTGGTAGTAAACCATTAACCCCACTATTAAACAAGTTAGTAGACAGGGAAACAATAGAAAACGAAATTAATACTAAGCTCAAAAAATACCTTCGAGGTCATGATAAAATTGAGCAGGTACAAGGAATTGTAAATAGCCTTTTTCTGGAAGGAGCAGAGACTCACGAAGATAATAAGTATCTAAGAATTAAAGGTGATAGAGTACGATTAGAATCTAAAACTATAAATATAGAATTTGCTTTTGACCAAATATCAAAATCAGAATCCTTATCTCTTGCGGCTGCTAAACTTTTTTGTGAGACAGATGGGAAAAAGAAGCTTATCCAGAATGAGGAAGGTCAATACCTACTATCTCCGCCAAAAATAAAATCAATTACCTCTGCACACCGGGCAAAACTCGGTTTAATTTCAGATCAGGAAAGAGCTATTGCTTCTAAAACCAGAAGTTACGAATTAGAAGTTATAGCCTTGCTAAGGCATCCGGAGCTGGTTGCTAATTCTATAGAAAAAGACATACAGCCTTTAATGGACCTACCTACCCAACAAGAATCATTACGAGTAGCACTGTTTGGTATATCAGAAAACGAATTCGATGCTACTTATGATAAATTTTTACATGATCAAAAAACAAAAATTAAGCAAGCCTTAGAAAAGTACAGCCCTCAAAAGATAGGATTAGCAGAACTATTAAACCCTATGAATGACGGTAGGCGATCACCTTCACCAGATGGAGATGGGCAAGGAAAAAGAAAAGTAACTCCTTCTCAAAATGAAGCTTCGCAAAATAAAAGAAACAGAGGTTTTAAATAAGTAAATAGTAAAACCAAACAGATTTTCTTTCCCTTTTGATGCCTTATTATCTAGGTATATCTTCCACGAACCTATCTTATCTTTTCTCTTTTAAAGTCATAATAATTTAGTGCATATTTAGGTAGTTTGACTTTAAAGTTGATCAATTCTAATCAGAATTTCGCATGTTCAATAGTAAGCTTAACAATTGAACATCATTTAACGACGGTTCAGCATAAAGTCATATTGTATTGGATAGTGTGCTCGCATCTTTGGAGTAGTATTCAAAATAATAAATCAATAAAATGACACCAACAGATGTTTTCTCACTCGCAAATTTAATCGCCATGCCCATGTGGGTCTTGATGATTTTCTTACCTAAATGGAAAGTAACCAGCTTCTTGATTAATTTCAAACTAGTCCCCATACTTCTTTCCGTTATCTATCTTGTTTATATCATTCAATCAATAGTAACCGGAGGTCTCATGGATTTTGGAAGTCTATCATCTGTGATGCAATTGTTTACACAAGAATATGCGGTCTTAGCAGGATGGGTGCACTACCTCGCTTTTGACCTTTTAATAGGAATGTGGTTATTAAATCAAAATAAAGAATTAAAGATTCATCAGGCACTAATGGCTCCTTGTCTTTTGCTGACTTTTATGTTTGGACCTCTAGGCTTTTTACTTTTCACAATCATCAAAACCTTCAAAAATAAGTCGCTATGAAACCTATAAACACATCAGAGGCAAGTAGAGTAAATATCAACAAAAACATAGCATACCTCTATAATGATATACCTTATAAAAACAACTCATTTTCAATAACGCTTTCAAAATTATTTGCAGAATGGCATAGCATTCTAAAACACATTCTCAAAACGGTAAAGAAGGAAAATTCTACTGCCTATTGGATTGCACTGATTACCTGCGCACTTTCTATTGTTTGCATCCTAGGTCTTGTTATTGATAAAAGAATGCTCTTAGGCGTGAATGTTTGGATAAAGCCATTAAAATTTACAATTTCTATCGCTATCTATATAATAACCACCAGCTTTCTTTTGAGTATATACCCTTACTCTAAAAGAAAAAAAGGAATTATAAACGGAATCGTATCATGGAGTTTGCTTATTGAATTGGGAATTATAATTTGTCAGGCAGCAAGAGGAGTTCAATCTCATTACAATGTGTCTACCGGGTTTGATGCTATTCTCTACATGTCCATGGGCCTTTTAACTGGAATAAATGTGTTCATAATTATAGTATTGATGATTGATAGCCTACGGTTGAAACTAAAAACCAAAAAATCTATTCAGTGGTCTATATTTCTGGGTTTGACTATCATTTTCTTTAGTAGTTGGATAGGCGGACAAATGATAAGTCAGTTATCACATAGTGTAGGCGTTGCAGACGGAGGAGCAGGGCTGCCACTGGTAAACTGGAGCACGGTAGCCGGTGATTTAAGGATTGCTCATTTTTTTGGATTGCATGGCATTCAAATAATTCCGTTATTCGCCTTTTGGTTATCTAAAAAATCGAATACCTCATCTCGAAATCAGATAATAGCCGTTACTGTTTTTAGCTTGTTGTATGCAGCCTGGATAGGTTTCGTATATTATCAAGCAAAACAAGGGATACCATTGCTTGCTATTTAATATAATTTATATGCTATTAAACAAGAAGAAACGTATAAAATATTTAGGATTCAATGATACCTGGTTTATGTTTATAGGGATCATTATCCTAAGTTTTATTATTGACTATATTTTTAATAATTCATTTGTTCGCTACTCTTTTGGTATAGCAATTATTAATTGGGGAATATCTCTTTTCTTTTCGCTGGTAAATTGGTTTTTAATGCGAAGGATTTTGATTTATTTGCGAAAAAGGTATCCTAGTTTTCAAGACTCTCGAAAGCGAATATTGACTATTTTGCCAATACTGGTGATGACGATACTCCTTATAGATTATTTTGGAGGATTAGTATTGGGAGCCATATTTGGGCAGGACTATCATCCGTTGGAGCGTTTTAAGATACTGATATTTGTAATAGTTTTAACTATTATGACCATGGCCATTTATGAAGCCATTTATTTTTATGTGAGCCTTAAGAAATCCATAAGGGAAGAAGAACAATCAAAACAAGCCATTGTTCAGGCAGAGTTGGATGCACTTCGTAATCAAGCGCAACCTCATTTTTTTTTCAATACTTTGAATACGTTGCGTGATATTATAGATCAAAACTCAAAGGAGGAGGCAAAAGAATTTGTTGATAAGCTATCAGAGATGTATCGGTTTTTATTAGAGTCTGGAAGTGCCAATCTAATCTTTCTTAAAGATGAATTAAAATTTGCCAAAGCATACGTCCATATTCAAGCAGAACGCTTTGGAGATAATTTGCAGCTCAATTGGGATATTTCGGAGGCCACATTGAACGCTATGATTGTACCCATGAGCCTACAACTACTATTGGAAAATGCGATAAAACACAACGTAATTTCCAAGGCAAAGCCGTTAAAGATACATGTGATAGCAAAAGACAATACATTATTAGTGAGCAACCAGATACAACCCAAGTCTACCCAACTGCCATCAACAAAAGTGGGTCTAAAGAATATAGAACAACGGTATTCCTTGATTTCGTGTAAACGGGTTGAAATAAAAAATGAAGACAAGCAATTTACCGTAACACTTCCTTTATTAAAAGCATAAAAATAAAATTACAGCTATGCAGATATTGATTATTGAAGATGAAAGACGAGCGGCAAATCAATTAGAACGTTTGCTAAAAGCTTCTAATTTTGATTATGAATTGTTGGAAGTAATAGATACTGTAGAAGATGCAGTCT
This sequence comes from Ascidiimonas meishanensis, assembly GCF_037782385.1. Taxonomy (NCBI): domain Bacteria; kingdom Pseudomonadati; phylum Bacteroidota; class Flavobacteriia; order Flavobacteriales; family Flavobacteriaceae; genus Ascidiimonas; species Ascidiimonas meishanensis. The sequence continues at coordinate 198,711 of NZ_JBBEXD010000006.1, forward strand.
TGTGGTTTAATAACCATAAAGCACCAGAACTTGTATTTATGGATATTCAATTAGCCGATGGATTAAGCTTTGAGATTTTTCAAAAAACAAACGTAGAAGCCCCTATTATTTTTACAACGGCTTTTGATCAGTACGCTATCCAAGCATTTAAAGTGAATAGTGTAGACTATTTACTAAAACCTATTCAGCAAAATGATTTAAATAAGGCTCTTGATAAATTCAATAAGAACAATAAACCAGTCCCAGTTGAGCCCTTTATTTTGAAACAATTACTCAGCAATATAGAATCTCTAAATAAGCGTGAAGGCATTTTGGTCAAAGAAGGCAACGGATTTCTACAAATCAAGACCAAAGAGTTATTATACTGCTATTCTGAAGACAGTATTACTTTTGCTGTGACTGCCAATAAACGTCATGTTATTAATGAAACCATTGATGATTTGTTTGATTCTTTAGATAAAAATCAATTTTATAAAATTAATAGAGGACAAATAGTTTCTAAAAGTTCCATTGAAAAAATTGATCCTTATTTTAACCATCGGGTTAAATTATTCATTACCAATCCGCGCAATCAACAATTTATAGTTAGTAGACCAAAAACGGGTCATTTTAAAGAGTGGATGAATAAATAGTTTAAAAATAGCTTCAAGCTGCCCTCAGCATTGCGAGTATCATAATTCCGTGAACGCCTCTAGTAATTATAGCGCCTTTGGTTTGAAGTGTATCCATTTTTTATCAAAAGATTAGGTTGAATATTAAATATCTGTGATGAATCATTAGATATCAATGCTTTAAAATGATATAAATCAGAGAGTCTAAGTCAATTTTTTAGAGGATGATTGCAATCTAAAGAGGTTTTGTAGCCAAGAGAGGTTCAAGACGTATAGACAATTGAACAAAACAAATATTAGCCTGATGCCAGCGGAGAAGATGCCTGTTATTATCAAATTAGAATTTATCTAGAAATAGTGGTAGGTATTGGAATCATGGGTAATTATATGAGCAATCATAGCCCTTAATTATAAATTTAAATGCTGATTTATATCATTGTCAAAATAGTTTTTTCGAGATAGATTTAATGTATGAAAAAAGTACAACTAGTTAAATTTATTGGTGGCATTATTCTCTTTGTGATACCTCTTTTTTCCATGCAGTTTCAGCAAGAACTTACAGCAAAAGATATTGTAAAAAAAGCTGATGATAATATGCGGGGTAAAACTTCACAAGCCGAGATCACTATCAAAATAATTAGACCTACATGGAGTAGAGAAATGAATATGCAAGCTTGGACAAAAGGAGATGACTATTCAATGATTTTGGTAACCTCACCTGCCAAAGAAAAGGGAACCGTGTTTTTAAAGCGTATAAAAGAGGTTTGGAATTGGATTCCCACAATTGAGCGCACAATAAAATTACCACCTTCAATGATGTCACAGAGTTGGATGGGTACAGATTTCACCAATGATGATCTGGTAAAAGAAGCTTCTTCTGTTGTAGACTATACCCACAAACATCTGGGCAAAGAATCAATTACAGGAAAAGACTGCTATAAAATAGAAATGATTCCCAAGCCCTCTGCGGCAATAGTTTGGGAAAAAGTAATTGTTTGGATAGATTCTGAAGATTTTTTACAGCTAAAAGCAGCATTCTATGATGAAGATGGAGAATTGATAAACGTTATGAAATCTAGTGAAGTTAAAGAAGTGGGTGGAAGAAAAATAACCTCAAAAATTGAAATGTTTCCAGTAGACAAAGAGGGTAATAGTACAGTAATCATTTACAACAACATCGTTTTTGATAAAGAAATAAACGACAAGTTTTTTACTACTCGTAATATGAAACAATTAAAATGATGCTCTTAAAATTAGCTTGGTTAAATATATGGCGCAATAAGCGTAGAACAATTATCACTGCTACTTCAGTGTTTTTTGCAGTACTACTAGCCATAATTTTTCGTTCCTTAACCGATGGAATTTATGATAATATGATTCATAATGTGGTGAGCTATTCTTCCGGTTATTTACAAATACATCAAAAAGGGTATTGGGAAGAACAGTCTATTGACAATTCATTTACAGAAGATGCAAAACTGTATCAAGACTTACTCAAAAACCCTGAGGTAACTCAGATTATGCCTCGTTTGCAAACATTTGCTCTAGCCTCGTATTCCAACAAAACAAAAGGTGTTCTTATTTTAGGAATAGATCCTCATAAAGAAAGAGAAGTTAATAAGCTACATGAAAAAATTATAGACGGTCATTATATTGAAAGTATTAACGATAATGCAATTGTCTTAGGAGAAGGATTGGCCTCTCACTTAAAGCTAAAAGTGAATGATACCTTGGTACTACTAGGCCAAGGATATCACGCAAGCAGTGCTGCGGCAAAATTCAGAGTAAAAGGCCTTATAAAATTAGGAGCGCCTGAACTGAATAATAATTTGGTGTATATGCCCATAAAACAATCGCAATACATGCATGGAGCCGAAAATAGGTTAACCTCCGTTTCGGTGATGTTGGAGAAATCTACCAATTTAGAAAAACTGAAACATTCTTTACAAGCATCTATTGATTCTGATGCATATGAAGTAATGAGTTGGAAAGAAATGATGCCCGAAATGGATCAATATATAGAGGCCGATAGTACTGCGCATTATATCATTATAGGTATCCTGTATTTCATCATTTCATTCGGATTATTTGGCACCTTATTAATGATGATTTTTGAGCGTAAACATGAATTAGGCATTTTGATAGCCATAGGAATGAAAAAGAGATTATTGGCTTTTGTACTACTGCTAGAATCTATAATGATTTCTTTATTAGGTTGTTTTGCGGGTATTATTGGAGGTATTTTATTTGTAAAATGGTTTACTGTACATCCAATTCATTTAACCGGTGAGCTAAAGGAAGTTTATGAAGATTACGGTATAGAATCTATCATCTATTTTTCTAGCCACGAGAAAATTTTTATTGTTCAAACTTTAATCGTTTTAATATTATCTATTCTATTAGCCTTTTATCCAGGTTATAAAGTGTTGAAATTAAAACCGGTTGAAGCTATAAATAGTTAGTTATGTTATTTCAAATTGCTTGGCGAAATATATGGCGTAATAGATCCAGAAGTTTGGTGGTTATCAGCTCAATCATCATTGGAGTTTGGGCGGGTATTTTTATTTTGTCCTTTTCTTGGGGTTTATATAAGAATAATATTAATGAGTCTGTATATAAACAGTTATCTCATATTCAAATTCATCATCCAGCTTTTGAAGAAGAAAAAGATGCCAAATTCACCATTCAAAATACAGATCAGATTGTAAAACAGTTTCAAGCCAATGATCAAATTGCGTCTGTAAGTTCACGCGTTATTTCAATGGGAATGATAACATCTCCAACAACAGCAAGTGGTGTAAAGATTTACGGAATCAATCCCGCTTTTGAAATTCCACAGATTGCTTTAAACAAAAGTGTGAGAGAAGGCACTTATTTTGATTCTGGAAAAGACAATGAGATACTCATTGGTGAAAAACTAGCCAGAAAACTTAAAATCAAACTCAAGAGTAAAGTCGTATTGACCTTTACAAATAGTAATTCGGAAATCGTTTCGGGAGCATTTAGAGTTGGTGGTATTTACAGATCCAAAAATAGTTCATTAGATGAAGTGAACGTATATGTTCAACAAGAACATTTGCGAGAACTGTTAGAACTAAAGCCTTCTGAGAGCAATGAAATAGCCATATTATTAAAAGATGAAAAACAGTTAGATAGTATTAAAAAATACTGTGTAGCCTTAGTTTCAAAAGCTAAGATTGAAGATTGGAAAGAATTGTCTCCAGAGCTGGGAATGATAATAGAGTCCTTTAATCTTTATACCTACATCATTAGCGGGATCATTCTCTTGGCATTAACCTTTGGCATTATAAATACGATGTTGATGTCTGTTTTAGAGCGCATTCGAGAACTCGGAATGTTGATGGCTATTGGAATGAATAAGCGTAAAATATTTATAATGATTATGCTGGAAACAATTTATTTAACAGTAATAGGTGTTCCAATTGGGTTGCTTATAGGATGGTTGACTGTTATTGTATTAGGAAAGACTGGAATTAATATTTCTATGTTTTCTGAAGGCTTAGCCTCCTACGGATTCAGTTCTATGATATATCCAGCTCTAGATCAAGAAAAATATATGATTATTGTGACTATGTGTTTGATAACGGCCATAGTATCGGCTATTTATCCTGCTTATAAAGCACTGCAATTAAACCCTTCAGAAGCAATACGTAAAATTTAAAATTATGGCAAAAACAATTATAGATGCACATAATGTGAGTAAAACGTTCAATCCAAAAACAATTCCGATTCATGCGGTTCAAAATGTGCACGTCCATATAGAAGAAGGAGAGTTTGTTGCTTTAGTAGGCCCATCGGGCTCAGGAAAATCTACCTTACTGAATATGATAGGCGGATTAGATGACCCAACAGAAGGCACCGTTATTATTGATGGCATAGAGATTACAAAACTTTCAGAGAACAAATTGATAGATTTCCGGCTTCAGAATATTGGTTTTGTTTTTCAATCCTTTAATCTGATTCCAGTTCTTACTGCAAAAGAAAATGTAGGTTTTGTATTGCAGTTGCAACGTATGTCAAAAGACGAGCGCCAAAAGCGCGTGTTAACCTTGTTGAAAGAAGTGGGCCTTGAAGATAAAATAGACAGTAAGCCAGGCGAACTTTCTGGCGGTCAACAACAACGTGTAGCGGTGGCAAGGGCATTGGCCTCTAAACCAAAAATAATACTGGCAGATGAGCCTACTGCAAACTTAGACTCCAAGTCTGCTGCTAATTTATTGGACATTATGGCCAAACTTAACAAAGAAGAAAAAATCACTTTTTTATTTTCAACCCATGACCAAAGAGTAATTAAAAAGGCAAGAAGAGTCATAACATTAGTGGATGGCAAAATAGATTCCGATGTGCAACAAATACCAAGCTAAAAACTATGAAAAGGGTTCTAGTTATACTAATATTCATTTTTATATGGGATGCTTTTAGTCTTTTTGCACAAGAAAAGGAAGAGAAACTCTTCTTAACAGGATACCTTAAAAATCTTCATGAATTGAGTTTTGTAGATAAACTAGAGCAGTTACAATGGACTACTTTTTTGCACAACAGACTCAATTTTAAATACGTTCCTTCAGAAACCTTTACTATGAGATTGGAGTTTAGAAATCGTATTTTTTATGGAGATAATATCAAAAACATTCCTAACTTTTCCAATATAATTTCACGAGATAATGGCTGGGTAAATCTTTCTTGGAATCTAATAGACCAGAGCAAGGTAGTATTTAACGCCACCATAGACCGGGCTTTAATAAACTACAATAAGGGAGATTGGAATATTACCTTGGGAAGACAACGTGTAAATTGGGGAAGAAATTTAGTATGGAATCCAAACGATATTTTTAACACCTATAATTTTCTGGATTTTGATTACGAAGAGCGTCCGGGAAGCGATGCATTACGAGTACAATACTATACAGGTGATTTTAGCAAAATTGAATTGGCGGCAAAGAAAGGAAGAAATAAAAACGATTTTATAGTGGCAACCATGTATGAGTTCAATAAATGGTCTTATGATATTCAGATACTTACAGGTATTTATCATAAAGATTGGGTGCTAGGTGCTGGCTGGGCTGGAAATTTAAAAAATGCAGGATTTAAAGGAGAGGTATCTTATTTTATACCTTATGAGAATACTACTAGATCTGAAAATGTTTGGAGTACTTCTTTATCTGTTGATTACGGGTTTAAAAATGGTCTTTATATAAACGGGTCAGTATTATACAATAGCACGGTAAATGATTTTTCAGGAGGAATTGAAAATTTACTATTTTCAGATATTACAGCAAAGAACCTTCTGCCATTTGAATATGCCGGATTTATTCAATTATCTAAAGAATTTTCACCTATCTTATTAGCTACGATGAGTACTATTTATTCACCTACGAACCATTCTGTTATTATAATCCCTTCTTTTAGATATTCTATTGCTAATAACTTGGAACTTGACTTTACTGGACAATCCTTCTTTGAGTTTAAAGAGTATCAAACCTTAGGGAATAGTTTTTTCACCAGACTGCGCTGGAGTTTTTAAAATCTAAATGATGTCTATAGATAATTTTGGAATTAAGGGATTAACCAAGGAACAAGTCATTAAGGCAAGAGCTACTTTTGGTGCTAACAGGCTTTCTTATAAAAAAGAGAATGGGCTTTTAGAAGCTTTAAAAAGCTTGGTAAAAGAACCTATGGTTGTTTTACTTTTTGCAGCATCAACTATCTATTTCATGAGTGGAAATATTGGAGATGGAATTTTTCTATCCGTAGCCATAGTCTTAGTGGCATCTATTTCTCTATATCAGGATTCCAGAAGCCGCAATGCGCTAGAAAAATTGAAAAGCTTTACCCAGCCTCATTGTAAGGTTATTAGAAGTGGTATAGTTGAGAAAATAAAAAGTGAGAATTTGGTGGTTGGGGATTATGTTATGGTAGAAGAAGGGACTATTATCTCTGCAGATGCCACTATTGTACATTCCAATGATTTTTCGGTTAATGAGTCTATTCTCACTGGTGAATCTCTTGCAGTATACAAAGATTCTAGAAAATTAGATGCTGTTATTTATAGTGGGACAACCGTGGCAAGCGGATTGGCGATAGCTACAGTAACAGCTATTGGAAATGAAACCCAATTGGGTAAAATAGGCAAGAGCCTGGAAAGTATTAAAGAAGAAAAAACGCCTTTAGAATTACAGATTACTAATTTTGTAAAAAAGATGGTTATAGCTGGAGCAATTATCTTTTTAATTGTTTGGAGTATTAATTTTTCCAAATCTTATGAGGTGTTGGATAGCCTACTAAAAGCACTAACCCTAGCTATGAGTATTCTTCCTGAAGAAATACCAGTTGCTTTTACCACTTTTATGGCACTAGGCGCTTGGAGATTAATGAAAATGGGAATCGTTGTAAAGCAAATGAAAACGGTAGAGACGCTGGGCAGTGCTACTATTATTTGCACCGATAAAACAGGAACAATCACAGAAAACAAAATGAGTTTGGCTAAATTATTTGTGTTAGAATCACAAAAAATGATGGACCCCAAAGGTACATTGAATGATGCTGATAAGGAATTGATAACCTTGGCAATGTGGGCGAGTGAGCCTATCCCTTTTGACCCTATGGAAAAGGCACTGCATGACGCATATACTCAGCTAGCACAATTTGATGACCGACCGAACTTTAAAATGATTCATGAATATCCTTTGGGTGGAAAACCTCCCATGATGACCCATATTTTTGAGGACAATTTGGGAAATCGCATTATAGCCGCTAAAGGAGCTCCAGAAGCATTCATACAAATTTCTAATTTAACAGAAAGTGAAAAACAGGAGATCTCAAAGGCAATAAAAACTCTAGGAGAAAATGGATATCGTTTGTTAGGTGTTGGCAGTGCTCATTTCACTAACGAAAATTTCCCAACCAAGCAACAAGAATTTGAATTCAAATTTAAAGGAATTGTTGCTTTTTATGATCCACCAAAGAAAAATATCAATCAGGTGCTTGAAGATTTTCATTCTGCAGGAATTGAAGTTAAACTTGTCACGGGTGATAATGCAACCACTACTATGGCTATCGCAAAGCAAGTTGGCTTTAGAGGCTATGAAAAACAGTTATCTGGCAATGAGGTGATGCTATTGCAAGACTCAGAATTAGAGGAAAGAGCATTGGATACTTTTGTGTTTACACGTATGTTTCCAGAAGCAAAGCTAAAACTGATTAATGCATTAAAAGCAAAAAATGAAATTGTGGCTATGACGGGTGATGGCGTAAACGATGGTCCTGCACTTAAAGCCGCACATATAGGAATTGCTATGGGCAAAAAAGGAACAGAAATAGCAAAACAGGCAGCTTCCTTGATTTTAGTAGAGGATGACTTGTCCAAGATGGTAGACGCCATTGCAATGGGGAGAAAAATTTACACCAACCTAAAAAAAGCCATCCAATATGTCATATCAATTCACATACCTATCATTCTAGTAGTATTTATACCATTAGTTCTAGGATGGATTTATCCTAATATTTTTTCGCCTGTTCATGTTATTTTGTTAGAATTAATTATGGGTCCTACCTGTTCCATTATTTATGAGAATGAGCCAATGGAGAAAAATACCATGATTAAAAACCCCAGACCCTTTACAACTACCTTTTTAAAATGGAGAGAGTTGACCACAAGTGTTATTCAGGGATTGATGATTACATTAGGCGCATTGATTATTTATCAATATGCGGTACTAAATGGATTTAACGAAGCAATTACTCGTACAATGGTTTTTGTAGTACTTATAGCTGCCAATATATTTCTCACCTTAGTAAATAGATCTTTTTTTTATGCTATTTATGAAACTTTAAAATATAAGAACAATTTGGTGCCCCTTATTATTGCCATAACCATAGGCATTTTATGCGTACTTCTTTTTGTAAAACCCTTTACCAAATTCTTTGAATTTGAATCTTTGACCCTGCACCAATTAGCTATAAGTATTGCCGCAGGTTTTTTATTTGTAATTTGGTACGAATTGATAAAATGGGGGAGAAGGTTAACTTCTAAGCATTAGAATTTTATGGGCTTCTTTTTTTAGAAAATAAGAGCCATACTTTAAGCTTAGAGATAACATCATTTTTGTAAATCAATATAACTCCTATAGATGCTTTTGTCCAAAAAGATTTATTTAGAAAAAGTATGAAGACACTAAGTTGCTAAGAATACGATTAGTTATCTACTTTTATTTATTAAAGTGTTCTTATTTTTTTTCGTAGAAAACCAATAGCTAATACCTACCGACCAATAGAATACACTTTCTAATTTCTCTTTAATTATAAGGTCTTCAGTAGTAATTGTCGCACTACTTTGAGGAAATGCCAAGGTTGGACTAAAAGAAAAAATAAAGGATTCATGATAATATTGAAAAGGCATACCCAATTCAATGTTTAGTAAATTGAATTCTGTAGCTTCATTAATTTCTATGGTGTTAGAAATTGTTTGGTTTTGACCTCCAGATCCTTTGCCTTTTCTATTTCCAAGGCGGCTGGTTTTGTAATAAGCTTCATAAAAATTTTGGGTTCCTGCACCCAAAGAAAAAGAAGGCTTAATCAAAAAACGCTGTTTATCTAAATATAAAATTTTACTTAACACTAATTCACCAAAAATATCTGCTCTACTACTCGTGTTAAAAAAACTGTTTACGGAAAGAGAAATTTCTACTGTTTTCAAATCATAACTTATCAGTCCACTTAGGTTAGCGGTCATTTCAGATTGTACGTTGTAACTATCTTCATTGAAGAAATAGCCTGTTACTGAAATTCCACCGCTCCATTTTTTAGAATCAAAAAGATATCCAGTACTTAATAAAAAAAGATCTATACGTTGTTCGGAGGAAGCAGTAAGATAGGATGCAGAGATATCTGCAAAAAAACCGGAAGCATCATAATATCCTATGGAAGGAAAGATATAGGGCGCTGCAATTGAATCGCGTCTCCCCATAAAGATTGCATCGTTCATATAACTTAAATCCGCTAGTATGTAGGAATCTTGTTTTGAAGAAATCTCTTTGATAGAGTTTTTATTATTCTGAGCAGTTACTTCCATAAAGAAAAGGACAATGACTACTGTAAGGCGTAGAATAGTTTTCATTTTAGAATACGGTTATATGAAATTCACAAAGAGCTTTACTCAGTAAAAGCAAAGCTCTTTAGACCTCTATATTATCTTAAACCTACTTTTTTCTTTTTTTGAACTTTCGGTTTTGATTGCATTTTGTTCTTCATCATACTTTTCTTCAACATCGTTTTTCGATGTTGATAGGTGTTCTTGAACATTTCACCACCCATATTGAGACATTCTCCTTCTAAAAGGCGCAGCTGTTTACGATCTCGAGTTTGATAACTTCCATCTGGATTTACAGCTGCACCATCCCCTAAATCAAGTTTTTGTTGTAATCTGTTCTGAGATTGGTTTCTAATTTGAATAACTTCGCCATCAACAAGCATATAATGCAACCTGTTTTGGTTTCTTTCTTGAATCTGTGATTGATTCAGCCCTTTGTTCTCTTGCTTAACCTTGTAACGATACTGGTATTCATTTCTATATTTAATACCATCTGCGTCCAAGCATTCTCCGTCTTTTAATCTTAACCTGTCTCGATCTTTAGTTTGATAGGTGCCATCTATATTCAATATAGAACCATCGTTTAAGGTTATTTTGTCTTTCAATTTAATTTGCTCACGGTCTCTAATTTGTAATACATCACCATCAACTAACATAAGTCTAACTTGCTCACGATCCTGATCGCGATTCTGGGCGGTAATAGCTGTTAATCCTAAGACAACAAGAGCTATTAATAGGATTGATTTTTTCATCTTTTTTTATTTTAATTAGTAATGCTAATGTATAATCCTAAGGAAGTAAATCAAATGATATGGATCATAGTTCTAAAAAATTTATAGTTTCGAGAGGCTATAAACTATATGAAGCTCTTTTTAGATTGTGAACTATAAAAAAGATAATAATATGGAAAATAGAGAGCCTATTAGGCTCTAAATATGATTCAATTAAGGGATAGCGCGTTGCACAAAAAAAGCTTTTTCATAAAACAGTATAATTTAATACTGGATCTTTTTTATTCCCTATAATTTTAAATTAATTTCTTCTTCTTTTTGTTCTAGATGTTCTGCTAGATCTAGGACTGTTTGAATAATTTTCCCTGTGGTAGTTCTTTATACTATCACCCCTATAACCTTTAATACGCACAAATTTGCTTCTATTGAAATTAATGTTTCTATATCTTTGAGGAAGCACATCCACATAAAACCAAACGTTATTTTCTAGATACAGATATTTTCTTAGTGAGAGATCATAGTAAATAACATACTCCGGAAAATAGACATAACGTACGGATTCAATTCTATTTGGATAAAACCAGGGTGGTGGGGGAGTATTCGGATTTGGAGATATAATTAGAGGTCCACAACTCTCAAGGGTAAATGTGCTGATTATTACAAGTAATATGATGAAATATTTTCTGTTTTTCATAACCTAAATATTTATAGTATCAAAGAAACGAAAGTAACAAAGAATTAGAAATGACCTAGGTCACTTTTGGTCACACTATTCGTACTATTTTCTAATCCTACTTCTTAGTGGTAAATGAAGCTTATAAAAAAGAAACAGGTTATTTTAATATCCAAAATATTAATTTCTTTACAGTAGTATGCCTTCAAAAAAGCAAAAGATCTCAAAAACTATGTAAAGATTATAGACGTATAAATTATATAGTGATTGGCCGTATAAAAAATAGGATTTCATAGGCTCCGTGGATCTTCATATTCTAAACCTCAAATAGTACTATCAGGAGTAAAAATTTTAATCATACCATTAGTAGCTTAAAAAGTGTTCTTTTATTTAGAGCAAGTAGGTAGGCACAGTCAAAAAGGCCATATAAGGGGTACCAAAAACAGGGTAGCTATTAAAAACAGTAGCAATAATGGGCTGCCTACTTTCACATAATCTATAAACTTATAATTACCAGCCGTCATTACCATAGCATTAGTAGTGGTGCCCACCGGAGTTAAAAACGCAGTAGAAGCACTAATGGCTACAACAATCATAAACGGTTCTGGTGAAATATGTAAAGAACTGGCTGCCAGTATGGCAATAGGTGCCATTAAAACTGCGGTAGCCGAGTTATTAATCGCCTGGCTAAATCCGGAAGTCAGCAGAAAAACCCCTGCCAGTAAGGCGATAGGATGAATACTTCCCAAACCGCTTACCAAACCATTTGCCGCCATGGTAGCAATCCCCGTTTTTTGCAGGGCAATCCCCATGGGTATCATGGCTGCAATCATTATAACGCTTGTCCAGCTTATACTTTTATAGGCCTTTGCCACGGGTACACATCTCGTAATAATCACAATACCGGCACAGATCATGGCCGCCATAGCACCGGGCAGTATTTTAAATACCAAAAGAACAATCATAAGCAACAAACTACCCAAGGCAATGTAAGATTTATAGGTAAGTTGGGTTAAACTTTTCATCATACTTTCCGGGCTTCCAGAAATCACTAGATTTTTATAGGTGTTTTTTAAGGCTTCTATTTTTTCCCAGGTACCTCTTATAATAAAGGCATCTCCTGCTTTTACCGCTACATTTTTATCTTTTAAAGGCTTATTATTTCTAGAAGCTGATAACAATTGAATGCCATCTTGTTTAATGTACGACCCCATAGGAATTTCCTGCCCCAGAAAAATAGATTTTGGAGTCACCATCATTTCTGCCATACCCACTTCCTGATTGAGAAGCTCGTCTATTAAGTGGTCTTGTTCATTTTTAAAAGGTATAATTCCCAAACTAAACTTTAATATAAACTTATCAATGGCCACCGTATCACCTTTTACGGTTATAATATCATGATATCTTAATTCGGTATCATTACTAGGAAATTCTACATAAGGTTTCACCCCTTGTAAAGGTTTTGGAAAGCGTCTTTTTAAACGAATAATAGAAATGTTATGGTGCTCTTCAAAGTTCCACTGGCCAATAAGTGTATTAATTAAAGGAGACATGGAACGAATTCTTAGTCGGTATAAATTAGCTCCAATACTATATTTCTCTATCCATTCGTGCATTTCAGAATCTAAATCCAGCGGTTTATCTTCCCCTTTATTAGAAGGTAATAGTCTATAGCCCACATACCTAAAATAGAGCAATGAAATTAAAAGTAGCGGCAGCCCGATAAGCGCAAATTCAAAAAATGAAAACGACTCAAACCCATTTTCTTGCAACGCATTACTGGCAATAATATTAGGGGGTGTACCAGTAAGGGTTAATAAACCACCTGTATTAGAACCAAAAGCCACCGGCATTAGCAATTTAGAAGGTAAGGTGCCTATGCTGTAGGCAGACGTTACAATAACCGGCAGCAAGGTAGCTACCGTACCGGTATTACTCACAAAGCCAGATAAGGTGCCAGACCCAAGAGTAACTAGCAGTAGCAATTTGGAAATACTTTTTCCTGCCCATTGTACAAATCGTTGCCCCGCCAGCGCAGTCCACCCTGTTAAAGACAACCCTTCACCAATAATAAATAAAGAAGCAATCATAATAACTGTGGGATTGCTAAAACCACTTAAGGTCTCCTTCAAATCAATAATACCCAATACATAAAGGCTTAACATAGAGAGAAGGGCTACCACATCTGGAGAAAATTTACCCCAAACAAATAGAATGATAGTTACAGTTAAAATAACAAGAGTTACGGTCATGTAATTTTATTTTTTTGAATGCAAAAATCTGTATCCTAGCAGAAATCATTCATTTAAGTCTAATATCTTACTATGGCTGTCAAAAATAGCGCTTATACTTAACTTTCTTACCGTAATTAAAACATGAATACAGTAGCATGCGGTTAAAAATAATGATCGTATTTGTTTTGTAACATAATCTTTAAGTGCAAAAACACTAAATTTTTTTTGGTATCTGGAGCAATAGTTTCACAGTAAAAACATCATATGTATACGGTATAAAGGATGCGTTTGATTTATGGTGTAAGCCCTGTGTATTTTAATCAGCTAGCTTTACACTTATAGATCTTTCTGTTTATTTAAGAAAAAACACAATATAAAGTAAGTTAAAACGTTCAAAATTAATACTCAGAAGTTAGTTTTTTGCTAACCATTAATTTTTACAAACTAAAACTAAATTTTATTTATGAAAACCAACATTTTCGCAGTACTCATCTTATTCAGCATTTCTTTTATTTCCTGTCAGTTAGAAGATAGTGTAGACACTATTGAACAAGAGCAGGTGATTGAAACCAATGATGTTTCAGATAAAGACAATACTGATGCTACTTCAAGAATTCAATGCTTTGGGCAACCTACATGCTCTGCTGGCGTAAGTTTAGGAGTTACCACTTCTTCAGAAAAAGATACTTTTTTAATTATGTACGAAACACCTGATGGGCAACCCAGATTTCAATATGTTACAAAAGGAAGTTATCTAAATAGGGAAGTAAAGTATTACAAACATCCATCGTATCCAGGATACTTTTTTAAATTATGGTTTAAGAATAAATATGTTCCTGAGCCGGGTATGCAATATGAAGAAGTATACGATGGTGACCCTATCAGTACGAAAACTTACCATATGAATTGGAGTTACCAATACTAAGGGTATATTTTATTTAATTAAAAAAAATGACGAAATGCCTGAAAACGAACGTTTCAAGGCATTTTTTTTATGCATTGAATTTTAGAGTTCAACAAGAGCTAATAGTTAAAACAGTAAACGTATTCTAGACTAATTGCATTACCAATGACCAAGTTGGAATCATTGATTATATGATTACCAAAGGCAATACCAATAACAGAAAGCCTTTGCGTTTTCAAGCCTTCATCAAAAAACTTTTGGCAAACTTTTTGGTTGTTTATGGCGGTGATTTATGATGGCTTGTTTTTAATGTCTCTTAATACATTTCAATCCTATCCATTAGATTCTTTTTCAATAGGAGCCACCATGTTCAACCCTATAGATTTATCACGAATCCTTATTTTATTGAAATTAGATATTTCAGCTTTGTTAGGCTATACAGGTGCGGTATTTCAAAAGTTCTTTGGAACCGGTTTTGGATTGTTCATTTCCATTATGGCACTCTCCCTATGGGTGCTTTTACCCGTACTTAACATATATAGAAAGAGCAGAAAAAAAGATTTTTAAAGCGCTAATTTAGCTTCATAGTTTTTCCAAGATGTAGGTATGTTTTTATTTTGTTAACGGTTAACATTTTTTAATTCAGTTGCAAAAAATGGTTGTTTAAGAAAACACTGTAAGGAGCAATCTTTAAAATCTAACATGCCTAACTTTTTGGTATACAATACAATATCTTTGCTTGTATTTTGACATTTTTAGACAACTATAGGAATCAAAAAATCCATATTTTTAGTTCATGGAAAATAGGTATACCAAATTTATACATTGTGATGATATTGAAATAGCAACTTCCTGCGAAGACTCTATTGGAGCAGTTCTTAATACATACCTTCCCTCTACCATATTATTGTTCACTCAAGTGGGTCAATTAAATATAAAGATAGACCAAGAATTGTTTTCAATCCCCAGGGGTCATTTTGGATTACTGAGAAAATACACCACTGTAGAAATTTTTAAAACTTGGAAACGTGATGAAGGATATGCGAAAACCTATGGGTTTATGCTCACCAACAATTATATAAGAAAGGTAATTGATGGAATTGTGCTCCCCAAAGATTTAGCACCTACTACAAAACGTTTTATGAAGGTTCCAAAAACAAAAGAATTAAATGAACTAATGGTTCCTCTTATAGCCCATATTGATAATGGTAAAGATTTGGATACCAATTATATTGAAAATAAAACCTTGGAAGCACTTATAGCATTAGTAAAGGCAAAAAAGGAATTATCTGTTGTGTTCAAAGAATTCTCATTAGCAGAGCGGGCAGATATTGAAGAACTTATGTTTCATAATTATTTATATAATATTCCGTTAAAAACTTTAGCTGAACAATCTGGTAGAAGCCTGTCAACTTTCAACAGAGATTTTAGGTCTATTTTTAATGAAACCCCTCATAAGTGGATTTTAAATAAAAGATTAGAGTATGCCCGCAATATAATGTTTAGCAAGAAGAAGAGACCTTCTGAGGTTTTTTTACAAGCTGGATTTGAAAATTTAGCACACTTTAGCCGATCTTTCAAGAAAAAATACGCCATTACTCCGTCTGATTATTTCAAAACCTTAAATTGAAATTTTTAGTCAAATCATTCCAAAAAATAATAAAGCTCATAAATTTTATAGAAGATGATTGTTACTAAGGGAATCAGTTTTGCAAAATTAATCAAATGGACTTGGTTTCATATTTTATGGTTAGTTGTTTTAATGGGAGTAGCGGCACTTCTGTATCACTTTAAAATTATCAATATTGTGATTCCTTGGTTACCAATTTCAGTAATAGGCACAGCCGTAGCATTCTATGTTGGTTTTAAAAATAACCAAGCTTATGATAGAATGTGGGAAGCCAGGAAAATATGGGGAGGTATTGTAAACGATAGTCGTTCCTGGGGAATGATGGTAGATGGATATGTATCCCTTTTTTTTGCTGAAGATAAAATTGCTGAAAAAGAAGTTCATAGTATTAAAAAACGACTCATATATAGACATATCGCATGGTTATACGCCCATCGCAGTCAATTATTGGTACCAACACCCTGGGAACATGTTAGTCAAGGTGGTTATACAGCAAGGACTGCTAAAATGTATCGGAAAAAATTTGGTCTAGGTCTTATTGATGATGAAATTACAAGAACAGAACTAAAATTATTTATTCCAGAAGAAGAACACGACCGATTAATAAATAATGTAAATACCGCAACACAAATTATTAATGAGCAGGCAAGAGACCTTAAAAAATTAAGGGAACAAGGTTTTATAGATGACTTTAGGCATATGGAAATGGTAAATGTATTAAGTAATTTTTACACATTGCAAGGTAAGAATGAACGTATTAAGAAATTCCCGCTACCTAGGCAATATGCTAATATTAGTAGGTATTTCGTAGGGATATTTATTATATTTCTTCCGTTTTCTATGATTCCCGAACTCTTGAAACTTGGAAACCTGGGAGTATGGTTATCTGTACCTATTACAGCATTAATTGGCTGGGTATATGTAATGATGGAAGTAATAGGAGATTATACCGAAAACCCATTTCAAGGTATGGCCAATGACATTCCGATGTTATCCTTATGCCGGGTAATAGAAATAGATTTGCGGGAAATGTTAGGAGAAGTAGATTTACCTCCTGGTATAAACTCAAAAAACGGAATTTTGATGTAGCCGTATACAGAACTAAATCTCTACTGATGAATCTTACCAACAATACTCCTCAAAGACAGGGCCTCCGTCTCCCTAACAATAGAAAGAATTTCTGATAAAATGGATAAGGCTATTTCTTCGGGGGTTATAGAACCAATATGCAAACCTGCCGGACTGTAAATAACATCTAAAAATGTTTCTGATAATTCTGGAGAATAGTGCATAAGCTCACTTTGTAATTCTTCACGCCGCTTAGAAGATCCTACTATACCAATGTATCTTGGTTGCAATGGTTCTAATTTTAACAGGTATTTTAAATCTTGCACATAGTTATGTGTCATGAGCACTACCACCGTTTCATTATCAATAGGGACATCTAATATTTCTGGTGTTTGCGCGGTTACAGATTTTGCTCCTGGAAAATCAGACACTAGTTTAGGGTCTTTTATAGAAGTAATTACATTCACTTCCCAACCTAATAAAGAAGCCATTGTACATAGTTTAACAGAATCATGCTCGCCACCTATAATTAACAGGTGAAGGCTGGGTTTTAAAATTTGAGAGAATATTTTTAAATCTTTAAAGGTCTTGGGTTCAAAAGTCTTGCTAAATATGAAACTTGAATTGTCATTAAAACGGGTGATACTTCCAAAATCTCCAACTGCGTCTTCTTTTTGTTCATAGTAAGACTCTATTTTAAATGGCTCCCGAGTTTCTAAAACATGTTGAAACTTTTCTAAGAATTCATCTGAAATATTAAAAGGCTCAATTAGAATATACAAGATACCTTCACATCCTAAACGATAGCGTCCATCATACGTAATTACTATAGCTTTATCCTCTTTAAATACAGATTCTGCCCTACGTTTTATTTCGTTTTCAACACAACCACCACTTACGGCGCCCACCATTTTACCATGTTCAGAAATCAGCATACGCACCCCCGGTTTTCTATAAGAAGATCCTTCTAAAAAAACTACTGTAGCCAATACACTTTTCAATTCACTTTGTTGATTGATTTTAGCGTGATAGACTATATCTTTAAATTCGTGTGTCAATTATGGTAGGTATTTATTATATATAATTAGCTCAATTTTAATGGTAAATCTGTTAAACGTTTCCCTGTTAATCTACGCACCGCATTTGCTACTGCTGCACCTATAGGCCCCATAGGGGGTTCTCCAACCGGTAAAGGTATCTCTGCACCTTGAATAAAATGCACCTCAATTTCTTTTGGTGCATGTTTCATTAATGCCATATCATAAGGGCCATAAATTGTGGGAGTTAGTTGTCCGTCTTCCAAAGTCATTTTCTCAAACATAGCTGCGCTCATTCCCATAATTATAGAACCTTCACATTGTGCTTTTACTTGGTCTGGATTTACTACAACACCACAATCAAAAGCACAGGTTACTTTATGCACTTTAATTTGGTTATTCTCAATAGAAACTTCCACCACATGTGCTGCAGGGGAGTTAGCATCCGTAGATGCAGCAAATCCCATTGCGCGTCCATTTACTACTTTATCTTTATAATTCCCTTTTTCGGCAGCCAATTTAATCACCTCTTTAATCCGTTTTGAAATAGGGGCATCACCCAAACTTGAAATTCTAAATTCCACAGGATTTTTTTGCGCTTTAATGGCCATTTCATCAACAAAACTTTCAATAGCAAAAATATTGGCTAATAACCCTAAGCTACGCCACCAACTAGTGGCAAAAGGCAAGGTGGTATGCCATTGTACCGCACGATGATTTGGAATTTTATCGTACATAATATTTGCCCCACGCATAGCCCCCAAATCTGTACCTAAAACATCATGTAAAACTCCGGGTAGTATAACAGAACCAATAGCCACATCTCCACTGGCATAATGGTGTTCTAATGCGTCAAGCAAACCGTTATCATTTAATTTTCCTCGCATGATATGGTGCGTTGGTGGCCGAAATAAATCGTTTTGAAATTCTTCTTTCCTACTAAAAATATACTTTATAGGCTTACCAACTTCTTTTGATAATTGAACCGCTTGTATGGCGTGATTGGTATTTAATTTACGCCCAAAACCACCCCCTAAATACGTAGGTACAATATTTACCTTTTCGGCAGCTACATTCAATGCTTCAGCCACCGCTTTTTGAGTGACGCCTGGTACTTGAGTAGATAAAATTACAGTAATCTCTCCGTTGTTATAATCGGCAACAGCGCCATTGGGTTCTATTTGGGCATGAGCACCAATAGGACTGGTAAATTCCATAGAAACCACATTTTCAGCACCTGCGTCTAGTTTAGCACCTTCTTTTTGGGTCACCATTTTGTTACCTTTACCTACTTGAAGTGTTTCACGAATTTCTTCTTCCGTCCATTTTTTCGGGATATCCCAATCTACTTTTAAATACCTCTTGGCCGCCAAAGCCTGAGGGAAGGATTTAGCAATTACACCCACCCAATCATCCATCTGAACTATTTTCACCACACCCGGCATGTTTTCAGATTCAGAAGTATTCGCACTTTTAAATTTTGCCCCCACGGTACTTGGTCTTACAATTGCTGCATGCAACATATCTGGCATTTCCGCATCCAATCCAAAAATAGGATCCCCATAAACTTTTGCATTTAAATCAATACGTTTAATTGGTTTTCCAATAAATTTATAATCAGACATTGGTTTTAATTCCGGGGTATCAGGAATCTCCCATTCAGTAACACCATCAGCCGCTTCAGCATACGTCATGGTCTTTCCACCGCCAGAAATAACCCCTTCTTTAGTAGATAATTTGGAAACATTCACACTCCATTTTTTAGCCGCTTCATTCTTCAGCATTTCACGCATGGTAGCAGATAATTCACGAAGCGGTTGCCATAAGCCCCCAACAGATAAACTCCCTCCGGTACTCATCATATCTACAATACCGGTTTTGGTAGCTGCGCCTATAACCTCTATTTGATCAATTCTAAGATTCATCTCGTCAGCAATCATTTGTGCAAAACTGGTAAACGAACCTTGTCCCATTTCTACTTTAGGAGAATGGAAAATAAGCTTGTTAGCTTTGGTGAGTTCAAACCATAGGTTAGGCTCTGTACCGCTACCCATATAGGAGGGAGGCAAGGTTTCTACCATTCCAAAAATAGAACGCCGTATAGGATTTCTAAACGCGTAGGTGCCAATAGCTAGAACCCCTAAGGTGCCTAACCCACCTCTTACTAAAAATTTACGACGAGAGATGCCTTTAGATGTTTTTTCTTTTTTACTCATAGCTCTCTATTTAGTGGGTGAGAAGAATTGTTCTTTATTTCGGCGGCACGATGTATGGCTTTTCGCATTCTATAGTACGTTGCACAACGGCATACATTTATAATATTATTGTCTATATCTTCATCTGTAGGCGTTGGATTTTTTTCTAAGAGAGCAGCAGTAGCCATCATAAATCCTGGTTGACAATAGCCACATTGTGGCACTATTTCTTCCATCCAGGCTTGTTGCACCGGATGCGGATTTTCTTTGGTTCCCAACCCTTCTATAGTTGTTATTTTTTTTCCCTCAGCAAATTTTACCGCATAAGAACAGGAACGTACTTCTTCGCTATCTACCATAATAGTGCACGCACCACAAGCTGCTTTTCCGCAGCCAAATTTTGTTCCTTTTAAATCAAGCATATCCCTAATTACCCAAAGTAAAGGCGTATTGCCATCCTCAATGTTAATGGTTTGAGGGCTGTTGTTTATAGTGAATGATATTTTCATACTATCAAGTTGGTTTTCATTTTAATAATTAATCTTCTGGAACTATGGCCCCATTTGCAATCCATTCTTTCACCGCTTTTTTATATTCTTCCAGGGGTACAGGTGGTTTTTTACGTGGCGTTCCATCTGCCTTAACACCGGGTTCCCATGCCCATAATACAAGTTCATGTTCTGTTAAGTGATGCATTAATTCTTCCAGATTGCGGCCTCCATTATTTGCTGGATTAAGCATAGATTTGGCAATTTCAGTACGTGTTAAACCTTCCCACTTCATTTTGGCCGGTGCTAAACTCCACTCAGGTGCACCGGGCACTCCAGAATACGCATTGTTTTCAGATTGGTGGCACGTAATACATTTGGTAGCTTCATAACCTAAATTACGTTCTCCACCCGCCATCCCAAAGTAATGAGGATGCCCATCATCTCCTTGTTTGGGAATGTTATCATTTGGATGGCAGTTTATACAACGCGGACTCGTAAGAACGTCCATCATCTTATTAAAATGCACATTGCTATTTGAAGTTACGGTATCTTTTTTGGATGTTGGAATATACAAGGTATCCAAATCTCTAGGTGTATAATGAGTGGCAAATAAGACTCCAAAAATCAAAAAAACAGGAATCAAAATCAAACGCAATAGCTTTCTCATCTTCTATAGATTAAAAATTAGTCTTTGTAAAAATAAGAGTAAAAGAAGTACATAACTTGACTAAAAATGTCAAAATTCAAATGAAGACCAATTCAGGTAAGTTTCCAAAAACTGCACTATGGAAACAAATGGGTCACCTCTTTTTGCTCTTAACCAGGCAGAGAAATAGGGATGCATTAGATTGCTTCCCCATCTCCCCACGAGATTATAAAGCTAAGAATTAATAGCTTAATAGAAAGAACCCTTCTTTCCATTCCCGGCAGGCAGAGAGAAACTTGATGTAAACTGTCTCCATTTTTGATAGCATGGCAAAACAAACAAACCGTCTGGTACGCTAGGTTTTTGTATGTAAACCAAGAAAAACGCAGTAGGACCTCACGCATAGTATAGCGGTAGCTAGCCTATATGCCATTTGTAAAGTATTTTCGATGCTTCAGCCGTTTGGAAACGCAATATACATTTAGGACCTCCTTAGAAGAAAATAGAAATAAGATGAATTAAAAGTGCTCCCGACTTCCTTAGGGATTCTTTTGGTTTTTTTCTGAACCCTGAGCGCAGTCGCAGGGTAGGTGAGCAAAGAAAATGAACTTAATAATCTAAAAATAAGATTATTAAGTTAAAATAATCTAAAAAATTTTAAAACTATATTTTATGGAGACTAAATCAAACTCACGTTAGCTACCATACGTTCCCACGCATTCCAGCACCTCAAAAGTCTAAGCAGCCATAAGAACGGGGGAATAATTTGCTACCATACGCCCCAAACTCCAAAAATTTTGTTTAACTAATAATAAGGATTACTTAATCATTTTATTAAAATATTAAGAATTTGCTATAAAAAATAACATTTGTTTGCATAATTATAAGTGTTTCTTAACAAAATACCCAAGAATTCTCATTCATATTTGTGAAACAAACAATGGTAACCCAATAAATTTTATATATCATGAGCGTAACATTTAAATCCGTAGCAAAAAGAAATCCACAAAATTTTGACGAAACCCCTAAATTCTATGCGTTAGCCGTTGCCAGTGGCAATGCAGACATAGACCGCCTCTCTGAGTTGGTAGCCGATGGTTCTACCGTGCGGCAAAACGATGTCTATGCGGTAATCATAGGATTGGTAAACGCCATACAAGGCGAATTAAAGAATGGCCGTAAAGTAACGCTGGGTAAACTAGGCACTTTTAGCCTGGGCGTCACCAGCGAAGGCGTAGAAGAAGAAGAAAAACTCTCTGCCAACCAGATTAAAAAAGCCCGTATTAATTACCGCCCTGGTGCAGAAATTAAAGACATGCTTAAAACCCTGCGGTTTAAAAAGCTGCGTAAAGCAGAATCACCAGAAGGAACAACTACGCTGCCACCACTTAATGAATAAAGTCAGTTCGATGTAAATAAGAATTAAAATCCTGTTCGAAGTTGTCTTTTTCCGCAGTGTAACAAGGTTTTCCGTTAAGAATTTTCGAAGCCTTGGAGAAAATTTAGGAAAGCCTTGTGGTTTTGTCCACTTTCTGGACAAAAATACCTTGGAAAAAGTGTCTTTTCTTTTGGTTCGTTTTCTTTGGACAAGCAAAGAAAATGAACGTAAGTAATTTATATGCAACAATTTTAATACATAAAAGACCCTATTTAAGGTTAAAAATAAAACTGAAATTAGATAGAACTCACATTAAATAATTAAACAACAGCTGGCAAGCTAGCAGTAAGGTTTTTAGTAAAGTTTAAAAGCCATCTGGCAGAAAAAGTCCTTCGGGACTTTTTTTTTATGCCCTGTTTTTTCGCTAAAAAGCTACGCAGCTTTGGCCGTAAACCTGCGGTACTTTGGTGGTAAACCTGCGTAGGTTTTACTACCAACCTGCTGAGCTTTACTACCAAACCTGCTGAGGTTGTTAACACAAGCTTCGCAGCTTGACGGTTAAAGGTAAATCTACACTACAGATAGCTCCTTACCTCCCCAAACAATGCTCTTTTGTGTAGCAGATGCGTTATGTGTAAAGTATTTTCGATGCCTCCACCGTTTGAGGGAACAATGCACATTTTAAGACCTCCTTTGTAGAAATAAAAATAAGATAAACTAAAAGCGCTCCCGACTTCCTTCGGGATTCTTTTGGTTTGTTTCTAAACCCTGAGCGCAGTCGCAGAGTGGGCGAGCAAAGAAAATGAAAGGAATACTCTAAAAATAAAAATGTTAGGTTAAAACAGGATAAAAATTTTAAAACTATATTTTATGGAGACTAAATCAAACTCACATTAACGCTACACTACACTACAGGTAGCTTCTTAGCTCTCCAAACAACGCCTTTTTGTGTAGCAGATGCCTTATGTGTAAAGTATTTTCGATGCTGTATGATCATTTTTAAAATACCCTTCCAAGCACACAGTAAGACTCTTTTAATACAGAACAAAAAGCTTAAAACAATATAAAAGCTATAAATTTTATCCGATTTTACTATTTTTATTATACAGAATAATCTTATATTTTTGCTAAGCTTACAGTATAAATCACCTTTTTCTATTACTAATTATAAAAAACCGATGTAAAATTGCCCGTTACTAAAATTAATTTTAAGCAAACCGAAGCGACTTTCCCAATTGCTAAGAAACCGACTGAAAATAAACTTATAGACACTTCTTTTGCGCAAAGTGAGAGGGCTACAGGCAAACTGAGGTTACCGGCAGTAAATAACGGGCGTTACGAATCGAGACATCCTATACTTAATCCAGAAGGGCATACTGTGGGCTATCTATCTAAAGCCGCCAATACTATTGGATATACCTGGAATTGCGTGTACGCAGGGCATTGTTTCTGGCTTACCAATATGACGTTTCACGATACTTTTAATGGCGGTAAATACTCCAACATATCTTTAGTAGCAGAAGCAGGCACCTTTCTTTTTTCATCCACCCGAAAATTTAAGGTAATTAAGGCATTTGCGCTTGACGGAAGCTACGCAGGGTTTACCAGAGCCTTTAAATTACTTAATAATGAGCGTGAGTTGTTTTACCTTACCAACAAAGGTTTTGCCTTGTTTAACACCTATGGCCAAAACCTGATAGCACAGGCAGATTTTCAGGAATATTTAAGCGAGAACACTTGGGATTTTGCCTTATCGCCCAAAGTACCTATACTGGCGATAGTAGCAAGTTCAATGGGTGAAAAAGACCCGGTTGACGGTGCGTACAGATACAAAAACTTTGTTAGGCTCTACAGCATGAAAAACGGTGAGTTAATGGGTGAAAAAATACTGGAAATGAACGGGTTCACACGCTGGGCCATTTACTTTAGCAAAAATGGGAGATTTCTAAAAATAGCATCACCAGAAATTACACTTTGCTTTGAACTTACTGCCCCCTGATATCAACTTATTTTAAATTAAAAAATACGTTAAAAACAACATAAAAGTACTATCATAACCAACAAAACTCATTACAAGTGAATACTGTAAGAATTGAAGAAATCATAAACGATTATAAACGCTGGCGTGATGTTAATCCGGATAGTTGGATAATACATTGTAAAAGTCAAGATAGCTTAGAAGAGGCTATTGAATGTGCCGCCAGAGCAAAAAATCATGAGGGAAAGAAAAACCCACATCAGTATCGGCTTAGAATAAAAGCGATAGATGCTTTTGTAGCGAGTCTAAATGAACAAAAAGCTGCCATTGCCCAAGTACAAACTTTTAAAGAGCTCTTGCAAATTATCACTAAAAACACGGTAAAATACATTGGTCCTTTGGCACACTATGATACGGCTGTACGGATTGGTGCATGGTTAGATTTGTCTCCAGAATATATTTACATACATTGCGGCACCAAAGTGGGTGCCGAAAGGCTGTTAAAAAGAAAAATACGCACCCCTTTTATCAATATTTCAGAACTTCCAAGCCCTTTTCTACAGGCAAGACTTACCAATGACGAACTGGAAAACCTGCTGTGTATTTGCAAAGACTGTTTTCTTGATGAAAACAAACCCTGCCCGCCAGTAAAAACCACTACCCGATGTTAATTAGATATACTATAATTTTATGCTTTAAAAAGTAGCTGTACTTGCTGTTTTTAATAAATCACATTTAATAGATTACCACAAGATAGGAAAGTTAATTTTGAGCAACCAAAGCCAAATATTAATATTAGCCGGGTGGAAACCGATTTAACAGATTATCCTTTATAGATTTAAAATTGGAATAAACCACTTCAAAACCAGTACAGCTAATTTTTACGCCCGTAAATACCATTTTATAGCCGCTACTTTTTATATTTGAAAGATTATACCCCACCCCCACAATAAATACAAACTAAATGTCTGAAGCACATAAAAAACAATTAGAACAACAACTCTGGAATATAGCAAATACCCTACGTGGTAAAATGAATGCAGATGAGTTTCGGGATTATATCTTAGGCTTTATTTTTTACAAATACCTAGCCGAAAAAATGGAACTCTACGCCAATAAAATTCTTAAAGAAGGGGGAGATGTCTTTTTATTTTCTCAAATAGACGAGCATACAGAAACAGGCGCAGCATACATAGAAGCCATAAGAGAAGAATCTTTAGAAAAACTAGGGTACTTCTTAAAACCATCAGAACTGTTTAGTGCAGTAGCCAAAAGAGGTAATTTTGACGATGAGGGGAAACCTTTGGTAAAAGAAGAAAGCGGTACCTATGGTAACACCTCCAATTTTATCTTAGAAGACCTACAGAAAATCTTAAACAATATCCAAAACAGCACCATGGGTACAGATAGTGAAGAAGATTTTGAAGACCTCTTTGAAGATATGGATTTAAACTCCACCAAATTAGGAAAGTCACCAGAAGCCCGAAACGAGATTATTGCCAAAGTACTCGCACACCTGGATAAAATAGATTTTAAATTAGAACAAACCGAGTTAGACGTATTGGGTGATGCCTACGAATACCTAATAGGGAAATTTGCCAGTGGAGCAGGTAAAAAAGCAGGCGAATTTTACACCCCGCAAGAAGTAAGTATGGTACTGGCAAAGTTAGTAACCACCGGTAAAACCAGGCTAAAATCTGTTTACGACCCCACTTGTGGGAGCGGCTCACTCTTGTTACGTGTAGCCAAAGAAGTAGAAGAAGTGAATAACTTTTACGGGCAAGAACTCAACCGTACCACCTACAACCTAGCCCGTATGAATATGATCTTGCACGGGGTACATTACAGACAGTTTGATATTAAACAAGAAGACACCTTAGAACACCCACAACACATAGAACACCGCTTTGAAGCCATTGTAGCCAATCCGCCCTTTTCTGCCAAGTGGAGTGCCAACCAACTCTTTATGAGTGATGACAGATTTAGTCAATACGGTAAGTTAGCCCCGGGTAGTAAAGCAGATTTTGCCTTTGTGCAACATATGGTACACCATTTAGCCGAAAACGGACAAATGGCAGTGGTACTGCCACACGGCGCCTTGTTTAGAGGCAGTGCAGAAGCCCACATACGCCAATATTTAATTGAAGAAAAAAACTTCTTAGATGCCGTTATAGGTTTGCCAGCAAACATATTTTACGGCACCAGCATCCCCACCTGTATATTAGTCTTTAAAAAATGTAGAGAACACCCTAACGATATTTTATTTATAGATGCCAGCGCACATTTTGAGAAAGTAAAAACCCAAAACATGTTGGGTGTGGCAGATGTAGAAAAAATAATAAGCACTTATAGAGAACGCAACACCGAGGATAAATACAGTTATAAAGCATCCCTAGAAGAAGTAGCCGAAAACAATTACAACCTAAACATACCCCGCTATGTAGACACCTTTGAAGAAGAAGACCCCATAGATATAGATACTGTAGCCACCCAAATACAAACTTTAGATACAGAATTGCAAGAAAACGAAACCCTAATTGCTACTTTCTGTAAAGAACTAAACATTAAAACCCCTTTCTAACCGTCATTGCAAACCAAACCATCATTGCAAACCAAACCGTCATTGTGAACCAAACCATCATTGCAAACCAAACCGTCATTGCAAACCAAACCGTCATTGCAAACCAAACCGTCATTGCAAACCAAACCGTCATTGCGAACCAAACCGTCATTGCGAGGGAAGCATGACCGAAGCAATCCCCTAAAACAGAGTAACAACCATGAAAAACAACACACAAACATTAATACCTCCATTACGGTTCCCAGAGTTTAAGGGAGAATGGGAGAAAATAAAATTAGATAATCTTTTAGATTTTAAAAATGGAATTAATGCTTCTAAAGAAGATTATGGCTTTGGATATAAATTTATTAACGTTTTAGATATAATTGAAAATGATTTTATCACTTATGATAAAATTAAAGGTGAAGTGAATGTTCCTAAAAAAGTATTTGAAAAAAACTTAGTTCAATATGGCGATATTCTATTTCAAAGAAGTTCAGAAACGAGGGAGGAAGTTGGGCAATCTAATGTTTATTTAGATAAAGAGAATAAAGCAACATTTGGTGGTTTTGTTATTCGCGGAAAAAAAATAGGAAATTATGAACCTTTTTTCTTTCATTTATTATTAAAGTCATCAATTGCTAGAAAAGAAATTACGACAAAATCTGGAGGTAGTACTAGATACAATGTAGGGCAAGATATTTTATCTTCTATAAAATTACCTTTTCCAAAAATACAAGAACAACAAAAAATAGCCAATTTCCTAACAGCAGTAAATAATCGCATCCAAAACTTAGAAAAAAAGAAATCTCTTTTAGAAGAATATAAAAAAGGGGTGATGCAAAAAATATTTAAACAAGAGTTACGGTTTAAAGACACTTCCACTGCGCTCAGTGCAGGTGATGGGAAGGCGTTTCCTGAGTGGGAGTTTAAAAATGGTAATTTATTACTTCAAAGTATTTCAGATAAAAATCATAATTCGGATTTACCAATTTTAGCAGTAACCCAAGATCAAGGAGCTATTCCAAGACATTTAATAGATTATAATATTGGGGTTACTGCAAAAAGTGTGAGTTCATACAAAGTAGTTCAAGTTGGAGATTTTATTATAAGTTTAAGATCTTTTCAAGGTGGTATTGAATATTCAAGTTATAAAGGGATCTGTAGTCCTGCATATATCATTTTAAGACCAATAAAGGATATGAATAGAGATTTTTATAAGTATTATTTAAAAACACCTTCTTACATAAAAGAATTAACAAGAAAACTTGAAGGAATAAGAGATGGTAAAATGATAAGTTATAAATACTTTTCTGAAATTAAGTTGCCTTACCCTGCTTTAGAAGAACAAACCAAAATTGCTAATTTCTTATCTGCCATAGATAAAAACATAGCCTTAGTAAAAGACCAAATAGAAAAAACAAAGGCGTACAAAAAAGGCTTATTACAGCAGCTCTTTGTATAATGGCAGTGCGAACCAAACAGAACGTCATTGCGAGCCAAACACAACGCCATTGCGAGCCAAACACAACGTCATTGCGAGCGCAGCGAAGCAATCCCACAAAACAGAGCAACAAACCAGAAACGAATTGCTTCGGTCATGCTTCCCTCGCAATGACAGACTAAAAAAAGTAAAGAATGAAACCAGGGTTTATCTACATACTCACCAATAAAAACAATACCACCTTGTATGTGGGGGTTACTGCTAACCTGTCTGGAAGAGTACAACAACATAAAGAAAAAATAAACCCTAAATCGTTTACAGCACGGTATAATTTGAATAAATTAGTGTATTATGAGGCTTTTCAAATGATAGGCAACGCCATAGGCAGAGAAAAACAATTAAAAGCGGGCAGTAGAGCTAAAAAAACAGCACTTATAGAAAGCATCAACCCAAAGTGGGAAGACTTATGTTAGGTAGTAAAAAAGGAATTTGGAGACTAGATTGCTTCGGTCATTGCGAGCCAAACACAACGTCATTGCGAGCGCAGCGAAGCAATCCCACAAAACAGAGCAACAAACCAGAAACGAATTGCTTCGGTCATGCTTCCCTCGCAATGACAGACTAAAAAAAGTAAAGAATGAAACCAGGGTTTATCTACATACTCACCAATAAAAACAATACCACCTTGTATGTGGGGGTTACTGCTAACCTGTCTGGAAGAGTACAACAACATAAAGAAAAAATAAACCCTAAATCGTTTACAGCACGGTATAATTTGAATAAATTAGTGTATTATGAGGCTTTTCAAATGATAGGCAACGCCATAGGCAGAGAAAAACAATTAAAAGCGGGCAGTAGAGCTAAAAAAACAGCACTTATAGAAAGCATCAACCCAAAGTGGGAAGACTTATGTTAGGTAGTAAAAAAGGAATTTGGAGACTAGATTGCTTCGGTCATTGCGAGCCAAACACAACGTCATTGCGAGCGCAGCACAACGTCATTGCGAGCGCAGCGAAGCAATCCCACAAAACAGAGCAACAAACCAAAAACGGATTGCTTCGGTCATGCTTCCCTCGCAATGACAGTAGAATGGCTACGCCAGCAATTGCGGTTAGCATAGTCTCCACGATAATTAAATAAATGAGTACACAACCAGAACAAGTATTAGAAAATCAGTTAATAGCACAGCTAGCAAGTATTGGTTATACTAAAGTGAGTATTCCAGATGAAGCTACCTTATTAGCAAACTTAAAAACACAGCTAGAAAAGCATAATAACATTACGCTCACAGCCAAAGAATTTGAGCGGGTACTCAATCTATTGAGCAAAGGTTCTGTATTTGAAAAAGCCAAAACGCTAAGAGAAAAACAGCATATGGTTAGAGATAATGGTGATAACCTGTATTTTGAGTTTTTAAACACCGAGCATTGGTGTCAAAATCAATATCAAGTTACCAATCAAGTTACCATAGAGGGTAGTTATAAGAATCGTTATGATGTTACCTTGTTAGTGAATGGTTTGCCTTTAGTTCAAATAGAATTAAAGCGCAGAGGTTTAGAAATGAAAGAAGCCTTTAATCAAATAAACCGTTATCAAAGACATTCATTTGGGGCTAAATCTGCCTTGTTTCAATACGTGCAAATATTTGTAATAAGTAATGGTGTAAACGCCAAATACTATGCAAATAACAGGCATCAATCTTTTAAACAAACCTTTTATTGGACAAATAAAGAAAACAAGCGGTTAACCAATATCTTAAACGGGTTTACATCAGAATTTTTAGAGCCTTGCAATATTTCTAAAATGATCTGCAAATACATTGTTCTAAACGAAACACATAAAATATTAATGGTATTGAGACCCTATCAATACTATGCAGTAGAAAGCATTATAGATAAGGTTAAAAACAGTACACATAATGGTTATATCTGGCATACTACAGGTTCAGGTAAAACGCTTACTTCTTTTAAAGCAAGTCAGATAATTATGAAAATGCCACAAGTTAAAAAAGTGGTATTTGTAGTAGATAGAAAAGATTTAGATTACCAAACCACCAAAGAGTTTAATAGTTTTTCCAAAGGCAGTATAGACGGTACAGACAATACAAAAGCATTAGTAAAACAGTTTAGTGATGATACTAAGATTATTGTAACCACCATCCAGAAGTTAAATACAGCCATTAGCAAAAAGAACTATTTAGGTAAGATGGAGAGAATGAAAGAGGAGCGTATCGTCTTTATTTTTGATGAATGTCATAGAAGTCAGTTTGGGGAAACGCATAATCGCATAAAAGCATTCTTCCATAACTTTCAAATGTTTGGTTTTACAGGTACCCCCATATTTGCAGACAATGCCGTTAAAAACGAATTGGGAAAGCGAACCACCAAAGAATTGTTTGGCGAGTGCTTACATAAATACGTAATCACAGATGCTATTAAGGATGAGAATGTATTAAAATTTGCAGTAGAATATGTGGGTAAATACAAGCAAAAAGAATCTGCTACAGAAATAGATATTGAAGTAGAAGATATTGACCGTAAAGAGTTAATGGAATCACCAAAGCGTTTAGAAAAAATAGCAGACTATATTATCGCAAACCACCACCGTAAAACGCATAACAAAGAATTTACAGGCATGTTTTGTGTGGGGAGTACAGATATGTTAGTAGATTATTATGATATGCTGCATCGTAAAAAAGAAGCTGGTGAACACAACCTAAAAATAGCCACCATCTTTAGTTATGTAGCTAATGAAGAAGATGCAGATGCAAACGGCTATATTCCAGAAGAAGTTTCAGTAGTTGAAGAATCTCCTGCCTTATATGGCTTGAATGTACACAAAAGAGATAAGTTAGAAAGTTATATAGGGCATTATAATGAGATGTTTGGTGCTAATTTCTCAACAAAAGACAGCCAATCCTTTTATAATTATTACAACGATATATCAAAGAAAGTAAAAGAACGTAAGATTGATATATTATTAGTAGTAAATATGTTTTTAACAGGTTTTGACAGTCCGTCTTTAAACACTCTGTATGTAGATAAGAATTTAAAATATCACGGCTTAATACAAGCCTATTCACGTACCAATAGAATTATAAACGAACAAAAATCACAGGGAAATATTGTAGTATTTCGTAATCTTAAAAAAGTAACAGATCAAGCCATAACACTCTTTAGTAATAAAGAAGCCATAGAGGTTATCATAATGAAGCCTTATGAAGAATACACACAAAAGTTTAATGAGGCATTTATCAATTTATTAAAAATAACACCCACCGTAAATAGTGTAAACAATTTAGTAAGTGAAGAAGATGAGTTAGCCTTTATTAAAGCATTTAGGGAGTTAATGCGTTTAAAAAACACCATGACCACCTTTGCAAATTTTGATTGGGAAGATTTAGCAATGCAAGAACAACTCTTTAATGATTATAGAAGTAAGTATCTTGATTTATGGCAGAAAACAAAACACGATACAGCCAAAGAAAAAGTATCTATACTTGATGATGTAGATTTTGAGTTAGAACTAATTCATAGAGACGAAATTAATGTTACTTATATTCTTAAACTGTTAGCAAACTTAAAAGATGCTAAAAAGTCAGATCAAGAAGCCAAGAAAAAAGAGATTGTAGATGCCTTGGCAGGAGAAGCCAATTTAAGAAGCAAAAGAGAGTTAATAGAAAAGTTTATAGAAGATAACCTACCACAAATAGAAGATTCTGAGACCATACCGCAAGAATTTGAAAAATTCTGGTCTCAAGAACAACAAAAAGCCTTTGAAGTATTTGTAAAAGAAGAAAATCTATCCTCAGCAAAAACACAAAAACTCATAGAAGATTATCTGTATGCAGAAAGAGAACCCTTGCGTGATGAATTATTAGATTTAATAGAAGGTGATAAACCAAACGTCTTAAAACGTAAATCAATAGGCGATAGAATCTTGTATAAAGTAGTCAATTTTGTAGAGACTTTTATCAACGGTATGGATAGTTAAATAACGTACGTTAGACATAAATAAGAATTGAAAATTCAGTTCGCAATTGTCTTTTCTTTTGGTTTGTTTCTAAACCCTGAGCGTAGTTGCAGGGTAGGCGAGCAAACAAAATATACATAGTCAACTCATATACCCTATTCAAGATTAAAATAAACTGAGTTTGATGTAAAAAGAATTCCTGTTTTATTGATTTTTTCTTTTCCGCAGTGCAGCAGGCCTTTTCCGTTAAAAATTTTTGAAGCCCCAATCCTTCGGGGGAGAAATGTAAATTCATGAACTCCTTAGAAGAGAATAGAAATAATAGGAACCAAAAGCGCTCCCAACTATCTTCGGGATTCTTTTGGTTTGTTTCTGAACCCTGAGCGCAGTGGAAGGGTGGGCGAGCAAAGAAAATGAAAGTAACACTATAAAATACGTATAAGATACCAAAAAACCAACAGGGTTTTCCACCCTTTTTTTTAAGGATAAACACCCGGGAGAAAGCGTGTTTTTCCTCTTTAAAACAACCACAGCTAAGAGTAACTTTAGATTATCATTTAACCTTATAATTAACGTCAGTTCTACGTAAACAAGAATTAAAATCGATTTCGAAATTGTCTTTTTCCGCAGTATAACAAGGTTTTCCGTTAAGAATTTTTGAAGCCTTGGAGAAAATTTAGGAAAGCCTTGTGGTTTTGTCCACTTTCTGGATAAAAATACCTTGGAAAAAGTGTCTTTTCTTTTGGTTCGTTTTCTTTGGACAAGCAAAGAAAATGAACTTAAAAATCTAAAAAGAAGATTGTTAAATTAAAATAGTGTGAAAAAATTTAAATTATATTTTATGGAAGTTATATCGAACTCACATTAATTAAGTTTCCACAGTTCTTAAAATAATACCTCAAGAGAGAGGCTAATGCTATAGAACGCCGGCTACTTAAAACTAAAGATCAACACCCAATTGGTGTCTTCTTTTAAAGAAGTAATTCCTGCTAGCATAACCTTATGTATGCAATAGGGGTCAATTTAACCATTCATGTGTCTTGGTTGGCTGTGTACACAGTTTGCCCTCGCACTTTTAAACCATAAACGATGGACGATAGTAAACTCGCTGCCAAAATTGCCGAACTCACTTCAAATTTAATAGCCAAAGAAGCGTATGACCAAGAGCAACTAACGGCCTTGAAACGCGTGGCGGTATTCAATATAAAAAAGGGGCTGCAAAAAAACACTCTGGCACCCAGTGGCATTACAGAATTAAACATCAAACAGGAGCTGGAAGATACGGCAGCATTTGAAATTAAAGACCCTAAACTAAAGAAGCTTAAGGCAAAGAAGATCCCAGACTTAAGCAAGTATGTGAAGGAAAATCTGGCTTTTAAATACAAAAGGAAAGAGCGCATTCCGGTATTTGAATCCAGAAGTGTAGAAGCCCGCTTACCCATCAATTTGAATCCCGCAGCCGAAGAGTGGCGTTGGAATCAAGTACGGTCTGAGGCGTTGGGCCCCTTTCTTACCGAGCAAGGGCAGCAGTATTGGTTTGATTTATATACCTATGATAAAAAGCTCACCGTTCGCTCTAAAGCAGACGGCCTTGCACAGTTTTTATTTTCCAATGCACGCAGAAGAAAGTGGCAGACGGCACTCAATAATACCAAATCTGTTGCGCTTGCTGCCGGCCATGTTTGGATAAACAGCAAAATGCTCTCCGCAAGCGCTGCCACTAATTCTTATGTGGGCTTTAACATTAAAGGGGGCACTTTTAGCATTAGCAATAGCAATGAATTCAATGGCGATTTTCTAGATTTTTCCGGAGCCTTTACGGGGAGCTTAACCCTGGAGCTGGTGCAACCCAAACCCAGCCTTACTTCCTTTGAAGGTTGCGAGGCAGGGCAAAAAAGCAAATTTGAATACCCCAAACAGTTAAAGTGGGTTTGGAAAAACGGCCAGTTAAAAGAACTGGTGGGTGAAAAAGGCACGCTAGACGGCTATGGGAATCAGATAGACTTTACAGATTTTCAATTGCCAGTAGTAGACAGATCTGATATTAACCACCTTTTTATCCCTTGTGAAGCGAGTAACAAAGTATGGAACGCCCATTTTGAAAATAGTAAGCTATTTAAAGCAAAAGGAAGCGCCGCCATCAAGGAGGCCTATTTGGCGCTCCCCATGGTCACGGTAACTACACCTTCCACGCTTGGAGAACCCGCTAATAGTGGGGGGTGGGTGATGAAGCTTTCTTCAGAACTGGAGTGCACCTGGATTGGGAGCCAGAAAGAACAACCCGTTGCGCTGCCACAAGAGCCTTTGATTTTTGTATACCCAAACGCCTTTTTATTCCATAGCCCAAAAACAAGCATTGACAACAGTTCTCAAAAAAATATAAAGCAAAAATACAGCTGCTGGAACATACAGGCAGACCTTCCCGGGCGAGTACCTTTTGAGCTTCAATACAAGCACTTATTTTCCTTGTACTACTATTGCCATGCAGAAGATGGCGAAACACTAGCCGCAACCTGTGAAGGCAAGGCAAAAGTAGACCGCCCAATGCTCGCACAAGGAAACCCAATTCAACTAAAAGAGTTGATGACAGGGATGGTGTTCTTTGCGTCTAAGGGAAATAAACTCCGTATTTTTTCCTATTTAAACCATACAGATCCGGCTGCGCTAATTAGTGGCAAACGTGATTTACTGACTCTAAAAAATGCGCTGCTGGCCATTACAAGACCGTATGCCCTTATGTTGAAAGGCACCTTGAATTCGTCCAATCCAAACGAAATAGAAAAGGGCACTATGAGCCTGTTTTTAGGCTTAGACAGATGGAAGCCTATACTTCCAGACCCCTATGTGAGTAATTTACAAGGTGGCTGGGGAGGCAGGAAACCCGTAGTTACCAACAGGCTTACTAATGAAGGAATTCATATTTCAACCAACAATGTAAGTGCGGCCTTAGTGGGCAGTATTGAATGGGAGAAACCCAGCGCTCCAGTACTAAAATTTCTTGGGCAACTGCCTTTAAGAAGTGGGGTAGGGATTAGAACTAAAAGTGAAGCCAGCATTCAGCCAACTTACCTGAAAATAGGTAAAAATGAACTCCAGAATGCCAAAGAACATACCATAGATGATGATAAAAAGAAAGACCAAGAAAATATAGACAGGCCTTTTGATCAAATCCATGAAAGGTTAATAGGTTGGAAACTGCTGGACGTATCTACCAATATGGATTTAATAGGGGTTTCTGTGAGTCCGCTGTTTTCCAGAGAAGGCAAGCCCAATATAACCCGTCTGGAGACTGGTGAAGCTGCGATGCTCAATACGGGGCTGGCTCCCACAGCAAGCCATATGCTGGTAAAAGACTTAGCCATGCACACCCCATTGTCTATGGTAAATGTATTCACCTTGCCACAGGTACAATGGGAACCGGTGAGAACCCTGCCGGAAGACCAAAATGAAGTGCTCTTTGGCTGGTATCCTGAGAATCTCTCTTCGGCAGATGACGGCGGGCCTACACACCTTATAGGAACGAGCCAGGTGCTAACACCCATCATACCAGATATAGTAGCCCAGCAAATTAGGGATTCTTTTGATAGTGGTCATGAAGCGCTAGCCTTAACAACATTAGCATTTGGGCTCAAAGTTGCTATGAATTTGACACCTCAAGAAGCTGTAAATAGAAATGCAGATGCGATAGATTTTATACAACCCTCATTTCCAGATAAGAAAATGACGGGCGGCATACAAGTACAATTAAGTGCTGAAGCTGGCAACCCAAAGAATACTTCTCCATCTCCTGGTTTTAAAGGCCTCATGGCACAGTCTCTTAATGGATATGAATTGAGCACCGGCACCCCTTTAGGACTTAGCGTGCTAGGTGCCACACTGCAATCTGATGCGTCTGTTGAGACCCAGTTTAATAAAGAGTTTTCTGGATCAGGCACCAATCCGTTTGTGCCCGTTACTCGCTTTGACATTTCAGGATATGGCGGTTCTAATTATAGTGAATGGGAAAACGAAGCCGCACTAGCTTCTATAGGGAAGGTTAAATTTAATATTAATGTAGGGCGTACCGCCTTGGAAGTGGTGAAGTTTGTTTCCAAAATATATCCATGGGGTACAACGGTAACACGCTCCGTAACTATAGAGCGGCGCAGTGGCGGCGGGGTGATTAGAAAAGATAGCGGCTGGCAACCAAACCAGACAGGGATTCTTGATTTTAGGGCAAAGCCGGCAATTCCAAACAACCCCTATACTTTTAGTCCGGGGGTATTTAGAGGGTGTTTTGATTTGGTAAATATTAGGCCCGCATCAGATGAGATTATCACTTTTACAGATCCTGCTAATGGAAATAATGTAGAATTGGCACCCGTTTATTTTGATGCCAACATTAAGCTGGAAGGTCAGGAATCTGATAAAATAGTATCTACAGGAATTTTAGGCTTTATACAGTTGGCACCCAAACCAGATGCCACCGTTAATCCGTGGATGCCGCAATTGTTGTCTACCCGGGCGTTTCAAGAATTGATAGAACAACAAGGGCCTATAGGTGGGCCCATTGATACCATTCTTGAGGTGGGTAATGCGGGTTTAAAGTTTCGCGCTACACGCTTTGAGGTAGATGTTACAGACAATGCAGGCACAACCAACTTTATAGGTGTGGTGCGCGGTCAACCTTTATTGCCAAACAATGGTTCGTGGTCTGTAGTTAAAATGGCTGCGCCAGGCAATCTGGCAGATCCGCAGGAAGCTACTACCACAGATATCTCAAAAGGAACCCCGTTGCTTTTAGCAAATAATTGGTTGCCACCAGTAGACATGAATATGAATGTAAGCGCACCAAGCGGGCGGTATAGGTTTATAGATCCTACCGATCTATTTGCAGCCCAACCGCGATATGATTATTGTTTTATGCAAAATACCGGCTCTCAATCTTTCTTATTCAGACGTCCGGAAATTGCATTTGGTATGAAGGAAATCCTTTCCAATTTACCTCCCGCTTTTGCAGATCCTTTTGCGATGATGACTAGTAAGGGGGCTTTTCCGCCTGTGGCAAATGCTATTGTGGCACCCAACGCTAATTTTAAATTACTAACACAAAGCAATACCAACCAACTAAAACTAAACCAAGACGTTAACCTTAATAACCCGAGATCACCATTAATATTAAGCAAAGATGGGGTGGATGAGATTTTGATTGAATATGCCGATTCAAAACTGAGGTTGCGCATAGGTTATGACGACTGGAGTGTGACCTTAGATAAATTTGTTATTTGGACCAGTCTCATGGGTATTGAACGATTTTCTGGAGTAGAATACAATTTGGTTGCAGATAATCAAACTTCTCCAAAATTAGTAAACAACTCTTCTTTCCTTAAAAAAGAAATTCAGGACGCATTGCGCTTCTTACCGGGTATGGGAGATTCAAGAGATGTACCCACCATAGAATTGGGTATGACCAATGCCAAGCACGAAGTGAAGGTGCATACCAGTTTTTCCTGTAAGATTGATTTCCTGAAAGGAAAAGTAAAATGTCTTCCGGGATCTGAACCAAAAAAATCTGATGGAGGAGAATTTTCTGGAAACACACAAGAACTATGGCTCAAATTTAAAGGAAGCGTAGGCGTAGATTCTGTTAAAGATACCTCTCTAGGCACCTGGGAAGCATTTTTTGGTGCTACAGTAGGGGCAGAACTCCAAGGAAAAATTCCAATTTCCGGCCCCATATTTATGGTACTAGGCTTAATGGCCGAGGTAGCCTTAAGATCTGCAGCGAGCCCTACCACCGGAACTACTGAGGTAAACTTCAAATCCCTGTCCATTGCCGCTTATGTAGGCGTAGGAGTAGGGGGCTCCATAGGGCCATTTTCTGCCAATGCATTTATAGCCGCAGGTATTGTATTTGTCTATGAAAATGATACGGCAAAATTAGGAGGACTGGTAAGATTGGAGGCCAATGTAGATCTTAAGATCGTGCAGGTTAACATATTTGCCGAACTCAAAGGGGTAGTATACAAAGGAGATTATGAAGGCGAAACAAATGTAGACCTTATTGATGCTACCGGCACCGTAGGCGTTAATGTTTCCATTCTCTTTGTCTTTAGTATCAAGGCATCCTATGCTTATATAACCACTCAAAAACTATAGTTAAAAAAAATAATATCATGGCTCTAATACCTTCAAAATTAACATTAGCTCCTTATCTACAAAGATGGGATGCAGACACCAATACATTATATTTTAACGTACTGGTAATGCCCACCGGGAATCCGTTGCAACCGCTTGGCACTAGCTTGCCTGTTGCCGATAAAGGACCCGCTTTTGCCAATGCCAATTTACATTTTGATGTACGCATCTCAGACCAATGGCAACAGTTGCCAGATATGACGAATTTTGATTTTCAGCAAACGCTGAGTCCTGCCATGCCGCTCCATAGGCCCGCCATCTGCAATACTTTAAAAAGCCAATTTAATATTACACAGCAGGAAGAAGTGATGGTACGTAAAAAAGAGCTTATGATTCGTAAACATTTAATGAAGACGTATACAGAGTCTTTTGCATTTGTTTCGCCAAAAACAACATTGGCATTTACAGATGATACGTATCAATGCCTACTAAATTGCCCACCTAAGAATCCACCAACTCCTGTCTTACCAGACGATTCTGTAAGCTGGGCAGAGGCGTTTTCTTTTGTGATAAGACAGCCAAAGTTAGCCCAAGAATTGGGATTGGTATATACATTAGAAGTACCGCTTCCCAACGCACAATTATTGAAAAACGGCGGTTGGATTTTTATCAGTCTTGATGCTGCCAGCGACTATCACCATTTGTTAGGGACTCCCAATTTTCTAAAAGCATACGCGAGTAGAATTCCCGCCCTGAATAGTAATCGGCCATTATTTACGCCGGTTCTTTTTCCAGTAGCCAATGGGGTACCACTTGCCGGGAATTTTGATGATGCCTTTTTAGAATACGCCACGTTTAATGATGGATTTGCAAAAATAGTTCATGGAGGTCAAGCAAAGAATAGAAACCATTTAGAAGAAAAAGAACAACCAGGCTTTTCTCCTCTAAGGGAAGAAGGAGTACAATTGGGTTGGGACGATGAAGATCTGGTAGTGGCACAAAACAGACAGATGAGTGTAGATCCGGAAACCCTTGCACAGCAGGTGGAAGCACCCATGGGCGTAGTAGGTTACCGAATTGATGTTAGAGAAAAAAACACCACAACATGGCATTCTTTAAATAAAGTGGCTACCGATTCTTTGCTTTATGCAGGACAAAATTTTGGGGCTGTTGCCTGGGAGTCTAGAGTAGAAGTGGCACCTGCTGCTATTGGAGAGCAATTTTGGTTGCCCTCTTATTTTGCAAGATGGAAAGGAGGTTCTATAGTAGTTACAGACGCAGATGACTTGTTGTTATTAAACGGTCAAACCCGTACAACACCCCTGTATTATAAGTCTGTAGATGCACAAGATGTACCCTTAAAGTATGGTACAGCCTATGAATTTAGAGTGCGAATGGTAGATACCACCAATGGGGGACCCACCGTGATGGATGAAGCCATTGTACCTGGGGATGCACCCATCAGTAAAATTAATTTTAAAAGATTTGTGCCACCAGGGGAGGTGACTTGGCCAGAAACCGACTTTAGTCCTGAGGATGCTAGCGTATCCTTATACAATATTTCCAGACCGCGCATGGGCATCCCACAAGCATTGTATACGCAGGTTACCAATGTGAGAAGTGATTTATTGACGCAACAGCAAGCGAATATTGGTAAAAGCGGAGCCGACTTAAGCGAACCAACTATTTTTGATCCAGATACGCCTACTTTGTCCATACGTGTATTGGTAAGAACGCCAGATTTTGATCCTACGGCGCAAGAGGCAGATGAAGAAGGATATATGCTCTGGTACCAGACTACCCGAGATTTTCCACTAAATCCCAAGCTGCCTTTGCCATTACAACTAAGTTTTGTAGATACTCCACGATTGAGCGATTTAGACATAGTAGCATTTAGCGATCCTGGTTCGGCAACGCTACAGCTCCCTACTGCAAGAGATATTAAAATAGAGTTGCAAGCTTTAGGCACCAATGATCTCAATTATTTTGGTAGCGAGCAAGCCCGAAGAGGAACCATATCAGATATTAAGTTGCATAAAATAGCGACTGCAGAAAATGATTTTATTTTACCTCAAACACCACAAGACACCTTAAGATCTGTCTATTTGCAAGGCAGTTCACTTGAAAATGACTTGCAGCCAACGGCTACCGTACTGCAAAATGAATCTTTACCGGTACTGGTACAACGCCTTGCCGGTGCAACAGGTCTGGTGGCAAATGATACTACGCTACTCATGCCACCGGGAGAACGAGGAATCTTTGGGTGCTCTAAAGAACTCAACCATTATTTACCGGCTAACAATAGCAGTCTGGTACTTATGGGGGTTAGTGAATTGTCTAATCAGTGGATCAATATGTTACATTGGAAAATAAATCGCGATTGGACTTGGAAAGGATTTGCGAATCCAGTTTTTGAAGTTACCCGTAGGATTCAATTAAACGGAAATTCTTTTGAGGTGATAGAAAAGGTGGGAAGTGTGCGAATGATGCATGCAGTGACGCCACTGCTTGATGCAGAATTACCCGCAGAGAAGGAACACTTTAGCTTTGTGTTTATGGATGCTTTTCAACCTCCATTAGGATTAAATGGCTTGCCTTATGAAGTGGAAGTGAGTTACTTTCTAACGGTGAATTTTGAAAATGGAGATCAACTTCAACTTGAGGTAGACAATCTTTTACCTATCACTACGCCACCAAAACAAATTCCAAAAGTGGCATCTGCGGGTATTGCCTTAAGTCCGTATGTAACTGGCGAAGCATATGCCAGCACAGGCAAACGAGGAAAAATGCTTTGGCTGGAATTTGAAGAAGCACCAGTAGATGCACGAGATAATTTCTTTGTACGTGTCTTGGCACAAACGGCAGATCCAATGCTATTAGAACACCATCAATCGCTACCAGAGCCACATGGATTTAAACAATGGGCGTTAGATCCTGAATGGGTACGCGTGATTTCTCCTGGACAATCTGATGACTCTGCAGGGCTCACCACTATGCAACGATTGATACCAGCAGCCGATTCTGACCGACATTTTTTAGTGCCTTTGCCATCTGGTACTTATCCTGATTCTCCCGAACTCTTTGGATTTTATACCTATGAGATTCGGGTAGGGCATGACAAAGGATCTGAAGACAATCCATTTTGGAGTACGGCTCAAGGTAGATTTGGTGCGGCCACCGTTTTACAAGGGGTACAGCATCCTTGCCCTACCATGAGTTGCAGTGTGCATCGCGTGCCACATGGGGTGGTGGTCTCATCAAGCTATGCGAAGCCTTATCACCAAGGTAGAGACATCCAGGCCACACCACCCAACACACAGATACATTATGTGCTATATGCAAGAGTCCATCAAGCAGATGGCAGCACCATGCGTAACATAGAGCTGGATAAAAGAGCAGGGCATTCTATAGATCGTAAAAAAGCACTTCTCATTCAAAGTGAAATTGGCATCCAACTGGAACCGGACGTTTCAAATTCCATAGATGCCCAGAACCGCACCAACATTTTGCAAGCTCCCTTACAGGCGCATAGCATTTGGAGTCAAGATGAGATTTCAAATTTATTGACCGGGATGGGATTGCCAGAAGATACC
Source organism: Ascidiimonas meishanensis (assembly GCF_037782385.1). Lineage (NCBI taxonomy): Bacteria > Pseudomonadati > Bacteroidota > Flavobacteriia > Flavobacteriales > Flavobacteriaceae > Ascidiimonas > Ascidiimonas meishanensis. Next base: position 241,082 of record NZ_JBBEXD010000006.1, read on the forward strand.
CCGTTGAGCGTGCTGGGAATAGAATTGTTACCAGAGCCTACCGGTTCTTTTGCCGATCCGCTAGGTGGTAATTTAGGGCAAGTTCGAATTTTGCGAACGTCTCCCTTGTATCCCATAGCTAGTATGTGTTGTTAAAGAGGCATTTGTAGTGAACGATTGGGGCTGTAGGTTATGCAAACGCGTATAAAAGAAAGGATACCTTATTGCTGTTTTGTCTTTTTTTAGAAGGTATAAAAGCGTACCTCATATTTAAGGTGAGTAAGAAGTAAATAAGAATTAAAAATCGAGTTCAAAATTGCCTTTTCTTTTGGTTTGTTTTCTGAACCCTGAGTGGAGCCAATGGGTGAAGAAGCAAAGAAAATGAATGTAAGTAATTCATTTAGAGAGTAATACTGCTCTTTCAAACAGTCATTGCGAGTCGCTAAGCGACGAAGCAATCTCATACACTGTTTTATCATAGAAATCAGGTTTACTACTAAAAACGCATTTATAGCTAATCCTATAAAATAGCAAAAGCCTACCCGAGGTGGGTAGGCTTTTGTATGAATTGTATGATGATTGGTTCAACAGCTATGTAACCTAACGCTGTAGAATCAATTTACCTGTTTTCTGTATGCCTTGTGCTTCCAGTGTGTAGAGGTAGACACCATCAGGAATGTTTCCTGCATGGAATACGGCTCTGTGTACCCCTGGTTCCTGAGAGATTCCGTTGACGAGTCTTTTGATTTCTCTTCCGGTGATATCTCTTACCGTGAGTACTACCTTGGTAGCTTCAGGAAGGGTGTACTCAATGGTGGCGGATTGTGAGAATGGATTAGGGTAGCCACGCATGTCCAATTCCAGTTCTTCCGTTAAAACAATGTCATCCTCCTGGGGTGGAGCAGAATTTCCTGAAGACGTGTAGAAACATACATTGTCAATCGCCATATCACTACGCCAGTTACCTCCAGTTGTACCTACGAATCGCAAATAGTATCCTGTTGGACCACTGTTTGTGTACGCATAAGGAATATCTAATACTATACCACCCCAATCTTCTCCCTGATCTCCACTCTTTGTCCAAATCGTAGAATATCCAGAAGTAGCATAGTTACTCACTTGAAGTACTAGGTTACCCATATTACTACCATTCATATTATACCAAAATCCTACTCTGTTAACATCCCCGCTTTCAATACGTTTTCGCAAAATAGCTTTTTTTGACGGATAGCTAGTACCACTGGTACTTGCTTCTATATACGCGTAGTAGTCTCCTGTAAAAGCACCACTAGGTCCTGTATTGGTAGAAGAGGTTCCGCCCTTCTGTCTTAGCCAGTCTCCATCATCTCCGGCCATATTAACCCAGCCATCCCAGCCTGAATCGAAACCATTGCACTGACCATTCGATATATCACCAGTAACGGATATATCATCAAAAGCCATGCCGTCTGAAGCAATAGTATAGTTATCATATTGCTGGAATTTAATCTTAAAGGTACTGGTGAGGCTTAATCCCGCATTAGCTGCAAGCGTGGACACATTTAGGGTCTCTTGTTTATATGTGGTATTACCCCCACTTAGGTTAAAGACTTTGACAAAAGGACCTCCGTCAGAAAAATATATACCATCCTCATTGTGGTATTCGTCGTTCCACTCTTTCCAATAAAAACTAAGTGAAACATTAGAGGTATTGGCAAGATTCAAATTAATTATAGCTTGATTTGTAGTGAAGTTGGTGTTGGTGTTCGAATCCATGGTTAGGTGAGAACCGGAGCGGGGACTATTGGCGCTAGTAACCTGAACCCGCCCAAAACGATTAGAACTTCCGATATAGGTATAGATATCTACTTCACCACTATTAAAATTCTGACTATACGGTAGACTTGCATATTTTCCATTACACAGTTCATAGTCCCAATACATCTCATCTACCCAGGCATGCCAAATCCAGAAAATAGCTGATGCCGGAGATGCTAGAGAATTCTGCATAACGCCTCCAACGGCGCCATGTACCTTATTATGTTCACACTCCAAATCTGCTGCAAACTTATCAATAGGACGAGTCCTTGAACCAGTTTGGTCAGCACAAGATGTAACAGTATTCCCATTATTGTAATTAGTACAGAAGTTATTATTGGTAAATCTACTAACATTGTAGTTAGTACCATTACTGTATGGATCCGAGATTGTTACGGCAGTAAAGCCGCCAGGTAACACAGCGCTACTACCCCTAAAGGCTGAAGGTATGGTTGACGTTGGATCCCAATACGGTAACATATTATTGCATTTGTTTCTAAGATAAGAACTTAATTTAGGCATGACATACGCTTCCATGCCTTCTATAAACCTTCTGTGCCAACCCAAAAATACTTCGTTGTAGTTATGAATGTAGGCATCATTATCTCCATGTTCTTTGACAATTGGGTATCGGTCCAAGAGAGCTGCATTCGTATTTTGATTAAGCTTTAGATAGTCCATTATATGATTCCTAAGTGTAGTTTGCTCAGTACCTGTAAAATTGGAGATAGGCACCCTTCTGCCTGCAAAAGCATCTGTGGTGCTTAAAAGGGCTAGTAGCAAGCCCATAAAAATTAGCTGATAATTTTTCCTCATAATGTAATTGTTTAATATGGTTATTTAGGTTAATTGAATGCTTACTCTATTCAGGCTTTTCAGCAACCGCCTTATATTATGTTTCGACAAGCGTAAAATTATATTTCTTGAGAATATCTCCTTGAGATTGAAGCTAAATGAAACATTGTGTTATCAGATACTATATATCCGTTACTTAAATCGGTATATCTATGGCGCTTTCTAAATTCATTGTCTTTATTTGTCATCCCTATGGACATACCCTACCATCAAATATTCCTTAACATATTTGTTTACAATTAAATCAATGGCAGCCTTCTTTTCAAAATCTATATTTTGAGAAAGCACCTTTAAACAGGGCAGAAGCATTATGGATATAGTTAAGGGTATTTTCATTTTTCTTTCCTGTAGCGTAAATCGTAATCAGCGATTTAATATATAGCTTTGTAGTGTTAGGTTAAGTTATAAATTAAAATGTAAGGGATTTTTTCTTTAATCCGTTTTAATGTGATCTGTTTTGAAGTTTTGCACAACAAGTTTATCCAATTAATCTTACAAAGTTTTTGCTAAAATTTTGTTAAAGTTAACCAAGAAAATAGTAAGGAAACAAAAGGAATTAATAACCGGTAATGTGATAGGATAAATGGTAATATGGAGTTATAACCGGAAATATAGTAGCATAACCGGGACTATGCAGGTATAATTGGGTTAATGAATAATGACCACTTTTACTGTAGTTTAAGTAATATAGAAAGACAGGAAAAATCTTATTATTTGTTATACAAGGCTAAATTTGTACTGAGTGGAGCCGATGGGTGAAGAAGCAAAGAAAATGAACGTAAATAATTCATTGCGAGAGCGGTACTGCTCTTTTCAGACAGTAATTGCGAGTTGCTAAGCGATGAAGCAATCTTATTAGACTGTTTTATCACATTATAAATAGAGGACTTCACTTTATTCGCAATAGCAACGAAAGATGAACAATCACTACTAAAAACAGATTTATAGCTAATCCTAAAAAATAGCAAAAGCCTACCCATCTCGGGTAGGCTTTTGTATGAATTGTGTGATGATTTGCTCAACAGCTATGCAACCTAACGCTGTAGAATCAATTTACCTGTTTTCTGTATGCCTTGTGCTTCCAGTGTGTAGAGGTAGACACCATCAGGAATGTTTCCTGCATGGAATACGGCTCTGTGTACCCCTGGTTCCTGAGAGATTCCGTTGACGAGTCTTTTGATTTCTCTTCCTGTGATATCTCTTACCGTGAGTACTACCTTGGTAGCTTCAGGTAGGGTGTACTCAATGGTGGCGGATTGAGAGAATGGATTGGGGTAGCCACGCATGTCTAGTGTGAGTTCTTCCGTTAAAACAATATCATTGTCATCATCCAGAGTCGGTGCAGAACGTCCTGAAGACGTGCTGAAACATATATTGTCCACCGCCATATCACTACGCCAGCTGCTTCCAGTTGTACCTACCAATCGTAAATAGTATCCTCCGCTTAGGTAAGTTGAAGGGATGGTTACCGTTGCACTTCGCCATGAATTTCCCTGGTCTCCAGTCCGGCTCCAAATCTGAGTATATCCGCTAGTAGTTGAGTTGCTCACTTGAAGCGCTAGAGTACCCATAGTAGAGCCGTACATATGATAGTTAAATGATACCCTACTAAGAGATGAGTTAAAAATTTGCCTCTGTAAAGTTGCTCTTTTTGACGGATAGCCGGTACCATTACCACTAGCTTCTAAATAAAGGTAGCGGGTTCCACTAGCAGCACCAGTAGGCCCTGTGCTGCTAGACGTAGTTGAACCTGCATGTCTAGTCCAGTCTATATCATCAGAACCAGAATTATTGAGATCAAACCAATAATCCCAGCCTGTTTCGAAATCAGTACAATGGCCACTCGCCATAGTACCGGTGATGGATACACCATCAAAAGCCATGCCGTCTGTAGTGATAGCATAGTTATCATATTGCTGGAACTTAATCTTAAATGTATTAGTGAGGCTTAATCCATTATTAGCTGCAAGTGTGGATACATTGAGGGTTTGTTGCGCCCATGTAGTGCTACCACCAGTGAGGTCATAGACTTTGACAAAAGGGCCTCCATCAGAAAAATACACACCATCCTGGTCGTGGTTTTCATCGCTCCACTCTTTCCACCAAAAATTAAGTGAGACATTAGACATACCAGCAAGATTTAAATTCACTATAGCTTCATTTTCAGCGAAGTTTGTGTTGGTGGTCACATCCATAGTTAGGTGTCTAGAACCTGATTGTGGCCCATTTTGGGTAGTCACTTGAACTCGCCCAAAACGATTAGAGCTACCTACATACCAAGAGTTATCTAGCAAATTATCAAAATTCATGCTATAAGGTATACTTGAATAAGTTGGATTACATACTTCATAATCCCAATAGAGTTCATCTACAAAGGCGTGCCAAATCCAGAAAATAGCTGCTGCCGGAGAATGTAGCGAATCTCCCATAACGCCTCCAATGGTATCATGTACACTATTATGTTCGCACTCCAAATCTGCTGCAAACTTATCAATCGGTCTAATCGCATCATCAGTTTGTCTAGCAGTTTGAGTAGCACAATAGGTTGCAGCTTGCCCATCATTAGGGTAATTATTACAGAAGTTGAGATCGAAAAATCTATTAAAGTTATAGTTACCACTGCTGTTAGGGTTCGTGTTTTCGATAGGATCAAATCCAGATAATACAGCGTCAGTACCGGAAAATGCCGAAGGGATGGTTGTCGTGGGACTCCAAAATGGTAACAGATTATTGCATTTGGTTCTAAGAGAAGAACTTATATTAGCCATGACGTAGGTTTCCATTTCTGCTATATACCTCCTGTGCCAACCCAAAAATACTTGGTTATAGTTATGAATGTAGGCATCATTATCTCCATGTGTATTGACAACGTTATATCTATCAGTACCAGATGCACTCGTGTCTATATCAGAGTTTAGATAGTTCATTATCTGAGTCCTAATTGTAGTTCGCTCACTACTTGTTAAAGACCAGATGCTTACTCTCCTACCTGCAAAAGCATCTGTGGTGTTAAGAAGGGCTAGTAGTAAGCCCATAAAAATAAGTTGGTAATTTTTCATAATAATGTAATTGTTTAATATGGTTATTAGGTTAATTTAATGCTTACTCTATTTAGGCTTTTCAGCGACCGCCTTTTCTTGTGTTTCAACAAGCGTAGAATTATATTTTTAAGCACATTTTTTTGAAATTGAAACTAAATGAAGCATGTTGATGAAGCATGTTGCTTTTAGCTGTTATATATCTGTTTATTAAATCCGTATTTTCAATGTGCTGGGTAAATTCATTGAAATTATCTATAAAACCTATAGTTGAACATTCCTTACAATTGAATCAATGGCAGCCTTCTTTTCAAAATCTAAATTTTGAGAAAGTACCTTTAAACAGGATAAAAGTATTATGGTTGTGGTTAAGAGTATTTTCATTTTTCTTTCCTGTAACGTAAATCGTAACCAGCGATTTAACATATAGCTTTGTAGTGTTAGGTTAAGTTATAAATTAAAATATAAAGGATTTTTTTCTTTAATCCTTTTTAATATGATCTTTATTGAAGTTTTGTAAGATAAGTTTATAAAATTAATCTTACAGGGTCTTAGCTAAAATTTTGTTAAATTTAGCAAGTAAATTAGTAATAAGAAAAAAGGAATTCATAACTGGTAATTTGATGAAATAAGGGGCAATATATGGTTATAACCGGGAATATGGCGGCATAACCGGGAATATGCAGGCATAATAGGACTAATGAATTATAGCCATTGATGGTGTAGTACAAATGCTGTGTAAAATTGGAAAAGTATTATTATAAGTTATGCAAGTCAAGACTTTTGCTGAGTTTGTATAAGTAAAAAGTGTCATGAAAAGTTTTTTGCCTTGCATTCATCATTAATAATGGGAACAGATGACGTACTTGTAGGAACTTGGAGAACCCATATTGAACCGATGTAAGTTATTTAAGGAGCAATGGGTAAGCAGAAGGTACATTTTAAAGCACTACCTTTCTAGTGCTGTTCCCAATGAAATGAAATAATTTTCTTAACGGTTTAATGATCCCAGAAGGGAATCCTTGGCAAGCATAAAACCCACACCAAGCTATGCTTGTTGTTTTTTTGTTTCCTTTCGCAAGCTGAAACGAGTTTCGCTCGCTCTAGAAAACAAAAAACCCGCAACTTTCGTTGCGGGTTTCTTTTGCGGAGAAAGAGGGATTATTTTCAATGATCCCAGAAGGGAATCCTTGGCAAGCATAAAACCCACATCAAGCTATGCTTGTTGTTTTTTTGTTTCCTTTCGCAAGCTGAAACGAGTTTCGCTCGCTCTAGAAAACAAAAAACCCGCAACTTTCGTTGCGGGTTTCTTTTGCGGAGAAAGAGGGATTATTTTCAATGATCCCAGAAGGGAATCCTTGGCAAGCATAAAACCCACATCAAGCTATGCTTGTTGTTTTTTTGTTTCCTTTCGCAAGCTGAAACGAGTTTCGCTCGCTCTAGAAAACAAAAAACCCGCAACTTTCGTTGCGGGTTTCTTTTGCGGAGAAAGAGGGATTCGAACCCCCGGAGGTGTGACCCTCAACAGTTTTCAAGACTGCCGCATTCGACCACTCTGCCATTTCTCCAGTCGTATCTTTATTAAGAAAAAGAACTTTTAACTGCCGCTCCCGATACTTCGGGACGACCACGCTGTCTTTCTCCAGTCGTATCTTTATTAAGAAAAAGAACTTTTAACTGCCGCTACCGATACTTCGGGACGACCACTCTGCCATTTCTCCTAAGCGGATGCAAATATAGAAAGCTTTTTATTGTATTAAAAGTAATTCTTTAGATTTTTTAATAGAGGTTTTAATATTTTTATAAAGTATTAATAATCAGTCATCAGGCAAAATGCTATTTCTGTCTTTGGGAACCTTTTTATCTAAATAAAAGAGCCCTTCTCATATCATTATTTCCTGAATAGCTTTTAGATTCACCAACTGCTCACTTCATCTCAGCATTCACGAGTCTTACTAATTCTGGTATTAAAATAATTAGAAAAGCAGTCTTTGATTTTTTCATTGGATGTTCTTCAATACTTTAAAAATATAGTATTTTCACCGTTAAAAGATTGAAATGAACCCTATTTGGGAATTTTTTCTATTAGTTATTGTAGGTTTTACTACCGGTTTTATAAATACCATGGCAGGTGGAGGCTCTTTAATAACGCTGCCTATTCTCATTTTTTTAGGTTTACCTGCAGACGTGGCTAATGGCACTAACAGGATTCCCACATTTATTCAAAGTATAGCTTCTATTGCTGGATATAAAAGTAAAGGATTAAAGATAAAACCTTTTGCATGGTATCTAAGTATAGTGGCATTTGCAGGCGCTTTAATAGGGGTGAATCTGGCATTGGATGTAAAGGGGGAGCTATTCAACCGTATTCTGGCTATTGTGATGGTGGTGGTGGTAGTTTTTATGGTAATTAAGCCTAAAAATGTTTCAGGATATTTAGAAGAACGTACTAAAGGAAAATACTTTTGGATGAGTATTTTTATATTTTTCTTCATTGGAATTTATGCGGGTTTTATACAAGCGGGTACGGGGATATTTACGTTACTAGTACTCTCTTCTGTAAACCATATTTCTTTAGTAAAAGGGAATGTAATTAAGGCGGTAATGATCTTGATTCTCACAACAGGAGCACTTACCATATTTATACTCAATGTAGAAATAAATTGGAGATACGGACTGTATATGTCACTTGGAAATGCTTTTGGCGCATGGTGGAGTAGCCGTTGGTCTGTAAATAAAGGAGATAAAACTGTAAAAATATTTCTCATGATCATGGTAATTGCAATGGCAATCAAACTATGGTTTTTTGATTAAAAGCCTTTTGATTAAAACAAATAACAATTGCCATACTACACTTTAAACTCCAATTGAAAAGTAGTATTTTTACGATATATTACTTAAATAAAGGTTTTGATTACGGGTATAAAAGCTTTTATTATTCTGGGGAGTTCTGGAAGTAAATGAAATGGGGACAATAAGTTGTAGTAATGATGAAGAAATAAATGGTATACCTGAAAAAAAGTAAATAACAGATTTGAAAAATTGAAGACAAATAATTAAAAAAAATACAGATGAATATAATTGAAAAACTGCAATGGCGGTATGCCACAAAGAAGTTTGATAATCAAAAAAAATTAAGTAGAGAGTCAATTGAAACCTTGAAAAAAGCGTTTGATTTAACCGCTACTTCTTATGGATTACAACCCATTAAATTAGTGATTGTAAGTGATGACAAAGTAAAGGAAGAATTGTTACCGCACAGTTGGAATCAAAAACAAGTGGTTCAAGCATCTCACATTTTAATTTTTTGTATAGAGACTGCCGTAGATGAGCGTTATATCAAAGGATATTTTGATCTGGTGAAAGATGAACGTAGTACGCCAGACGAAGTATTAAGTCCTTTTAGATCAAGCCTTATTAAGAGTTTTGAAAAGATGACGGAAGAAGAGAAGTATATATGGGCTTCTAAGCAGGCATACCTGGCTATGGGAAATTTGTTAACCGTCTGTTCGCTTATGGAGGTTGATGCGTGTCCTATGGAAGGCTTTCTTCCAGCAAAGTATGATGAAATTCTTTCATTAAAAGATAAAGGCTTAAGTTCTGTTTTAGTGATGCCGGTAGGATATAGGGCAGAAGACGATATGTTTTCTAACTTTAAAAAAGTAAGGAGAGGCGTTTCTGAAAGCGTTATAGAATTATAAAACTTTAAAATCAAATATTATAAGGAATGCCAGGATTTGAACTTTTTGGAGAAGAAGAAAGAACGCAGGTAAATGAGGTTCTTAATACTGGCGTGCTCATGCGCTATGGTTTTGATGGCATGCGACAAGGACAATGGAAAGCAAAATCACTGGAAAAAGCCTTAGAAGAACGGTTCAAAGTAAAGCATGCACATTTGGTGAGTAGTGGTACTGCTGCGCTCACTGTAGCATTGGCATCTATGGGTATTGGAGCAGGAGATGAGGTGATCATGCCTGTATTCACCTTTGTTGCCAGTTTTGAAGCTATTATGGCTTTAGGAGCCATACCTGTACCTGTAGATATTGATGATACGCTAACACTAGATCTGCAGGGAGTAGAAAATGCTATTACTAATAATACTAAAGTAGTAATGCCGGTACATATGTGCGGTTCTATGGCGAGGTTAAAAGAATTAAAAGCCATTTGCGATAAATATAATTTGCTCCTATTGGAAGATGCATGTCAAGCAATTGGAGGTACTTATGAAGGAAAGCCACTGGGTAGCTATGGAGATGCAGGTTGCTTTTCATTTGATTACGTAAAAACCATTACCTGTGGAGAGGGTGGTGCTTTAATTACGAATCATACCGATTGTTATGAAAACGCACATAAATTTTCAGATCACGGTCATGACCATATTGGAATGGATAGGGGGGCAGAATCTCACCCATTTTTAGGCTATAACTATCGAATCTCCGAATTGAATGCAGCTGTGGGATTAGCTCAAGTTCATAAACTGGATACATTTCTCAAAATTCAAAAGAAAAATTATCAGATCATAAGAGCTCAGATTGAATCTTTAGAAAAAATTCAATTTAGAACTGTACCGCTGGAAGGAGAAGAAAGTTATGCATTTTTAACCATTTTTTTACCCAATGCAACCACCGCCCAAAGTGCAATGAAAAGTTTAAAAGCTAATGGGGTAGATGGCTGTTTTTACTGGTATGATAATAATTGGCATTATATAAATCAATGGAAGCATTTAACCTCATTAAGGTCATTAGGTAAATTACCAAATGAATTGAAGATACAGTTTGAAAAGCATATGAATCGTGATTTTTCAAAATCAGATTTCTGGATGCGTAGGACAATTTCAATACTTATCAAACTCAGTTGGACGGAAGAAGAGACAAAAGCAAGAGCGCAAAAAATATATGCTTCTTTAAAGAGTGTTATTTAAAGCTACACTAGTTTACAATCAAATCGCTTTTTTTATTTAAATCATTTTTTACCTCTATATAATCCTCTTTTCACATGGATATTTAAGCATTTTACATCAAAAACGCCTCATTTTTTGATTATTAGCATTTTTTTGACAATCTTTACGTACCCTAAATCATTACCTACAGCTAAATGAAGTTTTATATAACCATTTATGCGGTCTTTTTTGTTATATTCAATTTTAATGCTCAGGAAGCAGAATATGCCAGCGTTAAAAAAATTGATAGTTTGCTAAGGCAAGCAAATAAAGATTTCCGTTCCTACCAACTCAAAAAGTCCATTGAGACAGCCTCTCAGATTATAGAGATTAGTGACCCCCGTGACCATCGTTACCAAATCATACGTGCGTATGAGATCAAGGGAAAGAATTACCAACTTATCAAAGACTATAAAGCAGCAGAAAATACCTATAGAGAAGCCATTGGTTTGGCTTCAACCAAATTTGATACACGGTTACTTGCTTCTTTATATAATAATTTAGGAATTGTCTATTACAAGGGATATGGCGATTTTGAAAAGGCCTTATCTTATTATGAAGAGTCGTTAACTTGGGCAAATAGGTCTTTGAATGATTTTGAAAAAATAAATCCACTTTTAAATATTTCAAGATTATTATTAAATGAAGATAATTATGACAAAGCATATACCTATCTATTAAAAGTAAAAAGGCTTATAGCCGAGGAGGGAACCGCAGATTCAAAAGCCCAAATAAATCACCTTATGGGACAATATTATTTTTCCGAAGGAGTATATGACAAGGCAAAAGAGTCTTTTGAACAAGGTATAGAGATTGCAAAATCAAAAAGAAATTATTCTGTTTTAGCTGATATTTATCTTACCTATGCTAAAATACTTGCGAAACTTGATGAGAAAGATATGGCCTATGAGGCTTCTATGAATTATATTAAATATTCAGAAAGGGTTCTTAACCAAGAAAGAGTAACACAATCTGAAATTTCAAAAGCCAGATTTAATCTTGATGAATATAAAAGAGATTTAGTAGTAGCAAAGCGAGAACGGGAACTACAGAAAAAAGCATCGGAAAAAACGCAATTACTAAATGCAATTACACTGGTAATTACCGGTATCTTGTTTGTTCTATTAATTTTATTATTTAAAAGTTATAATTCCAAAAAAGGATTCAGTCGTATTTTAGAAGAAAAGAATCTAGAGTTAGAATTGGCAAAGAATGAAGCTGAAAAACTTTCACGCCTTAAAACACAATTTATTTCTACGGTAAGTCATGAGCTAAGAACACCACTTTATGGGGTGGTTGGTTTGACTTCTTTACTGTTGGAACGAAATAATCTTTCACAACGGGATAGTAAGTTCTTGCGATCACTAAAATTTTCTGGAGATTACCTTTTAAATTTAATTAATGATATTCTTCAAATCAGTAAGATAGATTCAAACAAAGTGAAGCTTCAAAATGTAAGTTTTAATATCAGAACTTTGCTGGAAGATATGTCTAAGTCATTTCAATATCAGCTAGAAGAAAAGCAAAATGAGTTACATCTTATGATTGATGAAAATCTACCGGATATGCTTATTGGAGATACGGTTCACTTGTCTCAAATAATGGTTAATTTGGTTGGGAATGCTTGTAAATTTACCGAAAATGGGGATGTCTGGATTCTTTTAAAAGTAATAAATAGGAAAGATAACAAAGTGCGGGTTAGATTTGAAGTAGAAGATAATGGCATTGGTATACCCAAAGAAGAACAATCATTGGTTTTTGATAATTTTTCTCAAATAAGATCAGAAAAAAATAATTACATGGGTACTGGTTTGGGACTTTCTATTGTTAAAAATCTTCTGAACATAATGGGAAGTGATATTAGCTTAGAAAGTGAACTGGGTAAAGGCACAAAATTTGTGTTTGAACTTGAACTTGAGTTAGATAAACCTACATTCAAAATAGAAATTCAAGAGCCAGATTTACTAGAAAAAGCCAAAGATGAAGGCTTTAAGATTCTAATTGTAGAAGATAACAAGATTAATCAAATGGTTACTCAAAACATTCTCATGAATGGAAAATTTCAATATGGGAATGCAGAAAATGGAAGAGAAGCGATTCAAAAGGTAAAGAGAGACCACTATGATCTTATTTTAATGGATTTGAATATGCCAATTATGGGAGGTATAGAGGCTACCCAGAAGATACGAAGATTTAATAAACAAATACCTATTGTAGCACTTACGGCATCAGAAATAGATACTAAAAAGCAGGATATTTTAGATGTAGGAATAGATGATATAATCATAAAACCTTATGATACACATGAGTTCTATCAGGTAATTCTAAAAAATATTTACAAAAAGGCAAAACAGAAAAAAGTATTAATTCCAGCAAACGATTAATAAGGGGCGTAGGATACAATTTCTAGACCATAACCAATCATACCTACTCTTTTAGTTTGTATTGAATTTGAAATAAGCTTAATTTTCACAATATTTAAATCATGAAGAATTTGAGCACCAATACCATAATCTTTGGAATCCATAGGTATTTTTGGGGCAACCAGTTTTTCTTGATTTTGCAGGTCTTTAATTTCAGATAATCGCTGAATAAGATTTACTGCCTGATTTTCCTGATTGATAAAAATAATAGCACCTTTTCCTTCTTTGTTTATAACATCAAACATATTTTGCAGTTTTTTATCTGCATTCATCGTAAGTGTACTTAAAATATCATTACTTATCAGCGTAGAATTGATACGGGTAAGAACAGGTTCATCAGAAGACCAACTGCCTTTGGTGAGTGCAATATGAACCAATTTATTAGTTGTTTGCTCATAAGCGCGAAGTCTGAAATTACCAAAACGGGTATAGATTTCAAAATCCAGTTTTTTATTAATTAAACTGTCATGTTGCATCCTGTAGGCAACAAGCGCTTCAATTGAAACTAATTTAAGATCAAATTTTTGTGCTACTTCTACTAATTGCGGCAGTCTGGCCATAGAGCCATCTTCATTCATAATTTCCACAATAACCCCTGCAGGTTTTAAGCCCGCCAACCTTGCGAAATCAATAGCAGCTTCCGTATGCCCTGTGCGTCTTAAAACACCTCCTTCTTTGGCAACTAAAGGGAAAATATGTCCGGGTCTACCTAGTTCAAAAGACTTAGTGCCTGTATTCACCAGTGCTTGAACCGTTTTAGCACGGTCTGCAGCAGAAATCCCTGTGGTTACACCACTTCCTCTTAAATCTACTGAAACTGTAAAAGCAGTTTCCATAGGGTCTGTATTGTTGCCAACCATCATATGCAGATCCAATTCTTTGCATCTGTTTTCCGTTAAGGGAGCACAAATAAGGCCTCTGCCATGAGTTGCCATAAAATTAATCATCTCTGGCGTTACCTTTTCTGCGGCAGCTAAAAAATCCCCTTCATTTTCACGATCTTCATCATCTACCACAATAATGACTTTACCGTTGCGAATGTCTTCAATAGCTTCTTCTATCGTATTAAGTTGAATATGGCTAGTTTTGATGGTGGTATTCATGAAAGAATTTTTGCAAATATAATTATTTTTCAGACAGATTTTTTTTGACTTTTCTAAGTTTTCTGAAAATAGTTCCAAAGTTTAATAAAAATCCATCCGTATTAAATACACCTTTGTCTGCGGTGGCTCTTCGGGTGAGAAAAATACCTAATGGCATCATAACTAGTGTAGCTAGCCAAGACCCTAAGATAGGAGAAATACTGCCATCTTCTGCGTAATTTTTTGCAAATAAATCCAAAAAATAATAGGTAAGAAACAATCCTATGGCAAGCACCATAGGTAATCCCAAACCGCCTTTTCGCACAATTGCGCCCAGTGGAGCACCTATAAAAAACAAGATGATACAAATAAATGCCAGCGCATATTTTTCATGAAGGGATATGATGTGATGATTAAGTAGTTTTTCTCTCCTGAGTCTGTCACTTTTGCGTCCTTGAATAGTGGCTATAATATTAGTGGTATTGTTAATAGCAATATCTAGTAATTGCTCTTGTTTCCATTCTGGAAACTCATTCATTAAAGAATCTCTATGGGTAATAGGCATTTTAATAGAATCCTTTTTAACAGTTACGGAATCTACAGGATTATTTTTTTCAATATTTACAAATGCATTTACACCAGTTCTACGGTAAATGTTGTTGCCAAAAGTATTGGCAACCCTTTTGTTGTCTTTTGAAATGGAGTCAATAAAATAATCAAGTTCGCCAACATTGAGCATTTTATAAAGTCGAGTTGATTTTTCTTCATCCAGATCTACATCATTTAGCCCAGAAAGATCCATATTTATGGTATAAAACTTGAATTCTACCTTAGCATGTGGGAAATGAGTAGTGCTTTTGGGAGAATTTGTTTTTATATCTTCATAATAATGTCCATCTTTTAATACTAATTGCAAAATGTCTGAGTCTTCACTGCTTTTTAATTCTCCTTCGTTGGCTTTTATAACGACTCTGTTCTCCTCAAATTTATTTTTTTTGTGAATGATGACATTCTTAAGAAAATTGTCATTTTCACCATACTTTTTTTCTACTTTGATATTGATAATATCTCCAATATCATTAAAAACACCTTCGTTAATAGCAAGTGCAGGTTTTAATTTTGCTATATTTTTTCGAAGATTATACGATTTATTTTCGGCTTTAGGGATTACATCGTTTGCAAAGAAAAAAGTGCCAATTCCAAGCAAAAACATAAAAATCATGAGACTTTTCATCGCACGTTGTAACGAAATACCGGAAGCTTTCATGGCTGCAAACTCATAATTCTCAGCAAAGCTACCAAAAGTCATTATAGACGCTAATAAAACCGTTAGCGGAAGCACTTTATTTACCAAAGTAGGTGAATAGTAAAATAAGAATTTAGCTATTATAAGTAGATCTAATCCTTTTCCAGCAAACTCTTCAATAAAAAACCAAATGGCTTGAAATATGAATATAAACATCAGTATCACAAAAGAACTTGTGAAATTAAATAAAAAGCGTGCTAAGATATACCTATCAAGTATTTTCAACGATCCTAATTTCTAGTGATGTAATAACCTTCATCTTCATATTTCTTTTCATTAAAGGTAAATAAGGATTTTGAGATAGGTTGGTTTGTTTTAAAAGAATTAACAGTGATCGTTGTTTTGGTGTTATTACTAGCTACTTGAATTAAATTATAAATATGTTTTGTCTGAACGTCTATTCCTAGCAATAAGCTAACCACCTCAGAATTGGAATCTATAGGAGTCATTTTTATAAACTGAATCTTTCTCCCTTTAATATTCTGAAGAATATCCCAATCATACTTATATCCCTCCATATAAAAAGTAAGCATTTTAGAGGGTGTAATCGTATTCTCATCTTCGGCATCCTGTTTTTCAATGGTAACTTCTTCGTTTTCTGGAATAATAGTATGTACCATTTTCCCATCGTATAACACGGTTGCGCCTAAGTAGTTTAAAAGGTATTTGTCACCCTGCATCGTAACATTTCCACGAGTCTCCTGGTTAATGTTTTCTGCTTTATTATTTAAAACATATTTAAAGTCAATAAATATATTTTGATAGCTTTTTGCTTTGGCATATACTTCATCAAGCAAAGCTTTTGCTTTGGCACTGTTCTGTGCTGGTGCGGCTATAGATACAAATATCATGACGAATAAAATAGCTATTTTTTTCATGCAATTCCTGTTAGTTTTTTTCATTATTTAACAATTCTTCTAATGCTAGGATATCACTTACCAAAACTTGTCTTGCCTTACTTCCTTCAAAGGGGCCAACAATACCTGCTGCTTCTAATTGATCTATGATTCTCCCTGCTCTGTTATAACCTAGTTTTAGTTTTCGTTGCAACAAAGAGGCAGAACCTTGTTGGGCATTTACAATCACTTCTGCAGCATCTCTGAACAATGCATCCCTGTCTGAGATATCTACATCAAGACTTGTGCCAGAATCTTCTCCGGAATATTCTGGAAGTTGATGGGCTTCTGGATATGCACGTTGGCTTCCTATGTATTCTGTGATCTTAGCAACTTCAGGGGTGTCTACAAAAGCACACTGTATTCTTACAATATCATTACCTTGTGTATAAAGCATATCACCACGTCCAATAAGTTGATCTGCTCCTTGACTATCAAGAATGGTTCTTGAATCTATTTTTGAGGTTACTCTAAATGCAATTCGTGCGGGGAAGTTTGCTTTAATAATACCAGTAATTACATTTACAGAAGGTCTTTGTGTGGCAATTATCAAGTGAATCCCCACCGCACGGGCTAACTGTGCTAATCTGGCAATTGGCATTTCAACTTCTTTACCAGCTGTCATAATTAGGTCGGCGAATTCATCTACAACCAATACAATATAGGGTAGAAATTTATGACCGTCGTTTGGATTTAGTTTTCTGGATTTGAATTTTTCATTGTATTCTTTGATGTTTCTAACCAATGCATTTTTTAATAATTCATACCTGTCATCCATCTCAATACAAAGTGAATTTAAAGTATTGATTACCTTGTTATTATCGGTAATAATAGCATCTTCTGTATCTGGAAGCTTCGCTAAAAAATGTCGCTCAATTTTATTGAATAAGGTGAGTTCTACCTTTTTAGGGTCTACGAGTACAAATTTAACCTCTGCAGGGTGCTTTTTATATAACAATGAAGTTAGTATTGCATTTAAACCTACTGATTTACCTTGCCCAGTAGCACCAGCCATCAAAAGGTGAGGCATTTTAGCGAGATCTACCACAAAGGTTTCATTGCTAATAGTTTTACCCAATGCGAGTGGTAATTCCATTTCTGCTTTCTGAAATTTAGAAGATGCAATAACAGATCGCATAGAAACAATAGAAGCATTTTTATTGGGGACTTCTATCCCAATAGTTCCCTTGCCTGGTATGGGTGCAATAATACGAATACCCAAAGCGGCTAAGGACAAAGCAATATCATCTTCAAGATTCTTTATTTTAGAAATTCTAATTCCTGCCTCGGGTACAATCTCATAGAGTGTCACCGTAGGGCCTATAGTTGCCTTGATTTGAGAAATTTCAATTTTATAGTGCCTTAGTGTCTCTACAATTTTATTTTTATTCTCTTCAAGCTCTTCTTGATTTATGGTGATACTGCCTACACCGTAATCTTTCAAAAGATTGAGTACCGGAAACTTATAATTTCCTAATTCCAATTTTGGATCAAACTCACCAAAATCTTTAACCAGTTTATCTGCCAGAACATCTGTAAGTTCTGGTTCATCTTTTACTTGTTCTACCTCAATTTTCAGAGATTCTTCTGCTTCTTCCTTTGAAGATTCTGAAGGCAGTATAACCTCTTCTTCTGGAGCAATTTTTACTTCAAAAGAATTTTCAATATCCACATCAGATATTTTGTCAATGGTAGAGTAGTTTTTTATAGTAGGTTCTTGTTGTTTAAGGGAAAGTTCAAAAATAGAAGTTTCTTCTGTGGTTGCTTTTTCTTTAGTTGTTTGAATTTGAGATGTTGTTTCTTTAACAACATCTTTTCCGTTTTCAGAAACAACTTCATGATTGGATAATTCCGTTCTTAATTGCTCTTTTCTAGCATTGATAAAATTAATAATTCGTTCTGGAGTTAGTTTTACCCTAAAGGCCAGATAGGTAATAAGAATAAAAGTAAGTAACAATATAACTCCTAATTTACCAATATACAATTGTAAAAAGTCGTTAAGTTCAAAACCTACCGTTCCTCCAAGTAATGGTTCCTTTTTACCAATAAAGCCAAAAAGAACAGATAGCCACATCATAACTAGGAGACCCCAGAACCAGCGATTGATAAGTTTGGATCTATCTGTTTTAAGAAAAAAGAACAGGCCCGTAAGCATTAATAAAAAGGGAATAATGAACGAGGCAATTCCAAAACCTTTATAAATGAAAAAATGGCTTATTGCAGCTCCAAATTTGCTTAACAAATTTTTGGTTTCCTTACTTCTGTCTGCAAATTGTGTTAACGTACTTTGGTCGTCCTGCCATGTAAAAAAATAGGATATAAAAGCAACAAACAACGCAATACTTACCAATACAAGTAAACTACCCAATACCAACTGATGTTGTTTGGTGAATTTAAATGCAGGCAGTGAACGTTTTGAAGTATTCTTAGATTTAGTCGTTTTTTTTCTGGCCATTAGCAAGCGTTAGGTTGTGTACAAAAGTACAAATTACTAACGTTTTGAATTCATTTATATTTTCAAAATATTTTTGGTAGGTAGATAAGACATCCCACAATAACTGCTGCAAAAGCGCTTACAAAAACGGCACCAGCGGCAATATCTTTTATAAATCCAATTTTATTATTAAAATCCGGATGAATAAAGTCGGCAATTTTTTCTACGGCAGTATTTAAACCCTCTATAGAAACAATTAACGCAATTGTTATAGTTTGCAACATCCACTCTGTAGCACTTATTTTAAAGTAGAATCCAGCTATGGTTACCAACACTGCTATTAAAAGTTGCACTTTAATGCTTGCCTCTGTAGTAACCAATAACAAGATTCCTTTAAAAGCATAGCCTATACTTTTAATCCTTTTACTTATAAAATTAAGCATTGTATAAGGCTTCCAAAGCTGCCTTATAATTAGGCTCATCGGCAATTTCGCCTACCTGCTCTGTAAAGATCACTTCTCCATTTTCATTTAAAACAACGACAGCTCTGGAATGTAAACCTTTTAAAGGGCCATCTATTATTTCCAGTCCGTAATCTTTTCCAAAAGCTCCTGTGCGAAAGTCGGAAAGCGTTATGACATTTTCTAATCCTTCGGCACCACAAAATCTGTTTTGGGCAAATGGTAGATCTTTAGAAATACAAAGCACTTTAGTGTTATCAAGTTCTGCTGCTTCTGTATTAAAGGTTCTTACAGATGTAGCACATGTGCCTGTATCGATGCTTGGAAAAATGTTAAGTACTACTTTATTCCCTGAAAAATTTTGTAGCGATACTTCAGCTAGGTCTTTTCCAATTAATTTGAAATCTGTTGCTTTTGTGCCTAACTCTGGAAGATTTCCACTAGTGTGTATTTCATTACCCTGTAATGTAATAGTTGCCATATTTTTTATATTTTGTTGAATTGTAAAATTAACATAAAAGAAAATCCTCTGCGTACATTTGCAGAGGATTTATTTCTTTCTTTATCAAATTTTTAACATTATTGATCTATAGAAGCTAACACTCTTGACATAAAACTATTTAAAGCTTCTTTTTTAGGAACACCTTCTTTAATCATTTTATGCACTTCAATAGCGCCGTACATATTAGAAATAAGCTCACCAATTACGTCCAGTTCTTCTTCTTTGAGCGAAGGAACTTCTGTAAGCGCCTCTAGCGTTTCTATAGTTTCAATAATATAGTCTTCGTCATTTTCTTCAATAAATGAAGATAAATGCTTAATTACTGGTAACTTCATTGATTAATTCTGTTAAAACTTCTAGTTTGTTAGTTTGTACTTGATTTACAAAATTTCCATTATTGAATGCTGCAAACGTAGGCAGATTGTTAACATTTGCCAGTTTACGAGATTCCGGAAATTTTTCGGCATCAACAATAACAAATTTCGCATTTTCATGAATAGAAGCCATTTTTTTAAATTTTGGCTTCATAATTCTGCAATTTCCACACCAACCCGCAGAATATTGTACTAACACGGTTTCGTTACTGTTGATAACGTCTTGAAGATTATCTTGTTCTAACTCTTGTATCATAGTTGTTCTAGTTTAAAGCATTTGCCAAATATTCAGCTACTCCTTCACGGTTTGCTTTCATTGCCTCTTTACCTTCTTCCCAGTTAGCAGGGCAAACTTCGCCATGTGTTTGAACATGTGCATAAGCATCAATTAGTCTAAGATATTCATTTACATTTCTTCCCACGGGCATGTGATTAATCCCTTCGTGAAAAACGGTGCCTTCTTCATCAATAAGGTAGGTTGCTCTATAGGTTACATTATCTCCTTCATAAATAATAGAATCTGTGTCTTCATTATAAGTTTCAGATTGAATATCTAAAATTCCTAATATATTTGAAAGATTTCTATTAGTATCTGCAAGCAGCGGATACGTTACTCCTTCAATTCCGCCGTTATCTTTGTGTGTATTTAACCATGCAAAGTGTACTTCGGCAGAATCGCAAGATGCTCCAACCACTATGGTGTTTCTTTTTTCAAATTCAGGTAATGCTTCTTGAAAAGCGTGAAGTTCTGTTGGGCAAACAAAAGTAAAATCTTTTGGATACCAAAAAAGCAATACCTTTTTACCTTTGTTAGCAGCTTCTTCAAATATGTTAAGTTTAAAAGTATCACCCATTTCATTCATGGCATCAACGTTTAAGTTGGGAAATTTTTTACCTACAAGTGTCATAATAGCTTTATTTTTTGTTTAATAATTACAGTGCAAAAGTAAAGCTGAAAACAAGCTTTTATTCAATGATTGGATTTTAAAATTCTATAGAACTATAGAATTTTTTAATGATGAAAATCTCAGAGATGTACTCGTTATTATATCAGGGATTTACAAGAAATAAAGTTAGGCGGTAAGTCTTTTAATTTTTATTTGTAGTGCCGCAAATATTAAAGTCATGACGGGACTTAACCAATTAAAAATAGCATATAAGAAATACTCTCCAACACCTACACCTAAGACACCTGCCTGATAAGCTCCACAGGTATTCCAAGGTACAAGTACAGAGGTTACTGTCCCTGAATCTTCCAACGTCCTGCTCAGGTTTTCAGGAGCTAATCCACGATCTTTATAAGCTTTAGAGAACATTTTACCGGGCACTACTATGGCTAAATATTGGTCTGATGCCGTAATATTTAAAGCAAGACAACTACCAACAGTGCTTAAAAATAATTGGAAGGTTGTTTTTGCCATGCTTAGTAAGGCAGTACTAATTCTAGACAATGCACCAATAGCATCCATTACCCCGCCAAAAACCATGGCGCAGATAATTAACCAAATGGTGCCAAGCATGCCTTCCATCCCTTTGCCTTGAAATAGATCTGCAAGTTCATTAACTTCTGTAGGGACCACTGTTTTAACAGTTATAGCATTTAATACACCCATATAGGCGGCACGGAAATCTAAGGATTCTTGACCGCTAACCATTAAAATAATAGCTGGCTGAAAAATAACTGCAAATATCCCTGCAAGTAATGTTCCTGCCAATAGTGCAACCAAGGGTGGCGTTTTTCTAATAATCATAAATATAACCACTACGGGAACTAAAAAAAGCCATGGAGTGACATTAAATTTTGTATTGATTTCGTTTAATAATTGGCTGGTATCTGCAGTTCCGGTCGTATCAAAGTTTAAGCCAATAATTATAAAAACAACGAGTGTGACAATTATAGTAGGAACAGTAGTATAGGTCATATATTTAATATGACTAAATAATTCACCTCCGGCCATTGCAGGAGCCAAGTTAGTGGTATCACTCATAGGCGATAATTTATCTCCAAAATAAGCACCAGAAATTACAGCACCCGCGGTCATACCAGCAGGGATGCCCAGTGCACCACCCACGCCTACCAAAGCAATACCTACTGTAGCAGAGGTTGTCCAGCTACTTCCGGTAGCAATTGAAATTAAGGCACAAATAATAATGCTCGCGGCGAGGAATATAGAGGGGTTTAAAATTTGAAGACCGTAGTAAATCATACTAGGAATAATTCCGCTTACAAACCAAGTTCCGGCTAGACCACCCACCATTAATAGAATTAATAACGCACCAACGGTAGATTTAATATTTAAAGCTACTTCTTCAATCATTTGTTGGTAAGAAACTTTATTAAAAAAGCCAACAACAGCAGCAACTGCTGCCCCCATAAGTAATATGAATTGGTTGCTTCCACTTAGCGCATCATCTTTAAAAGCAACTAAAACATTGTAAGCAAGCATACCAATTAAAGCAAATACAGGAATAAGAGCCTCCCAGATGTTTAGTTCTTTGTTACTTACAATTGGCACATCCTTTCTATCGGAAGGTTTTATTTGTTGACTTTCCATCTATGGTATTTTTCTTTAACGGTGTAATAATACGATAATACCAATCCTTTTGCAAATTGAGTAGTATAGATTTTACAATGCATATTAAACCGGTTCCTGAGATGTTTTTGGAAGTATTTCTAAAGATTGCATGCATTTTTTCATGTGATGGTATGTACGCTCAATATCGTTATCCAATCCTATAGAAAAACGGATTAATCCATCAGATAGCCCAATTTCTTGTCTCTCTTCCTCAGGAATTTCAGAGGAAGTAGAAGTTCCAGGGGCACTAAACAAGGTTTTGTAAAACCCAAGGCTCACTGCAAGATAACCAAGGTTTTCATGTTGCATTTTCTCCATAAGTTCATTCGCCTTGTCAAGAGTACCAACATCAATGGTTAACATGCCTCCATACCCATATTCTTTATTCATTTGTGTTTTTAATATTTGATGTCCTGGATGAGATTCTAGACCCGGGTATACAGTGCGTAATCCATCTTCTTCAAATCTTTGGGCAAGATAGAGCGCATTTTCACTATGTTTTTTCATGCGAATATGCAGCGTGCGCATATTTTTGAGGATGGAAGCAGCTCTTAGACTATCCATGGTACTGCCAAAAAGCATACAAGCACCATCATTTACATCTTTAAGTGCTAAAATAAGTTCTTTAGAACCGCAGACTACACCTCCTACACAATCACTACTTCCATTAATAAATTTAGTTAAGCTATGAATTACGACGTCTGCTCCTAAAGTGGCGGGTGCAATAGTTAATGGAGAAAATGTATTATCTACTACCAAAGGAATATTATTTTCTTTAGCCAGTGCCGCCAGTGCCTTTATATTTGCCACCTCTAATAAAGGATTGCTAACTACCTCGCAATACAACATTTTTGTTTTGGGGGTAATTGCCGCTGCCACAGTTTCTATCTTAGTGATATCAACAAATTTGGTATCTATATTGAATTTGGGTAGAAAGTTTTTCATAAAAGCATAAGTACCTCCATAAATAGTGCGGCTTGAAACAATTTCTGAGGCTGCTTTGCAATATTGCATAATAACAGCTGTAATAGCACCCATCCCAGAGGCTGTAACCGCAGCAGTTTCAGTTCCCTCTAGTGCGGCCATAGCTTCGCCCAAATAAAGATTAGAAGGTGAAGAATGCCTAGAGTATAAATAACATCCTTCCGTATTACCCTCAAAGGTGTCAAACATGGTTTTTGCTGAAACAAAGGTATAGGTAGATGAATCTGATATTGACGGATTTACACCACCAAATTCACCAAAATATTGAAGGTCTTGTATCTGATCTGCAGGATTGAATTTCATGATCTTTAGTTTAAATTTTAATCGAAATTCGTAAATTGATGTATATAAAACAATGATAATTGGCATATGTAGATTTAAAATCTAATAAAAGTGTTTTTTAAAGAATTTAAATCTATATTTATTGTTTTATAGAAGTAAACAATGAAAATATGATTTTGAAGCTGGATTCTATTGATAAGCAACTTTTGGAGTTATTGCAGACCTATTCTAAAAGAACGCACAAAGAACTTGCAAATAGATGTGGATTATCTGTAACTGCGGTATATGAACGTATAAGAAGATTAGAACGTGAAGGAATTATTAAAAGCTATGTGGCCATTTTAGATAAGAAAAAAATAAAAAAGTCATTTACAGTCTTATGTCATATAAAATTGGTGAAACACACCAAGGAATATGTAACCCTCTTTGAAAAAGAAGTTTTAAAACTTCAGGAAGTTTCTGAATGTTTTCATGTAAGTGGAGATTATGACTATATTCTCAAAGTTCATGTGGAGCATATGGAAGCATACCGCGAATTTATGATTTCAAAACTAACTGTGTTGAAACATATCGGGAGTACTCAGAGCTCCTTTAGCATCAAAGAAGTAAAATGTACTACGGTTATTGATCTATAAGACTTACCGTCTACTTAATTCGTTTTGATACTCCAAGACTTATACATTTTGCCCTTCAATTCTAGCTTTAAAATGACAAAGAGCAGCTGTTGTTTTTCGTAACCTTGCCAGTGATGAAGCAATAAAAAAAGGATATAGCATGAAGATTTATTCATCCATTATTAATAAATAGCAAGGAATTTATACCGAAGGTGAAATAGAATTGCAAAGTCCAAATCGCAAGAAAAAAACCGATTACCATTAGGCATAAAACTGATGGCTCTTACAGTAGCAGCGAAGGAAGCTAATATTCTTTTTCCATCACTGTATCAAACAGTGTAGCTGGAACTGTAAGAGCCCTATTTGTTTTTTCAATAAGTATAAAGGTGTGGCTTGGCAAGGTTTAGTAGGGAGAAGATTAGCTAAAAGAAAGACAAAATCTAATACCAGTAATACGTATTTAAATGACAGCTAAAGAGATCTTAGAGCCTACGATCCCAAAAAAAAATAAAGCGCTGAACTAAAACAAAATCCACTTTAAATAAAGGTCCGTTGAATTAAAAAAGGCTATACTGTTTTAAAATCTAAACAAAGTAAAGCGAAAACAAGATCTAAAACCCCCACAAGGGGGGATGAGTAAACGCTAATGTTGACATCAACTATTTTTCTTGTTTTTGATGCAAAATGCCTTACTATGCTAACACTGGGCCACGTTTCTTTTCTTTTTGCTTTTTTGTACTATTCAAAGAAGAACTAGCACTAGCTCTTGGTTTTGGAATTGGAAGTGCATTACTGGGCACCTTTGGAAAGACCAGACCTTTAAGTAGTTCGCTTGTAGTCTCTTTAGACGCATTCTGCTTTTCATTTGAAGAATTTACTTTGGGTTCGGTGAAATTGTTTTTAGAAAGTCCTGTTTCGACATCGTATGTGAGAGGAACTCCAACTTCAATGCTGACAGGAATACCAACTGCTATAACAGGTAAACCCTGTTTATTTTCAACAGACTGATCATCTATAGGCATAAATAAGTTCAATAGTTCCGCATCGGTTGTTGTAGCTTCAGGTTTATAACTATCGGAAAGCAATGGTTTGCTATCATTGACAAAGCCATCCCCTTCTTTTTGACTCTTTCTTAAAAAGCTTCCACTGGCAATACTTTTTAAAGTAGCAGAAATGGGCTGGAAAAACCTATTTACCGTGTTAGTAGCTCGCTGTATTGGGGTAGTGTTCACCGCAACTGCACCCCTGCCATTTATTTTACTTTGAGCTTTACTGATCTCAGCCGCATAGCTAGAAGGATTGTCTACAATATTACGTAGAACCTGTTGTACCTTTCCTTCATTTTTGGGGTAGGCTTGTCTTAGCGCATCCTTAAGTTGTTTAACCTGTAATTCCGCTTCTACTTGTTGGTTTTTCATAGTTGTAATTTTAAATAATTAATTTTTAGGTTTAAGAATAAAATTTTTCGAGTCTCTGACTTTAGTTAATTCATTGTACTTTTTGAACATTCGGTTCATATATAGGTAAAAGAAAAAGATGTTTCCCCCCAAACACACCTCTTTTTTTTACAATTTAATCTTTGTCCGAACAGTATATTCTGTGTTGGACATATGGCTATATACGCAATGTTATTATTTGAAAAGAGTTCTTCTCTTATTTTCCAACAGCAGATATTATACTTGAAAAAAGGCAAGTAGCTAATATTTTCATCTTCTATTTACTTGGTGGAATTGCAAAGCGAAAGTTAAGAGCCTTTTCTTATACTATTGATGTTGTAGATTCAACACATGGTTGCAAGTACAGAAAGTAGATGATGAGGTACTCAAGGTAACTGTATATGGGATCAAAGAAACAAAAGTTGCTCTTTATTAGAACAGGATTACCCACTATTGAAGACTACAAATATCCAACGTTTTCCATACCCATTAGGCATTGCCCAACCACAAAACATTCGTATTTTTGTCTGGTACGATAATTTAAATTCGTATCCTTAAAATTAGTCCTGAACTAACAAAAATAATATGAATCAATACGATGTAGCCATTATAGGCTCGGGTCCTGGGGGATATGTTGCAGCAATTCGTTGCGCTCAATTAGGAATGAAAACAGCAATCATTGAAAAATATGCTACACTGGGGGGCACCTGCCTTAACGTGGGTTGTATACCTTCTAAAGCATTGTTGGATTCTTCGCATCATTATGAAGATGCCGTAAAGCATTTTAAAGAACATGGTATTGATATTCCAGGTGAGATTAAAGTGAATTTAGAACAAATGATTTCTCGTAAGCAAGGGGTTGTAGATCAAACATGCGCTGGAGTAAAATTTTTAATGGATAAAAATAAGATTGATGTATACGAAGGTCTTGGATCTTTTGCAGATGCAACTCATGTAAACATCAAAAAGGCTGATGGAAATGAAGAGAAAATAGGTGCAAAAAACATTATTATCGCCACTGGTTCTAAGCCTGCTTCGTTGCCGTTTATCACTATTGATAAAGAACGTATTATAACCTCAACAGAAGCCTTAAAGCTCAAGGAAATTCCAAAACATATGGTTATCATAGGGGGTGGAGTGATAGGTCTTGAACTAGGACAAGTTTATAGAAGACTTGGGGCAGCGGTATCTGTAGTTGAATATATGGATCGTATTATTCCGGGAATGGATAAAGCACTAAGCAAGGAGTTGCTTAAAGTAATGAAAAAGCAAGGGGTTAAATTTTATCTCTCGCATAAAGTAAAATCGGTAGAAAGAAACGGAGATACAATTGTGGTAAAAGCAGATGATAAGAAGGATCAAGAAGTGGTTTTTGAGGGCGATTACTGTTTGGTTTCCGTGGGGAGAAAACCGTATACGGATGGTTTAAATACAGCCGCCGCCGGCGTAGAACTCACAGATAGAGGACAAGTAAAAGTAAACGATCATTTGCAAACCACAGCTGCGAATATCTACGCTATAGGAGATGTAGTAAGAGGTGCAATGTTGGCGCATAAGGCGGAAGAAGAAGGTGTACTGGTAGCCGAAATTATAGCAGGGCAGAAGCCACATATAGATTATAATCTTATTCCTGGTGTTGTCTATACTTGGCCAGAAGTAGCGGCGGTAGGTAAAACGGAGGAAGAGTTAAAGGAAGCGGGTGTTAATTTTAAAGTAGGACAGTTTCCTATGCGTGCTTTGGGAAGAGCCCGTGCAAGCACAGATACAGATGGCTTCGTGAAAATCCTTGCAGATGCTGAGACTGATGAAGTTTTAGGAGTACACATGATAGGAGCCAGGGTGGCAGATTTAATAACAGAAGCAGTTACGGCTATGGAGTTTAGAGCTTCTGCAGAAGATATTGCTAGAATGAGTCATGCACATCCAACGTATGCAGAGGCAGTAAAGGAAGCTGCCTTGGCAGCTACAGAAAATAGAGCATTACATGTATAATCTATAGGTTATCCAAAACAAAAAATCCCGGCAAGTTGTCGGGATTTTTTGTTTTTAGATTCTTGCTTGATAGGTATATAAGTCGTAATATCTTCCTTCTTTAGAAATAAGTTCGTCATGCGTTCCTTGTTCCGCAATATGTCCATTTTCAATCACAAGAATTTGATCTGCCTTTCTTATGGTGCTCAAGCGATGTGCAATGACAAAGGTAGTTCTGCCTTGCATTAATTCTCCTAAACTTTTTTGAATAAGGGCTTCGCTTTCTGTATCTAGATTAGAGGTAGCTTCATCAAGGATGATAATTTTCGGGTTTGCCAGAATTGCTCTCGCAATCGCAATACGTTGTTGTTGGCCTCCAGATAGTTTTACGCCTCGCTCCCCAATTAAGGTGTCTAGTCCTTTTTCAAATCTATCGGTAAACTCATTTACATAGGCCGCTTTTACAGCGTCTTGTAATTCAGCTTCAGAAGCATTGGGTCTAGGAAACAAAATATTTTCACGAATGGTGCCTTCAAAAAGAAAGTCATCTTGTAAGACTACCCCAAGGTATTTTCTATAGCTACTAAGTTTGATGGTCGCAAGATCTTGATTATCTACCGTAATAGTACCCGATTTAGGGTTCAAAAAAGAAGCCGCAAGACCCGCTATGGTAGATTTACCAGAGCCTGAAGAGCCTACCAAAGCCGTTATGCTACCGGAGGGAGCTGTAAAATTAATGTTGTGTAAAACTTCAATTCCTTCTTCGTATTCAAAACTTATATTGTTGAAGTGAATATCACCTGTTAAAGATTCCAGTTCTATATTTCTCTGTAAAAGCGCATCCTCAGAGGGCATATTCATGAGTTCTTCAGTACGGTCTAAGCCGGCAAAAGCTTCTGTCATTTGACTTCCAATACTACTCATTTGAATAATAGGGGCAATCATATACCCTAATAACAAAGTGAATTGTAAGAAATTACCAGTAGTTAACTCATCACTTATCATAAAATGACCTCCAATACCCATAATTCCTGCCGAGGCAATACCTAAAAGAAAGGTGGAGGCACTGGTAATAAATGCTGTTGAGGTTAGACTTTTTTTCACATTCAAGAATAAACGTTCAACCCCCTCTTCAAATGTTTTTCCTTCTTGCGCTTCGGCATTAAACCCTTTTATAATTCGCACTCCATTAAGAGTTTCGGTAAGTCTGCCAGTAACTTCTGCATTAATAACCCCTCTATTTCTAAAAATAGGTCTTATAAACTTAAAAGCTTTTAAAGCTACGAATGCAAAAATGGATATAGGTACAAGAACAAATAATGTCATCATAGGACTTATCTGAATGAGAAGAACCAAAGATATGACAGCGGTTACAGTACCTCCAACCAATTGCACCAGACCAGTGCCAATAAGGTTACGAACGCCTTCTACGTCACTCATAATTCTGGAAACTAATGCCCCGGATTTAGTATTGTCAAAGAAACTAATAGGTAGCGATAATACCTTTTTTTGTACTTGTGCTCTTAAGATAGATATAAATCTTTGAGCCTCAACACTTAATATTCTGGTGAGTAAAAAAGAAGTGGAAGCTTGAATGGTAATACCAACCACGACAGCAATCAGCAAATATCGTAACATCTCGTAGTTTTTATTGACAATTACATCGTCAATTAAATACTTAGTAGAAATAGGTAATACAAGACCAGCAAGTTTGCTGATAACAATTAATACTAATCCTAAAGATATAATATTTCTTCTAGGCCATATAATGGTTTTAAAGGCCTTGGAGATACTTACTTTGCGTTGCGACATTTTTTCTATAAAATTAACGTGTAAAAGTAATCATTCTACACTATAGAAGACAAACAACTAAAAAAAAGTAAGTAAAAGATTATATTCTATTTAACTTTTTGAGGAAATCATATATTCCTTGACTTTTTTGTACAAGCGAATGAAGGTATGAGATGCCTCCCGTAAAGAGAACTTAGAATAATTAAGGGCAACTGTAATTCTCTGATTCAAATGGGCATTGATAAGCACCTTATTTCTTCCGTACAAAATAGATAAATATGTAGTTACTATCATAAAGATAATAGCGCCAATCACAATGATTACAGGGCTTAAAGAATGATGAAAATATTTGTAAAGACCTAATCCAGTAAAACTTCCATATAAAATCATAAAGTGAATTACATAGATATACAGTGTGCTTTTACCAATTTCTAAGGTTAATTTAGAGGTAATTAAATTTCTAACTGCCATAAAAAGGGCAAAAAGAATTAAAACATTGCCTAAACGAATAAACAAATAATTATTATTGAAAATATCTGCAAATAACTGTATTTGAGTTTTTTCAAATAAACTTAAGAAGAAAGCAGATGAGAAGAAGGTTAAAACGATACCAAAGAGCAGACATAGTAAAATAGCTTTTGGATACATGTGTTTTACCTTGTTATATCGATGAAACAATATGGCCATAAATCCGCCAAAAGCAGCATACCCAAACCAAGGGAAAATAGTAAAGACAGAACCATTGGCTTTTGTGAAATAATTTGCGAAAAGATCTGGTAAAAAAGAATAAGACAAGGTTTTATATGCAGGTTCTAACATAAAAATCAGAAAAGCACTTAAGCCCAGTAAAGCGGGTAAAACATAGGCTCTTTTTTGCTGACTATAGGAGAATATGGCAATGATAAATAGAATAGAGAGCCCAATGCAGTGCAATACATCAACCATAAAAAAGCTGGCATAAACCTGCCCTGTGAGTAATCCAAAAAGATTCATTCTCAGTAAGTAGCCAATACCAATAAGCATTAAACCTCTCTTAACTCCTTTATTAATTCTTTGGTTAACTTCATGTGAACCCTTTTCTTTTTCTCTAAGTAGAAGATATAAAAAAATAAAACCAGAAACGGTAAAAAAGGTAGGTGCGGTGATTCCTCTGAAAAATTCCCAAGTAGCAAATACTATATTGTTTGCATCCCTGTAAATAGGGTCTAGTAAACCATCAATAAAATGCCCTTGCAACATCATAAGAATAGCCCATGCACGCATGACATCTATAAAATATAATCTTTTTGTTTCGGCCTTCATCATAAAGTAACTAACTCAAAATCAGAATTATTTAATACTGATTAATGTTTACCGCAAAAGTAATTAAAATTATCTTTTCACTTACTGTGTTCTTTAATACATACGTTTTATATTTGAAAACAGATTATTTTAAGGGAAATATGTCATCTCTATTATTCAGATAAAGCCCTAGTATGTAATGTGGTTTAGTTTTTTAAACGTTAAAATCTTTTTACTGTATGCCTAAATTATTAGCTTTTGCCGGAAGTAATTCCTCAACCTCTATTAACTTTAAACTGGTTAAATATGCTTGTTCTTCATTAAGTGAAGTGGATATTAATCTGCTTAATTTAATGCATTATCCTTTTCCCATGTATAGTGAAGACTTAGAAAAATCTTCTGGATTTTCAAATTCTTTGAATGAGTTACTTAGAGAAATTAAGGAGGCAGACGGATTGTTAATAGCCGTTAACGAGCATAACGGAAATCTTTCTGCTTACTTTAAAAATGTACTTGATTGGCTTTCACGTTTAGATAAGACCTTTGTTAAAGACAAAAAGATCTTTCTCTTAAGCACTTCACCAGGAAAACGAGGAGCTATTGGTGCCCAAGAAATTGCAAATCAACTTTTAGGTAGAATGCAAGCTGAAATAATAAGTACATTTTCACTTCCCTCTTTTAAGGATAATTTTGATACAGATAAGGAATGCATTACCGACAAAAAGTTGGATGATGAATTGATGAATTCATTACAGATTTTTCTGGATGGCTTAAAAAATTAGTTTGAGAATTTCCCAAAAATTTCAAATCTCTAATATACCTCATTTTAAAAAACAACTTTTACAATGGGCACAACAACATGATGAGGTGTTGTGGCTTGATTCAAACGCCCATAAACAACTATATGGTAGTTTTGATGCGCTTTTGGCAATAGATGCGCTTACTTCTATAGTCACTGATTCCATAGATGGTTTTGATAAACTTTCTGAGTATAGAAATACCACCAACGATTGGATTTTTGGGTATCTAGCCTACGATCTTAAAAATGATGTGGAAATACTCTATTCCAAGAATTTTGATGGATTAGCGTTTCCTGATTTGTATTTCTTCCAACCTAAGAAAATCTTTATCCTACGAGGGGCAGAACTTGAAGTACAGTATTTGCGAATGGTAGATGATGAAATTGACTCAGATTTTTCAGAGATCAAAAAAATGGTGCCTATACTAAAATTGACTACTGGAAATAAAAAGCCCATCAAAGTAAAATTACGTATCCATAAAGACGCCTATCATGCCAAAGTCAATACTATATTGCAACACATTCAAAGAGGTGATATTTACGAAGCGAATTTTTGCCAGGAATTCTATGCGGAAGAAGCAGAATTGCATCCCTTGCTAAGTTATTGGCATCTCAATGAAATTTCAACACCTCCTTTCGCAACCTTTCTCAAATTACAACAGCACTTTTTAGTTTCGGCCAGCCCAGAAAGGTATCTGCGGAAAGAAAGTAGCAAGGTTATTTCTCAGCCAATAAAGGGAACCTCCAAAAGAGGTTCAAGTGTTGATGAGGACGAGCTGCTAAAAAAACAACTCGTTCAAGATCCAAAAGAGCGTTCTGAAAATATAATGATCACAGATCTTGTAAGAAATGATCTTTCAAAAACTGCACGGAAGGGAAGTGTAAAGGTGGAAGAATTATGTAAAGTTTATGCTTTTCAACAAGTGCATCAAATGATTTCTACTGTTGTGTCTGAGGTAAATACTAATATTGACCCGGTAAACCTCATAAAAACTACCTTTCCAATGGGAAGCATGACCGGGGCTCCTAAAATTGCTGCAATGAATATCATTGAAAACTTAGAGGAAACAAAACGTGGTTTGTATAGCGGAGCCGTAGGTTATTTTTCACCGGAAGGAGATTTTGATTTCAATGTGATCATAAGAAGTATTCTGTACAATGCTATTAAAAAATATGTTTCCTTTTCAGTGGGAAGTGCTATCACCGCAGGTTCTGTTCCCGAAAAAGAATATGAAGAATGCCTTATTAAAGCAAAGGCAATGCGGGAAGTACTTGAATAACAAACTTCAATTCATTTTTATTAATTGTGAATAGTATCTTTACGCTATGAAGTATCAGGAATTTCAACTCTCCATTCAAAACTTACCATTGCACGTATGTCATTGGCATCAAAGTGTCGTAAGTCACCTCATTATTTTAGTGCATGGTATGGGTGAACATGCTGGTAGGTATGCAGATTTTGTAGTTCCTAGTTTAGTAAAGAATGGAGCTGCGGTTATTGATTTTGACCAAGTAGGTCATGGTAAAAGCGGGGGTAAAAGAGGGCATTGTTCTTCTTATGAAGTACTTTTAGAAAGTTTACACTTAGTAATACAAAAGGGAAAGGAATTATATAAAGAAAAGCCAGTTTTTGTTTATGGGCAAAGTATGGGAGGAAATGTGTCTTTAAATTATACCCTTCGTAAGACTCCAGAATTATCAGGTGTGATTGCTTCAAGTCCGTTTTTACGCCTAGCCTTTCAACCACCTGCTTGGAAAATGACTTTAGGAAAATTACTTTTAAAAATTTTGCCAGCAGTAACATTACCTATGGATTTAGATACGAACGCTTTATCAAAAGATCCAAAAGAAGTTAAAAAGTATGAGCAGGATCCCTTAGTACATAACAAAATAAGTCCTAATTTTTCTTTCCCCATCATAGAGGCAGGAGAATGGGCAATTCAAAACTCCCAAAAACTATTAGTTCCCGCACTAGTGATGCACGGAACCGCAGATAGGATTATTGATCATAAAGGAAGTATTGCCTTTGCAAAAAACAATGATTTGGTAAGTCTGAAACTGTTTGAGGGTGGCTTTCATGAATTACATAATGATCTTGAGAAAGAAGAGGTTTTACTGTTTGTAACAGACTGGGTTAATCATCAGCTTAAAAAATGAATATTCGCTTTCAACAACATATTGAACGTACATTCCCGTATTTGCGTACCTCAAAGTTTTTGGTAGCAGTAAGCGGTGGATTAGATAGTGTGGTATTGGTGCATCTCTGTAAAGAAGCAGCATTAGATTTTTCAATAGTGCATTGTAATTTTAATTTACGAGGTAAAGAAAGTGATGAAGATGAGGCATTTGTTAAAAAATTGGGTACGGCACTTAAAGTAGAAGTTTATACCAAAAGTTTTGATACACAGTTACAAGTTACTAACACGAATCAATCGGTTCAAATGGTAGCCAGATCACTTAGATACCAGTGGTTTAATGAATTGTGCCTAGATTATGGGTTTACGTATGTGCTAACAGCGCATCACCTGGACGATTCTATGGAAACATTTTTCATCAACTTATCAAGAGGTACTGGAATTGAAGGGTTGACAGGCATTCCTGAAAGAAATAAAAAGGTTCTGAGACCCTTGCTGCCTTTTTCGCGTGAAGAACTCAAGAATTATGCGGTTAAGAAAAAAATTTCATGGCGCGAAGATAGTAGCAATCAAGAAACTAAATATTTACGAAATAAAATTCGTCATACTTTAATCCCAATCTTAAAAGATCTACATCCAGATTTCACACAAAGTTTTACCAATACACAAAACTTTCTTAAGGGCACCTCAACAATTGTAGAAACCCATATTAATACACTTAAGGGTAGCCTTTTTATTCATCAAGATTCTGTTATTACAGTTGATACCGATGCGCTACTTGCTTTAGTCCCTTTAGATGCCTATTTGTACGAATTATTTAAGGAGTTTCAGGTAACCGCTTGGAAAGATTTAAAGCATTTGTTAAAAGCACAAAGTGGCAAACAACTTCTATCAGCAACGCATAGATTTGTAAAGGATAGAGATAGGTTATTGATTACCCCACTTTTAAAATCTTCTGTAAATTCTGAAGTCTATTATTGGCCAAAGGAGACAAGCTACATCAACGCTCCAATTTGTTTAAGTTTTAGGGAAACTAAGAATTTAGGTAAGACAGATGCGCTAAAAATAAATGTTGATAAAGAAAAGTTAAAATTTCCATTAATCGTAAGAAAATGGAAAAATGGTGACTATTTTTATCCAACAGGCATGCGTGGAAAAAAGAAGTTGAGCAAGTTTTTTAAAGATGAAAAATACGCTCTTCCAGATAAGGAAGCGCAATGGCTACTCTGTAGTGAGGATGCTATAGTTTGGGTAATAGGAAAACGTGCAGATCGCAGGTTTTTACCAGAATTAACCACCACTAGTATTTTAGAAATAGCTTATACCGTATGAAAAGATTCATTTTCTTAATTTCTGTTATCTGTACTTTCTTTGGATATGCGCAAGACCCTATTAACTGGACTAGTTCCGTTGAAAAAATATCAGATACTGAGTTTATACTTGTTTTTCAAGCAGAGATAGAGAATGGTTGGCACCTCTATTCAATTAAAGAACCCAAAGATCTTGGTCCCATACCTACCAGTATTAATTTTGAAAATAAAAATAACGATTTTGAAGTTTTGGGCGGTCCTACAGAAAGTGAGACTATTACCGAATTTGATAAAGTTTTTGAAACCGAACTTTCGTTTTTCGACAAAAAAGCCATTTTTAAACAGCGTATTCAAATTTTAAACAAAGCTACCAATCAAATCAAGGCATGGGTAGAATACCAGGCATGTGATGATGAGGTGTGTATTTTTAGAGATGAGGAATTTCTATTTTCTCTAGATGGTTCTGCAGTAAAGCAAGAGGCGGTGACACTGGATGCAAAAAGTATTGCACTTTCAAATCAATTAAAACTACCGCTTGAAAATAAAGGAGTGTTATCAAAAGATCAAAAAGAGATTACAAATGGTGAAAATTACTGGGGCATTTTTGCCTTAGGCTTTCTTGGGGGATTACTAGCACTATTAACTCCCTGTGTTTTTCCTATGATACCCCTTACCGTATCTTTTTTTACAAAAAGTGCCACAACTAATAAAAAAGGGATTACAAATGCCATTCTCTATGGTTTTTTTATTGTGTTGATTTATTTTCTTTTGAGTCTTCCATTTCATTTTCTTGATAGTATTCAACCAGAGTTACTAAACACCATTTCAACCAATATTTGGTTAAACCTATTTTTCTTTGTTATATTCATATTTTTTGCTTTTTCATTTTTTGGATATTATGAGCTTACGCTTCCTGCTAGTTGGAGCAATAAAATGGACAATGCATCTGGAGTTGGCGGAGTTATTGGTATTTTCTTTATGGCGGTTACCCTTGCCATCGTTTCTTTCTCTTGTACAGGTCCTATACTAGGAGGTTTACTTGGTAGCACTACATTATCAGAAGGTAATGTAGCATTTAATTTGAGTCTGGGAATGACTGGATTTGGATTGGCATTAGCATTACCTTTTGCACTCTTTGCTTTATTTCCAGGTTGGTTGAATTCCCTTCCAAAATCAGGAGGCTGGTTAAATACGGTTAAGGTAGTTCTAGGATTTCTTGAATTAGCGTTGGCTTTTAAGTTTCTATCAAATGCAGACCTAGTGTCTCACTGGGGAATTCTTAAATATGAAATATTTATAGGTATATGGATTGTGGTATTTTTATTAATGGCACTTTATCTATTTGGCAAACTGCGATTTAATCATGATGCACCCCTAAAAAAGTTGAGTAAAATTAGACTTTCGTTGGGCATTATTACGGTTCTTTTTGTGCTCTATCTAGCTGCAGGTTTAGGAAAAATGATTCCTCTAAAATTAATAAGCGGTTTTCCACCACCACAATTCTACAGTGTTTTTGAAACAAAAAATGATTGTCCTTTAGGACTCAATTGTTTTAAAGACTTTGACGAAGGGCTACAGTATGCACAAAAAAGTAATAAACCTATTTTATTAGACTTTACAGGATGGGCATGCGTAAATTGTAGAAAGATGGAAGAGACCGTATGGAGTGATCCGGAGGTATTCAATCTTATTAATGAAAAATATGTTTTAATATCACTTTATGTAGATGATAGAAAAGCACTTCCTGAAGAAGAACAATTTGGGTATCAATTGAAGTCTAACCGTATTAAACAGATTCAAACAATTGGGGATAAATGGGCTACTTTTCAGGCATTAAATTTTCAAACAGCTTCACAACCTTATTATATTTTGATGAGTCCAAATTTTGAAATACTAAATGAGGCACAACAATATTCAGGTACAGAAACTTATTATAATTGGTTGCAGGGAGGACTTAAAAATTTTAAGCCTTGATATCAATACCCCAATCTAATTTCAAGAGTATTTATTAAATAAGGGTTATATTTAGACCACTAAATCCAATCAAATTTTATGAAGACTACATTACTCAATGAATTGAGATTATTTAAGTTATTAGCCATTTTAATGCTGTTTTCTTTTACAGCAATTTTTGCACAAGACTTTGCAGTAAGAGACCATTACAATAAACAGGAAGTGACTATTGAAATGCGAGATGGGGTTAAACTCCATACCACTATATACTCCCCAAAAGATACGAGCAAAAAACAACCAATATTACTGCAACGTACACCCTACAGTTGCGCTCCTTATGGGGAAGATAGGTACCGTTCTAAAATTGGACCTAATGAAGTCTTAATGAAAGAAGGGAATATTATTGTTTACCAAGACGTAAGAGGGCGTTGGAATAGTGAAGGAGTTTATGACAATATGCGAGCCTATATCCCTAAGAAAAAGCGAAATCAAGTAGATGAAGCCTCAGATACCTATGATACCATTGATTGGCTGGTGAAAAATGTTGCTAATAATAATGGAAGAGTAGGAGTATGGGGAATATCTTACCCTGGTTTTTATGCCACCTATTCTTTACTAGATTCACATCCAGCATTGAAAGCGGTATCACCACAAGCTTGTATTGGGGATTTTTTCTTTGATGATTTTCATCATAATGGAGCTTATTTGTTAAGTTATTGGAGAGCAACAGCTGTATTTGGCTATGAGAAGACAAGCCCTGTTAAAAAAGCCTGGTATTCTTTTCCAGACATAGGAACTAAAGATCAATATCAATTCTTTCTGGATGTAGGCCCTTTAAGTAATCTAGATACCTATTATAAAGAAGACAATGTTTTTTGGCAACAATTAAAGGAGCATCCTAATTATGATGAATTCTGGCAATCTAGAGGTATAATTCAGCATTTGGAGAAAATTAAACCTGCAACTATGATTGTAGGCGGCTGGTTTGATGCGGAAGATTTATACGGCCCTTTAGAAACCTATAAGAATATAGAAAAGCGAAGCAAGAATTACAATACTTTGGTTATGGGACCATGGAGTCATGGAGATTGGGCAAGAACAAAAGAGAGACAAGCTATTGGAAATATTTATTTTGGGAATGATATTTCTAAATTTTATCAAGAAGAGATAGAGACTACATTTTTCAACCATTTTCTAAAAGGAAAAGCAGATGGTAATTCCGGACTTCCGGAAGCCTACGTATTTGATACAGGGCGAATGGACTGGAAAACCTTTGAAACATGGCCTCCTAAAGAAATTGAAACTAAAATATATTCATTGCAGCAAAATCAGCGTATGGGGGCCATAGCAACTCGTGAATTTTCATTTCAGGAATTTGTAAGTGATCCCAATAAACCGGTACCGTATACAGAAGATATTAAAATGGTATTTACGCCTCGTAAATATATGACCGATGATCAACGCTTTGCAGCAAGAAGACCTGATGTATTGGTTTTTGAAACAGAAGTCTTAGAGAATGATGTAACACTTGTAGGTGATTTATTGGCAAAGTTACAAGTTTCTACTACGGGTACAGATGCGGATTGGATAGTAAAACTGATTGATGTATTTCCGCCTGATGCACCTGATTATGAAGAAACACAAGACTACTTAAAAATGAGTAATTATCACATGATGGTTAGAAGTGAAGTGATGAGAGGCCGTTTCCGTAATAGTTTTAGCAATCCAGAACCGTTTACCCCTAATGAAATAACCAATGTAAACGTAAAACTGCAAGATGTTTTTCATACCTTCAAAAAAGGACATAAGATTCAGGTTCAAGTGCAAAGTACCTGGTTTCCTTTAATAGATTTAAATCCTCAAAGCTTTGTTGATAATATTTTCAAGGCAAAGAAAGAAGATTTTACAAAAGAGACTCACCGCGTTTATAACACATCAACGATTAATTTTAATGTTTTGAAAGACTAAAGTGTAGATATTATCTTTAGGATTGATAAGAAATTTACATCTATTTTGTAACTTATTTATAATGAGTATTGTAGAATTTACTTCTATGAGATTTAGATATAAATGAAAGTAGATAAAATTCGTTTTGATTTTAAGTTTTTAAGTATGATTTTTTATGTTAAATTTGAAAATACGTTATACATAAAATTGTCATTTTTTCGTCCGAATTTTTTCAGATGAATCGTAATTGTTTAATCAAAATTTTTAACCAAAATCCTTAAAATTCTAAATTATGGGAAAAAAGCCAAAAAACGTTCCGCTTAAAGAAGCACAAGATTGGGTGAAGTGCTGGAGAAAAAAACAAGGTAGTTATAATAAGCACCACAGAATTAAAGGATTCCTCATCCCGATGGACGATCTTACAGCTATAATGGCTGAACCCGAAGTAGCTAACGTAAGAGCTTATATTGGGGTAGAAGAAAAAACAGACGGTAAAAAGCATACTTCCGAGGAAAAGCTTTTGCTGGTTGGAGTTCGTGCAGATGGTACAGATATAATTTATGACACTGCCAATGGTCTAGTTGGAGAAGATCCAACAGATGATGGAATCTATGACTTCACTGAACCTTGTCCAAATACATGTGACACCAGTAGTCCACTTTATGACACTTCAAACGGAGGATAAATGTCTATAATGCGAATAATCTCATTAATCAGTAATATAGTATTGCTGATTAATGTGATTCTTTTTTTTATCTTTCTATTTCGCAAGGGAAAGACATATAAGGTGTTTTCATTTTACTTGTTAGGTATATTTTGTATTCAATTGATTACAATAATTATGGCTCGATTAAAAATGAATAATATCTATATTTCTCATGTCTATTTTATCTATCAGTTTTTATCCTTAAGCTATTTTTATTTTTTGTTGATGAAAGATCAAATGCAGAAAAGAATTGTACTTATTGGAACTGGAATTGTATTGTTGAGTTTAATCATACAATATTCACTTAATTTTAATGGAATTTTTTATCAGTTTAATTTGTTTGAGGTTTTTATTACCTCTTTTTTCTTAATCCTTTTTGCAGTTTTACATTACTACAATATGCTGAGTCATCAAAAACAAGTAATGTATATTAATACAGGTGTGATTGTCTATTTAATGTCAAGCAGTTTATTGTTTATTGGTGGAAACTTAGTTATTAGCTCAAGCACAGAAATCACTAAATGGATTTGGATTATCAATGCAGCAATATACCTCATCTACCAATTGCTTATTTTTGTAGAATGGAAGCAAACCTACCCGGCCAAGAACCTTCGGTAATTAGTGCAATTATTTTTGGAATACTCCTGTTACTTCTAATGGCAGGACTTTTAATTCTTTTTTTCTTTCTATCTCGAAAAAAAATTATACAAAAGGAACTAGAAAAAAAGGATATGCTTATTGAACATCAAAAGCATTTACTACATGCTACCATTATCACACAAGAAGAAGAACGTAAACGTATTGCCAGAGATTTACATGATGACATTAGTGCGAAGCTTAATATTGTATCCCTTAATTCACATTTACTCAATGACAAGATTAATCAAGAGGAAAAACAAGAGGTGATAACCAATATCATAACCATGACGGCTAAAGCCCTGGAAAATTCTAGAAGAATTGCACATGATTTATTGCCCCCAGTTCTAGAAAAGTTTGGTCTAAAAGCAGGAATAGAAGAATTGTGTGATGAATTTGCAACAGCTAAGAATACCAAGGTTACCTTATCTATTGATGCTGATTTTGATAAACTAGATGAAATTGAAGGTTTAAACCTATTTAGGATTCTTCAGGAATTGATGAATAATTCACTCCGGCACGGGAAAGCAACGCTTATTGATCTTAAATTTTCAAACGATGGATCAAGAATAAAATTGAATTATCTAGACAATGGAGAAGGGTTTGATATGAA
Source organism: Ascidiimonas meishanensis (assembly GCF_037782385.1). NCBI lineage: Bacteria > Pseudomonadati > Bacteroidota > Flavobacteriia > Flavobacteriales > Flavobacteriaceae > Ascidiimonas > Ascidiimonas meishanensis. The sequence goes on from NZ_JBBEXD010000006.1 coordinate 282,202, forward strand.
AATACTAGCAAATAAAGCGGGTCTAGGAATGAAAAATATAGAAAGTAGGGTTGAATTGTTAAAAGGAACAATTAAATTTGAAAGTGAAACTGGCAAAGGCGTAAAAGTTTTGTTACTGATTTAAACAAAAATGAACGGTAAAATCAAAATAGCACTAGCAGATGATGAAGTTTTATTTCGGAAAGGAATAGGATTCATACTCCAACGTGAACCTGATTTAGAAATAGTTTTTGAAGCCAATAATGGAAGAGAGTTGATAAACTTTATTCAAGAAACAGATACTCTTCCAGATATTATTTTGATGGATCTTAAAATGCCAGAATTAGATGGGGTGGAAGCGACTAGATTCATTCACAATAAAAATCCAGAATTACGGGTTATTGCCTTAACAAGTTATGATACCAAGGCTTTTAAAGCGAATATGATTAAATTAGGAGCTGCTTCTTATTTAGTTAAAAATAGTACGCCCTCAGAAGTTATTTTCACCATAAGGGAAGTGATGGAAAAAGGCTTTTACTATGATGCCAGTGTCATGAAAATTATTCATGAAGATGTATTATCAGGAAAGAGTGCTAAAAAAGATTCAGAAGACGAGAAAATATTAACCCGTAGAGAAAAAGAAGTATTAAAACTTATCTGCAAACAACTCACTACTGGTGAAATAGCCGATAAACTTTTTATTAGCCCAAGAACCGTAGAAGGGCATCGGAATAACCTCTTGTTAAAAACAGAATCTAAGAATACCGCAGGGCTAGTGATCTATGGTATTAAAAAAGAACTGATTACTGTTTATCCGGACGAGAATAACCTCAAAAAGTAAATCTAGCTATCTATTCTTTTAACATAAGAATAAAAACAGGTGTTTCTACGCTGGTAGAAGAATTTTCTTATTTGTTAATTTGTAATAACCAAATTACAATAAATATGAAAAAACTAACCTTTCTTTTACTGGCAATGGTGATAGGATCATGCCAGCCAAAAAAACAAGAACAACCCACTTCAGAAAAAGACCTGGCGCAGGCAACAATTGAAACAGCTTATTGTTTTGATCTCTCCAAAGTTCACTTTTGCGAAGATAAAACAGATACATTCTGTTCAGAATTACCTTTGGATGTACAAAATATGAATAGTGCAGATGGAGGTTTTGGGTTTGGATATACTTCTAAGCTAAGTCCTGAATTCCAGCCCTCTTTTGATCTTTTTTCGTGGCAGACTTTTATAGCCCTTAATTGGCCTGCGGATGCTTCGGGAAATCCAACAGGAGATTTAACAGATCATCCTGATGCATTACGGGTATGGGAACATTATACCGATGTAAATACCTTATTTGAAGCAAATACAAATGCATTGACTGCCAAGAATAAACTTTCTAGTGAAAAGCCTACTAGATTCTTTTATTTAGACTCTAAATCACCAACTGCAGAAGTGAATCCTTCTAGTTTTTTACAGGCAGATGGGTATCCTTTAATAGACAGAAATTTAAATTTTGTTGTGTTTGAGGAAAAAGTAAATGCTATTGAAGAAGGTTTTATTACAAGCAATGATCTCACCACTAAAGCAGGTATAGACGCTTACTATAATGCCAATAATCAAACCTTTGAAATGCCAGTAAATACTGCTAGTCTTCCCGGAGCTATGGAAATTAAAGCGTCATGGAGAATATTAGATACCAGCAAAGGAGATGATCTTTCAAAATATTACCATCAAAATGCGGTAATCTATATTTCTGCAGAGAGCAGTGCAACAGGCGAAGCGTTTACTATTAATTGCATTGTAGGCCTTGTAGGACTTCATATTGTGCGAAAAACTGAAAAGTTTAAAGATTGGATCTGGAGTACTTTTGAACATGTAGACAATGTTCCAGATAATCCACAGCAAGCACAAGATCAAATGGAAAAACAATGGTCATTCTACAACCCAGAATGTTTAAATTGTGAGCCTAACACGCCCCCACCGCACGTTGCAGGTGATACAGTGAATAACAAAGTGATGTACCGTTGGAATAGTACCGCTCCTTACGCAGCTCGTTATGCACAGAGCGTACCAGGCGAAACAGGTGATGGTTTTGGCACCCAGGTAACAAGAGTCTATCCTATTTATTTTTGTACTGAACAAATGAATGCGATATGGCAAGCGGCTTTAAAAAACCAAAATTCAGTATTTGCAAATTATAGACTCATAGGAAGTCAATGGACTAAAAGTGATGGACCTACCAAGGCGCCAGATGCTCCATTTTTCTTGGGAAGCATTACCGCAGAAACCTATATGCAAAATACCTCTTCTTGTATAACCTGCCATAATTTTGCGGGGATTACCTATCAAAAAACAAAAATTAAGACAGATTTTAGTTTTATTTTCGGGAATGCCGAGTAAGAATTTTTAAACCATTTTCAGATAAAATAAATATGCGTACAACTTTAAAATTGTGCGCATATTTTAATTTAAAGAATAAGCTATCTTTTTTTGAATTTAACGATAATAGGAATACAATACGGTATCTTTTGGTATTTGAATTGGCTCCTCATAATTAATTTTTGTAGGTTGTATTCTTACCCATTCAAGGAAGTAGTACTCCATAAACAGTAATATATAATGTAAGATAATTCTCTTTATTAAAAAGAAATTATTTTCTTTGTAATCGTAATTTTATGTGTAAATGCTTACAAAAGTTTATGGAAGTGCCGTTTTTGGAGTAGATGCTACCACCATCACAGTAGAAGTTAATGTTGCAAAAGGAATAGGGTATCATTTGGTAGGATTACCAGATAATGCCATTAAGGAAAGTAATTATCGCATTGCAGCAGCCTTACAAAACAAAGGCTTTAGGATTCCCGGAAAGAAAATCACCATCAATATGGCTCCTGCCGATATGCGCAAAGAAGGGTCTGCCTATGATCTTACGCTGGCAATGGGTATTCTGGTAGCTTCCGGACAAATAAAAGGAGCGCAGCTAGATCAATATATTATTATGGGAGAACTGTCATTAGATGGCAGTCTTCAGCCTATAAAAGGAGCTTTGTCTATTGCCATACAAGCCAGAAAAGAAGGGTATAAGGGTTTTATTCTTCCCAATGCCAATGCAAAAGAAGCCGCAATCGTTAATGATTTGGAGGTATATGGAGTAGATACCATAGATCAAGTAATTCAATATTTTGATGAGGATATTCCATTAACGCAAACTATAGTAGACACTCGTAAAGAATTTTATCAGGCATTAGATTTTCCAGAGTTTGATTTTGCAGATGTTAAAGGACAGGAAAGTATCAAACGTTGTATGGAAATTGCCGCTGCTGGCGGACATAATATTATACTAATTGGTCCTCCAGGTGCCGGAAAGACCATGCTCGCCAAGAGATTACCAAGTATTCTACCACCAATGACGCTTCTTGAAGCCTTAGAAACCACCAAAATACACAGTGTAACAGGACGTATTCAAAAAGACACAAGCCTTATGGGCCAACGCCCCTTTAGAAGTCCGCACCATACCATTTAGGGTGTGTTGCCCATTTGTTTGGGATTCTAAAAAAGGATGAGACTCGCTGTCGGGAAGGATTTTATAGAGATTAATATCGATTTCTTCTTTGCCGATAATGATTTTTTCAGTGATGGTTTCAATGACTTCCCTCTTCTGTTCGTGAGTTAAGTGTTCCCACTTTTCAAATAAGTTCTTAGCAAGTTCCAAAACTTCATTCGTAGATTTTTCAGCTACGTTATCAAATGAAATATCACGTTCAAGTTCAGTAATACTAGATTCGACTTGTTGAATCTGTTCGTAGGGTTTTTGATGGTAGGTATGGAATGCTTCGGTAGCAATCTTTCCTTCTGTATGAAGGAGTAAGATGCTTTCGATTTGTTTGTCTAATTTATCTTTTTCTCTTCTGAGTTTTTGCAATTGTTTTTGTCGGTCTTTGAGTATTACTTTCAAGCGTTTAAAATACGAATTAACTCGGTCTTCTGAAACTGTGTATGAATGTAATTCGTTTCGGAAGATTTCTTCGATGTCATCTTTTCGTATAAGATTGCCACAACTTTTATGACAAACATAATTCTCACTGTTATACCTCGTGTACATTCGTGCTCCGCATTCACAGAATACAAATCCTGTGAATAAGTGAACTTTGGTATTGAGAACTTGTTTATGACTTCTCTTTTGTGCTTCAATTATCCTATTAACAGCTTCCCATAGTTCTTCTGACACAACTGGCTCAACTTCATGGAATACCCATTCTTCCTTTGGTTTAAATTTATTTGGTTTTGTATTACTGCTATATCTCGTATTCATAATGTGAATACCTTTTGCAACAGTGTTCTTTAAAAGTCTTTTTACTGTGGAGTCCGTAAACTTATTACCACGCTTAGTTCGATATCCTTTTTCATTCAGAATATTTGCTACCGTCTTTTTTCTTTTATGCTCCAAAAAGAGCTCGTACATAAGTTTAAGGATGGGTGCTTCCTCTGGATGAGGAGTTATTTTTTTATCCTTATACATAAAACCATACGGTGCTTGTCCACCAATATGTTTCCCTAATTCTGCACGAGTGATAATACTGGCGGAGATACGTTCCGAAATCATCTCTCGTTCCCATTCAGCCATTGAACTCATTTGCCTAAAGAAATGGCGACCAATACTTGTTGATGTATCAATACTCATATCCATAGAGATAAGGTCAGCAGAATGCTTTTGGAAGATTTCTGAAATTTCAATAAGTTCTTTGGTATTACGAGCAAGTCGTGCAATTTTTGAAAACACCAATCCAGTTATCGCTCCAGTTTTTACATCATGGAGCATCTGTTTTGTTTGTTCATAGCCCATTATCGATTTACCACTTAATGCTTCAAGGCGATATATTTTTCCAATTTTCCAATCACGAGATTTCACAAATGATTTCGCACGCATTTCGTGGTGGAGATGGCTCTCTTTATCAACCTGCATGGTTGAACTCACTCTTACCCAAATCCCTATTACTTTTTTACTCATAAGTCATTAATTTAGAAGTTCAAACATCGATTTTGTTTTAGACACATCCAAGGGGTTTGTTGCTTTACTTTGAAAACTTGCTACCTAATAACAGGAACGGGACATATAGGAACAGCATCCATATTTAGACCACATCTAATACAAATTCTAGGAAGCTTGAAACTTTGAGTTGATTGGAATATTTTTTTGATTTTATTTTTAATCGAAATAGTACCTATCGATAACTGATTTAAATGATTAAGATATGCACCACCATCATCCATATAATCAAAATTAATAACCTCTTTATAAATGGCATCAACTAAATTTTCATATTCTTTAGGTAAAGATTTATTATCTTTTATCGAGAAGTTTTGTAATAAATTTTCACGTTTGTTAAATAGAGCATCTTTTTCTTCTTGAGTTAAAGTTATTTCTTGATTAATTTCATCATCATAAAAAGTAACATTTTCAAAAGTTATTTTTTCATTACGACTTTTAATATGATTCTCTATTTCAGTACTAATAATTTTTTTATACCTACTCTCGATTTTTTCAATTTCTGCATATATTTTTTTACTTTCTTTATAATACCTTTTTACAGTTCTATCATATTGATTTTTAATTTCTTTTTCATTGATTGCCTCTTCCTTAAATTGTTTCTGTTTATTTGATTTCTCTTTGCTAAAGAAGGAAGTTATGAATTTAGTAGCATCAGCTTGAAAAGCTTTATTTACAGATTTTAAAATTCCTTTTACTAGATCATTGCCAATATCTGGCAAAAGTTCAGAAATAAACCCTATCCCAGTTGAAGATACTACTGAATACAATTCTTTTAATATATGATGTGATTTTGGAGATTTAGTTTTCGCATCTTGTTGAAGGTTATTAACTTTTTTATCAACTTCAACCTCAATATCAACGCCCTTTTGATATGTCCACTTATCTTTATCAAATATGTAATCAGCTTTAGGATTATTTGTTGGTTGATGATTACGGTAATAATTATAAAAATTTCGATGAGTAGCTTGAGCAGCTTTAAATTCAGAACTCTTTTTAAAAACTAGCTTAATAGTTTCTATAGTATCTATATACTTTCTTAATTCGTCATCTAATTGTCTACCTAAGTCTTCATCCCAAAGTGAAACTCTATGTGCAATGACATACGAATTAAGCTCTTCAATCAAACTTTCATAATCTTCGTATTTATCTTCAAATGATTCAGAATATTCATAAACAGAAGCACCCTCTATTTTTTTATAGACACGATTATGAACTTCTGCAATTTTCATTTCCATATCAGCCAATTCCATCTCCACTTGACCATATTTTGAAGCTATCGCTCCAGAATAAAAGGTTATATTCGTTAGTATAGCAATGTAAATAAGTGTTTGATTCAATATTTTTTGCACTTTTTTAATTCTCTTTTGGCTGAAGACTATAAGTATCGTGAGTATAACAAGGCAAGTAAAAAAGATATTTACCCATTTTTTGTGCTTGAGTAGAAAGTCAATTACATAATGTTTGCGAATAAGTGTAAGTTTTTCTTGTATTACAGAATATGCTGTATTTGATATATCAATTGGGAGATAACCTTTTATTTCATACCAAAAGAATAAATACACTATCCCACATACGATAAATGGTACGAGGTACGTGTTAAATGTTTTTAGAAAGATAACCCACCTGTCTATTTTTCTGTTTCCAATGCTAGGCAATGAAATTTTTGAAAATGGATTAAGATATTGGAATGTATATAGATGTAATCGTAATGAAGTAAAGATATTTGTGAGTAGATTTTTAAAATATCCTTTAAAAGGCTTTTCAGAGCTAATTGAATGATTACTGATTTTAGGTTGTAAAAATGCTCTTAAGTGGACTATTGTTAGACTAAAAACATATAATATTGATAAGCCTATAATTAACCCTTTAGTAGATGTTAGTATAAAATCAGAAAACTTCATTCTTTGTTTTTTTAAGCCATTAAAATACTGAATATTAGATTGTAAAGAATACCCATTGCTAGGTATCTTTATTTTTACCTCGTAAAATAATATCTTGAATCTTTTGATTTCTTGAGTGTGCATCACTATTACCAATATCTTTATAATTTGATTTCACTCTATACCCTCGTACTTGTTTAATAGCTTTTTTAGGTTTGGTCTCAAACTTTCCTAAAAAGGTTAAGAACTGTGCAGGAGTCCCAAAACTTATCTTTTTATACATCAACGCATCAAACTTTTCTTTTGCCTTCTTTTTGATATTGCTGAGATGCACTTTGCTCTCTGAAATAAGAAATACGTGGCTCATATCTTCACGTAAGCATTTCGTAATATTCTGTAATTCATAATCGGTTGTATTGGTGACAGAAACCTCAACAGCAATTTTTAATTTATCTCTTTTAAGTACAACATCAATTCTTCCACCATCAGCAGTAGGTACTTCTAGTTGAGTAATAAAGTTTCTCTGCTGTCCGAGTGAAAGAACATAGTTTTGTATTGCTCGGTGTTTTGATTCAGATTCTCGTTCCTCTTCTTTTTTGAGTATCCGTTGTTTTTCTTGCTCAAGAGAAGTTTCCTTTTTCTCTGCAATAGTTTCTTCTTTTAGTATTACTTCTCCTTTTGGTATTAACTCAACAACAGGCTTGAATGCTTGTATTTCTTTTTTGGATTTTCTCTGATTCTTTGGAAGCATTGAAATAAGTAATTCTTCAATATCTTCCTTTTTACTTGCATAGTGATTCCTCGTATTGGTAATAATGAAATCCTTATTTACATCAGCAGAATTTGCAACTTTCTTTAGCGAAAAAGTGGAAACGTTAAAATCATCACTTGAAGAGCCTACTCGCATAATAGCTTCTCCAGTTCCTAAGCTTTGTAAGTCTGGTTGCTCAAAATATGAAAAACCAGATTCAAGACGTTTTGCATCTGAATCTCCCAACCTAAAACAGATTCGTGTATATGGATTTGAGATAACCGAGTTCAAAATTTTTGGGTCATCAATTTGCCCGAGTTCTTGATGGGCTAAGATTAGTCCTAAACCGTATTTTCTTGAGCCAGAGAGTATTCTTGTAATGCTTGGTGTGATGAAATTCTGAAATTCATCTAAATAGATGTAGTATGGATGCCTTTGAGATTTTGCTAGTGACTGCCGTCCTTGTGCTACTTGATTGAATTTTGAAAGGAAAATTGAGCCAAGCAAAAAGCTGTTCTCTTCTCCAATGAGACCTTGCGATAGTTTTATTAAAACTATCTTTTTTTCTTCAATACAGGTTTTGAAATCTATACCGCCTGTTTGAGCCAACATATACCTGATGACTTTCGGTCGTAAGAAAGTATCAATGCGAGTAAGTAATGGTGCAATTCTCTTTTGAACCATCATATATTCGTTATTCCAATAATAATGAATGCTTGGGTCGTCTACGGAAGTTAGGAATTCATTTCTAAAGGATTCTTCTAATAAAAAGCGTTTTAACTCTATTAATGTGCCGTTTCTGTTGCTTTCTAAAAAAGTATTAATGGCATTGGATAAGACCGCAGACATATTATCACCCCACGCAGTTGCATGACGTTTGAATGAAGACACCAAATCAGAACTTAATACTATTTTTTCTGCATCGGTATTTGCACCAAGTAAATTAAAGCCTATTGAATATTGCTCGTCAGATGGGTCAATGATAATAACATCTTGTTTTCGATGTTCTGGAATACGTAATAATATATCTTCAACGATATCTCCATGAGGGTCGAATAAGGCACAACCATTTCCAGCATTCATGTCTTCAATCATCATGTTGGCAATAAGCGTTGATTTACCAACTCCTGTAGCTCCAATTATATGAGTATGACGAAGTCTCATTTCGTCACCCAACATTACGTTTGTTTCTACTCCATTATGCTCATTTATACCAAGAAGATATTTTTGACGAATAAGGTTTTGAGGTAATTGTTTTGTTTTAGTATCACTTGCACCAAGTTTCCTAGATACAACAGATTTATTCGGATAATGCAGAAAGGTGTTGAGTTCTTTTGAATTGAGAATAAAACCAAGTCTGTTGCTTAAGCGGTTATGTAAGTTATAGAAATGAAAATCATAACTATATCCTTCATTGGATAAGGGAATGAGTTTGTTATATTCAGAACTTGAAACCGCGCTAATACTCCGAGCCAATTCTTGAGCGATATATTGACTCCTAATATTACTTTCTCCTTGCGTTGCTATTCTCATAACTACTGCAAATAGTGGGTTAGCAATTTTATCCTTGGCACAATGAGGCATTTCTGGTGCATCATCAAAAAATGAACCTCCAGCACCATCAGAAACAGCATAGCTAATATCATTGACTAATGGTGATGTAATACCTTTAAACAGAATTTGAAATACAGCAATATCATTTGATTGCAATATGTCCATCGTTGCTATCATTGACGTAAGCGGGTCAATGGCAAATGATTCACTTGTTGAAATCGGTCTCATGAACTCATCATTCATTCCAAAATCTGCGATTGCTATGTTCTCATGAATATCAAATCCAAAATCATCGATATACTGCTCGTGTAGTATAGCGGTTGGGAAATAGGCTTTTAGATGTGAGGCTATTCGTTGTTTGTCTTGTTCACTGCAAACTATTTGAATTTTGATTTCATTTGCATTAGCGATGATTTCAAAGGATATAGAGTGTTCACTAAAGGAAAGCATATTGAGAAACTCAATATTCCTTTGTGGTAATATCTCTTGTTTATTAGGAAAGCAAATAGAAAAACCAACAGTATCAGGTAAGCTAGATGCTTCTAATACTCTTGGTTCTAGTGGTGTCAGTTCTTCTTCCTTTTCTTCTTTTTTTGGTGGAAGGATTAAATTGCTGATGCTTTTGAAAAGTGATGGAACCTTACCATCATCTATTCTTTTATTTGGGGTATTACTTTTATGTGTAAACGGTACATACGGAACTTCTAAATCAACAGGAGTATCAAAGTGATAGTAACCACGATGACGATACTCCCATTGGTAAAAGTTAAGCGTTGCTTGTTCACTTGCATTGTACGACATACTTAGCGGACAAAGATGTTATTTAATATTGGTTTACGTTCAGCTTCGGTTAAAGCACGAACACCTTTGTCGTTGGTGATGTTATCGATTACTTTCAAAACAGAAGCTTGAGCATAAGACATAAACATCGAAGCAGTATCAATTTTATAGTACGTCACAGGATACCATTGCCTTGCAAGAAATCGTCCAACAAATGGAATTTTTGAAATAATAATTTGTCCCAACGAATTCTTGTACAGTAGCCACCAAGAAATGAAAAAACCATTTCCAAAAGGTGCTGCACAAATATCGTAGTGATATGCTTTCCATTTAATACGTAGATAGCTTCGTTTTGAAGAAAAGAAGCTTCCTTCTTTGTGTGATACAGGCTTAATCGTAACATTAGTAATACCTTGATTCTGTAATTCTTCTTTTAAAAGTTTATAAAACTCTTGCGTTGAAAAATCGAATCCATCAATTAAAGTGTTCCAATTGGAATGATACTGTTTAAGTACACCTGCAATTAGAAATTTAATGATGAGGAAAACTACAATTCCAGAAATAATATATACTCCAAAACTGATAACAAAATTTAATAGATCATCCATAATGATTGTTTTTTATTGGTTAATATTCTTAGTAAAATTATTTACAGAGTCCGTTTTCAGAATGGTTAAAATGAAATCCTGATTATTATTAGTGATATATATTCATATTCTAGTGAAAATCTACATTGAACATAAATGTTAAAAAAAGTGTTAAAAAAAGAATGTTAAATTTTATCTTTAGGGGTTTAAAAAGTCCTGTTTATGAAGAGATTACTTTGCGTATTGTTTTTGTTTTTTTCAGTTTTAGCTTTCGCCCAACAAGTTAAAATCGATAGCCTCAGTATTGAGTTTCATAAAGCTAAGCAAGACACTATAAAGGCAGAGATATTAGCTAAAATTGGTATTGCTGCATATTATGTAGATTTCAAAAAAGCACGTTTTTATAACGACAGCTTGATTCAGTTTTCAAAAACTAGAAGTAAAAAGTACGAGGCTCTTGGATACCGAATGCAAGGAACACTTGAACTTATTGATGGAGATTATGTTAGTTCTGAAAAATCATACATACAGAGTTTAGAAGTTTTTGAAGCGATAGACGATAAAGGATATCAAGGAGCTCTTATTGCAAATCTCGCAACACTCTATGCAAGGCAAAATCAAATTGCTAAAGCTGATAGTATGTATCTAGCTGCAATTGATGTCCTCAAGGATGTTAAAGATGAAAAACAAACTGTTAATTGTTATATCAATTTAGGTATCAATGCCCTTAATGCTAATAAGCTAGAATTAGCAACAAATTATTTTGTTAGTACCCTTAAGCGTGCAGAAGAAACAGATAATACACATTATCAATTTTACGCTCATAACCAATTAGGTATTGTGTATTTGAAAAGGCAGCTCTACGACAATGCATCAAAAAGCCTTGATAAAGCTTTAACTCTAGGAAAAGAACTTGGTGATAAAACGGGATTAGCAGATGTTTACAATTCTCTTGGTGCACTTTCAGATGAATTAAAAGACCACTCAAAATCTCTTGAATATTTTTTATTATCTAAAGAATCTGCTGAGTCTGTAAATGACAAAGACCAACTGCCAAAAGCATATATCAATATGGGAAGGCAGTATGAGTTTTTGGGAAACATACCAGATGCAAAAACAAGCTTTGAAAAAGCTATTGAAATAACAAAGTCAGTACAAGATTCATCAAAAGTAGTGACCGCAAATCTCAACTTGGCGGGATTGCTGCTTAAAACTAAACAAGTAAAAAAAGCTGAACAAAGTATTAATGAAGCCGAGAGGTTTATGCCCGCAACCCCTGATGATGATTATTTTATGCAATACAAAAAAATATCAGAGGAATATGCCAAACTCAATAATTTATCACAAGCATATTTATATTTAAACAAATACTCTCAAACAGTTGATTCTCTTTATGCAAAAAATGATGTAGGTAAGATTGCTGAAGTAGAAGCTAAATATCAAACAGAAAAAAAAGAGAAGGAAAATCTCCAATTAAGAACTGAAAATGTAGAACAAGAATTGGCTACTGCAAATGCCAACCGCCTGAAATTGATATTTGCAATAGGGCTTTTAGGTGCATTATTGGCTCTTGGAATTTTTGCTTTTTATTATCGTAAGAACAAAAAACAAAAAGAAGTTATTGAATCCCTACAAAAAGAACTTCATCATCGTGTAAAGAATAATTTATCTATCATTGATACCTTTATTGAAGTTGCAAAAGAAGAATTTGAAGACGATAAATTCACACATAAATTAACTGAATTACAAAATAGGATAGATAGTATTAATGAAGTTCATTTACAGTTATACCAAAGCGATGATATTACCAATGTGAACATCAGCAAATATGTAGATACACTATCTCAAAACGTTCAAAATTCTTTTAATAATAGTAAAGCATCAATTGAAAGTGATATAGCTGATTCACTTAAATTAGACCCTAATAAATCATTTCCTCTTGGATTGATAATTAATGAATTTTTAACTAACTCATTCAAACATGCCTTTGGTGAAAAAGAAGGAGAAGTGAGAATAGCTGTAAGCGAAACAAACTCTAATTTAGAGCTCGTATTATCAGATAATGGAAAAGGTTTACCAAAGAATTTTGATATACAAACAAGTGAGTCATTTGGGTTGCGGATAATGAAACTTCTATCAGAACAACTTGATGGTTCATTTGATTTACAAAGTAATGATGGTGTTAACTTAACAATACAATTCCCTAAATAGAATATTATATGAATGGACATATACTGATAGTAGAAGACGAACCAACTTTATATGAACGCTTACGCAGAGCTTTAGTAAAGCAACATTTCACGGTCGATGATTATACGAAAAGCTATGATGAAGCCATCGAAAGACTCACAAAGAAAACTCCAGATGTTGTATTACTAGATATTAATCTCAAAGGAGAAAAATCTGGACTTGATTTAGGAGCTGTTTTGGATGAGAAGTATAAGATTCCATTCGTATATGTTACTGATTTAGCTGATGATTTAACCTTTGCAAAAGGACTGAGTTCAAACCATGAACAGTTTATTGTTAAAACAAAACCTAGATTGAATATCGATGACATAACAAGAGCTATCCATACGGTAATCCATAAAAAGAAAGAGCAGAAACTAAACTATAATAAAGAAGGAATTATTGGACTTGTTGGTTATCTTGATGAAGTTCGTAATTACGGTAAAGGAGGTGTAACAAGAGTTCCTGTGAAATACGAAGATATCGCTTATTTCACGGTTAAACCTTTTATCAATGAAGATAATAAGGAAGAAGAATTATTGCCTAACTATGTTTGGTTTTTAACTAAGAATAAAGAGTACTATTTCTTTAAATCGTCATTGAAAAAACTTGAGAAGGCTCTTCCTATTCATTTTATTAGAATTAACGAAAGCTATATTGTGAACGTTTCATCTGATATGTTAGAAGGACGAATAAACGGCTCAAGGTTATCTATCATGGGACAAGAAATGAGGATTAAAAGAACCTATGCAAAAGAATTGGAAAAGAGATTAGAAACGATTTATCATTCATAGAGATAAGATTTTCATCAAAATAGATAAGGTAATCATTGAGTAAATATGTAGAATGAAATAGCTGTTTATCTTTAAGTATTAGATTGGTATACTACCGATATGAAAAAAATAAAGAAATGGCAGATTGTGATTTTAATTTTAATAATCGTTGGTGGTTATTGGTTATTTGAAAACACATGGATTATTGAACCTAAGATTGAAGTTAATGGATATAGAAACACATTGAAAGATTCAAGTTGGTCTACTGAAAAAAGAGATTCAATATGGACATTCAATTCCAATCAGACGTTTACAGAAAAACCGATTAAGCCTATTCCATATAGAGAAAGTAGAAAGAAATGGGAAATTGATGACTCTTCTCTTTTGATTGATGATGAAGAAATTGGTGGGGATTCATTATGGCATATTCATACAATTACTAATAAAACAATGGTGCTAGAATTAGTATCTCCATCTGTGAATTCGAAATATGTATTGCAACTAAAAAAAATATAAATTGAAAATAAAAACTTTTCTTATTCTTCTGCTATCATTACTCCCTATTTGTAAATCAAATGGTCAAGATGAAAAAATCGTTATTAAAACGGTTTTTCATTTTGTCCATAATAATTTTACAGAGGAAAATATTCCTGATAACTCAGTGAAGTATGTTCTTCAAAAAGTGAATGAGGGATTTAATAGCGTAAATAAAGAGCTAATAGCTGATGAATATAAAGACAGAGTAGCATCCTGTAACATATTTTTTGAACTTGCAACAACTGACATTAACGGAAAAACAATTGATCCTATTTCTTGGCACTTAACCGACAAAAAATCATTCACCCCTTACCTCAATGATAAAGCCTTGAAAAAGAATGGATACATAGATTCTTCAAAGTATTTAAATATTTGGGTATGCAATATTTCCGCAGACCTTGCAGGCGGTTATACGGCTAGTAAGTTGTTTTCAAATATTCCACCCGAATTAGACGGTGTTGTTATTGATATTAACGAATTCACGAAAGAAACCTCATACTATTTAGTCTCTCATGAAATTGGACACTGGTTTGGACTTAATCATATATGGGGTAAAACTGCTACTAATTCAATTGTTCACAGTTGTATGGATGATGATGATATTTTTGATACTCCTCAACAGAAATCTCCTAATATTTTGACTAAAATACCAGAGCTTAGTTGCGATGGATTTATATATTCAAATCATCAAAATTTTATGGATTATTCCTATGACGTCGGAATGTTCACTAATGGTCAAAAAGACTATATGAGAAATTATATTAAGGAAAAAAGAAGCGGACTTATCAAATCTAAAAATGACCCTCTATTACCATCTGTATTGAGTACCACCAAACAAAGAGATAAATTTGGCACAAGAATGATCGTGAATAATCTATATCCCTATGGAACAATAACAGATAGAGATATGGTTGAACTCTTTAACTCAATCGGTATTATTCCTACTTCTGAAAATCTTCAAAAACTAGGATTAAAGATTATAGCTAACGACAAATTCAAAGATTTAGGAACAGGAAAAGAAGTAAATCAAGATTATATCTATAAATATTTGGATGTTGAAAAAGTTAAAAACAGAAAAAAGGATTTTCAAACTTATCAAACAAATCAGAGTTTTTCGGAACCTAAATATTTCATTAATGGAACTCTAGAGACAATGCCATTAAGTACATTATCAAATGTGAATTTGAGAATGAAAGAGAATTACTTTAAAAGTATTAATAAGAATTTTATCATTAAAAGTGACTTTTTAGGGAAAATTGAAATATTGATAAATAATATTCCCGTGATAAGAGATGAATTAGATCTCGTAGGATTATTCAGCTGCAACTTAAACAAGGGGAAATATAAAATTCGGGTTATTGGCAAAAAATATGACCATTGGAATAAAGCTAAAGAAATTCTTATAAAGGAATTTGAATTTAAACATTTAGTAGATAGCTCTTCTCAAACTGTTATTTATTTAGATACTAGAGAAAATCATAATATTTATCGTTTGAAAAATTAACAACCATTAAACTTTAAAAATGGTTACAATTAAAATACTGTAGATTTTCATTACCAATACGCCACATCTCACTAACACCTTTTTTAAGGTGTTTTTTTATGCTTTTTTTGAAAATAAATACTTGGTATTAAGCTATGATTTATGAGTCAAATCCTTCTTTAAAAAACTCTGCTAGGGTTATATCAAGTGCCTTGAGTACTTTAAGAAGTGAGCTGAATCTTAAGTCTTGCCCTTGTTCATATCGTCCATATTGAGCTCGTGGAAGATTATGTTCAAAAGCAAACTGTTCATAGTTAGAGAAACCTCTTTCTATGCGTAGTTCACGTAATCTATTACCAAGTTTAGTGAGTTGTTCCTGTGTATATGTGTCTTTTTTAGCCATGTAACAAATTACTAGCAATTCACATTCATTTGTTACTATTTATAAATTCATACTTATAAGTAGTATTTTAAAAAATTAAATCTATATTTGAACTGTAACTGGCTTAATACTAACGCTCCATAATAGCCAAGGAGCATAAAATTTAATAACTATATGACAAAACCACAAAAAACAGCCCTTATTCTAGGGATTATAGGAATAGTGCTAATAATTGTTGCACAACAAATTGATACTCCATGGAATTCAGGAGCATCTATGTTTGATAGCTCGGATAACTATCAAGAAAATATATGGCTTAAAAGAGGAATACTCTACCCTGGTATTCTTCTCTTAGTTATTGGAGGCATAAAATTCATCACATCACTAAATACAAAATCACAAAAAAATGAATAGAATTTACTTACTGATATTATTATCGATATTATTCACTTCTTGTTCTGAAAAAGAAGTAGAGTTTAAAAGCCTAGTAGAGCGAAATGGAGTTATGTATGAAGTAAATTCAAATGACCCTTTCTCTGGAAAATCATTCGAGTTATATGAAAATCAGCAATCAAAATTTAAAGGTTCGTACGATGACGGTCTTAAAGATGGGTTATGGGAAAATTTCTCAGACAATGGTCAAATCACAAAAAAAGCAAATTACTCATCTGGAAAATTAGATGGTGACTATAAAGAGTTTGATTCTACGGGTCAATTAAAAGCTGAGGGTAATTATACAAATGATTTAAAGGAAGATAAGTGGAAGTATTATTATAAAGGGAAGCTTAGTAAAGAATCAGAATATAAAAATGGGAAACTTGATGGTATGGAAATTAATTATGTTTCTTTAAAAGATGGCAGTGATTACAAATTGGCTGAATCAGAGTACAAGAATGGTAAACTCAATGGTGTTGTTATTGGTTATGATAAGGATGGAAATATTACTCGTAAAGCGCATTACCTAGATGGAAATAAAGATGGACTTGAGGAAGTATATTTATCAACCGGAGTAAAAATGATGGAGGTACTTTATAAATCAAACAATGCTAAAAGACGTAAAGAGTGGACTAAAGAAGGTAAACTAGTCTTTGAAGGAGAATATCCTGGAAACTGTATTTGGTATGATGGCGGTAAGAAAAAAGCAGAAGGATATTTTACGAATCCTGATAACTTAAAAGTGTCTTCATTAAAAGTTTGGTTTAATGGAAATAAATTTACAACATCGATTCTATCAGATAGTAAATGGCAAGGAAGAAGACATTACAAGAAAGCTAATGGAATATGGCCAGAGGAACACGGTTATGTTTATCACGAATTTAAAGACGGGAGATATTATAAGAATCTCAGCTATAAACAAGGTAGAAGAAGTTATAGTAGCCCTCAAAATACTGGAAAATGGGAGATTAATACTTATGACCTCCCTAAATTATCATTAAGCACTACTAAGGTTAAGCGAGCATATACTTCTACTCCTGAATATTTTTTAATAACAAATTATGACGGTAACTCAATGACCGTTAATTCAAAAAAATGGAAAAAAATAACAAATTAAAATTTACCATTAAATGAAAAGAATAATCAAATTATTTACACTGTTTATTGGTATTTCTTCAATTGCTCAAAATCAAGAGGTTTTAGATAAATATAACCTACAGAATAAGGTAAAAGTAATTGAAACAACTATTTCAAGCGGATCAACTGGAAGATTACGTAAATGGACAAAACAACATTTTAATGAAAGTGGATTTCTTACAAAAGAAGAATCAAAATATAGTTCTAATGGTCGGATTAATAAGCGTCAGATTTTCTATAATACTCAAAATTTAGAAGTCTTAGATACAAAAAAGAAAAAGTATGGAAGAACTGAATATGTGTATGATAATAATGATAAACTAATTGAAATTATCTATCCAAATTCAAAAACTCTACTTACCTACAGAAACGATGGTAAAATTGAAAAAGAAGTAAATCGTAATACAGATAAAGATTACATAAAATCGATATTTCAATATGAGTATAATTTAGATGATAGTTATAAAATCGTAGCTAAATACTATCTTGAAGATGGTCAAATATCTCATGAGAGTAATAGTATTTTCAACACAAGAGATTTGATTATTGAGAAGACTTCTAAAAATTATAAAACATTGTATTTCTATAAAGGGAATATGTTAATCAAAGAAGAAGACTATAAAGATGGATTTTTGAGAGAGTCTAAAGTTTACGAATACGAAAAAAATGGACTTCTAACTAAAGAAACACAAATCGCTGACGGTAAAACAGAAAGTTATACTATTGAGTATGATGATTTTGGTAATACAACAAAAGTAATTGAACGTGATGATATTGATTCATTTACTTACGAATATGATGACCAAAATAATTGGGTAAAAAGAAAAAAGTATAATAACACTGAACTTGGTAATATTACAACAAGAATTATTGAATACTACGGAGATAATGTAGTGAAAGAATCAAAACCTATTCCCTTTGCTTTAGCTGATGTAAAACCAAAAATTGGTAATTGTAAAAAAGATAATTGTTTTGGGGTTGAGCTAACGAATTTACTTAAGGAATCTATACCTGAAAATAGGTATATAGAGTTTGGCATAACAAATTCTAAAAGATTTAATATCAGCTTCGTAATCGAAAAAGATGGCTCTATTACTAATATAGTTGTGCACAGAGCATTTAAAGATTTTAAAGAACATCTTATTAAGAAACTACAGTCTATTAATAATATAGTACCTGGACAGAAAAATAATGAGCCTGTAAGAACACAATTTTCAATTCCATTAATATTTAAATAAAAGTCAAACTGTATTTAAAAACCGCAGAATTAAAATCTGCGGTTTCTCTATTTACACCAAATCTCTCTCGCTCTGCTAAACCCACACCAGCGATGATTTTCATCATAGCCTCTGATGGCAAGTTCGTGACGGATAATTCGGTCAATCGGTATTTTGTTGTGTAGTATGTAGCGAAGTATTTCTCCATCTGCAACAGATATGATACCTCTGATACTTTCCCAATGTGGAAGTGCTTCTGCATCCATTCCGATATGATCTAAATGAGTATAGGCAATTTCACAATAATCTTTAGGAAGGATATCTAAAAATTCCATTTCCATTTCTTGTGCGGTTTCTTTTTCACAAACGGCAAAGTTTCTGTCTGGCCCATGTATTACACCAAAGACAATTCCTGCGATGCGGTATTTAAAATTGAGCCACATCGCATGGTCGATTGCCTTTACCTCAGAGTCAAAAATATCAAGATAAGTATCTTCGTTATTTTGACTCATCTTGCTTGTCTTTAGGGATAGCGCGTCCATTTATCGAGATAATATTATCTCGTGATGAAGTATCATCTTTCCCTTTTTTGCGTAACAATCGTTGCGTATTAAAAAGTGAACGACACTTGATATTAAACTCTGTGTAATTAAAAGCATCAGTTTTATCCTTAAAGGTTTTGACGTAAGCTTCGTAAAGCTCTCCATTGGTCATTTGATTTCCTTTTACTTTCATAAGGATATCAAGTGCTAGTGATGCAACAGGATTAAGTCCTCGTTCTGATTCCGAAAAATCAAATCCGAGTTCTTCAATCTTTTTTTGTTGCGATTCATCTGCATACTTTAAGAGTACGGATACGTCTCTTCGATAATCTTTTAAACGGTCAACAACTGCTCGTTTTGATTCTTTTGCTTCTTCAATCTGTATTTCAGATTGAGTTAACAATTCTTGGTCTGTTTTGATATTCTCAATGAGCGTATCAACAATACTTGTATTCATAATTTCTAATTTTTAAAGTGAATATTTAATTTTACGTGAGTAGCCATAAGGAGTGTATTACCAGTTCTTCTTTGGTAAATTTACCTTCGGCTATAATTGAGTTAATTTCTGTTTCTGCTTCCTCGAAGGTGTCAAAGAAGTACGAAGGTTTGGTAGTAACAGCATAGACATCTTCTTTAAGGACATCACTATCGAAAATGGCATATACCTTTTTCGTTGTTCCTGTTTTCATTAAAAGGTTCGTATAATTTGAAACATCATATTCATCCCATTGTTCTACTGGCTTTGATGCTAAATAATGTATCTCGTTGTTTGTTCTCTCGAAAAATCTAGATACATTAACTTGAGAATATGAGGGTGTCGCCGTCATAGAAGCCTCCAGTTGGTGAATTGTCCATGAAAGGACACTCTGGTCGCTATTAATGAGTTCGATGAGTTCTGGGCGATTTTTAAAGCCTAGTGAATTCTTACTCCATACATCTCGATATAGCCAATAGATCATTTCTCTCAGTTCGCTATTGGTGTAATGTTTGATGATTTCAACTGAAAATTTCGCTGGTATTTCTTTTTCCAAAAAGGATTCTAATTGCCTTAGTAGAAGAATGATTCGTTTGTATTCTCGTAGTTTCATTCTTCCTCGTTTTTAGATTCACAATGATTAATGATTGTCGCCATGAGATGGTCATAGTTTCCGCTTTTAGCTTCATCCAGCACTGCATCAATTTCTGCTTTACTCCAGCCTTCTTTGACTGCTTGCCTTCGAAATACACCCATAACCATGAATGCATTTCCATTTACGCCAACCAAATCAAGGTCAACAGTTTTTTCTATTACTCGTTTCATATTTAATTGTTTTAGTAGTTATTGTAATTCGTAGTTTGCAACCAAGACTTCTGTCTTTCTTGCTAATCGTGGTTTTCCAAGTGTTGCTTTGGATGCCGTTTTTGGTTGATTAAAGGTTTTAATTTTCCAACCATATTCCTTGATATGACTATCGAGGATATCATTAGGGAATCCACTTAAAAGGAACTTCCCTTTTACTTTGGTTAAAGCATTCAACAGTTCTTTGTATTCTGAAATTGAATACCCTTGATAGTGCCCCATATTCGTTTCTATGTACGGTGGGTCGATATAGTGGAAGGCATCAGCAGTATCATATTGCTTAATAACCTTAACAGCGTTTCCAGTCTCTATTTGAGTTCGCTCTAATCGTCTTGGAATTGACTCATCAAAGTTCATTTTCTTGTTAATAAATGCTTTTACTCGTTTTCCATATTTATCCATTCCCCAAGAACCAATACGGCATCCGAACCCCATATTAGTAGCGACATAAAATGCCCAAGCTTGTTGAATCTTGTTAAACAAGTGTGGCATCTTATACATCACCATAGCAACTGAATAAGTACTTCGGGCAAATACTGTAGCTTCGATTTTAGTTTTTAGTTTTTCAAAGTCAGTTTTACAGATGAAGTAGAAATTCATTACTTGAGCATTCAAGTCATTAATGATTTCAGATTCAGCAGGTTCTTTAGTAAAAAATACTGCACCACCACCGAAGAAGGCTTCAGTGTAGATTCTATGCTTTGGAATATTTGGAAGAATATGCCGAAGCATATTTTGTTTTCCACCGTAGTAGGAAATTGGGGTTTTTGGCATACATAGGTTTAGGGTTTGGGATGGATAATATGGTCGTTTTCTACAAAACTGTAATACCCTTCTTGAGTGATAATGAGGTGGTCAAGGATTTCAACGTCAATAATTTTGAGAGTTTTTTGAATTCGCTTGGTAACTTCAATATCGCTTTTTGAAGGGTTAGTATTTCCCGAAGGATGATTGTGGATGAGTAAACAAGCTCGAGCATTTGAAAGCAAGGCTGTCTGTGCTATTTCTTTAAATGAAATAGTTGTTGAATGGGTCTTACCAGATGAAATCTCTTTGATTCCAAGAATCCTATTGGCGTTTGTTAAAGGTATCATCCAAAAGAATTCTTTATGATTCAGTAAGCCTGTGTCTATTATCTCGCGAATAAATGTGTTAGCTTCTTTTGCTTCTGTAATGTGCGTCATATCAGAATGTATGGGTCTTTTGAAATGTAACTCCAAGTGATATGCGTTATGTGTTGTATCTGTTTTCATTGATATTAAGTTTTGGTTTCAATGAGAGTATGCCAGAACTAAAAAGAAGTCTCTAGACGCCACATACCTATACACAGACCTCACCAACTGTGGACAAGCTACGTGAGGATGTTTTGGTATGGAATAGTAGTGGCAGAAAATGGTTTTGAAGGCTTCCCTGATATCATCAATTTTAAATAGATATCGAAGTTCTCGAGACTTGTAAAATCTGATATTTGAAAGGTCGGATAGAATTCTTGAACAAGATATTTTGCATCTTGTTGTCCAGTTCTAAAGGCAATGAGTGTGCCTATATTTCCAAGCACTGCATTTTTAATATCGGAATCAATTTGATAGAGATATTGATTTGCTAATGTAAGCGATACTTTAAATTTTCGGAGTTCACTTAAAATTCCAGAAATACTTGGTGAGGTATAATTTTGAAACTCATCTAAAAATATATGAAAAGGGACACGTTTTTCTTCTTCTGTATCGATACGAGTAAATGCAGCATTTGCAAATGAGGTAATGAGGATTGAACCAATTAGGTGTGATGCATCTATTCCAATCTTCCCTTTTGAAATATCTATGAGTACTATCTTTGACTGGTCTATACATTGTCGGAGTGAAATATCTCTGCTGTTAGTGATAAGGAATCGTTTAACACTTGGATGGGCTAAAAATGCACCAACCTTATTCAATATTGGAATGAGGTCGTTTTTTGAATATTTTGGAAACTCGTTCTTCCAAAAACTAATTATCTCCTTATTCTTAACATTAGATAAACATTGCTCTCTGAAATTACTATCGTGAATAATTTTTGGAATTTCGCCAAGATGAGATTTTGGTTGAGCTAAGAGTGTCAGCAAAATATACCGCAAGATATGTTCTAACTTAATTCCCCAAGCACCTTTCCAGAGTTTTTTAAAGGCATCAAGTAATCCACCAACAACAAGAGACTTCTTTTCTTCACTCACTCTGCGGAGCGGATTATATCGATAGTTCATAAACTGATTAGATATGTCTAAATGAACCACATCTTGAATTCGTTTTTGTGGTATATGGTTCAAAATATTTTTTAGTAAATCTCCATGGACATCAAAAACAGCACAACCTCTATTGTGAATAACATCTTGAAGAATTAGAGTAGTAAGGAGGTTTGTTTTTCCTGTTCCTGTTTTCCCAAGAATATACAGATGCATCATTCTGTCTTTTTGGAAGATGCCAAAAAGCTTCCCCTTATTACGGAAATTTGTTTGAGCAAAGTAACTGATGTATGGATTCCAAAACTGCATAGGTTCGCAGTATGACTTTGTTTTGAAAAGACTTCTAGTCAACACTAACCTCAACATATTTCCCAGTGTATAGGTCTGTGGTTGTATCTGTGGTGTCCTGATTTTCTTTAAGATTAGAGGTATGCTTTAAATCTATGAAAAAGCATAAACTAGATGAACTATTTAATCAGTATATAGGAATTTGTGAATACAGTTTGAGGCGAAGACCAATAACCATAAAATCATATCGAGATTCATATAGGCTTTTGAAAAAGTTACTTCCAGATATCACACTACCCGAGCATCTTAACGAAACCAAAATGAATGAATTTTTTAAAATCCTCCAAACGAGAAAACGAGTAGTAGGAAAGAAAGATAATGTTGTAGGTGTTAAGGATAGTACCATTGCAACCTACTGGAGTAAGTTAAGCCCTTTCTTTATTTGGCTTGAATCAAATAAATATATTGATAGAAGTCCTTTAAAGTATATGGCAAAGCCTAGGGTTGATTATGAAAATAAACCAGCTCTAAAGAAAAAGGAGATTGAGAAATTATACTCAACAGTTCTTCTCACATCCAAGTCCACTTTTCTTTTAAAGAGAGATACCGCAATTATTAGCACCCTCTTCTTTACTGGGGTAAGACGCAATGAACTTCTTTCGTTATACGTTCGAGATGTCGATTTAGAAAAAAGTATAATTACAATTAGAGGCAAAACATCTAAATCTAAACGTACTCGAAGAATTCCTATAAACCCTGCATTAAAGGTTCACCTTCAAGATTATTTACAAGAGAGAAAAGAATTTCCTGAAGCTAACCTTTTCATTTCTCACACAAAGGGAATTGGACTTACTCAACATGGTATTAGACATTGGGTAAAACGTTTAAAAAAAACCTCGGGTGTGAATTTTCATTTGCATCAGCTTCGACACACATTTGCTTGTAACCTTGCACGTAACAATATTAGTTTGCCTAAACTACAAAAACTCTTAGGGCATATTGATTTACGCATGACGGAGCGTTACGTCCGTTCTCTTGGTGTTGAACATTTAGTGGATGACATCTTAAAACTTAGCCTTGATGATTCATATTGATACGCTAAAATACGAGTATCCAATTTGGATATGGAAGAATGGCGGAGCGGTTTAACGCGCGTCCTTGGAAAGGACGTATATCAGAAATGGTATCGCAGGTTCGAATCCTGTTTCTTCCGCACCTTGGCTGATTAAGAGTATTGATATAAACTAAAAACATCCAGACATATTACACATTTAACCATGATTTTAATTAATTGATATTTAAAGAATTTACGGAAAGATGTGGTCGTAATCGATGTGGTCATAGAAACCACTAAATCGATAAAAGAGCTATATAAAATAACAAGATAGGAAGATTTGCTTTCGACCACTTAGTTGGAAATTTAGCGATCGTTCTTAAAAGTCTGGATATTGTTATTTTATAAAGGGATTTTTCTTTTTTCTTTAGTTCTGCGACCACATCTGTCTACAAGTGCACCCGAAAACATCGTTGTTACTATGTGGTCGAGCCAAAATTTTAAGTCTTAATAATATTAAAATCATATCCAATTATTACTATGGATATAGAAATTCTCACAGACCAATTTTACGATTACTCAAAGTATATGAAGGGTTTATCTAAGACCACTCTTAAAAATTATCGAGACGTCATTCCATATTTTTGTCGCTCAATAGATGCCACAAATATTGAAGATATTAACGAAAAAAACGTCCGTCAATTTTTCATAACTGGACGAACTGAAAAGTACTGGAAGCCAAAAACTTTCATAAGCTATCACAATGTACTCCTTATCTTTTTTCGATATTGTATCGACCAAGGATTTATGACTGAAAATTTTATAGATAGTATTGAATGTCCAAAAATCCCAAAATCGCTTCCAAAAAAAATCCCAACAGATGATGCGCTTCGATTACTTGAAATTATAATGAATTATCCATTTACGAATAACTTTTTGAGATATAGAAATCACGCCATTTTTTCAACCTTTATTTATACTGGTTTGCGCAGAAGTGAACTTCTCAATTTAAAAGTTATGGATGTTGATATTGATAACAGAACAATATTTGTTAGTAATGGAAAAGGTGCAAAAGATAGGATATTACCAATAAGTCATACTCTTGCGGGTCGTCTCAAAAAATATATTCAAGAGCGAAAGAAACGAAATAAAACGTGTCCTGAATTCTTTGCTTCAAATAATAAAAATAAAGGTTTTACTGATTCGGGTTTACGACATCTAACAAAGGAGCTTAAGAAGGTTTCTAAAATTCAATTTACTATTCATAGACTCAGACATACTTTTGCAACCTTGATGATTGAAGGAGGTTGCGATATCTATTCCCTTTCAAAAATGATGGGTCATAGTGATATATCTACTACAACTATTTATCTCTCTACAACTGCTGAACATTTACGAGGTCAAATTCTTAAGCATCCATTAAACATTTAATAGCAAGTTATAAGGCTTTAATTATTTTGCATCGCAAAATTTATGCATTATTAATTGACTCCTTATTCGTGTTTAATATAATGAGAACTATTAATTCTAATGAAATAATAGACGTTTCAAATAGTGGTGACCATTGGGTCTGTATTTGTGGAAACAATACTATGAGTGATGGTTTTGATACTTGCGATGTTAATGGAGCATATATCGAACCTTTGGATGGTATTTGGACTGGTTTATACACTTGTCTTAAATGCGGACGTGTTATTGACCAAGACACCTATGAAGTAATTTCAAGAACCAATGACTTATCGTCATTTGGCACAACCATTACTAAGTAGCATTTATCTCAATATTAGTCGAACCTACTTATCCCGAACTTATCCAAGAAATGTTGGGCGACCGCGCGAAAAATTATCCATTTGGATAATTTTATGAATACAATGTGATGCATAGAATAAGAACTAAGGATTCGCTACAATAAAAAGTGCCAGTGGAGCATAACCCCACTGGCACTTTTATTTTATATGATATATTCAAAAACTTTATTAAAGAGTTTACGTACTGAGTCCCCACTTGACCAAAAAGACGTTGCAAAGCTTTTAGATATGAAAGCAAGTAACTTAGTACGATATGAACATGGACATCGGAATCCACCACCAGAATTACTTCTGATTTACCATATGCTCTTTGATGCATCACTTATAGACTTATTTGAGCCAATTTACAGGCACATTACCGATACAGTTATAACGAGGAGCAAAAAACTCATTGCTGAATTCGAAGCTCAGAATTCATCAAAGAGCCTCTATAAATTATCATTCTTAAACGAGGTTGTCAATAGATTAAAGAGTACAGAACAGTATGGGTCAAGTAAGTAAATTACGGAGGATACGTGTTGTTATGGCGATATTTCTTCACTCAAGAGGCTTCAGTATTGCCATATTAGAAGATGCTTTGACTGTTATTAGTGCTTATAATGTTGTACTTCATAATTACCCTATTAACAACAAAGATGTAATTGAAAAAGTTAAAGAAAAAATTAATTTTTATTTACCCGAAGTAGTTATTCTTGAAGATGCCGATGGTTTTGGTTCTCGAAAAGGAAAACGAGTTAAAAGAGCAATATCTGCTATTGAAAAATATGCAGGAATCAACAAGGTTTCAGTTTCAAAATATTCAAGAAATGATATTCGTTTTGTTTTTAATGCTTTCAATGCACACTCTAAATATGAGATTGCAAAGGTTATAACAGATAATGTAAAACAATTACCTGTAGAGCTACCAAAGAAAAGGTTGTCTCATAAGCCAGAGCATTATTCAATGACAATATTCGATGCAATTTCATTAGCGATTACGCATTATTATCAGACATAGGTAGCACCTTCACGGTGTTTTTTTATTATATAAAAATTTAAACACTTTTTATTTTTACTAATAACTACGATTTTTTTAAATTTGAGATTCATAACCAAAAACAATAAATCCATATTTAAGTAATTGATATTCTTTATGTGATGTTGTTTTTATAATTTATTAACAACATTGTCAGATAGAGACTTATTAGAACCTGAAGCTCCAAAATCAATAGGATTACTTACAAATAGTGATATCCTTTTTGGTAGTCCAACTCCTCCAATAGATAAGCTAAAGGTTGTTTCTGATTCTGAATTTGAAGATATTATTCGCGAGTGGATAGCTGGTTATTGTAAATCAAAATATATTTCCGTTTGGAGAGCTGGTGGAGCAAATGATAAAGGAAGAGATGTGATTGCTTATATAGATGATGAGGGTAATTATGATAATTACCAAAGTAAGCATTACGACCATCCTTTGATGCCATCTGATGTATGGCAAGAATTTGTAAAGCTCTGTTACTATACCTTCAATGAAGATTTTAAGCTTCCTAAAAAATATTATTTTGTGTCCCCACAAGGTGTAGGTCCTAAATTAGGTGATTTAATAAACAATCCAGAAGAGTTAAAAAAGGAATTGCTTAACAAGTGGAATGAGATTAACACACTTGGTAAAAATATAATTATACTTTCAGATGAGTTGAGAGAGTATATTACTGCTATTGATTTTTCAATGTTTGATTTTCTCGACCCACAAGATTTTATAGAGCAACATAAACAAACAAGTTATTTTGCAGCTCGGTTTGGAGGTGGTTTACAAAATAGAAGGGAAAAACCAGTTGTAAATGAATTTGATAATGTAGAGTATTCTCTAAGATTTGTAGACCAATTATTTAAAGCTTATTCTGAACATCAGAAAATAGATATAACAACTCTAGGAGAATTAAATAAATTTGGAGAGCAATTAGAGCATTTTAATCGTAATAGAAACTGTTTTTATTGGGCTGAAGCATTAGATCAATTTGGTAGAGATAGGCTACCTTATGAAAACACTTGTTTTGAAGATTTAAAAGAAGAAATTTATCAAGGGGTTATTGATGTTTCTAATTCAAACCATAGTAGTGGTTATGAAAGAGTTAAAAATACCACACAAGAAGCAACTAAGTTAAGTTTACAAAGTAACGCATTACTTAGTGTTGCTCAAATACAAGATAAAATTGGAATCTGTCATCATTTAGTTAATGATGCTAAATTAACCTGGGTAGAAGAATAATGAACACATTAGAACTAAGAGATACAAAGCTTTTTAACTCTCCATTAGAGATAGGGTTGCGAACACTTTTTGTTTTAAATGAAGTTTATCCAAACACCTGTGACTTACAGCGGTTAGTTTATTATGATTACTTACTTGTGCATTCTAATGATGTAGATGGTGGTCCAAAAAGTATCCACCCAGATGTTCCGCATAGGTCATCTGAAATACTTGTCAAAAGAGAATTATTAAAAAAGGGATTAATCCTCATGAGTAGTAAGGAATTAGTAAAGCCGATTTTCAATTCTAATGGAATTTTTTATTCAGCTACTGAGTTAACAGAACCTTTTTTAAACTACCTACAATTAGAATATGCCAACGCTTTAAGAGGTGTAGCTAAATGGCTAATTGAAACATTTGCAGGTTATGATGATAAAAGATTGGAGAATTATATTAAAAACAATTTAGATGTATGGGGTGGCGAATTTTCTAAAGAATCTTTATTAAGAGGTAAAATATGAATACAACTTTCGGATTTTACATAAAGCACTTACGAGTAATTGGTTCAAATGTAAAGCCAGCAGAAATTATTTTCGATAAGGGATTTAATGTGGTTTCAGGCTTATCTGATACTGGCAAGTCATACATTTTTGCTTGTATTAATTATATGCTAGGAGGTGGAGACATTCCAAAGAGCATACCTGAAAGTCGTGGATATTCGAATATATATTTAGAAATAGGAACTTATGAAGGTGTAAACTATACCCTGCATAGGAAAATTAGCGGAGGAGATTTTATTATAAAAGAAGTGTCAATTGATGAATTTCTAACTAGAGGTGAATCACAAATTCTATATCACAAACACTCAAGTACAAACCAAGATAATATTTCAACTTTTTTACTAGGTCTAAGTGGCTTCGATGATAAGTATGTAAAGAAGAATAAACAAAATAAAAAAAGACAATTAAGCTTTAGGGATATTGTCAAATTAAGCTTAATTGATGAGGCTAGAATTATTACTGAAGATTCCCCTGTTTATTCAGGTCAAGTAATTCATCGAACTCCTGAGCAATACGTTTTTGAGATAATGCTTACTCAAAACAATGCAAAAGACTTAGTAACGGTAGAAGAAGAAATAATCTATAAAGGACGTTTACGCGGAAAAGTTGAGTTGGTTGAATCGTATATTTCTGAGATAACGGAAAAACTCATTTCTATTCAGAATATTTCTAAAACTGATAGTGCAACAACTTTGAGCGATAAATTAAGCCAATTAAATAAGGTGTTAACAGACTCTACAGAGCAGTTAAATAAACTTAATGAAGAGAAACGAGTATTATTTAATGAGGTAACAGCTCTGGAATCAAAAATGATTCAACAAGATGAATTATTAGATAGATTTCTATTGCTTACTGAGCATTACAGGAGTGATATCAAACGTTTAGAATTTATTACCTATGGAGACCAATACTTCTCTCAACTGACCGATGTTCATTGTCCTTTATGCGGTGGAGATTTAGATAAGAATCATTATGACTGTATTATAGAAGACGATAAAAAATCTTCTAATGTTATTGAATCAATCCAATTTGAGTTAAGTAAGATAAAAACCAAACTTGAAGATTTAGAGAGCACCATTGAACAACTAACTATCCAAAAGAAAGAACGTCAAGAACTTATTGATAAAAAGAAGAGTGATTTAACTAGTGTTGAGAATAAGATACAAAAAGAACTCCAGCCAGTACAAGCATCTACTCAAGAGAAAGTGAATGAATTAATGTCTATTTTATCTGCAATCAATGAGCAATCTATTCTCAATAATCAGTTAAAAAAACATCATGAACAAAAAGATGAACTCCAAAAAGAATTAGAAAAGAAGAAAGACACAAGTCAAAGTGATAGTGGATTAAAATATACAACTCTGTATGAATTTTGTGGCTATGTTAAAAATGTTCTTGAAAATTGGAAATATCCAAATTTAGCTACTGTAGTATTCGACTCTTCTTATAATATTTTTGACATTGTTATTAATGATAAATTCAGGAATGCACACGGAAAAGGATTTAGGGCAATAACATATAGTGCTTTTATAATAGCACTATTAGACTACTGTAGAGCAAAAAACTACCCGCACTCAGGGAATATCATAATTGACTCACCTTTAACTACCTATCAAGGAAGGGAAACTACTGCTGAAAGAGACCAAATATCAAAGGATATGGAAGATTCATTCTTTTCTAATCTTTCAACTATTTCTGCCGATAAACAGATTATTATTTTTGATAATAAAGACCCGAAAAGTGACGTGAAATCAAAAATAAATTATATTCACTTTACAGGGATTAAGAATAGAGGAAGGCAAGGTTTTTTCCCTCTATAATTTTTTATTAAAAAATATAATTACAAACGATTAATTAATATTTGTTTTCCAATTAAGGTAGAAAACGATTAGCTACTTTTCTTATCAAGCAAATTAATACATTGCTCTAGAATTTCTTCATTATTTATAATAATAACACTTAGTTTAAGACGAGTTCTTGTCATAATTTGTAAAAGCATTTTTGTAGGATGGTAATATGGTTTTGACTTATATCCTTTTGTTGAGAGTTTATTTCCGTCATAGTAAAAATGACTATCTAAAACTGCGATTACCTTATCAAATTCTTGACCTATAACTTCATGAGCATTATTTGATGATATTACCGAAAAACGTTCATAGGGATGATTATGTTTTTTTGATGGAGTATAATTTATTGCAGTCCAGTTGTCTTGTTTAAGAAGTTCTATGTATGCAGTAGCTGATTCATAATTACGAAAGTAGTTAACATCTATATTTCTATTTGAAGGAATAGGATTTACTTTTCCTTTATCAAATA
The DNA here is from genome assembly GCF_037782385.1 of Ascidiimonas meishanensis. NCBI lineage: Bacteria > Pseudomonadati > Bacteroidota > Flavobacteriia > Flavobacteriales > Flavobacteriaceae > Ascidiimonas > Ascidiimonas meishanensis. Next base: position 313,319 of record NZ_JBBEXD010000006.1, read on the forward strand.
AGCCTTGAATAAAATAAGCAATTTCTTTATTTGTCCTAATCTTCTTTGTAAGCTCAAACTTTTTTACACCTTCTTGACTAAGTATTTTCTCTTCAATGTTATTATTGGTTTCCCATTTACGTAGGCATTGTCGTGGGTCGTATGAAAAAATTCCTACTGAATGATTTTTTTTAATAGCTTGAAAGATAGTATCTAATTGACTTGGATATATTCTCTGAACTTCATCTACTACAATAAGGTCAAATTCAGTGAGCTTAACAGATGTAAGGTCTCTTATTGGTATTATATTCCAAGAATAAGTATCACGAAGTTCATAATGACCTTGATTTAGCTTGCCACAATGAATTACTAATACTTTTTGCTTGCTACTTATATATTCATTAGTAATATCGTATGTCAAAAGTGTTTTTCCAGTCCCAGCTCTTCCATATATTGAGAAAAACGAAGATTGGTCATTGGATATCTCATCAACAATAAGTTTCTTAATTTTGTCTTGTTGATTAGTAAGGAAATACTGTTTTTGTATAAATTTTTCTGTTGAATTAAAAGGAGAAATTAAGTAATTAGAAGGATTGAAAAGAGTATTAATATCTGGAATATTTATGCTTTTTTGTTTTCTTAAAACAAACATTACATCATCAACAGAAGTTGCCACTAATTCATTGAGTGCATTAAGTGTATAAAATTTTTCCTGATTCACAATATAAGTAAAGCTATACATAGTCCTTCCAAGGAAACTGAGATAATACCTATTCTGAACAAGCTGTTTTTGAATTTTCTCTTGAGTACTTGTTCTCTTTATTTCAATATTAACAAGACTTTCCCCTCCAAATCTTAATAAGTCAAACTCCTTGCTTATTTGAGGAATAGTGTACCCGACATAGAAATTATTAAACTCTTTTAGGTCTTCGGCTATTTTAGAGAAAGAGTTTACTAGACTTGAAATATCCTCAACTTCATTATCTTTTATTTTTAAATTGTTATAACTTAAATATCTCTTTAATAACTCATTGTTTAAATTCGCTCCAGCCTCAGACAAAGAAAAAATATTTATTCCATTCATATAACTATTATAGTCTTATTAAATTACATATTAATCATTTCTGTTAAACGGTTATTTTCTAGCTCAAGAGTCTTAATATATAGTTTTGCACTTTCAAGTTCTTCTTTAAGCTTTCCTTCGTTTTGAAACAATTTATCTACCTCATTCTCTAAAGATTCTATATTTTGAATGTAATCTATACAAGGGTGGTCATAACTTTTATTATCACATCCAATGAAACTCAGAGTAATTATTAGAAGTATTTTTTTCATATCACGATTTTATATTAATAGCTACCATAAGAATATCTATATGCTCATCTATCTATTATCAAAGATAATTATATTCAAAAAAGAAGTGAGTTTATACCCATTATTAGGTATTGTATTTTGATTCAAATATCTTAATTTTAATCAATTAATAAACCAATCAAAATGAAAAAAATACTCATAAGCATTTTCTTGCTTAAATCAATCTTCTCAATGGGTCAAGTTATAAATAGTAATAAGACTACCGTAGCACAATTTTATAATGCTGAAGTGAAAACAATTGAGCTTAATGGCGCAAAAGTTCAAGCTCAATTCAAATTAGGTTTTTTGAGTTGGTCTGATGATTATGTTTATAAAAATCAGCCAGAGATAAGATCTGCTCAAAAACACAATACTTTCTTTCTTAATTTAGGTATTACTAACTCCAGTAGTTTTCTTAATCTCAATAAATTTGATTTTAAAGAGAATAACGGATATGTTGTTGGTGCCACATATCAACATTCATTTAGTGAAATATATCTTGCAGCTGATTCTACAAACTATAATCCTCATAGACTACAATCTTGGACAGTTTCATTAAACTATCAAAAAGACAAGTTTAAAAATTACAATCCCGAAACCGATGAGATAACTACAGCTCGCCCTGAACAATTAATTTTAAAAGGAGGATACAGCTTATATAAGTTTAAGTATAGGGATACAGCCAAATTCAAATTCTCTTGGATACCGAGTATTAATGGACAGATAAATATAATTGATTACAACTCTACCAAGCTTCAAAATTATTTACTCAACGATTTAGGAACTGAAGATGGAGAAGTCACCTTCACTAGCAGTACAAACTTCAGTGGGAAATATGGGGTTATAGATAACAATGTAAGCTCAGCTAATCTTTCCATATCATCTCCATTTGTACCAGAAGATAGCTTTTGGAAATTACCTATTCTTTCTCCAATTCCGTATGCAGGTGTAAGCGTATTTGATGGAGATAAACCAAGATGGAACGCAGGAATAGCTTTAGGTTTATTATCGGGCTCTTTATTAGATTCAGAACGTAAAGAAAAAGCAGGGGGAATATATCGCAAGTTTAATGTTCCTTCTTTCTTAACGATTGGAGTTGACTGGAATTACCAAAACGGTATTGGAAGTAAGCCAAACTACTTTATCACTGGTAGTATTAAATTGAAATAAAATCGAGAACACGTTTCTGAATTTCATTAGAAACCTGTTCTTCTTTTCCTTCAATTCGTTCAATAGTTCTTGGGCTTACTCCAATTAGATTACCTAAATCTGTTTGTGAAAGCTTGTAGTTTATTCGGTATAGCAATGATAAATTTGCTAATGATTGTGTACCATCATCCCAATAGTTATACCCTAAGAAATTACAAACCATTTTTCTTCGGTATATTACAGGTGTAATTTGATTCCATTCCCATTTTTGATAGGAGTCTTTAAGTACACCAAAGTGATTAGCACAGTCCACTTGAGTCCATTCTCGCTCCAAACGTTGCCTTTTTAGGCACGCTCCAAGGCTTTTGTCAGTTTCTGGCGGGAATGGTCTATACTCTGGTTTTCTCGCCTTTATGCGTACATTACAAATGGGCACCATACCATCTCAGATGTGGCACTCGTAGGTGGAGGCGCGTATCCGCAACCAGGTGAAATTTCACTGGCACACAATGGAGTACTTTTTTTAGACGAGCTTCCAGAATTCAAACGAAGCGTTTTGGAGGTGATGCGCCAGCCACTAGAAGATAGAGAAGTTACCATTAGCAGGGCAAAATTTACAGTCACCTATCCTTCCAGTTTTATGTTGGTTGCGAGTATGAACCCGAGTCCCGGAGGTTATTTTAATGATCCGGATGCTCCCGTAACCTCTTCCCCGCAAGAGATGCAACGGTACCTAGGTAAAATTTCAGGGCCCTTGCTAGACCGAATTGATATTCATATTGAAGTAACCCCTGTTCCCTTTGAAAAACTTTCTGAAGATAGGGCAGGAGAGGGAAGTGTTTCTATCAGACAACGCGTAAGCAAAGCCAGAGAATTACAAACAGCGCGTTTTAAAGAATTGGAAAATGTGCATTACAACGCACAAATGAATACTAAGCAAATTCGTAGGTATTGTAAGATGGATGAAGCTTCTAAAAACTTACTCAAAAGTGCCATGGAGCGGCTCAACTTATCTGCAAGAGCTTATGACCGGATTTTGAAAGTTGCCAGAACTATTGCCGATTTAGAAGGAAATCCAGATGTAAACGGAAACCATATCAGCGAGGCCATTCAATACCGCAGTTTGGATAGAGAAGGGTGGTTGGGGTGATAGAAAATTTCAAAGTTACTGCTCAATCTTTTAAGAAATGCAGCGTAGGCTACTAAAAATAGCAGCGCATTAAAACACTAATCTAAGAAAGAAAGCGGTGTAGCGTTCGGGATTGAATTTTTGCGATAATGACTCTTTTCTAGTATCCGGTAATTATTTGTCGTTATAAATGGTTGACCAAGCTTACCCAAACAAGATTGTATATTTTTTTTGACAGATTTTTTAATAATTTAAAAATATCGAAAAAAGCTTAAGAAAATATCTCTTATACTATACAAAAAACCAATGTATTACTTATTTACTTGAAAAGGATTCTAGAAAAAATAATAATATAACGTGAGTTCGACCTAAAGGTTTTATATAAAAAAGCCGTCAAATTGAGTGATTTTTTATAGTGAAACGACAAAAAATTGTATCGAAATGAGGCTTTTTGTTGAAAAATTATTTGTCTTCGATACGATTTTCTATTGAAAATCGCTTATACTTACGTGATTTTTCTTATAGCGGACTCACGTTAATATATTAGTTATTTGCTAATATATCTTACATATTTAATACAACTATATAACAGTTAAAGTTAAGTTAAATTTGTAATATAAATTTTAAAAGCATAACTTTATCGTAATCGTATTCTTATTAATAATCATGTATTCTTATTAATATTTTATTAATATTATATATATTAAACATTATTTACCCCAATTTTAGGAAAACATGGTCGGACAAGCCGAAACAGCGACTTTAAATTTCTGAAAGTAGGTACAAAAACTAATCAATATAGTATGAAGCTAAAAAAAGGTAGTAAAAAAGGAACCGATGTTCAAAAAAAGGACTTCATTAACGAAGACCTGTTTAAGGTAGAGGAACTGGAACCAAGGTTAGAACTTGGTTACATTGATGGTGCCTGCGGGAATGAGATAAATGGTGTTTGTGATAATGACGTAGATGCGGTTTGCGGCGGCGGCGGCGGTGGCGGCACCGGTGGCGGTGGCGGTGGTACTGTTCTTCATTGAAAATCAATGTCTAGAAATTCAGGCTGACCTGCCATTAGACCAACTAACTAAATCTATGGTAGGAAAAATGCTTTGATAAGGAGATAGAAATCGGATAGAATTATTACCATTGATAATTAGTCATAGGTATCTATTCTTGCTGATTTCTGTCTCCTTGTTATAAAAGTAATACCAGTCCTGCATTCAGACAACATCAGATTATTTAAAGCTTTCCTGTAATTTCCAAATCGACTTCGGGATTTTGGAACTAATTCTTTCTCTAAAAACACTCATGAACAATTTAATCTCTATAAGAAAAAACAAACATGAAAGCTTTCTGCGGTACTGTGAGGAGTTACCGTATCCTTCTGAGATAAAAGAACGTATTTTGCATTTTTTCAGGAATGAAACCCTCAAAGCAGAGAATATCTATCTTGTTTACCCGATGTTCTTTATCGATGATTCGCATGACCCCGAACTTGTGGATCATATTTGTTTTGCTTCCTTCTTTTTCTATAATTCTATCAACGTGAAAGACTTACTCTACGATAGAAAGAATTTAGGGAACGATCAAAAGCAAAGGGTTACTTTCCTTTCGGGTATCTGTCAGGAGGAGGGTGTAAAGCTTTTAGCACGCATCTTTGAACTTTCCAATCCTTTTTGGACCACATGGAACATAAGGAGAGCTGAATTCCTCGGATCGCTAAAACTCGATCAACAATACAAAACCCAAAAAACCATTCCATGGGATGTGTATATGGAACTATCAGACCGCAAAATGGCCTTTGCCAAGATAGCAGTTGATATCTGGCATCACCTGTTTCCCGACCAGGTAGACGCACACATGCAGGATATCATTAATCGCTCACAGCGGCATGTCAACATCTGTTTTCAGATCGTAGACGACATATTTGACATGAAGGAAGATTTGCAGAACGATCAGGCGAACATTGCTATTTCAGAGGTCATATCCTTTCTGACCAGAAATAAACGAAAAATTGTTGACCTTACTTATGAGGAGGTCTCTAAAGTATTCTATATGGAGGGTGTAGCACAAGATTTATATCACAAAGCGCTGCAGCACCTGGATAAGTCAAAAGAAATATTGGGCAAAAGCTCAGCGAAGGTACCACTTTGGATAGAACTCATAAATACCAAAGAACTGGAAATAAAGAGTAATTTAGCGAACATGGAAACAGTCTTCAGAAGATGGACAGTACTCTCAACACTTTCCAATTCCATGAAGAAATCTAATAACATTGGTAAAGCTCTGAATGATTCGCTACAGTATATAAAAACACGGCAACGGGATGATGGATCTTGGGCTGACTGTGTAACCAATACCCTGATCAGCGACGTATGGGTTACAGGCTACATTGTTCATCAGCTTCCAGCCAAAGAAGACAATACACTTATGAACAGGGCATGCGATTTCCTCAACACTCACAGGCAAAACGATTGTTTATGGGGTTTCAATACTAACTGGATTGTTGATGCGGACAGCACCACTTGCGCTCTGATGGCACTCTCTCATCGCGGTTATGACGTTGCCAGAGAATACTCATGCTGGTTGAAATATCAGTTACCAAGTGGTGGATTCACCACCTACATTGATGACCAAGCCTTGCATGGATCTCTGGAATTTATTAATGACTTTAAGGGGTGGACCCAAGAACATACATGCGTCAGCGCATTGGCGTACAAGTTCTTGTGCCAGTACGATCCCGAGGGGGAGTCGGCAAAAAAGTTGGAGAAGTATCTTCTGGATCAATGGGATAAGAACCTTTGGAAGGCCTATTGGTGGACTTCACCTGTTTACAACACAGCCCTTCTTCTGGAGACGCTGGTGGAACATGATCGTGGGAATGCAGACAAGGTTTTATCAATCGCATCAGAACTTACCTCCTTCATAGATCAGGAGGAGCATGTGGTAAGAGACCTAACAGGGAAAAAGAACTTTTTCTTTACCGCAATGGTCGTAGGGGCCTTGTGTAGTTCAAAAGAGTTGTATCAGGATCATGAATCAATCATTGACCGTGTTGTGACCAACTTGCTGAACCACCAGTATGAGGACGGATCCTTCCCCACCTCGTATTTTCTGCGAATTCCCGGTACAGAAGTAATAGATCCCGGTAGCGTGGCGAAATGGACACTTGATCCGCGAAAGGATAACGTGATTACCTCTGACTTTGCAAGGCTTTTTACTACTACTAACTGTCATCGAGCCCTACACAGATATAATTCTATAAAAAATCACAGAGTATGAGCAGTGCTGTCTCCATAAAATTTTCCAGTGATTTGAGCATTCAGAAGTTCGAAAAGGGTGATTACCTCATTCATGAAAAAGCCCATGATAAAAGGGTAGTGGTGAATGATACGGTCCTAAAGATCGTTGAAAGGCTCAAAGACAGCGAGTACGATAACTTTGAGACTATTGTAAAAATCATAAACGAAGAGCTAGGTATTAAGGCTTCTTTAGAAGAAGTAAAGAAGTTGATCTATGAGAAATTAGCACCGAACGGAATCATTGAGATGGAAGGCGTGCTTGTCTCCAAAGTGAATCCCTTAGACTACCTGACTGTAAGGATGCCCCTTTTCAGCGCTAAGCTGGTAGGCAAGGTAAGTTGGATTTTCAAGAACTTTTTTGAACCCATCTTTTTCTATATAAGTGCTATCGCGATGCTGTGCTTTATAATACCCCTTGTAACCATCCCATCCTATATCGAAAGTATGAAAACCATGACAGCTCAGGAGACATTTATTGCTACATTCCTTGCCATGTCAGGAATACTACTACACGAACTGGGACATGCCTCTGCATGCAGAAAGTTTGGTGCTAAGCATGGGGGTATAGGGCTGGGCTTCTATTTAATTTCCCCGGTACTCTATGCAGATGTAACCGATGTGTGGAAGCTCAGGCAAAGAGAACGAATCATCGTCAACCTGGCAGGTCTGTATATGCAACTGCTCCTCTGTACACTCGCCGGCATCATCTTCATGTTTACTTACAGCGGTATGGCACTGCTGTTTATTTACATAAATCTGCTGTCTTTTATAACAAACCTAAACCCTTTTTTCAGGTATGATGGATATTGGGTGTTGTCAGACGCGGTAAAAATACACAATCTAAGACGGAAGGGTTTCAGGGCTGTTAAAGAATTTATTGTTCAATTATCGAGGAATTTTAAGTGGACCCCGAAGACCAGGACGGATTATTTCCTGCTCATCTATGGAAGCTTAAGCATGTTCTTCCTTTTTGTCTTTCTGGGTTTTGTGATCTACAACGATCCCAATTCCATACTCCAATTTCCCTACAATATATATCTATTCTTTAAAAAATTGCTATTCTTCAACGATGATATAGACTTCTCCTGGATGCTATCGGAAGCAAAGAAACTGGTTGTACCCTTTTTCTTTTATTACATAATATTCAACATGTTAAGAAGGAAGGTATTATCTATAAAAAATAAAAGATCATGAAATCTAACTACAAACTATCAAATTACGCTATAATATCGAATGCAGTAAATGGCCAGGAAGACAGAGTGGTCTTTAGTGGCAGAAAAGCCAAGGCATATATTGTATCCAAGACTTCTCTTGACTATATAAATAATGGCAGATTCCTGGAGATTCCCAAAGAAAAATTTAACAAGCTTGTTGAGGGTCAGGTTCTGGTTCCTGAAGAAGAGGATGAGTTGTTTGCCGTAGTGAGTGATAATAAGCAGGCATCAGCTAGGGAATCAGGAATACTTTATGAAGTACTGCAGCCAAGTGCCAACTGCCAGTTGGGATGTTACTACTGTGGTCAGCAACATGTGAAGGCCGATATGGGAGAGGCTCTCATTGAGAAAATATACCACAGAATTGAGCAAAAGCTGCTCAAAGGCAATTACAAAGGATTATTTGTGGGTTGGTTTGGTGCCGAACCTTTAATGGGGCTTAAGCAGATACGAGAATTGACCAAGAGACTGAAAGGCTTCTGCTCCGATAACGGACTTAGCTACAATGCCAAGATGGTGACAAATGGTCTTAGTTTAAAAGAGGACATATTTGTTGAGGCAGTTACAGAATTGTCAATCAACCAATTTGAGATAACACTTGATGGTGTAGCAGCGCAACATGACAAGCACAGATATGTTAAGGGAGGCGGCAAGTCGTTTGACCTTATCTTCAACAACCTAAAAAAGATTACCTCCAGGGAGGATTTCTTTGACTTCAAAGCCAGAATCGGCATACGGTGCAATGTAGACGAATCTAACGAGGAGGGGGTTTCGCAACTGATCGATTTGCTTGTTAAAGAAGGCATGCATAAAAAGTTAGCCTATTTTTACCCCATTAAGATCTACGATTGGGGTGGTAACGATGCCAGCTCCAAGACTTCCTCAAAAGAGCAGTTTACTAAAGATGAGATGCTGTGGAAGTTAGAGATGTTAGATCGCGGGTTTCCAAACCCCCTAAGAAATCTACCCGGGAGAAAAAAAGTAGTGTGTTTTGCCGTACAAAAGAATGCAGAGCTTATAGACGCCTATGGTAATGTGTTCAACTGTTCAGAGGTATCATACTCCAAACACTATGAGAAGTCCCACCATGTGTTGGGTAATATTAATGTGGATGGCGAACATGCCACATACGATAATCCTCCTCTAAGTGAATGGAACGATACTCTCTTGAAAGGTACCTTTCCATGTAGTACCTGTAGAATACTTCCTATTTGTGGGGGTAGATGCCCAAAGAGCTGGAATGAAAACGAAAAGGCCTGTCCAACTATGAAATACAACCTAAAGGAAAGATTGGAGATGTACTACATACATAACTATAAAGGCTACACCGATGAGGAACGCGAAAAGGCCATTGAAAATTTTAAAGAGAAGGTTTCAAAAAAATCATTCGAGATGATCCCTCATATAGATGAACCCATTGCGGAGATAAAATCCTAAAAACCCTTGTAGCATGGAATGCACTAAAAAATGCATTCATTAGTCCTTAGGAGGTAGCTTCATCTCTTTATTATTTACCGAATGCGGTCGTTTTGCTGTATGTTATTTGTTGATCTGTATCATTTTAAAGGGTCTAACAAATAGCTATTCGTATTATGAAAATATGACATCATCCCTTTAAATTGATCATTGTTGTTTTTGATCCAAAATAGTGAAGCCGTAAATAAAGATTATACATCTAAAGCCATTCAATACTGTAGTTTGGATGGAGAAGGGTGGTTGGGGGGTAAATTTTCTTTAAAGAATAAAGGAGGAGGTTATACAAAACTACCGTAATTATATAGACTCATTTCTATTTATGAACTTCATGAGATATTCCCTAAATACCTATTATTGGGTATTTTATAACATTATGTTTAGTTTACATTTGAGGTAAATAAAACGATTATCTCACATGGATTTTTCCTTTTTCATACTTACTTCATTTACGGGACTAGTTATTGGGCTTGTTATTTTTTATACATTGAGTTTAGTTATTGTACACTTGAGGGCATTTCTGCAACCTGTAATCACAAATAACTTAGTCAATCCTGATAAACCATTTAAAGTGTATAGAAAGCAGTTTTTAAAAAGTATAGTTGGTTCAAAAAGGCTTCATAATTTTACACTTCATTATATAAATCCTTTTTCTAAAACATCTTTTCCTGGCATTGGAGTTCGCAAAATAGATAGATGGGTTATCTTCCTTGAAACTGTAAATACTTACCTTATTCCTTTTTTGATAGTAGGAATAGTTTATCTTTTTCTATCACTTGAAATAAAAGGGTACTTACCTATTGATATACCAAATACTTTTTATGCGAACGTTCAAGAGAAGTTAAATGGCTTTCAAGAATATTCATTTGTTAATTGTCTTCAGAAGTATAAATTATGGCTTAATTTAATTTTTGGATTGTTAATAATACTTGTCCCTTTTTTACTAGCAAACCGAAATCGCATAAAATTAGCTCAAAAACGATTTAATCGGTTATTAGTATTTATTGCCATACTCACTAATATTACATTCTTCTCTGGGATTATCGCAAAAGACAGTAATGAAGTAGAAAATAAACTTACAGAACTTAAGATTAATATTGAAAAAGTTCACAATCGTATTTATAGTAAAATCGCAGGTTCAACAACATTTGAAAATTTTGAATCATTTGATTCTGAGTTGGCTGCTTATGAAACATTATATGAAGAATTTGATGAACGAATAGAGAAGGAAAGCCAGAAAATAATTGATAGAAGATTACAGAATGATTTTAAAAATGAACTTCAAAAACTCACAGATAGTATTGAAGTTAACAAAGTTAACTATAACAGTATTTCACTTATACTTACATCTGCAAACTATTTAGAAAAAGAGTTTAATTCATTTCAAGACTATGGGCGAAAGCAATCTGGTATTAATGAAAAGGTTAATTACTTCTTTAATGAGGAGCAATGGACTTATAAAAACGGTGTTGATTTTGAAAATAAAGTTGATGATTATGTTGAAGAACTAAAACAAAAAGTAAAAGAAAAAAACTCAAGCAAAAAAGTTTTATTTATTTTAGAAGAAATCTATACCGCTATCTCATCTCAAGGTATTGGCGTTATTTCTGAATTACTTCCTGATATTAGGAATGATCTTGTTAAAACCCTTTTAAAAGCAATAAGTAAAGCAACCCGGGATGATATTCTGAAAAGTTTTGTTGCTGTATTTGATAAAAGTAAAATTAAAAAACAAAAGAGTATTGTAAATGAGAAAAAGCAACGCAATAGGTTGATTAAGAAGTACAATTCAATCGTCAATTCTCATGTGAAAAAAGAGCAAAATCTTGATAAGCAAATACGTGAGTCGGAAAAAAGAGTAACTAGAAATATTGAAAATGAACTTGTTTCTCAGATAGAAGAAAATATTAAAAATATTGATTTTCAAAAAATAGAATTCCAAATCCTGAATCGAAACGGAAAGCATGTGAGCATTAGGAATATTGAAGAATATAATGCTCTCAAAAATTCTGAACTAACCAATAAGATTGTTTTGAGAGAAAAAATTATCACAGAGTACAAAAATTCACCTAAATTTAAAAACCTCTTTGGAGTGCCAATATCTAATTTAGGGAATAAGAGAGAATATCTGCAAAGGCTCAAAAATATTAATTCTTCAAAAGTTCTCAAATTAAATAATGTTTTCAATAAAGTTATTGATGTATTAGAAAAAAAACCAATAATATGTCCTTGCTGTTTCCAGAATATCCAAGCAGTAAATGTTTGTGTACCAATAAACCCAATTTGTTACTAAGAGTTATAAATATGAAGAAATATTATTTTAACCGATAGCTTAAAATAAAACAACAAACCCTTTAGATGTAACTCTAAAATAATCAATGTTGAAATTGTAAATAAATAAGTTATAGTAAAAAAAAGAAATCAATATTAACCCATATATAATCCTTACAGCTAGAGAGTCTTATCCCTTTTTATAATTCTAGATAAATCGGCACCATATCAGCGAAGCCATTCAATACCGCAGTTTGGATAGAGAAGGGTGGTTGGGGTGAGTTTTATTAAACAAAAAAGGGCACCCTTTAATAAGGCACCCCTCAATAGAATTAAATTTTAAAAATTATTTTTTCTATTATTTTGGTCACTCACTATCATCTTAGGATAATCAGTTTTGTACTAGATTGGATTTTTATTTTGACGCTGATTTATCTATTCTAACCGTTTTCATAGTACTAATCAATTCTCCATTTTTAGACATCCCTTCAATATAAAGATTAAGTTCCCTAACTCCCGTATTTAGCACTCTGATAGTCGCTTTACCTTTTTCATCTGTAGTTACCTTAGGTTCCCAATGTATGACCCCAAAATATCTAAATAACGGACTAGAATATAAATATTTAGGTGCATAAAACTCTTTTACGGGTAAGTAGGAAATAGAGTTATCAATAAATACTTTTTGACGTTGTTTTTCAACATCTCCAAAAATGGAACCTTTGCGACTCCAGATTCTAATCACGCCACCCGCACCTCTACTGCCTTCTGAAATTCCAATGGGTTCAACCACAATTCTTTCAATTTCGGTACTTCTTAATTGCCATAGAATATCAAAACCTCCAGCCAATCTGGTATCGTCAAAGTATACAATAGGAGGTTGCTGGTTTCCTAGACTACTCCTTCGTCTACTAAAGATAGTCACTGTTCCCGGAGTATCATCATTAACATCAAAGCCTTTTCTGCGAATGATATCAGTTACAAAAGGTAATTTATTAGCAGTTTCAAGGTCAACCGTAACATCATTTTTACGATAAATATAGTTATTATATCGCTTCTCTTTTTCTTTGGTTTTCCCTACCAAATCTATCTCTTCTAGAAAAACAATTTTTTCGTCCTGAAAATCATACGTAAGATCTGGAAGGGGTTCTGTGAATAAAAGGGGTGTATTGAAATGGGTAGTATTCAGTTGATCTGTAGAAAGATTACTCAAAGTTCTTGCATATAAACTGTGCGTCTTTAATTTGCCATTTCTTTTTACCAATTGAATTTCTACTTTTTCATCGGTTTCAAAATACATATTGGGTATTTCAAAATTCGGATTTTTAAGATCCTGTACTCTAGATTCATGATACCTTGAAGCATCAATAAAAAAAGCAGGGAATTTATCAAGTTTTGGATGGTTAAAAACACCCTTTAGGGTAAGTCCGTTTTCAAATTCAAAAACAGGATTTGGTTTACGATTAAAGATGCTATTCCACTCATATCTACTCCAACCTTGGGTAAGTAATAACAAATCTAAATCGTACGCTTTCCTTCGGGTTGATTCTTTAAAATAATGAGCAGGGTTTTCTATATGACCTTTTACGTATGGTTTTAATAAAAACTCAGAAAAAGTACTTATTTTTTGATTGTAAGCCCTTGTTTCTGATGGAAGCACTGAAACACTTATATTTTTTTCAGAATTTAAATCACTCATGAATTGAAGATCTAGCGTTATAGAATCTCCCTTGATTTCATTAATACTGATTGCTGCATTTGTGGGTTTCCAGTTGTAATGATTGAAAATCATACGTTCTGCAATAGGATTTTCATTTTCATCAAAAAGGGTAATGGTATTGATACCCTTGAAAAGAAAATCTTCTTTAAGAGGTAGAATAATTTCCTTTTCAGACTGATTAAAAACAAATGGACTGCTTTTAGATGCACCGTCTTTATGTATTAATAAATGAAAAGGCTTTTGCTTTATATTTTTATAAGTTGCTTTATTAGTAGCAATAGAAATTAAAACTTCTTTGGTTCCTGGTGTATTTACTACTTTCAAAACAACACCTTTTTCTTTAATGTTTGGAATTGCGGCATTTATTTTTTCACCATCTTTTAGAGTAACCAAAACCTGATAACTTTCATTAATATCAGGTGTAAATGAAAAACTCGCCATTCCAAAAGCATTCGCTTTAAAATCAGTGATTTTAGTTCCCAATTTATTGATAAGTACTCCTTGGTCAAAAGAAACCCCACGTCCTTCACTATTAACTAACTTTACCCCAACTACTCCTGGAACCTGATCCACTAAATGACCTCCTTCCGGTAAAAGTTGTAAATCATAAGTGCTTTCCATTGCTGGTGAATTAGCTTTCTCTTCATTTATGAGCTGTATTCTTTGTACAAATGCATCATCTTCATTAAAGTTACGCATCCAATTCGTATTTGCTTTCAAAAAATATGCACCGGTAGCATAGGTAGAGTCTATTTTAATAGTGCCAGCAGCATATCCATCTGTAGCTTTTACCAGATATTTAGATAATTGCTTTCCTTCTTTATTGTATAAACCTACATAAATATTGGTAGTTTCTTTAAAGGGAACCCCTTGCTTACGATCGTAGACATACCCTTTAAACCAAATAGACTCTCCCTTTATAAAAGTGCTTTTGTTTAAATGTAAAAAGATAGATTCTCTGGGCAGTTCAAAATAAGATGCATAACGGTCTTCAATTGTACTCGTATCCTGTGCCTTAATGTTTGGAGATAAAAGAACAAATAACAATAGGAGTAAGATTTTTTTCATAGCAATGTTTTAATTAATTTTCACTTAATTCACAATTGAAGATAGTGCGTAATTTCTTAGTATACATGTTTGAAATTCAAGTATAAATTCAATATTTTCTATAAAATTAAAAATATTAAAAAAGAATGAATATAGTATTTGAATTAACAATGTTTTAGTAATACTAAGCGGTGTTTTTAAATTTTATATGGGATATTTTAGATGGTATCAATGTATGTTTACAGTGAGTATAATTAAATGTCTAAATGTTAAAATAATTAATAACAACTGGAAGAAAAGATAAATTCTTTCTGATAGAGAAGAATTCTGGTTAAACGAAACGTTAAAAAATTGCCACTCAGCATTCCAGTATGTATTTTGCTCTTAAAATTAATTTCTCCTTTTGAATTAATACCAACTAAAAATCCTTTACATGAAATTTGTTAAGAAATTGCCTTTTCTTGTTTTTTTTATTGCAGTACTGGTAAGTGCTCAAGAACCGTTAATTTATTTTCCAAGCTTAAGCCCCGATGGTAGTAAAATTGCATTTAATTATCAAGGTGATATTTGGACAGCAGAGGTGTCTGGAAAAAATCCAAGACGTATCACCATACATGAAGGGTATGATACCAAACCTATTTGGAGTGCGGATGGTAAAGAGCTCGCTTTTCAAAGCAATAGGTATGGAAATGATGATGTGTATGTGATACCTAGTGAAGGCGGACTTCCTAAGAGACTTACCTATCACTCAGGAAATGATCAGGTGACTGATTTCACGGCAAACGGAGCTATTATTTTTAATTCAAGAAGATATTTTCAACAAGTAGAAAGAGAACCGGAGATTTTGATGGTTGAGAATACAGGAGGTACCCCTCATAGATATATAAATTCTTTGGGTTTTGATGCGGTACTATCACCAGATGGAACAAAAATTGCCTTCACTAAAGGATCTTGCAGAATCGAAAGAGAAGTATATAGAGGTCCTGCTAACCGTGATGTATGGATATATAATATAAAGAACGATCAATATTTTCAAATCACTGTAGATGAAGGAAATGATTTTTACCCACAATGGGCTGGTAATGAAACACTTTATTTCCAATCTGCCAGAAGCGGTAAATACAATATCTATAAAGTAGGTATAAGTTATGAAGGTACTAAAAATTCGGATTTTTCTAAGATAACAGATTTTTCAGACATGGGTATTTTTTCCTATGGTGTTAGTGATAATGCAACAAAATTAATAGCAACAAAAGGAGATCATGTTTTACTTTTGGATTTGTCGTCTGGAAGTCTTCAGGAGGTAAAACTAGATCTCAAAGCAGATTATAGATTTGATCCTGTAGAACTTAAGACTTTTACTTCTAAAGTGGATGCCATTAAACCCTCACCAAACGGAAATTATGGTATAATTGAAATTAGAGGAGAGATTTTTGTCAAAGAAAATGGCAAGGATAAAAAACGAACTGTAAATCTTTCTAAGAGTGCTTATAGAGATAGAAACGCGTCTTGGTTAAGCGATGAAAAAATCCTTTTTGTTTCAGATCGCGATGGTCAAAATGATCTTTATTTGGTGGTTTCTGATGATTCCAAAGAAAAAGATTTGTTTAAAACACTTAAACACAAGATAACGCGTCTTACTAAGACAAAAGCACAAGAAAATAAACCAGTTATTGCACCCAATGGAAAATCTATTGCCTTTATTAGAGGCAGAGGTACATTAGTAGTTGCATCCATCGCTGAAGATGGAAAACTTTCTAATGAAAAGATTTTATTAGATGGTTGGGATACCCCAGATGGTGTTGCCTGGTCACCAGACAGTCAATGGATCTCCTATAGTTTAAGCGGACTCAATTTTAATGAGGAAGTATATATTCATAAGGCAGACAATAGCAAGAAGCCTGTGAATATTAGTATGCATCCTAAATATGACATAAACCCTATTTGGAGTGCAGATGGTAAAAAGTTGGTGTTCTCCAGTAACCGCAATAATAGCGATTTTGATGTTTGGTTTGTATGGCTTCAAAAGGAAGACTGGGAAAGAACAAAAGAAGATTGGGATGAATTGGAAGCAGTGGAAAATGAAGGTGACAAAAAGAAAGATAAAACTACCGAGGAAAAATCGACAGTAAAAGTAACGATTGATTTTGAGGGTATTTTTGAGCGTCAGGTTCAAGTTACTTCTTATACGGGAGGGGAATTTGCAAGAGCAATCTCAAAAGACGGCCATACCATTTATTATACAACAGCATTTGGAGGTAGAGGTAATGCAACCGTAGATTCAGATCTCTATTCCATTCAATGGGATGGAAAAGAGACCAAAGCACTAACTACTAAAAATAAACGTCCAAGTAATGTAGTGACAGATGCCAAAGGAAGCTACCTTTATTATACAGCTTTTGGTGGAAATCCTTATCGACTTAAAATGAGAGACGGAAAGCCAGAATCACAGTCGTTCTCCGCAAAAATGAATATTGATTATCAAAAAGAATCAAATCAGATTTTTGAAGAAGCATGGAAGGCCATTAATGAGGGGTTTTATGATCCTGATTTTCACGGTCAAGATTGGGAAGCGCTAAGAACCCAGTATAAACCACTTGCAATGAAAGCTTCAACACGGGCTGATTTTAAGACGATTTTTAATTGGATGTTAGGTCAGGTCAATGCAAGTCATATGGGAATGTATAGAGGCGAAGATAGAGCAGCATTGCAAAAGCAGACTACTGGTTTATTGGGAGTTTCTGTAAAACCGGAAGGTAAAGAAGGGTTGAAAATTACAGAAATTGTAGCAGCAATGCCAGCAGACCGCAGTAGTAGCAAACTATTAAAAGGAGAAATAATTACGGGAGTTAATGGTCATGAAATAAAAGCTAATGATAATCTGTATAATTTGCTAACGGAAACTGCCAATCAAAAAATATATTTAACCGTTAAAAATAGCGAAGGAGATAGCAGAGAAGTTGTTATTAGACCTAAAAGTAGTGCTAGAGTTGAAAATTATAATGCTTGGGTAAATTCGCGAAAAAAATTGACAGACACCTATTCAAATGGTAAACTTGGATACATTCACATTCAGGGTATGAACTGGCAGAGTTTTGAAAGATTTGAAAGAGAACTTACGGCTGCAGGCCTTGGAAAAGAAGGTATTGTGATTGATGTTAGATACAATGGAGGTGGTTGGACCACAGACTATTTAATGGCAGTACTTACGGTTCGTCAACATGCATACACGGTTCCTAGAGGAGCGGCTAAAAACCTGCAAAAAGAACACCGTAACTTTAAAGATAACTATCCTTTTAGTGAGCGTTTACCACTTGCTTCCTGGACAAAACCTTCTATTGCATTGTGCAATGAAACAAGTTACTCTAATGCAGAAATATTTTCTCATGCCTATAAATCTCTTGGAATTGGAACACTAGTTGGAATGCCTACTTTTGGAGCAGTAATCTCTACAGGATCAACTAGGCTTATTGATGGTTCAATCGTGCGCATGCCTTATAGAGGCTGGTATGTAAAGAGCTCAGAAGAAAATATGGAGTTAGGTCCTGCTATACCAGACATTATTCTAGATAATGCGCCAGATGATAAAGCAAAGGGTAAAGATGTACAGTTGAAAAGAGCCGTAGACGAACTTTTAAAACAGATAGAAACAAAATAAGATTTGTTATATAAAAGAAATTGATTTAGGATAGTTTCTATCGAAGAATTATCTTAGCTAAAATATAAGATTTTATAACCTGCCTGTTAGGTATTAATGATTCATCTCTTTTGGGAATTTCTGAGATAGAAAATATGATTGAAAATTGATTCGTATTTTAAAAAATACCGGCCCAGGAGCATTAGTTGCAGCAGCTTTTATTGGTCCTGGCACGGTTACTATTTGTACCGTAGCTGGGGTTCAGTTTGGAACTTCCTTATTATGGGCGATGCTACTTTCTGTGCTTGCAACAGCCGTCTTACAGGAAATGGCGGCGAGATTAGGTGTGGTTACTCAAAAAGGACTTGCCGAAATTATCAAAGAGCAACTAACGAATTCCAGAGTTAGAAGCATTTTATTGGGATTAATAATTATTGCTATTGTTTTGGGAAATGCAGCCTATGAAGCAGGTAACATTAGTGGTGCAGTTTTAGGAGTTGAAGCAGTTTTTGGAACAGAGATAAGCAACTATGCATCTTTTTTGATTGCAGGGATCGCATTTTTGCTTCTTTTTACGGGTAATTATAAAACACTTGAAAGAAGTTTGGTAGGTCTTGTAATTCTAATGAGTTTATCTTTTGTGGTCACAGCAATACTTACAGGTCCTAGTATAGTCAAGGTTTTAAAAGGAATTTTTGTTCCGGCACTACCAGATAAAAGTTTGCTTACTGTTATAGGTCTTGTAGGTACCACTATTGTTCCATACAATTTGTTTCTTCATGCATCTCTGGTAAAAGAAAAGTGGTCTTCTTTTAAAGACCTTGACGCCGTTAAAAAAGACACCTATATATCAGTTTTTTTGGGAGGTTTGGTTTCTATCTCTATTATGGTTGCAGCCTCTGGATTGCAAATTGATAAAGTAAAGAATGCCATGGATCTTGCTTTGGGATTAGAACCTCTGTATGGGCAGGCTTCCAGATACTTTTTAGGAATTGGTTTATTCGCAGCAGGCATCACCTCTGCCGTTACAGCACCTTTAGCAGCGGCTTATGTGGTAAATAGTATTTTTGGTTGGAATGCAGGATTAAAGGATTATAGATTTAGATGGGTATGGGTACTTATTCTTGTATTAGGTCTTTTATTTATGTCTTTTAAAATTACGCCAATTCAAATGATACGAGTTGCGCAGATTGCAAACGGACTTTTATTACCAGTGATTGCTATCTTTTTAGTATGGGTAGTAAATCGTCCTGGTGTGTTAGGAGCTTACAAAAACACCTTCTGGAATAATTTAATTGCAATTCTTATTGTGGTTGTAACACTTGTTTTAGGAATTAAGGGAATCCTTAAAGTGATGGGTATAACTATTTTTTCATGAATCTGAAACCAGTAGACATAAATTGTGATGTAGGCGAAGGAGTAGGTAATGAAGCCAAAATACTCCCGCTAATAACAAGGTGTAATATTGCCTGTGGAGGTCATGCGGGTGATGAAAACTCCATTTTGGAAGTGATGAGGCTCGCAAAAATTTATGATGTTAGCATTGGAGCACATCCTTCATATCCAGATAAAGAAAATTTTGGAAGAGAAGTCTTAGTACTTGGCAATAGGGCGCTTAAGATCTCTCTAATTGCGCAACTAAAGCTTTTTAAAAAATGTGCAAAAAATGTAGGTTTACCAGTAACCCATATAAAACCACATGGAGCTCTTTACAATGAGGCGTTGAAAAGTAAAAAAATAGCAAAAGTAATTTCCAAAGCTTGTATTCAGGTGTTTCCAGATGCTGTTTTGCTTGCTCCCTTTAATTCAGCACTGGCGGAGGTAGCTCTTTCTTTTGGAACGCGTGTTATGTTTGAAGCTTTTGCCGATAGAAATTATAACAATAACTTGAGCATGGTTTCTAGAAAAGAAGCCAATGCTGTAATAACTAATCCTGAAAGCGTATTAAAGCATTTGCTGCAAATGCTGGAGAAAGGAACAGTGCTTACGGTAACAAAAAAAAGCATTCCTATGAAGGCAGCTACCTTTTGTATTCATGGTGACACTGCAGATGCCTTAAAAATACTTAAATTCGTAAAACAAAAATTGCCTGATTATGGGTGGACTATAAAAAAATGAAATATCCGTTAACTTATAAGGAATTTGGTGAACACGCTATCTTAATTGAATGGCCATCCCTAATTAAAGAAGAGATTTTAACTCATATTCTTTCCTATCAAAAGCTTTTAAAGAACATATTAAGTACTAAAAAGTTTGAATATGTACCTTCTTATACCTCTCTAGCAATTATTGATATTGAAAAACAACTGAATGCATCCGAGATGATCCATCTTATAGAAAATTTGGATATTAAAATTGATGATAAGATAGAACTCAAAAGAACTTTGTGGAAACTTCCTGTGTGTTATGAAGATAGATTTGCTTCAGATTTAAACTATGTATGTGAAGAAAAAGGATTGAGCAAAGAAGAACTTATTAATCTTCATACGGGGTCTGTTTATACAGTTTATTGTATGGGTTTTTTGCCAGGATTTATGTATTTGGGCGGATTAGCAGATAGATTACATCTAAAACGGAGAAGTAGTCCGCGTACTTCGGTTCCTTCAGGTTCTGTTGGCATAGGGGGCAGTCAGACGGGTATTTATCCTCAGGAATCTCCAGGAGGTTGGAATCTTATAGGAAATTGCCCCGTACAGCTATTTAATTCATCACATAACCCTCCTTGTTTTGTTACAGTTGGAGACCGTATTCAATTTTATTCCATTTCAGAACAAGAATATGAATTCCTTAAAATCAAAGTTCAAACTGGTATTTACAAGCCTGAAAATAAAGAATTAAATGATTAAAGTATTGAAATCAGGTTTTTTTACCTCCGTACAGGATTCAGGAAGATTTGGATATAGAAATTATGGAGTACCCGTTTCTGGAGCAATGGATATGATTGCTTATAATTATGGAAACAGATTATTAAACAATTTAAAAAATGCAGCCAGTCTGGAAATTACAATGACGGGTCCTTCCTTGCTTTTTGAGACTGCCTCCGTTATTGCAATTACAGGTGCAGAAATGTCTCCAAAAATTAATGATGTTGCCGTTTCTAACAACGAGGTTTTAAGAATTCAAGAAGGAGATGTTCTTTCATTTGGAAAACTTGAAAAAGGGTTTAGAACGTATCTTAGTGTAGCTGGAGGATTTAAGACAGCTATAGTGATGGAAAGTCGCTCCTTTATGAAAAATGTGACAGTTTCCGAGAGTTTAAAGCAAAACGATACTTTGCCTATTGATGAATTTACGAAAGGTATTGTGCAACCAGATATTAATTTTGATCCTACTTATTTTAATACAGATACATTACAGTTACTTAAAGGTCCGGATTTTGAGATGCTTTCAAAAGACCAACTAGATCAAATCTTGCAAACGGAATTTTCAGTTTCTAAAGAAAATAATAGAATGGGATATCAATTAAATGAAGAGATTGAAGCACATCAGCACTCCATGATTACTTCTGCGGTGATTCCGGGAACGGTGCAGTTAACTCCAAAAGGTAAATTGATTATTTTAATGAGAAATGGACAAACTACTGGAGGCTATCTCCGGATATTACAGCTTACAGAACATTCCATCTCTGTACTTGCCCAGAAAAAGCGCAATGAAAAGTTACGTTTTGTGTTGTAATTACTTTCTATAAAGATCAATTTCTGAAGAAAGTAACTCTAATGAATTGGATTCTCCTAAAGTATTTTGAATTCGGTTTGCTTTTTCGCAAAATGCATCATGCTTCAGAAAAGTTCGCCATAAGGCTTTAATGAAATCGCTATAGATCATACCATCATTCCAATTAATCAATTGTAATGAATAGGCCTTCTCTAACAATTCGTTGATCTCTTTTTTAGTAGAATATTCCAAGGTGTATATAAGATTCACTAAGCTTTACAGATATATAAAGGTAAGTATCATTCTAATTTTGAAAAAGGGGATTTTTCCTGTTTCTAATAAAGTAAAGATCAAATTTTAAAAAAACTATTGATAGTTGCTGTTGCATTTCACCTTACAGAACCTTCATAAAGTTGTAAGTAAGTGGGGGAATTTCCCCTTTTTTTAAGGCTTTTTAATTATTTAAAATGATGTAAATCAGTAATTTAAAGGTTTTATAATATAATTTTGAAATTCTGCGCTTATTCAATAGAACATTTTTTATCTATCTTGTAACCAATTAAACACCTCCAAAAAATGAAAAAAAAATTAGTTAAAAGCGCATACTTAGTAGTATGCCTATCGGTAGTATTTTGTTTTTCTTCTTGTCAAATGGAAGAACGTTCCTGTGAAAAATATCCGGAATTACCAGCATCTGTTGAAAAGAAACTTATCAAAGAAGATGTTGCTAAAGGTTTAAGTGAAGGCTTTATTAAAAGAATTCAAAAATTGCAATCTTTAGAACAAACAGTTCAGAAGTATGCCCAGATAGCAAAAAAAGAACAAAAACTTTCAAGTGTTGCACAAAATGGGCAAAGAAATATTCAGAGCGAAGCCTTAAAAGCAATTTTCAGTAATGAGACGCATCCGTCTTTTGAATTATCAGCTTCCAGTTATTACACTTTAGAAGAATTGGAAAGTTATATTGAATATGCAAAAAGAGAGGCGGCAAAACAGAAAATAGATTTAGATGGCTTCCGGATTTATATGGGGCTTTTTCCGGATGATGCTGATTATGACGAAAAGAGAAATTTTTTAACCGTTTTTATTACACCAACAGGTCGCTCTGCTACTCAGGAAGGCGCCTTTATGACAACCACTATGTATGATGGTGGATCTGACATTACTACCATAGGCTCACTGGAATACGGAGGTAATGGGAACCCACCAAGTACTAGTTTTCCAAATAATTAGTTCAAGGATTGAGACTTTAAATGCAAGAATTAACCAATTATATTAAATATATTGCCTTAGCTTCAGCGATTATAAATACGATATTCTTTTTTAAGTATGCTGGAGGTAAGGCAAAATATTTTTTTTATTCTATTTGGTTTATTGCAATAACGGAGTTTTCTTATAGATTTTTTTATTACAATGTATTTAATGAAGATATTAGTAGTTCTAAAATCGTAGCTAATAGTTACACATTAATTCAATTTTCTTTTTACTTTATTTGGTACAGATATCTCCTTAAGAATAAAGTAAATAAAAGATTGCTTCTTTGGTTCTTAGGTTTATTTTATGTGGCCTTTGTATTAATATCCTTTTTTCTGCAAGATTTCAGCGAAATCACACAAAGCTATGTATATACCATAGGTATGATTTTTCTAGTAGTATCTATTATCTTATACTTTATGGAAATTCTATCCAGCGAATTTACACTTCAGTTTGGTAAATCTGTATTTTTCTGGTTTAGTTTGGGCTTGTTATTATTCCATGTGCCATTCATGCCCTTTATGTTTATTGCAGAATACCTTAACTTTAATAAAAGTATCCCTTATTCTGTGGTACTTTTTGGACTTAATTTTATTATGCATGGCTGTTTTATTTTTGGTGTATTATGGAGCAAAAAGAAATACAATTTTTAGTATTAGCAGTATCAATTGTTTTGATCATACTAGTAGTTACCCTAATTCTTATTTTTTCTGTTTTTCAGAAGCGAAAAACACAATTACTCATTAAACAGGCAGAAGAGAGGCGTCACTTTGAAATGGAACTAGCCAAGTCTCAAAATGAGATTCAAGAGCAGACCTTTAAAAATATAAGCTGGGAACTGCATGATAATATTGGACAGCTTTTGTCTGTTGCCAAAATGCAATTAAATATGCTACAAGCAGATGTCTCCGAAATACATGCAAAGAGACTTAATGAAGCTTCTGAGGTTTTGGGAAAGGGACTTAGTGAAATGAGGCAATTATCAAGATCTTTGAATACAGACTTTATCTCAAATCTAGGTTTAGTAGATTCATTTGAAGCAGAAATCAATCGTTTTAAACGAATGAATTTTTTTAAAATCAATTATAACATTGAAGGAGAACCTATTGTAATAGATCAAAAGGATGAAATTATTATCTTCCGGATTTTTCAGGAGTGCTTTTCAAATTGTGTGAAATATTCAAAAGCAACAGAACTAAATATCCTATTGAAATTTTCAGCAACCGAACTTTATATTTCATCTTGTGATAATGGAATAGGTTTTGATCCGAATACTCAAAAGACAGGCAGCGGTTTAATGAATATGCGTAAACGCTCAGAATTAATAAAAGCAAATTTAGACTTAAAAACCAACGTAAACAAAGGAGTTTGTGTAACTTTGAAATATCCAATTAAGCAAATAACAACATCATGAAAAAATATACTATCGCTATTATAGACGATCATTTATTATTTGCACAATCTTTAGAAGCTTTAGTTTCTTCATTTAAAAATTATGAAGTTCTTTTTCACGCAACTAATGGCCAGAATTTCATAAATACATTGCAAAAAGCTCAAATAAAACCAGATGTGGTATTATTAGATATAAATATGCCAGTAATGAATGGTCTTGAAACGATGGCATGGATAAAAAACACACATCCAGAAATGAAAACAATTGCTCTCTCTATGGATGATAGTGAAGAGACCATCATTAAAATGTTACGTTTAGGAGCTAAAGGGTATCTGCTTAAAGATATTCATCCAGATATCTTTAAAAAAGCAATATCTGATGTAATTGAAAAAGGATTTTATTACTCAGATCGTATTACCAATACCTTATTAGATACACTTGATCGTAAAGAGAAAGATGAGCAAATCAAGCTTCGTGATCGTGAAATTGAATTTTTAAAACTTGCCTGCACAGAAAAAACATACAAAGAGATTGCAGGCTTAATGTTTCTTTCCCCCAAAACCATTGATGGTTATCGAGAAAACCTTTTTGACAAATTAGATGTTAAAAGTAGAATAGGACTCGTACTATATGCCATCAAACATAAAATTATAGAAGTATAAATACTACTTCTTAAAGATTAATTTTTAAAATCAATTTTATGGAAACGCTCATTCAAATTCAAGAAGAAGAGGTTAAGGAGGTTATTAATGGAAATGGAAAATGCCAAGTAAATGGGTGCAGTTGTGTCTCGTTTCAAGATGTATCAGGTAAATGGCCCAAATGCGCAAGATGCGGACACCCATTTTCAGAACATTTTTAGGCCTTAATAATCAGTAGTACACAGCTTTGTTTAGATTTCTGTTTTTGAATCTACAATAGTAAGTAAATGATGCCTCTGCTAGATGATAATTTCATTATCTTATAATGGTTAAAGATTTACTTGTGCCTAATTTTTCCTACTTTTAAAGAAATCTAAAATTCAGTATAGCATGAAAAAACGAAGCTTAAAAAATTTATCACTCAAGAAAAAGACAATTGCTAAAATTCAAGATTCTTTTGAAATTCTTGGAGGAAGGGCACTAATGGAAACTTTTCCAGAATATTCATGCCATCCTGAATCCTGTAATATTCAAATAGAAGAAAAGTAAAAATTTGATCTGAAATTAAAAAATCACTTATTTTAAAACAGCCCTAAACGTTAAAAGCTTTTAGGGCTGTTTTGATTTTTAGTATTGAGGAATCTCCAATTAAGGAAGAAGTACATCACATCTACTCTCTGTCCAGAATTCAGAAATACAGCCCATGCTTTCGCATCCTAAAGAACCACAATGAAAGGAAGGCTCGCCTAAATTATCAATACAAGGATAATCAGACCACCCTCCACCTTTTATTCTTTCGTTCATAGAGGGAGCCAATAATTTTGAATTTAGCTTTGATACCGTAGATTTGGTAAGCTTTAGGTTTGAAACACGATTCTTTTTCATAATAATTAATTTAAGTTTTCATAAATCTATAAAATAAAAAAACTATGATCTGTTAATTTATTTGTAAATAAAATCAACTATTAATTAATCTTTTTTATGGGTATTATAAAAGAATCATCTTAATTAAATATGTTTTACTTTTCTATAAAGGCTTCATAGATTAAAAGAATCTTCCTTTTATTTACATCTCTTCCCTGACTATTATCATTTTTTAATTAGTTGTTTATCATTATTTTAGGTTTAAATATTAATTAATTGTTTAACCAAAAAATATAATCTTATGTCACTAATTAAATTTAATCGTAAAATGCCTTGGTTTGATACCGAACTCTCTCATTTTTTTGATACAAATGATCTTTTTAAAGACAATTTCTGGACCAGAGCTACTCATAATCAGCCTGCGTTGAACATCAAAGAAACAGACGATGCGTTTGAAATTGAATTGGCAGCACCCGGACTTGAAAAAAAAGACTTTCAGGTTTCTATAGATGACGGGTATCTTAATATCAGTGCTGAAAGAACAGAAACTGATGAAGAAAAAACAGAAAACTACGCACGTAAAGAGTTTAATTATAGCTCATTTCAACGTTCGTTATTGCTTCCAGACACAATTATGGAAGAAGATGTAAAAGCAACCTATAAAGATGGAATTTTGAAATTAGCTTTGTCTAAAAAGCCTGAAGCAAAAATCCATACTTCTAAGACTATTAAGATTTCTTAAAACAAGATAAGCCGTCGTACAGATTAAGTATGCTGTAATACGGCTTATCTATTAAAATCTAAGAACCATGATACAGGATAATAAATTTCAATATTTAGAATGGAGAAGTGCAGATGAAATGCACCGTGATGGCTTAAGATGGCTTTCTGAACTTAATTTTATAGCCGATGAGTTAGTATTTCTTGAAGATTTATTGGCAGAATACTTTTTACAACTCTCTACAAAACAACAATATCCGGAAGCTAAATCATTAGTAAAAACTCTTGTAGAGAGTAATAAAACCGTAAAAAGTATGATTTCTAAAGTAAAGAAACATATGAACGAATTATCAATTTTACTTGACAAGGAAGATCAGCCTTATGAAGAAAGGGAGGTAAAGGCAGCACATAGAGAGTTGGTAGAAGAATCAGATAGCTATTTTAAAGACTTTAAGGCACTAAAGAAAAACATATTTATATTGATTTCGGGTATAATGAAAAACGACAAAACAAAACGCCTTTTAAATTAAAATAAAGGTTTAATACCTTTTCTTTATGTTTTTAGCAGTAAGTCTTTGTTGATAGATGGATAAAGAGAAAAATTTTAAGAAAGCTCCTCGTGAAATGTCAAGAGGAGCTTTTTTATATAAATACAATAGATACTTTGCTTATTACTTGATAACTGAGATTAGTCATTTCAATTATTTGTTGGTGGTCGTAACTTTAAGGTCATTGTTAAAAGATGCAATCATGAAAAAAATATTGATACTATTAATAGGTTTGTTATTCTTTCAATGTGGACCTGCGAGAATGACAAATACTTGGCTAAATGATGAATATATAAATTATTCACCTAAAAAGGTATTAGTAGTAGGAGTTACAAATAATCTAATCGCTCGAAAACTTTTTGAAGAACAACTTAGCCGTGAATTACAAGTAAGAGGTATTAAAGCAGCAGAAAGTTACCATGTATTGCCAGCAGACTTTAGTACGGGAAAACAAACTGAAAAAGCCATACAGAAACAGCTTGATAAATTTACAAGTCAGGATTTTGATGCAGTTTTGGTATCAGCTGTTAAAGGAATAGAAAATCGTCGGTATTATACGCAGCCTTATACTACTTCAGGAATTTATTTTAGACGTTTTCGAAGGTATTATTTTCAATATCAGAATATCTATTACACTCCGGGTTATTATGACAGATATAAGGTATATCATCTGGAAACAGCCTTGTTTGATATCACCAAAGATAATGAGCGCTCATTAATATGGGTAGGTAGTTATGACCTTGTAGACCCCAAAAATATTTCAAATACAGTTTCAGATTATACCCGCCGTATAATTAATTCCATGGAAAAGGAAAGGATAATTCCTATAAAGAACTAAGAATATGAAAATACAGGTCTATAGTGCATATGATTTTATTATTCCATATTTGGAAGCAGCAAATAAAGGTAAACACGAACTTCAATTTACCAAACAAGCCCTTTCAGAAGTCAGTGTAAATTTAGCCAAAGGCTGCGATGCCATTTCAATATTTTCGGGAGATGATGCTTCAGCACGTGTACTTAAAAAGTTGAGTGTAATGGGTGTTAATGCTATAGCACTAAGAGCCACTGGCTATGATTGTGTTGATTTGGAGGTTGCTAAAATGCTGAATATAAGCGTAGCAAATGTTCCTGAATATTCGCCTTATGCAATTGCCGAACATGCAATGGCGCTTTTATTGGCAATCAATAGAAAACTAATCATTTCTAATGATCGTATTCGAAAAAATAATTTTTGCATAGATGGTTTAACGGGATTCGATCTCAATGGGAAAACCATTGGTATTATAGGTACTGGAAAAATTGGGAGTGTCATGGCTCGTATTTGTAAAGGAATGGGATGTAAGCTAATAGGATATGACATAGAAGTGAACGAAACCTTGAAAAGAGAAACGGGTATAGTTTATGAAAACCTCACTAAACTTTGTAAACAAGCAGATGTAATTTCGTTACATGTACCATTGAACAAGAAAACGCATCATTTGATTAATGCCAAAATGATTCAAGCAATGAAGCCCGGGGTATTAATCATTAATACGGCCAGAGGAGGGGTGGTAGATTCCAAAGCAATATTAGCGGGTTTAAAATCAGAAAAAATAGGAGGACTCGGGATGGATGTATATGAATTTGAAAAACCCTATTTTTTTCAAGATCATTCAAATAAACCATTAGAAGATACGATTTTACAAACCCTAATCTCAATGCCTAATGTGTTAATTACATCACATCACGCTTTTCTTACGAGTGAAGCTTTAACAAACATTTCAATGGCTACCATACAAGCTTTTGATTACTGGCAAAAAGGAAAGCCTGCACCTCATGAATTATTTCCAATTGCAAACAAAAAAATACTAAACCCTCTAAAATAAACACCATGATTCATAAATTTAAGATATTATATGTTATGCTCTTCTTACTAACTATTTCTAACGTTTCTTGCGGAAGTTCTAAAGTAGTTGCAGAAGAAGATCCAAACACCAACTTTCAAGCCTATAAAACCTTTGTAATCTGTGCAGAAGACCTATTGGTAAAAGATACTAACTATCCGGAATACGACAATACAACTACCAGAATGCATATAAAGACAGCATTAGAAGATGAGATGAGAAAACGAGGATATGAGTTGGAAGCTTCTTCCCCTCAATTACAAGTAGGCTTTAAGTTTACTGTAAAAGATGAGGAAGTTTCAATTACCAACTGTTTTGATGAAGATGAATACTCTTATTGGGCAGGTTGTAAAATAGAAACCTACAATTATGCAGAACAATCGCTAATTATTTATGTTTCTGACCTTGAAAAAAATCAAATTATCTGGCAGGGTTCCATTATTAAAGGACTCACAATGTCGCCAGAAAAATTTAAAAAAACCATTAACCGTACTATTGCTAAAATATTTAAAGAGTATCCAATTTAACAGAGATCTGTTTTAAAAGTAAACTATATAAACTATAATTAAAATGTGAAATAAAATAATATTTTACCAACTACTAAAAATACAACAAAAGAGGAAATGCTTTCAGGGTTAAGTATGTTAAGACTAGGTGGGGGCGGTGAAATGCCAGAGATTATAATGGTGGTAAACAATCACAAAAAAGATGTTTCTAAAACTATTTCTAATGTAATTGATTTAGCGATTAACTACTACAAAAGCATTAATGATACCTGTAGTAGATGTATTCACATTCAAGATCTTTAATTGATACCCAAATTAATTCTAGTAGGTATGATTAGAACGTTGGAAGGAAAAAATTTATTTAATAGCGTTTTAGAAAAGCGGTTTAAAAATAATGCTCTTGTACAGATATTGACTATTAGAATAACAATGATTTTAAATACATTAATTACTAAATTCTCATGAAAAGGCAAACAAAAGGATTGGTTTTATCTGGTGGTGGACACCGTGGCGTAGCACATATAGGTGCGATTAAAGCATTTGAAGAAGCAGGTCTATCCATAGACATTATTTCTGGCACCAGTGCAGGTGCAATAGTGGGAGCCTTGTATGCAGCGGGGAAGCGTACTGATGAAATGCTGGATTTTTTTAGAAATGTTAAGTTATTTTCCTTGTCTAGATTTGCAAGGAAAAAACCAGGTTTTATAGATACAGTATCTTTTCATGATTTTATGCTTTCTTATTTTCCAGCAAATGATTTTTTAAGTTTAAAGAAAAAATTGTTTGTAACAGCTACAAATTTAATATCTGGCTCAGCTGAAGTATTCCATCAAGGTGATTTAATTACGGCTCTTATGGCTTCTGCTTCTTTCCCTGGAATCTTTACACCAGTAAAAATTAAAGACTCACTGTATGCTGATGGCGGAATACTTGATAATTTTCCACTAGAACCACTGCGGGATAAATGTGAGGTTATTTATGGAGTAGATGTGAGTCCTATAAAAAACATGAAACCTACTGATTTTAAAACCTCGTTTAGCGTTATGGAAAGAGCCTATTATTTATCAGTATATAAAAATTCTACAGATAAATTCAGGGAATGTGAGATTATGGTCCATCCAAAAGAGTTAAGCTCTTTTAGTGTTTTTAATTCAAATCATTTAGAAGAGATATTTACCATTGGCTATAATAAAGCAAAAGAAACTATCTCTAAAGCGTCTATAAAAAACAATATACCAATTTAACAGGTTTTGGAAGAAGATACATTTAAATTAAGTTTCTTATTAAATACGATTTAATACGCTATGAATTTTATTGATTATTACAAAGTACTGGGAGTTTCTAAGAATGCATCGGAAGCTGAAATTAAGAAAGCATACCGAAAGCTAGCTAGAAAATATCATCCTGATGTAAATCCGAACAACGCCGAAGCAGAGAAAAAATTCAAACAGCTCAATGAAGCCAACGAAGTATTAAGTGATCCGGAAAAACGCAAGAAGTATGATGAGTATGGAAAAGACTGGCAGCATGCTGAAGAATTTGAAAAGGCAAAACAACAACGCAGAGGTACCCGTACGGATTATACCTATGCTGGGGGTGACGCTGGAAGTGATTTTTCAGATTTTTTTGAAGCTATGTTTGGCGGTGGCGCATTTCAACAAAAAAGAGGAAGAAATGTACGTTTTAAAGGACAAGACTATACCGCAGAACTTCAATTAAACCTTACCGATATTTACAAAACACATAAGCAAACCTTAACTGTTAATAACAAAAAAATACGGATTACAATACCAGCAGGTGTAGAAAACGGGCAAACTATTAAAATTTCAGGTCATGGGGGACCCGGTATTGAAGGAGGACCTTCTGGAGACTTATTTATAACATTCAAAATCATAAATAATACTGATTTTAAAAGGGAAGCATCCAATCTTTACAAAACCATTACAATTCCATTAACCACGGCAGTTTTAGGGGGTGAAGTAATGATGAATACCATGGATGGTAAGGTAAAATTAAAAGTAGCTCCCCTCACGCAAAACCATACAAAAGTAAAATTGAAAGGAAAAGGTTTTCCAAAATACAAGAAGGAAGGGCAATTTGGAGACATCTATGTTACTTACTTGATACAGATACCAGAAAAAGTGAGTCCCAGACAAAAAGAACTATTTGAAGAATTAAGAAAAACCAACCTGTAAATATATTTTAAATGAAACTTGCTTATCATATCAAAGTAAAGGAGTTCTGCCTAAAACATGAAGTGGAAGAATCATTTATTGATACCTTATTGGAGTATGAACTGATTACTGTTAAAATAGCACATGAAGAAAAGTACGTAAGTCATGAAGAGCTATCTCAACTAGAGCGAATGGTGCGTATGTATCGTGAATTAGGCGTAAATCCTGAAGGGATTCAAATTATACAACAATTGTTGAACAAAATTGAAAGGCATCAGCATGAATTACAAAAACTTAGAAATAGACTAAGTAGGTTTGAAGACTTTTAATGTTCATAATGATAAATATCTTCTAGCTGTAGTTTTTTATTATCTATACCTTTTACTATAAGTTCGTACTTTATATTAATGGGAGTAGATACAGGTGCGTAATAATAAATAATCCATGCATCACATTCTTTTGTTCCAATACATCCATTAGAGTAGGCGCTGCCAAGCGTCTCAGGGTTGGTGGTTGGGTGTATCATTTGTCCATTTCTCACTCCGTCAATGATGGTTTCTAACCAAGGTATTCTAGGCAATAGTGTTGTTTTCCCATCATCTCTGTTAGTTTTATGGTATCGCTTCATATTTACTGGGTTATAATAGACGGGATTTTTATGATGTGCTATAATCTTACCGGTTCCCTGAAGGGTTCTTAAATTAGTCATTCGTTTACTCATTGCTAGATATCTTTTCCTGTTTTGTCCTACCCGTATCGGAAAATTAAATAGCAAAGAATCTTCTCTAAAAATTCTAAGTCTGTATTCTGGAATGTTTACTTCCAAATGCAATTTGGCGAAACTTTTTTGAAGGCTGTCAATTTCTTTAATGCCTGGAATTAGAATAGAATCTCCAGATCTAAAAACAATCATTTTCTTCTGGTTGTATACAAAAGAATCTTTGGCTTTTTTCACATAGTAATCCGTCGCATATAGCGTATCAATTATCCAAGGATTAAGATGCACAATAATATGTTCGTTGAGCCCCGCATTTCCGAGAGAATCATTACTCACCACCAAGGAATCCATATATTCAAAATAGTCTTCAATTCTAATAGTTCGAGGAGTTTTAATCCACTTGGCAGTGATGGGAACATTATTTGTTGACTTTACAGAATCTTGAAAAGAAGTGGTGTGCCAATTAAATGAAGCAATGGGGTGCTGCCCTAATAGTAATAAGGGAAATAGTGTAAAAATTGCTCTAAGTATTAGCATCATTATTTTTAATAAGAGATTCTATTTTTTTGATTTCGGCAGACTCACCTAACCACCATTTGCTGCGGATAGGTTTTTTAATAAGTCCAAACTTATCAATAGCATATTTTTTTAAATGCGTTTCCATTTCCTCCACAGAATCCGTCATATACAATAGCTTCATGTCTTCTGGGCTAATACTTTCATTACTAGCCATTATCTGAATATGATGGTGCAGCTCTTTATGATATTCCTTGCCAAAGAGAACCACAGGAAAATGATTAATCATTTTGGTTTGTATAAGCGTAAGAGACTCAAATAATTCATCTAAGGTGCCAATACCTCCTGGCATCACAATAAAAGCATAAGAATATTTAATCAATAAAAATTTTCTAACAAAGAAATATGGTATGTTGATCCATTTATGCAGAAATGGGTTAGCGCTTTGTTCTTGTGGTAAAATGATATTACACCCCACAGAGTATCCGCCATTTAAATAGGCTCCTTTATTGGCAGCTTCCATAATTCCGGGACCACCACCCGTCATTACCGTAAACCCCATTTCTGCTAACCTCTTTCCAACAGCTTCTGCTTTTTGATAATGTGAGTTTTTGGAATCAAAACGAGCAGATCCAAAAACGGTTACACATGGGCCTATGAAATGTAGTTTCCTAAATGCTTTAATAAAATTGTAAAACACCTTCATACTAAACCAAAGTTCCTTGAATCGGTTTCCAGGACCTTCAAGAAATGCTTTTTCTTCGGTTAAGTAATGTCCGTTGTTAATATTGTCAAAACGATTCATTTGTCGGATTTTTTTGGTCACATATATTTTCCAAGAAATTTAAAGAACCTTTGTTTCAGTTTTTGAAATAGCTTCCGTTCCATATCCATTTTTTCGCGAAATGCATGGTGCATATTGCATAAGGATACATTGAGCGATTCATTATTAGATTTTAAACGCGCTGCGATCTCTAATTCATGAGTGTTAATCTGCTCGATAAATTCGTTAATAGCGGTTTTATGAATAAAGAACTGATTTTGAAATTGATCTAACTCCGCCAATACCCTGCGGTCTGTCCAACGTTGTACCAGTTCTTCCAAACGATTATTAAAAGATTTGAGTTCATCTTTCCAAAACAATAATTCTTTTTGCCAGTTTTGATGTTCAAAATGAAGATCTTCTATGTAAATAGTTTTTGTTTCCATAAAAATTGAATTTGAGTGAATGGTTTAAAATTAAGAGGATAATGCACCTAAACCTATGATAATTGTCATGAGATGTTATGACTTAAATCATTTTTAGCCAACGGGTAGTAAGCTATATTTGAGTAGTTTCAAAGCAAGATATTGATGATGCAATCGCTTCAAATAATTAACAAATCCAAACAGTTTTTAAACCAAACTGGTGAATTGGCATTTTTTGCCAGTCGTTTTCTTAAGGAATTCTGGAAACCTCCCTATGAGCTCAAAGAACTATTGCACCAATGTTACCAAATAGGCAATCGTTCTATGACACTAGTTGGAATTACGGGTTTTATTATAGGTCTTGTACTCACATTGCAAACGCGTCCAACCTTATTAGAATTTGGTGCGGTATCATGGATGCCTTCTATGGTAGGCATCTCTATTGTTAGGGAAGTAGGGCCTGTTGTGATTGCTTTAATTTGTGCCGGAAGGGTAGCTTCTGGAATAGGTGCCGAGTTGGGTTCAATGCGGGTAACAGAGCAAATTGATGCCATGGAAGTTTCTGGAACCAACCCATTTAAGTACTTAGTGATCACCCGTATTGCAGCTACCACTTTAATGGTGCCTCTTTTAGTTATTTTTGGCGATTTATTAGCATTGTATGGATCTTATTTAGTAGAACATTTTAAAGGAGATGTTTCATTTACTTTATATTTTAATCAGGTATTCAATTCTTTAGAATATGGTGATTTAGTTCCTGCTACTATAAAGTCCTTCTTTTTTGGCTTCGCAATTGGATTAGTAGGCTGTTTTAAAGGATACTATTGCGAAAAAGGCACAGTGGGCGTAGGTATAGCTGCAAATACAGCTGTAGTTACCGCTTCTATGCTGATTTTTATTTTGGATTTTATAGCCGTATTTATTTCAGATATTTTTTATGAATTATGAAGATTTCTCCACATACAAATCCGTTAGCAGACACTACCAATGAAAGAAAGATAGTTATGGAAATTCATGATCTCCGAAAAAGTTTTGGTAACAACCACGTATTGAATGGTTTTAATATGAAGTTGTATCAAGGCGAGAATTTGGTGATTATGGGAAAATCAGGCTCTGGAAAATCGGTAATGATTAAATGTCTGATAGGGCTAATAATACCCGATAGCGGAAGCATTAATGTGATGGGAAAAGACATCAGTAAACTAGATCGTAAAAGTTTGGACGAGTTAAGATCAGAGATTGGTTTTCTATTTCAAGGAAGTGCACTTTATGATTCTATGACTGTTCGGGAAAACCTTGAGTTCCCATTGAGACGTCATACCAAAAGGTTTAAGAAAGATTTAGATTCAAATGCGATGGTTTTGGAAGCTTTAGAAAATGTAGGATTAGCCGAGGCAATAGACCTAATGCCGGCAGAACTTTCTGGAGGTATGAAAAGAAGGGTGGCTCTTGCCAGAACCTT
Source organism: Ascidiimonas meishanensis (assembly GCF_037782385.1). NCBI lineage: Bacteria > Pseudomonadati > Bacteroidota > Flavobacteriia > Flavobacteriales > Flavobacteriaceae > Ascidiimonas > Ascidiimonas meishanensis. Next base: position 349,111 of record NZ_JBBEXD010000006.1, read on the forward strand.
AATTATGTTTCCTAAAATTATTTTGTATGATGAACCTACCAGCGGATTGGATCCTATTACTTCCAAAGAAATTATTCAGTTAATGCTCCGAATCCAGAAAAAATATAATACATCATCTTTAATTATCACGCATGATGTAGACTGCGCCCGGGTTATTTCAGACCGTATGATTCTATTGGTAGATGGGATTAATTACGCCGAGGGAACTTATGAAGAACTTCTAAAGTCTAAAGATGAAAAGATAAAAGCATTTTTTAAATAATGAACAATGGCTAAAACTACTTTTCAAAATATTAAACTAGGTTTTTTTGTTTTAATAGGAACTGTCTTATTAATAATAGCCACATACCTTATTGGTAATAATCAAAACCTTTTTAGTAAAAATTTTAATATCGTTTCTGTATTCAGTAACGTCAATGGTTTACAACTTGGCAACAATGTGCGCTATGCGGGTATCAATGTTGGAACCATCAAAAGTATAGAAATGGAAAATGACACCACCATTGTGGTTAAAATGGCTATTGAACAAAAAATGCAACGACATATAAAGAAAGATGCGATTGCCAGCATTGGATCTGATGGATTGGTTGGGAATATGATCATTAATATTATTCCTGGCAAAGACTCAGATATTTCTGTGGTAGAGGGAGATGAAATTAAATCATACAGTCGTATTGAAGCAAAAGATATGTTGAGTACCCTCAACACCACCAATGAAAATGCAGCACTCCTCACGGCGGAGTTATTAAAGGTGACACAATCACTCACGAATGGGAAAGGCACTTTTGGCAGACTTTTAAATGATACCATTATGGCTTCCAATTTGGAACAGACTATTGTTAACTTAAAAAACACAAGCGCTATAATAAATGGAACCCTTACTCGTCTCAATAAGCGCGTGGAAGCACTTAACTTTGAGAATAGTAGTGTTGGCGTACTTTTAAACGATACCATTTCGGGTAATAGCATAAGAAGTACCATAACCCGTCTTGAAAAAACGGGAATTGCGGTAGAAACTATTGCAGAAGATATAAAAGATTTAATGACTACCATAAAGGAAGGTAACGGCACATTGAATTTTCTTGCCACAGATACTATAATGGTAAACAACCTTGATAAAACCATGCGAAATCTGGAAGAAGGAACCTACCGATTTAATGAAAATATGGAAGCTCTTAAACATAATTTTTTGTTTAGGCGTTATTTTAGAAAACAAGCAAAAAAAGAACAAAGGCAAGCAAAAGATTCTTTAAAGAATCAATAGATAACAATTGAAAGCAGATAGAATATAAAGTGTATCAACAAAAAGAGTCCTCTGATTATGATGCTCACTTAACTTGTCATAAATGTGATTAAGCCTACATATTAAGAAGAACAGCGCATAAAACTTTAAAAATTTATCTTATGAAAATTACGCATCTTGAAGATAGAGTAGAAGATTACAAAAGATCTATTCAAACGGTAGTGGAAAAAAAAATACTTTGGAAAAATGAGATACGTAAACTTATATTAAAAACTTTACATGCTATAGCAGATGCATACCCAATAGGATGGAGGGTACAGGAACTTAGTTGGATTCATAGCAATGAGGCCGTTAATATCACTTTTGACTCTTTTCCTCCGGGACTCATAGAAAAAACAAATCAGATTCCGTCTTACCAGTTCATTCAAGGAGGAACGCTCTTGTTTTCTCAATCCTACAGCGGGGATATCTATACGATAATCTTATTTCCTGTTCCGGATAATTCTCCTGTGGAAAATGAGAATATAGAATTAGGTATTCATCCTCCGTCTCAAATAAATGAGAAACTTGTAATTGAAACAGTAGATACATTTTTAAGAGAAATGATCAAATGGGAACTTCCATCTCTTAGGGGAAAGGTAGGGTTTCATTGAAACTTCTAAGAATTTAAACAAGATGTCAAAAGATGATTTAATAGCTATATTACCGTTGATTTTTGGAGGTTTGGTGTTGTTTTTATATGCTATCAGACAACTTTCAGATACATTGAAGTTTTTTCTATCGGGTAAGGCAAAAGCATTACTGGAACGCACTACAAACACCATTTTTAAAAGCATTGTCATAGGTACTTTAATAACTATTTTATTAGATTCCTCTTCAGCTGTCATCATTATTGTAATTATTCTTATCAATGCGCGTACCATAAACTTTAAAAATGCTATTGGAGTAATTATGGGAGCAAATGTCGGCACCACTATTTCAAGTCAATTGATAGCTTTTAATGTGAGTAAATATTCTGTAATCATAATGATTATTGGTTTTATTTTATGGATGTTTATGAGTGCTACGACAGTTAAAAAGATAGGTCGTATTACCTTGTATTTCGGATTACTCTTCTTTGGGTTGTATCTAATGGAGTTATCTGTATTGCCCTTGGGGAAAAGCGAATTTTTTAAGGAATGGATGTCACATTTGGAAACTCCTGTAAAGGGAGCTGCGATAGGTGGGTTAGTGACTCTGATTATTCAATCTTCTAGCGCTACAGTGGCGATGTTGATTACACTTGCCAAACAAGACTTAATAAATATAACCGGAGCATTAGCAGCTATGCTGGGTGCGGAACTCGGTACATGTTCAGATACACTTCTTGCCGTAATAGGGGGAACCCGAGATGCCTTACGTGCCGGTATTTTTCACCTGATTTTTAATTTAGTACCAATTGTAATTGGCTTGTTCTTATTTAATTATTTTGAAAAACTAGTTGTTTTTGTCTCAGGAGATACAACCCTGCAAAGGCAAATTGCTAACGGACACATCCTTTTCAGTATTCTTAGCTTGCTTTTATTCCTTCCTTTTACCAAATATATGTATCAATTTATGATACTGCTCATCCCAGATCGGAAAGCAGCCAAATAATTATTTGATTTGAATGTATTGAAACTAAATTTTCCATCAGTTGTAAGATGCCTTTTTGATTTCAACCTCCAGCCAGTTAAAATCTTCCTCTTGTAATTTCCAAGTAACACGTGATTTAGACGGAATGGTAATTCCCTGAAACTCCTTATGATCCATAATAGTTACTAACCAAGGTTGTTCAACAGCATTTTTAGCTCCATCAAAGTAACGCATGGTTTCAATTGATTTTAGTGCTCCATTTTCGTGAAAACTAAAAATAGCTGAAACATACTTACTATTATAAGTAAGCGTTGCTTTTGCAGAAGTTTCCGAAATATGCTCCCAGCTTAAGTAGTTAAGTAAAGCAGCCGAAGGAAACCAACAAGTTTCGGCAAGAAAGCGTATCATGGCTCCAGAATCGATTTTTGGATTATTTTTTTCATTGACTACAGGAAAAATTGAGAATAACTTGATAGACATTTCTGCTTTTCCATTCTCTAATTGATCTCTTGCTCTCAGGTATATACCAGGCGTCAATTTTATATCGGCTATCCAAATAAAAGCAGGGTCTACCACATTAAAATACTGTTTTGCAGAATAGGATATCCACTTAGCATTGGGTTTGGTTTTCATTCTTCCAGATTTTTCTATATAAACTAAGGTGACTTTTTTATGATCTGAGATTCCTGAAAAGTGCATCCATTTTTGAATAATAGGGGGTAAGCAGTCCATCTTTTTGGTAGCTGCATGGGAGTATTTTAAAGTATCTACCTTTTTTAAGAACTTTTCTACCCTTCTACAAGTGAGTCTATGAAACCAAAAATTGGCAAATTTAAGAATGCTTAGTATAGCTATTAACAAAGTAATTATCAAGAATAGCCAGTTCATTATGGTTGAATTCATAAACATCATTGGTTCCACTAGTACATTTATATTTTTTAAAATCTAATCATTTCTAGTTGCTAAATAGGCATAGGCATCTCTTCAATTTTAGAGGTTTATTACCTAGTAAGTTGTATTAAAATTAGCTACTGAAGCTCTTTAAAACCATGATAGTTATCACACATGAATGGAGAAATAGTTAGTGATTTTTATAGTTTTTCAACGCTTAATAGATTGGCATAAGTCTTAACAAAATTTATTTTTTATTTGAAGGAAGATGACAAGGATCATTTTTTCTTCATTTTATTAGTTCTAATTTGATTCTTGGTAAAAAATCTTTTTCAAATGAAAACACTACTCTATGCCACCGATTTAAGAACCGAATCTGTTTCTTTACTTAAATATGCTTACGAACTTAGTAAACAATTAAATGTTAAATTGATTGTAGTACACGTCTATGATTTACCCCCTGTAAGTATTCCGGGTTATCTTGACGATCTTAAGATAGACCTTAAAGTTTCAGATGAAAAAAGGCATGCGTTAAGAGCGTATTGCTATCAGCATTTAGACACTAAGGCATCCAAAAATAATAATGAATTACAAGTGGAGGCTGTAGAAGACACCTCTGTGATTAATGGTATTCTTTCTGTAGCAAGAAGTGTTTTTGCCGATTTAATCTTAGTGGGAACTCAGGGTAAATACAAGAAAAAAGCATTATTTGCGGGTAACATAGCAAGATCATTAGTTACTAAGGTAGCTGTGCCCTTAATGATAGTTCCTCATGAAACTAAAGAGTTAAAAATACATACCATTGTTTATGCGAGTGCTTTAGAATCAAAAGATATAATGGCACTAAAGACGCTGGCTGGTATTGCAAGACCTTTTTTAGCAACTATAAAAGTATTACATATTTCTACTAAAGATGAGTACGAAAGTGAAGAACAACTACTATGGTTTAAAGAATTGGTTCAAGAGTATTTAAATTATAAACGAATTGAGTATGAAGTTATTACTTCCGAAGATATTTTTGGAGCTATAAATAAATATGTATTAGATTCAAAATCAGATATATTGGCTATGTTAGAACGCAAAGAACGCAATCTTTTGAGAAGCTTGTTTCATCAGGATTTGGTTAAAAAAATGCAAACAGATCTGTCCATACCTCTTATTAGTTTTAGAATGGATGAATAAATATTATATTTTTTGATAAGCCAGTTATTGACTAATAATTCGGCCGTCTTCCATTTCAATAATTCTATCTGTTCTATTTGCAAAATCAATATCATGTGTAACTACCAATAGTGAGAGTCCTTGTTCTTCTTTTAGTTGTTTAAAAATCTGGAATACATTTTCAGAATTATAACTATCTAAGTTTCCAGTAGGTTCATCACCCATTAAAATTGCGGGATTATTAATAAGTGCTCTTGCTATGGCAACTCGTTGTTTTTCACCTCCTGAAATACGATTCGCCCTTTTGTTCGCTAAATGACCAATATGAAGCATATTTAGTTTAGTCATTGCGTCATGTTCAATTTCATGATGTGTTTTTTTACCTAATTTTTTGGCTGGAAGCATTACATTTTCCAGAACACTAAACTCAGATAGTAGATAATGAAATTGAAAAACAAAACCAATATGCTGATTTCTTATCATAGACAACTCTGTTGGATGCTTTCCAGTTACCAATTGATCATTTAGAAATAATTGACCTTCATAATCAGTATCCATTGTAGACAAAATATAAAGTAATGTAGATTTTCCGGAGCCTGATTTTCCCATGATAGAGGCAAATTCTCCTTTATGAACACCAAAGCTGATATCTTTTAAAACATGAAATAAAACAGGTTTTTTGAATTTCTTATTGATATTATTAGTTTTCAGAACAAGGCTCATAGCATGCTTTTAAGTACCTCTTATTATTTGGACAGGGTCAATTTTTCGAGCTTTATTAGAAGGTAAATAACCCGCAATAAAGGTAGACAATAAGGCAAATGAAATGCCAATAACATAATACATGGGGTTGTAATTAATAGGATAAGTGGAGATGGTTGGTAAAGCCTCGGTTTCAAAGGGAATAGTGTCTATTAATCTAGATAGACCATAACCTACAAGCAGTCCAAAAAGTCCTCCAATGGCACCTATAATTACCGCTTGACTCATAAAAATAAGTTGGACATCAATACCAGAAAACCCAGTAGCCTTTAAAATAGCAATGTCTTTCATTTTTTCATAAATAAGCATATTTAAGATGTTATAAATACCAAACCCTGCTACTATTAGCAACGTAACACTCACAGAGTAGGTGATGAGGTTTCGTATGGTACTTCCAGTTTCAAATTGGGCATTCGCTTCATTAATATCTGTTGCTTTTATTTTAAACTGCTTTTCCAGACGGTTTGCTATAGAGACGGATTGATTTATATTGAATAGTTTGACGTTTATATCTGTAATATAGTTTTCTGCCTCTCCTAAAATGCGTTGTACGGTCTTGAGGTTAGCAAAACTTTGAACATTGTCAATATCTGCAATTCCACTTTGGTAAATACCTATAATTTTTAATGGAAAAATATCCCCTTTAACCGTACTTATCTGGACTCTATCTCCAACAGATAAAGACATTTTTTTGGCAAGTCCGGCTCCTAATAGAATTCCATTTTCTGTGTTTCTTAATACCTCTGGTGTTCCTTGAACTATGTAATCTCTCATATTAAACAAGCGGGCTTCCTCCATTATATCAACTCCTACCAAATTTCCGCCTAAATCTATAGAACCAGAAAGGTAAAATATTTGTGCTCTTAATTGGGGTATAGCACCCAAGACATTGGAGTCTTCTTTTAGGTGTTTTAGAATAGGAAGTGCATTGTGTATTTTTTTCTGTTGCTGTTTTGGTTTTACAGAGTGTACTACCACCATATGTTCTTTAAAATCAGAAAATAGATCCGTTGGCTGCTTCTTAGAAGGTTCAATCTCATTATAGAGATGAATATGTGGGGTTTGATTAAGAATCAAATCGTCAAGCATTTGATTTAAACCAGTCATAAAACTCACCAGAGTAATATAAGCACCAATACCAAACATAACTCCCAATGAAGCGGTTACTGTAGACTTCATTTTGGTAATTAAATGTGTTTTTGCAATGGCTAATATAACTTTCCAATTAATCATTTTTCCGGTTTCAAAATATAGGTGTTTTCGTCAATTCCTTCAAGAATTTCTATTCTATCCAGCGTTTGCAATCCGGTAACTACTTTTTTGATTCCATGCTGAGTTAATACCCTGTCTTCTTCAATTAAATAATCTTTTGGAATGCTAAGTGTTTCCGGTCTCTTTGCTATGATTACATTACCTTCACCTGCAAGTCCTGGATATAAAATAGCTGGTTTGGTTATAAATTCAGCTTCAATTTTAAAGGTTTGCGTACGTTCATCTTTTCTAGGATATATTTTAGATACTTTTGCTTCAAATACTTTTGAGTTATACGCATCAAGGCTAATTAGCGTTGCCTGTCCTACGCGAATTTTAACGATGTCTACCTCGTCTACCAACATTTCAATCACAAAATCATTAGCCGATCCAATAAGTGCCAAGGGTTCTCTTGTGCTTACAATTTCTCCTGGGTTTTTATATACCGAGTATACTTTTCCGCTAATCTTACTGGTGACCGTAAAATCTTTGCTTGCAATTGTGGCAGTTTTATAATTATTGGAAGCCTGTTTGAGTTGCGTTTCCAATTCTTGCTGCGTTCTATCATATTTACTTTTTAGTAATTCTAGTGAATTTTCAGAAAGCTCATAAGCAAGCTTTTTGGTATCAAAAGTTACCTGCGAGCCAATTCTCTGTTCCCATAAATTCTTCTGTCGAAAATAATTGATAGAATCATTTTTATATTTTAAAGTGGCTGCACTAATTTCATCTTCAATTTCCGCAAGAATTGCAGTGCTACCATCATAACGCTCTTTGGAAAGCTCATAGGTTAATCTGGCATTTTCCATATTCAGTTTTGGGGTAGTATTAAGAATCTGCATGAGTGCTTTGTTTTTTACAATCAAATCACCTTCTGCTACCAGATTCTGTTCCAAAATTCCACCAACAGCAGCATAAACCTCGTAAAGGCTATCAGGTTGTATAATAACGGAAGCATAAACAGACTCTATGATCTCTGATTTTTCAGGAAGAATCTTGTCATTACCTTCATTACATCCATAGAGGCATACAAGTAAAGAAAAAAGAAAATAAAATTGAATTCGGGTTATCACGGAAACTTAGATTTTACTCAAAATAATATGAAAATCAGCATCATTCCTATGACTAAAATCATAAACCATATTCCATTATAAAAAGAATGTTTAACTGATGTTTGTCATTTCATTTTAGTTAATCATCACTTAACTTGCTTACTCCAAAAGTAGCATGTGTAAACAAATCGTATGTTTCTGGTTTGCGTTATTTTCTTTAACCAGAATGATTTATTTGGAGGTTTATTTCCTAAATATAGCTAATACCTTGTGTTTATAACGAAGGCTGCTAATAGTAAAATTCATTTACAGTGTCTGGCTTAAAAACAAATAGAAAATCAAAAAAAAAGATATGACAATTAATGACATTCATAGAAAGATAGAAATGGAAATAGCGGGTGTTATTTTACCTGGAGAATTAAATATTCCACTGCAAGCAAAAGCAATTGTACTTTTTGCACATGGAAGTGGCAGCAGTAGATTAAGCCCAAGAAATAACTATGTAGCCGGAATTCTTCAAAAAGCTGGTTTGGGCACATTGCTATTTGACCTTCTCACTTCAAAAGAAGATCTCAACTACGAAAACCGTTTTGATATTAATCTTTTAACGGAAAGATTAATAAAAGTAACACAATGGATACAGGAGTATGAGGAAACAAAAGGTTTAAAAATTGGTTATTTTGGTTCCAGTACGGGTGCGGCTTCTGCCTTATGTGCAGCCTCCTTTTTTGGGGATCAAATTTTAGCGGTAGTTTCAAGAGGAGGAAGGGTAGATCTTGCTTCTCAAGATCTTACTAAGGTAAAATCTCCTGTGTTGCTAATTGTTGGAGAATTGGATAAGGCAGTTATTGAATTAAACCGCCAGGTTTCTAACGAATTGACGAGTAGGCATAAACTGGTAGTTGTACCTGGTGCATCCCATCTTTTTCAAGAGACAGGGAAACTCGCCGAGGTTTCTGAATTGTCTGCAGCTTGGTTTAACAAATGGTTATAAAATGAAAAAGATGTTTTTTGATCGGAAAGATGCAGGAGAACAATTGGCTGTCGCCTTACAAAAGTATAAAAGCGAAGATGCTATTATATTGGCTATTCCCAGAGGAGGTCTTCCCATAGGCGCTGTAATATCAGAAAAATTAAATAAGCCCTTAGATGTGGTACTTACAAAGAAAATAGGACATCCTCATAACAAGGAATATGCAATTGGGGCGGTAAGCATGCATCATAAAACCATAAGTGATACTATAGATGTTTCAGAAAGGTATCTAAAAGAAGAAACACTGCGGATAAGAGAATCACTAGGTAGACGCTATGATCAATATTATAAAAATTGTGATCCTCTTGAGTTGGAAAATAAAACTGCCATAATTGTAGATGATGGAATTGCTACCGGGAATACCTTAGTAATCACTATTGAGCTTGTAGCCAATAAAAAACCAGCTAAGATAGTAGTTGCAATTCCAGTGGCGCCCGCATCTGTTCTAAAGAAAATAAATGATATTGACAATGTAACTGAGGTAGTATGTTTGTATGCCCCCAGTCAATTTAGAGCAGTAGGAGCGTTTTATCAAGACTTTACTGCTGTTTCAGACAAAGAAGCAGTTTCCTTATTAACCAGAATTCGAGGTAGGAAATTGGATTCTATATCATAAAAAATGCAGAAAATTAAAATGCTAAATTTCAATTAACTAAATATATGCTGCTTATGAATTCTAAACACAAATTACGCCCCTGAATTCTTCTTTAGGCTTACATCGTTGAAATTACTGTGGTGGTGATGGTTAAAAGAGGAGATTAGGAAGTTGCACAAGTATTTCTGTTGTAGATACTACTCCCATAAGAGCTTATAAGAGCGAGAGAAGTAGCCGTACAAAGTTTTTAAAATATAGTTACACAGGTACATTAAAAATTGGTGA
>NZ_JBBEXD010000007.1:0-175434 GCF_037782385.1 Ascidiimonas meishanensis
GATAATTTGATATTAATAATTGATACTAAAAGATGGAGGGTTATTGTAAGTCTGGGGGAACTTAGAATTAGTATACTTTGTTATAGTGTTATCTAAGCATATGGATTAAATTTTAAACTCCTTCTTGTTTATTTATTTATTATTCTTATTTAGTGTGCAGACCTTATTGCTACTGCGCAAGGTTTTCTATATGCGTATTATTTCCCATACCTCTATCAATAAAGTATTGGTATGCATTGAGCAATAAAGTCTTTCGAATGGCATATATGGAAGAATCATGCGAACTTCTGTTGGCTGAATTCTTATCGTTTAATACAGTTTTATTTGTCATTGGATTTTCTTTTAAGTAAGAACTTGTGTAATTCTTAGTCTAAAGATAATACAACAAAAAGCATGTTTTATAAACCATTGTTTTTAATGAATGAACTAATGTTTTGGGAAGTATATTACTATAAATATTGTTCATAAAAGTAGTGTAACTATTGTTCATAACACTAATTTACTTAGTTTAAACAACTGTATATCAGCAATTTGAATTACTTTTTTTATTTGTAGGAAAATTTACAATAGTATACATCATTTTCTTAGCGAACTTGGTGGTAAGCCAAATTCTTCAGTAAATGATTTGGTAAAATAACTTGGATTATTAAAACCTACTTCGTACGCAATTTCGGAAATACTCTTATTGGTACGTTCTAAAAGGTGCTTAGCTTTTTGAAGTCTGAGAGAGCGAATAAAAATGGAAGTAGATTTACCGGTGAGAGCTTTTATTTTATTGTGAAGTTGAGTGCGACTCATTTCCATATGTTCACATATATCGTTGATATTATCTAATTTTTTTGAATCTTTATTTAATACCAAAGTTTCTAATTTTTGTATAAAGTTATCTTCTTTACGTATTACTGTATTCTCTGATAATAATAGGGATGTTTGAGATTTATATCGCTCTTGGAGTAGTTTACGTTGTTGTACGAGTTTTTCTAGAATAATAAGCAGTTCTTCTTTGTTAAAAGGCTTAATGAGGTAGGCATCTGCACCTTTTTTATAGGCTTCAATTCTTGCATCATCATCTGGTTTAGCTGTTAAGATAACAATAGGAATATGGCTTGTTCTAGGATCGTTTTTTAAAATTTCTAATACTTTGTAACCATTAACACTAGGCATCATTAAATCACATAAAATAACATCTGGAACTTCTTCAATAGCTAAGTCAATTCCCTCCTGTCCATCTTGTGCAGTAAAAAGATGCCAAAGTTCATTTAAACAAGTAATAAGATATTTTAGAACGTCTTTATTGTCTTCTATAATTAACAATTGTAATGCTTCTTTGGTACTGGATAGTGATTTAGTATTAAAATCATCACCAATTTCTAAAGAGCTGTTCTGAATGATTTCTAATTCTTGTTTTGTATGAGATAGAACCGGAGCTAGAGGCGCATTATTTTGGATAGGTAAAGTAAGTGTAAAAATACTTCCTTGCGCTATTTTACTACTAACGGTGAGACTTCCTTTAAGTAAATGCACAAGTTCTTTTGTAACCGCAAGACCAATACCAACGCCATCTATATTAGTGTTATCATTGTTTTCTACTTTATAGAATCTATCAAAAATACGGGGTAGTTCTTGATTGGGAATTCCTTGACCAGAATCAACTACTCTAATTTGCAACTCATCTTTAAGTTCATCTACTTGTAAAAAGACATCCTCTCCTGGTTTACTGTATTTGATTGCGTTAGAAAGCAGATTAGAAAGAATCATTGAAAGCTTATTTACATCGTAATCCATGAATAACTCTTCCGTTATACAAACAAAATGTACTGTAATATCTTTGGTTTTTGCATACGTATCAAAACTCTCAGAAATATATTTTATGTAATCAATAATATTACCTTGAATAAGGTCAACATTCATTTTACCAATTTCTAGTTTTCTAAGTTCTAGTAATTGATTCACTAGATGGAGCATATTTTTGCTATTTCGGTCTATTAGATCAAAATACTCTTTATAATTTCCTTTTGTTTGTTCTCGTAATTCTTTATTCATGCCAGAAATGACAGTTAATGGTGTTCTAAACTCATGTGTAATATTAGTATACATAGTTCTTTTAGCTTCATCCAGTTCTTTTAAGCGTACTGTTTCTAATTGATTTATCCGATAGCGATAGCCAATATAAAGAAGACTGAGTGCAGCAATTATATAAAAACCATAAGCCCACCATGTACCCCACCATGGCGGTAATATGGTAATTTCTAGAGATTTTCCTTTCTCATTCCAGACACCATCATTGTTAGTTCCTTTAACCCGTAAAGTATAGTCTCCAGGGCTTAGATTAGTAAAAGTGATTTCATTTCTGGTACCAATTTCTACCCAGTTATTATTATAACCTTCTAGCCAGTATGCATATTTGTTTTTAGATGGATTTGTATAATCTAAGGCAGCCATTTTTACAGAAAAATCTCTTTCATTATACCTGAGGTCAAGACTATTTTTATAATTAACTCCTTGAATTTCAATAAAGTCTCCGTTAGTATTATATTTTTTAAATTCTATTAATACAATAGGAGGGACGTTTGAGTTATTTTTTATAGCATTTGGATCAAAAAAGTTTAGTCCAACCGGGCCTCCAAAATACATTAAACCAGCTATATTACTTTTAAATCCCGACTGAACATTAAATTCAGATTGCTGAAGTCCATCCTCAGATTGATAGTTCCAAAATATTTCATTTTTCACATCAAATTTAGAGATACCATCGTTTGTACTTACCCATAAATTTCCATCTTCATCTTCTAAAATCTTATAAATTGTGTTGCTAGGTAAACCACTTTCTAAATTATAGCGTTTAAAGGTATTTTCTGCCATATTATATTTAAATAACCCGCCAGTGGTACCTATCCAAAGAACATCGCGTTCGCTTTGAAAAAGGCAGGAAACCAATTTTGCATCAGGGTCAAAAATATTATTTGGTTCATAATTCACCTTAATGAAATTCCCTGTCTTCCGATCTAAACGATGCAATCCTTCTGCATAAAACCCTAACCAAAGATTATGGTTAAGATCTTCGTAAATGGCGCTAACAACAGGACCGGGAATGGATTTATCATTTTTCGGGTTATATGGATAGGTTGTATAAGTTTCGGTTTCAGGATTAAATGCCGTTAGTACTCCTATGGATGCTAACCAGATAATCCCATCATGAGCCTCTTTTACAATATGAAAAGAATTGGAGCCTGTCTGATTACTACTGTCTAGACGATTTGCAAAAACTTTAAATTTATTGGTTTTAGGATCCAAACGAATAAAGCCATTACTTCTGGTACCTAACCAAATATATCCTTTTTTGTCTTGAGTAATATGCTGTACTCTAAGGTCACTATTATTTATATTTAAATAATCTGATAATTCTTCAAAAGATGTTACAGTACCAGTTTTGGGATCTAACTTAATCAGGCCCATTTTGGTAGTGCTTATCCAAATAAAACCATCTTTATCTTCAATAGTAAAAGAAAAGGAATCAGTTCTTGGGTCATTTGGATTTTCAAAAAAATTACGCTTATATTTAAATGGATTCGAATTTATACTATAATGAATCAGACCATTTTCCCAGGTGCCCACCCAAAAAGACCCTGTATTATCTTGTAATAAAGTAAAAGCTTGATATTTGGTAAAATTATTTTTAACAATAGATTCATTATTTGGTAATTTCAATGCACCTGTATCTGGATCAAACATTACCAATCCATAAAACTCAGTTGCCAGCCAGATTTGACCAGACTTGCCATGATAAATAAATCTGGTATTGGGATTATTTTCATCTATATTGATATATGAGTTTTGAAAATAACGTTTTACGTCTCCTGTTTTAGGATTTATACTATTAATGGAATATCCACTAAATAAGCACCATAAAATACCATTTTGAGCTACGGTAACTTGATTAATATTGTTGGAGCTTAGGCTATTTGGGTTAGATTCTTCATTACTAAATAATTTTTCTATTTTTTTAGTAGTAGTATTTAATAGTTTGAGTCCTGTATTAGTAGCAAGCCATAAATTATCTTCATTATCACTAACTATATCATTCACTATAACAGGTTTGTCATTATTACCTATTGAAATCTGTTCAAAAATATCTTTTGAAGAATTGTAGAGCTCAAGCCCCTTTTGATGCCCAATCCAAATGCGATTAGCCTTGTCAATATATACGACCTTAATAGCATTAGAGCTAATTTGTGTCGTATCTTTTTCTCGTTGTATATACCGTTTAAATTTGTCGGTTCTGGGATCATATTTACAAACTCCTCCTGCAATGGTTGAAACCCATATATTTCCTTCTTGATCTTCAGCTAAATCACTAATAAAATTATTAGATAAAGAAGTTGAGTCCATAGGATTACTTCTAAATACTTTGAAAGAATTACCATCATACCTGTTGAGGCCTCCTTGTGTGCCTACCCAAATAAAACCATTACTATCCTGAACAATAGTACTAATTGTTATTTGTGACAATCCATCTTTTTTATCAAGTACCTTAAAGTTAGAAGTAAATTGTTGGCCTAAAACAGTAGAGGCCGTTAAAAATAAAAAAGCATAAAAGAGTATCTTTTTATTCATTTTTAGATGTTTTATTAATCCTAAAAAACATGGTTTGCTAAGTAAGATATTTCGGAAAAATAATCATTTTCTTAGAGAACTTTTATGAATTCCAAATTCTTCTGTAAAAGAATTGGTAAAATAGCTAGGATGGTTAAAACCAATTTATATAATTATTTGGCTATGAGTGCTTTACTAAAAGCTCTAAGTATTATTTAGTTGTAACATTATATATTTATTTTTTTTACTTTCATAAAATTTGATAAACTATACTTAGATGAAACGTAGTATAATATATGAAAAAATTAGCAAGAATCACTACTTTCTAAGTGAACTCGGAGGAATTCCAAATTCTTCTGTAAAAGACTTGGTAAAATAACTAGGATTGTTAAATCCAACCTCATAGGCAATTTCCGATATGCTTTTATGGCTATGTTCTAAGAGATACTTTCCTTTTCGAAGCCTTAATGATCTAACGAAAATAGAAGTTGACCTTCCGGTTAATGCTTTAATTTTATTGTGCAGCTGGGTTCTGCTCATGGCTAAATCTTTACATAGTTGGCTAACATTATAAGAACGTTTGGTGTCTTCATACAAAATTAGTTCTTCCAGTTTTTTCATAAAAATATCCTCTTTGCCTAGTGTTATACCGTCAGAAAAAATAAGGTCAGTTTGTGATTGATATCTTTGTTGTAATACTTTACGCTGGGCTACTAATTTTTCTAGAATAACATGCAATTCGTCTTTATTAAAAGGTTTAAGTAGGTAAGCATCTGCACCCTTTTTATATGCCTCTATCCTTGAATCATCGTCTGCTTTTGCCGTTAGAATCACAATAGGAATATGGCTGGTTCTGGTATCATTTTTTAGAATATCTAGTACTTTAAATCCGTCAACATTTGGCATCATTAAATCACATAGAATAATATCTGGCACTATTTTAAAAGCTTTGTCAATTCCTTCCTGTCCGTCTCTGGCAATATCAAGACTCCAAGTGTCTTTTAAACACATAGAAAGATAGTTTATAATAGCGGTATTGTCTTCAATTATCAGCAATTGTAAAGTATCTTCTGGTGAAGAGTCTATTATTTCTTTAGTGAGATCAATAGAATCTTTTTGAATACTTTCTAAGTCCATCTCTTGCAACTTTGGAGATTGAACCAGAGGATGCTTATTTTGAATTGGTAGGGTGAAGGTAAAAATGCTACCTAGTTTATTTTGACTACTTACGCTAATCTCGCCCTCTAGTAATTGTACCAATTCTTTGGTAACTGCAAGACCTATACCTACGCCATCAATATTATCATTTTTATTGCTTTGTACTTTATAGAATCTGTCAAAGATATAGGGTAATTCTTTTTCTGGGATGCCCTCTCCCGAGTCAACCACCCTAATTTGTAATTTATCTTCAATTTGATCAATTTGGAGGTAAATATCGCTATCGGGTTTACTGTGTTTTATAGCATTGGATAATAAGTTAGATAAAATCATTAATAACTTATCAGGATCGTAATCCATGTTTAATTCTTCTGAAATACATACAAAATGGAGCGAAATCCCTTTAGTTTTAGCATAGGTTTTAAACGTTTCAGCGATGTATTTTAAATATGCTATGATATTACCCTGAATATAATGAACCTTCATTTTACCAATTTCCAATTTTCTGAGTTCTAGCAATTGATTCACTAGATAAAGCATATTTTGGCTGCTACGGTCAATAAGGTCAAAATGCTCTTTATGCGCTCCTTGAGCATAGTTTCGCAATTCTTTATTAATACCAGTAATAACGGTTAATGGTGTTCTAAATTCATGCGTGATATTAGTATACATAGTTCGTTTTGCAGCATCTAATTCTTTAATTCGAATATTTTCTAACTGATTAATTCTGTATTTATACACTGCGTAAAATAGACTTAAAATTATGATAGCATAAAAGGAGTACGCCCACCAGGTAAGCCACCAAGGTGGGAGGATAATTATTTGTAAAGATTTTCCCTCTTGATTCCAAATACCATCATTATTAGATCCTTTCACTTTTAAGTTATAGCTTCCCGGACTAAGATTTGTAAAGGTGACCTCTCTTCGGGTACCAATTTCTACCCATTTGGTATTATAGCCTTCAAGCCAGTAAGCATACTTATTTTTGGCAGGGTTTGTATAATCTAATGCGGCAATTTCTATGGTAAAATCTCTTTCGTTATAAGGTAGCTTTAGATGATTGAGGAAATTTATGCCTGGTAAAGTTGTGAAGTCACCTTTAGCAGAATGTTTTTCAAAATTGGTGATTACTATTTTAGGAATATGGGGATTGTCATGTATCTTTTTAGGATCAAAAACATTAATACCTTTATTGCCGGGAAGATAAATAGAGCCGTTTTTTTTATTTATGGAAGCGGACATGGTTTTAAATATACTCTGCTTAAGACCATCGTTTTTGTCATAAACTTTAAATGTTTCGGTTTTCGGATTGAATTTTGCGAGACCTTGATTAGTCGGGATCCAAAAATAGCCTAAATCATCTTCTATAATTTGATGAATGGTGGTATCTGGTAAACCCTCATTTAAACCGTAATGGGTAGAAGTTTTTTCTTCAATATTGTATTTAAAAAGCCCCCCAAAAGTTCCAATCCATAGCATGTTTTTTTGATTTTGATAAATACAGCTAACCGCAGAAGCTTCTGTGTTATTAATTCCTTTTATCTCATAATTTATTTTAGTAAAGGTATGTGTGTTTTTATTTAATTTGTAGAGTCCAACATCTTCAAAGCCCACAAAAAGATTTTGATTTTGGTCTTCATGAATAGTACTTATTGAATAGCCTGGCAGCTTAGCATCAGGTTTAGCGGCTACCCAAAAATCATAAACATATTGGAGGGAGCCCCCTTTTTTTTGTGGTTTATACCCAGCTAGGCGTCCTTCAGTTAAAATCCAGATAATCCCATCTTTATCTTCTAATCCATTTTGAAACTTGATTCTTATTGGGTTACCTTCCCAATCCTGAATTTTAGCATTATCAAAATAGCTTTCTTTAGTTTTGATATCTAAAAATGCTAATTCTCCTTTAAGAAATAGCCAAATATTACCTTTTCTATCTTCAATTATGTACGTAATTGCTTTATCATCATCACCTTTGTAAAAGTTTGAAGACAAATTCTTAAAAGCCTCCCACTTACCAGTTTCTGGGTTGAGTTTTATCAAACCCTCACTTATATCTTCAAACCAAAGGTAGCCCTTGCTGTCCGTTAAAATTTTATTGGGTACAAAATCAGAATAATCGTTAGATTTAGTTGTTTTTTCTTTAAGATTATAGTAAAATTCAAAAGGTTTGCTTTTGGCACCAAAATATGTTAATCCATCATTATTACCCACCCAGAGCGATTCGGCATTATCTTCTAATAAGGTGGTAATGTTCTTTATGGGTGGATAATTCGTATATTCAAATTCAGGTTTTAATGCAGTTGTTTTTTTTGTTAAAATTTTTAGCCTTGAATCTGATGACAGCTTGCTTAGAATTTTTCCGGTTTTAGTTTTGAATATTAAATAATGGCTATCAAAGTTTTTGGAGAGATTTTTTTCATTGTTTTCAACCAATAAAGGTTTTTTATCTTTATCTACGTAGGCAATACCAGAACCGCCAGCAAACCAAATTTTACCTTCATTATCACAGACTACGCTTAATACTTCAGGGTAACTATAAATTAATTTATTCCCTTTGGGGTTAATTACATATGATTCTTCATTTTTCAATGTTTCAGGGTTAAAACATACCAGTCCTGCTTCTCCGGTTCCTAACCAAAGTTTACCATCTAAATCTTCTGCAATAGAACCGGTTCGGTACATTTTTTTATTATCGTTATTTTCTGGTGGGTGCAAAACTCTTTCAAACTGGTCTTTTTTTGGGTTGTAAAGATCAATACCTTTGCGGTGTCCTGCCCATATTCGTTGTTTGCTATCTATGAAAACAGTGAAAACAGTATTTTCACTTATTAGGGTTGAATCTGAGGGAGTTTGTGTGTATCGCTTAAAATTTTCTGTAAGTGGGTTAAATTTTGAAATACCTCCACCATCTATAGCCATCCAAAGTTGTCCTAAAGAGTCTTCAGCGATAGAGTTAACCCAATTGCCTGAAATTGATGTGGGATCTTCTGGTATATTTTTATATGAAACAAAATGGTATCCATCGTATTTAAGTAATCCCGTTGAGGTTCCTGTCCAGATAAAACCCTTGGTGTCCTGAAATATTGAGTAAACCTGCTGATCTAAAAGTTTTGTGTAGGTTTTGTAAACTTTTTGTTTTTCCACCAATTCTTGAGCTGTAACGGCCCAAAAATTTGTTAAAATAAATAGAAAGGCTAGTATTTTTTTAAACATTTTAAATTTCTCTTTAAAAGTAAAAACATAACAAGGCTTATTTGTAACGAATTTAAAAGATACTTTTTAAAAGCGAATTCTAAAATGGTTTACGGATATTTTAAAATAATTTTTTGTTAAAAAATAATATTTAGTTAACTCTTTGATAGTCTTGTAGCATTTTTAGAGTTATTCCGAAATATTTTGAACTCATTTCTATAAAGCATTGGTGGTCTTTGATTATTGTTTTAGCAGGCTTTTACGATAGTCCATTTTCACTACAGAATACGCTATATGTTCATTTAAACTTTAATTTCAGTGCTATCCATACAAACCAAAAAGTAGCGTTGAATTTTGATTTCACACACTATATTTTAAATAACAATTTACTAAAAATTATAATATTAGATTATATTTCAAATAGTATCATTTTCTTAAAGAACTTGGCGGTAAACCAAATTCTTCGGTAAAAGACTTGGTAAAATAACTAGGATTGTTAAATCCAACCTCGTAGGCAATTTCCGAAATGGTTTTATGGCTATGTTGTAAAAGATATTTTCCTTTTTGGAGCCGTAGAGATCTCACAAAAATAGAAGTAGATTTGCCTGTTAATGCTTTGATTTTATTATGCAGTTGGGTACGGCTCATCCCCAACTCTTCACATAATCGGCTAATATTGCTAGCGCTTTTTGGTTCATTGCTTAATACTAATTCTTCAAGTGTCTGTATAAAATTATCTTCTCTACCAAGTTTAATACCATCAGAAAAAATTAAATTACTTTGTGATTTGTACCTTTCTTGTAATAGTACTCGTTGTTCTACCAATTTTTTTAAAATAATAAGCAACTCTTCTTTATTAAATGGTTTGAGAAGATAGGAGTCTGCCCCCTTTTTATAGGCTTCTATTCTAGATTCATCATCTGCTTTTGCGGTTAGAATCACAATAGGAATATGGCTAGTTCGAGTGTCATTCTTTAGAATCTCCAACACCTTGAAACCATCAACATTTGGCATCATTAAATCGCATAGAATAATATCAGGCACCATCTCAAGAGCCTGGTCAATTCCTTGCTGTCCGTCTCTGGCAATAGCTAAGTTCCAGGACTCATCTAGGCAAGTAGAGAGATATTGAATAATATTTTTATTATCTTCTATGATTAACAATTGTAAGGCTTGCTTTGATTTACGAGTAATCTTATTAGTCTTGGGATTTAGTTTATTTTGATGACTAATTTGAATATTATCTGAGTTAAAATCTTGAATGCCCTTGGGAGTAATAATTTGCGCTTTATTTTGGATTGGTAAGGTAAATGTAAAAACACTTCCTTGCCCCATTTTACTACTTACTTTAATTTCACCATTGAGTAATTGAACTAATTCTTTAGTAACCGCCAAACCAATACCAACACCATCTATATTATCTTGTTGTTTATTTTGAACTTTGTAGAACCTGTCAAAAATATGGGGAAGTTCATTTTCTGGAATTCCTTTACCGGAATCTACTACTCTGATTTGTAAGTGGCCATTTAATTCATCAATTTGAAAGTAAATATCACTGCCCTTAGGGCTATATTTGATGGCATTAGAAAGTAAATTAGATAAGATCATCAATAATTTATCTGGATCATAATCCATTATTATTTCCTTTGCTATACATACAAAGTGAAGTGAAATATCATTTGTTTTTGCGTAAGATTCAAAGGTTTCTGAAATGTATTTAAGATAAGGAATAATATTATTCTGAATGTAATTAACTTCCATCCTTCCAATTTCAAGCTGTCTTAATTCCAGCAATTGATTTACCAAATGGAGCATGTTTTTACTACTACTCTCAACTAGATCAAAATATTCGCTATAATTTCCTTCGGTTTTTTCTCGGAGTTCTTTATTAACGCCAGATATGATAGTTAAAGGGGTTCTAAATTCATGAGTAATATTAGTGAACATGGTTTTTTTAGCTTCATTAAGCTCTTTTAGCCGAATAGTTTCCAGTTTATTTATTCTATAATGGTATATGATATATAGTATACCTAGGAACACTAAGATATACAAGGAATATGCCCACCACGTTCGCCACCATGGTGGAAGAATTGTAATTTGAAGAGATCTCCCTTTTTTGTTCCATATTCCATCATTGTTGGAGCCCTTTACTTTTAGCGTATAGCTTCCGGGACTTAGGTTAGTGAAGTTCACTTCTCTTTTGTTGCCCGTTTCCATCCAATTATTATTATACCCTTCTAACCAATAGGCATACTGGTTTTTGGTAGGGTTTGTATAATCTAAAGCAACTATTTTTACCGAAAAATCTCTTTCATTATAGGCAAGTTCAATTTGGTCTGCATAATTTATACCGGGAACATTAATAAGATCACCTTTAGTAGTGAACTTTTTAAATTCCGTTAACATTATAGGAGGTACATTCTTATTACTTTTTATAGCTTTTGGATCAAAAACATTTAGTCCTTTTGTACCACCAAAATACATCAATCCGGTAATAGAACTTTTATATCCAGCTCTAATATTATACTCAGATTGCTGGAGACCGTCTTCTGCAAAGTAGTTTTGAAATATACCAGTTTCAGGATTAAATTTTGAAATACCACTATTAGTACTCATCCAAAAATTTCCTTCATCATCATCCAATATATCATATATCAAATTATTTGCTAAACCACTTTCTGTATTGTACTCAATTGTTGAGTTTTCAGTTATATTATATTTAAATAGCCCTCTAATTGTTCCTATCCACAAAATACCTTTCTTATTTTGAAAAAGATAGGAGATTGGAGGGTCTTCAGAAATAGAATTACCTTTCGTTTTGTCATTAACTTTTGTGAAGCTACCTGTTTCTCTATTAAGCTTGTGTAGGCCTCCGGCAATAAATCCAATCCAAAGATTATGTTCAAAATCTTCGTAGATAGCACTCACCATATTGCCGGGTAAAGAATTAGCATCTTTAGCATTATAGGAGTAAAATTTCACCTCTTCTGTTTTTGGATCGAAGCATGTAAGGTTTCCGATGGAGCCTAGCCAAAGTTTCCCATCATGGGCTTCCATGATGATATGAAAAGAGTTGGATTTTAGTTCTGTCTGTCCATCTAGACTACTGAAGTAGGTTTTGAATTCCTTGGTTTTAGGATTTACCTTAATAAATCCAGAATTTCGTAATCCCATCCAAATATTTCCATTTATATCTTTTGCAAAATCATGAACCCTTAATTTTTCTATCCCTAAAGAGGTTTGAATCTCCTTAAATTCATCAATATTGCCTGATTTTGGATCTAGCCTAAATAAGCCTCTCTTATCGGTGCTTATCCATAAATAACCATAGTCGTCTTCAATAATATTTCTAAAAGAATCGGTTCTTTGGTCATATGGTGATTCAAAAAAGTTTGGTTTATATCCAAAAGAATTCGCATTTAGATCAAAATGTAAGATTCCATTTCCAATGGTGCCTACCCATAAAGAACCATTTCTGTCTTGAATAATTGTATTTGCTCGATATTCAGATTGAGGATCAATAATACTAGATTCATTATAAGGAGGTTGAATAGTTTTATTTTCTTTATCTAGCCTAACCAGTCCCTTCACCTCAGTTGCTAACCATGTATTACCAGATTTGTCATGATAAATATATCTAGTTTGTGGATCAATTACCGCCGAATTTTCATTGGTTTTTTGAAAATACCTTGTTATGATGCCACTTTCAGGGTTAATGCTATTTACAGAATATCTTGAAGCAATAATCCATACAAGACCATCTTGATCTAATGAAACTTTGGTAACCCTATTATTACTTATACTATTAGAATTGGAGGGGTTGTGTTGAAATATTTTTTCAACTTTCTTAGTTTGGGGATTTAAAAGTTTAAGTCCAGATGATGTTGCGAGCCAAATACCAGTATTTATACTGCTTGTTATAGCGTAAACATCATTAGATTTTTTAGGGTTACTTTCAATAGAAATATTTTCAAATGCATCTATGTTTTCGTTATAAAGATCAAGCCCATTTCTATGACCTGCCCAGATTCTATTTTGCGCATCAATATGAATGCTATAAACTACATTTTCGCTTATGCGAAAAGCCTCATTTGAGTCATACATGTATCTCTTAAACAGATTGGTGCGTGGATCATATTTACAAACCCCACCACCAAGAGTAGCAACCCAGATATTTCCTTTTTTATCTTCGGCAATACCATTTATTAGATCATTAGATAACGTGGTTGAGTCTTTGCTATTGCTCCGAAATATTAAAAATTCGTTTCCATCATAACGGTTGAGGCCACCCTGTGTTCCAATCCAAATAAAACCGTTGCTGTCTTCAAGTAACGTATTTACTCTTACTTGTGATAAGCCCTTTTCTGTGTCTATTTTCTTAAAATTAGACTTAAACTCTTGGGCAAATAGCTGATTTATAAGTAATAGTGGTAGTATGAACTTGAGTATGTTTATTTTCATAATAATAAAACATTTAATTCCCTTGAATATTTTTATAAACAGAAGTAAAATTATATTTGTACTATTTTCTTAAAGAACTTGGGGGCAATCCGAATTCTTCTGTAAAGGATTTGGTGAAATAACTGGGGTTATTAAACCCAACATCATATGCTATTTCTGAAATACCTTTATTAGTATGTTCTAAAAGATATTTTCCTTTTTGAAGTCGTAAAGATCTTACAAAAATAGAGGTAGACTTTCCAGTAAGCGCTTTTATCTTATGATGAAGCTGAGTTCTACTCATTCCTAAATTTACACATAATCCGTGTATACTATTTGAATCTTTTGAATCTTCACTGAATACAAGCGATTCTAATTTTTGAATAAAAAGATCTTCTTTGTGTATTTCTTTATTGTCAATAAATTTTAAAGATGTTTGCACTTTATAATGTTCCTGTAAAAGTTTACGTTGTTCTACCTGTTTCTCCAGAATTATTAATAATTCCTCTTTATTAAAAGGTTTAAGAAGATAAGAATCTGCCCCTTTTTTATATGCCTCAATTCTTGATTCATCATCAGCTTTTGCAGATAGAATTACTATAGGGATATGACTGGTTTTGATATCATTTTTTAAAACCTCCAAAACTTTAAAACCATCAACATTAGGCATCATCAAATCACATAAAATAATATCAGGGATGTTCTCAATTGCTTGGTCAATACCTTTTTGACCATCATTTGCTATTTCAAGATTCCATTTTAAACGAAGACAATTCATTAAATAATCTACAATATTTGGGTTGTCTTCAATTATTAAAAGATGCAATGCATTTTGAGATGCAGGTATAATCTTAGGCTTTTTAAAATTTTTCTGAATATTAAAATCTTCAAATACTTTTGTTTTTATGGCCAATTTGGTGCTCTCTATCGCTAATGGGGCATTTTTATGAATAGGAAGGATAAGTGTAAAAATACTTCCTTGTTCTATTTTACTACTAACATTAATTTCGCCTTGTAGTAATTCTACTAGTTCTTTGGTTACAGCAAGACCTATACCAACACCGTCTACATTGTCTTGGTCTTTATTTTGAATTTTGTAAAATCTATCAAAAATATGAGCTATTTGCTCTTCAGGAATTCCTTTGCCTGAATCTATTATTCTTATTTTAATTTGATTAGGGAGTTCGTCTATTTGAAAGTAAACATCACTTTCTGGCGGACTGTATTTGATAGCATTGGAAAGTAGATTAGAGAGGATCATTAAAATTTTATCAGGATCATAATCCATTACAATCTCCTCTGTGATGCAAACAAAATGCAGCGAAATGCCTTTTGTTTTGGCATAGGCTTGAAAAGTCTCCACAATATATTTGAGATAACTAATGATGTTATCTTGAATATAGTCTATTTTCATTTTGCCAATTTCAAGCTTTCTAAGCTCAAGTAATTGGTTCACCAATTGGAGCATATTTTTGCTACTTCGTTCAATAAGATCAAAATAGTGATTGTATTCGCCTTTAGTCTGTTCCCTTAGCTCTTTGTTTATTCCTGAAATAACAGTTAGTGGGGTTCTAAATTCATGCGTAATATTTGTATACATGGTTCTTTTGGCAATGTCTAATTCTTTTAGCCGTTTAGTTTCCAACTTATTTATTCTATAGGTATAGATGCCATATAACAGGCTTAGAAACGCAAATGCATATAAGGTATATGCCCACCATGTTCCCCACCATGGGGGTAGGATGATTATCTGTAAAGACTTTCCTGTCTCATTCCATATACCGTCATTATTAGATCCTTTCACCCTGAGTGTATAACTTCCAGGACTGAGGTTTGTAAACGTAACTTCACGTCTGGTTCCAATCTCTACCCAGTTGGTATTATAGCCTTCTAGCCAATACGCATAATGATTTTTTACTGGGTTGGTAAAATCTAAAGCAGCAATTTCTATGGTAAAATCCCGCTCATTAAAAGGAAGCTCAAGATCATTTAAATAATTAATGCCCGCTACAGTAGTAAACTCTCCTTTTGCATTGTGTTTTTCAAAATTGGTAAAACCAATCTTTGGAATATGTTGGTTGCTTTTTATTTTATAGGGATCAAAAACGGTAACTCCTCTTTTTCCTGTTAAGTATATAAGGTTTGAAAAATCGCTTTTAAAGGAGGCCTGCCAATAAAATGAATTTTGCCCTAGACCATCTTTTTTATTGTAATTTTTTAATGCTTCAGTTTTAGGAGTGAATTTAGTTAACCCCTTATTGGTTGTTAGCCAAAGATTACCTAATCCATCATCCAAAATATCTTTGATATATGGATCAGGCATATCACCATTAACACCGTATTGTATAGATGTTTTTGTATTTGTATTGTATTTAAATAAACCGCTTGCTGTGCCAATCCAAAGTATGTTTTTTTGGTTTTGATATAAACTTAAAACTTGTTTTGCATTGGTATTATTGAGTCCGGGTATTTCATAATTGATTTTTGTGAACTGATGTGTTTCAGTATCTAAAGTGTGTAATCCTTCATCTTCATAACCAACAAATAAATTCCCAGATAAATCTTCAAATACGATGTTTGTGTAATAACCAGGCATTGGGTGCGCACCGTTAAGATTCATTCCGTAATGCCTATAGTCTTGATCAATCCATCCCTTTTTACCTTGCCCTATTAAAAAGCCAGAGTTGACGGGTATCCATAGCACTCCATTTTTATCAAAAATTCCTCCTTGATAGTCGACCATGGCTGGGGATCCATTATTTTTGACAATAAATGAATCAAAAATTTGGTATTTGCCAGACTCTGGGTTTAAGGAAATAATCTGTCCGTGTAGAAATAACCAAATGTTACCATCACTATCCTCTGTGATATCATTTAAGGAACTACCAATTTCTTTTTTTATAAATTTTGAAGATACCTTAGGGTACGTTTTTTTCTCTCCATTTTTTGGATTAATAGACATGAGACCTTCGTCATGATCTTCAAACCAAATTCTGCCCTTGCTATCTTCAAAGAGAACATAATAGGATGATGGTAATTTTTTTGTAGTAGCCGTCTTTTTTTTAAAATTCGTGTAAAAAGAAAAAGGTTTTATATGGGCACCTGTATAAATAAGTTTATTACTTCCTAGCCAAAAAGATCCGGCATCATCTTCTAAGAAAGAAAGAATACTTATGCCCGTCTCAAGCTTTAGTTGTTGCTCTATTATAAAATTATTTAGAGAATCTTTTTTAATTTCCTTTAGGTTACCATTAAACACTTCATGAAAAAAAATCCTTCCAGAATTTGATTTAAACAGATGATATTTATTGCTAATGTTGTTTTTATGATCTTCAAGGGCATTTTTAAGCAGTACAACTTTTCCTTGAGAATTAGTATCTACATAGCCAACTCCGGAATTTCCAGAAAACCATAATACCCCATTATTAAAGACTACAGATTTTATACTTTCACCAGAATCACTATTTTCAATAGTTTCTTCAGATAGGGTGTGATATTTTTCTATTTGCATAGAGTGCGTATTGAACTTTACTGCTCCAGAACCATCAGTGGCTAGCCATAAATTCTGCTCTTGATCTTCACAGATGTTTAATGTCCAGTAAGCGTAGCGATTTTTTGGCAGCTTTGGTTCTAATACTCGTTCAAAACGGTCTTTTTCTGGATGGTAAAGATCTAATCCTTCCCAGTGACCTGCCCAAATTCTATTTTCACTATCAATAAAAATAGAACTTACATAATTATGACTAATAAGCGTAGAATCTGTTTCCTTTTGTAAATAAGACTGAAAGGTTTCGGATATAGGATTAAACTTAGATACCCCTCCACCTTCAGTAGCAACCCATATGTTTCCTTCTTTGTCTTCTGCGATCGCATTAATGCTATTATTAGAAAGACTAAGGCTATCATTTGGAAGATTAGTAAAGGAGACAAATTTATTGCCATCGTACTTATTTAAACCAGACTGGGTGCCTATCCAAATAAAACCTTTCTTATCTTGTAAGAGACCAGTTATATAATCTCCAGATAGACCATCTTCTTCACTAAATACAGTTTGATTTGTATTAAAGTTTTGGCTAATTGCGAAAAATATACCAAGTAAGAATAAAGTAAAGACCAATACTACCTTTTTCATACATGCTCTTTTAATAGATTAGAGATTAGGGCAATCTAAATACTTGAGAAAGATTTACTTTTAAAAATACCTTTTTTGTTTGAATTAAAAAACTAAACAAGCAGTGTTTAATGTTTTTTAAACATATAAGAGGATAAATGTTTGTAGAATCCTATGATTAATTATTGAAGAAATGTTCTTTCAAATATAAATAACGCTAGAGATGAAAAACTTGCTTCTGTAAATTCAAATTCTTTCTATGGGTGCAGGACGTTTTCTAAGTGGCTTAATTTCAAATACCAATTTTCTTTTATAATTGATAAGTGGTTTTTCTATAAACCAATAAGATAAGCTTGCTAATACAAATACGAAGAGGATAGGCAAGGCAAAATCAATAATAGTAACAGGTTGAGAGTCCAACTGATTTTTGGTGATGCCCCACCAAAAAAAGATTGGATAATGATATAAATAAATTCCGTAGCTTATTTTTCCAATAAATGCAATTGGCTTATTATTGAATAAGTCATTAAAGGAGCTTTTCCTGTTTTCCTGCAATAAAACAAATATGAATAACAATAGAGAACAAATAGAAAAAAAGAATAATAAAAGTGCTCTTTTGGGAATTAGAGATCCAAAAACACCTTCTACAGAAATAATTGCCAGAAGATAAAAGATTATTCCAGTAAATAGGATTAGATAATTTTTCTTTTGAGATTTGATATTTCTCACTTTGTATTCATGAAATGCAAGTAAAGAGCCCAATCCTAGAGAAAGTATTCTAAACTGCGTTCCCATATAAACCATACTGTCTGCAACCTTTTTCTCAAAACTAGAATAGACAAGTATTAAAGATGCTGTAACTATTAATACAATGATAGGTAAAGTATATTTTTTTAATTTTTCTAAGGAACAAAAATAGATCAGTAAGGGCCAGAGCAAATAATAATGCTCTTCAACTGCTAAAGACCATGTATGTTCCAAGGGATGTAGTATGTCGTGAAATGAAAAATAGTAATTAGATCCGTAGACGGCAAGGTACTCCATGCCTTTCCAAGAAAATAGAAAACCACATATTATAATGGCTAAATAATAAATAGGAAAGATTCGTAAAGCTCTTTTAATATAAAATGACTTCAAAGAGAATCTTTGTTCTTTTTTTTCTTTAATTATAATTCGGGTAATTAGAAAGCCACTTAAAATGAAGAAAATATCCACTCCAAGATAGCTCAACTTTAAACCATCAATCATGTGAAAAATAGCTAGACCTATTTCTGTATTTGATAACCTAGGCATATGAGCCAATACAATCATCAAAGCAGCATATCCTCTTAAGCCATC
Source organism: Ascidiimonas meishanensis (assembly GCF_037782385.1). Taxonomy (NCBI): domain Bacteria; kingdom Pseudomonadati; phylum Bacteroidota; class Flavobacteriia; order Flavobacteriales; family Flavobacteriaceae; genus Ascidiimonas; species Ascidiimonas meishanensis. Next base: position 18,833 of record NZ_JBBEXD010000007.1, read on the forward strand.
CAGAACACGAATCTTCATACTATTTAGTTTACTTAAAAGTGACTAACTTTTATTTAACGCCCAAATTAAATACTTTATTTAGTTAGTAAACATAAAATGAAATCTAAACTGCACTAACTTTTTTGATTTACCCCTATTTTTTTAAAGATAACTTTTATATAGTAACTAAAAGTTTTAAGAGAATGTTTAAAGTACTTTAAAAAAAGCCGGTATTTGTCTATTTATAAACTGCATGTAATAATTGTATTGCAATTTTAGATCAAAAAACATATCCCATATACGTTAACAAAAAATTGAATTGTTAAGATCAATGACAAATACCGACTAAGATCGGTCTACAAGCAATGATAAGGTACAATAACCATTGCTTGAAACCTTTGCTGAACCTTATAAACAGTTGTAAGATAGTAACTATAGGTAATAAATTGATGGTAATAGTAATAACCGATATATAATTACTAAAAGGTGGTTACATATTTTAATAAATGAAATTTGTTCTTTAGAAAGAACTTATTCCGTTTCATTTTATTTACAGAAATATCAAACCTAGAATAATGTTTAAACAATCAAAAAACATGTATTTGAATAGAATTCAAAAAATGAAAAAAGCGATATTTAAAAAAAGGTTATTTTAGATTTAGAAATCTGTAGAGCGAGTTGATTCTTCGTTTTGAAATTGGCAAGTATTTTTGAGTAGTCATTTTCAAGTAGTTTCCATCTTTTTTATGAATGTTCATAGCAAAATCCATATTTACAAGTAGGGAATGATGAATTCTGAAAAAGTTATTATTGTTTAATAATTTTTCATATTCTCCCAGATTCTTGCTCGCAATTTTAGAGGTTTTGTCTTTTAAATGAAAAACGGTATATCTTCCATCCGATTCTAAATAGACTAATTGATCAATCGATATTATTTCTACATCTTCCATAGAAGGTATTGCCAAAAACTTTAATGGAGCATTATTTTCGGGCAATTCATTTTTACTAGATGCTAATTTTCGTAATTCAATATTACGTTTCGCTTTTTTTAAAGCAAGCATTAAATCTTCTGCTTTGAGGGGTTTTAAAATATAATCTGTTGCCAGATGCTTAAACGCTTCAATAGCATATTCCCTATGAGAACTCGTTACAATAATTTCAACTTCATGCAAATTGGCCATTTTTTCAAGAATTCTAAACGAATTTTCGCCGTTTAGATTCATATCTAAGAAAATAATTTCGGGTTTAACTTCTTTCAGAAATTTTTTTGCCTCCTCAATAGATCTGGCAGTACCTATAACAGTGATTTCCTCAAAATATTGAGACAAAAGCAGTGTCAAAATATCAATATGATCCTGTTCATCTTCCACTATAAGCGCATCAAATCCTACCATATAAAATTATAAGTTTCTACAAAACCAAATATAACAAAATATTTAAAGCAAGGCTAAAACAGTGGTGCCTTTTCCAAGTATACTTTTTACCCTTATTTCTCCTTTATGAGTAGCGGCGAGTTCTTTACAAAGAATGAGGCCCAAACCTGAACCCGGTTCATTAGCAGTTCCTTGCTTTGACGTCATTTTAGTTAACTCGAAAAGGTTTTTCATAGCAGCTTTAGAGATGCCAATTCCATTGTCATCTACCTTGAAAACTAATAATGTTGAGAGTTTTTTTGCACTTATGTGTATGGTGCCATTTTGTGGAGTATATTTAATAGCATTATTTATTAGATTAGATAAAATAGATGTAACGATGTTTTTATCTAAACTTCCCGTTAGTTCTTTAGGGCATCTATTAATAAGTTTTATTCTTTTCTGTGCAGCCAGTTCTTCATAGATACTAATAGATTCATCTATAAGATTCTTTGCATTTAAGGTTTCTTTATTGACTGTAATACCTCCTTTTTGCAGAATAGCCCAAGACAATAGATTTTGAGTTAGTTGATAGTTCTTATGGGCGGCTTTATGTAAAGTGATAACATACTTTTTTATCTCGTCTAGGGTTAAACTATCAAAGTTATCAGTCAAAATATCTGCATAACCTAGCATAATGTTGTAAGGCCCTCTAAGGTCATGCGCAATAATAGAAAAAAAACGTTCTAAAGAAGAATTAGCAGCATTTAGTTTATTATTTAAATCTTTTTCAATGTCCAATGAACTGGCAATTTCATTACGTTGTTGATTTACTATTGAGTTAGTATGGCTCAATTCTAACGCAAATCTCTGATTTTTTTTATAGGCAACATAAATAAACATAGCCACAATGCATAGTGCGGCAAGAATAACCAGTAAAAACATACGTAAATTTTCTGCCCTTTCTAGTGAATATTGTTTTACTTTATTATCCTGTTTTAGCTTTTGATTTTCTTTAAGGTTGGTTTCTGATTTTTGTTCAGACTGTAACTCCAAGTCGTAATAAATAGTACTAGAGGTATAGGCAAGGCTATTATCAAGTACGGTGCTTTCTTCAATAAAAAATTTATGTAAATCTTGAGTTTCCTTTTTTGTGGAAGATAAATTTACCCAGCTATTTTCCAAATATGCAGAGTTCTTTATATAAGAAGCATGTAAAGAAGTATATATTAGTAAAAGGATTAATAAGATATTGTTTTTCATTTTTAAAGACAATTAACTTGGGGCACAGACCTTCAAAAGAAACTATTTTTTGTATTAAGAGTATGATGCCAATAATAGAGATTTAATATTTTTGACATACATAAGGCTTAATAATTTAAAAGCATACATGTCTTATGAGACTAACTTTTAAGAATTTTCATAACAAATAAATGTTGTTTTGCATACTACTCAACGGTGGTTGTTTTTCTTAACCAAGTGTTTTGAAATAGTGTTTTGTGTTTCATCATATAAAACTACATTTAAAAAATAATCAATATTATGCAGTGGTATCATTTAGGTATGGCTCGTACTCTTTTTTTAGTGATTTAATAACAATAGTAAGATGGTTTTCAACTGTTTTTGGTTTGATTTGCATAATTTCTGCAATCTCTTTAACCTTATAATTCATTATTCTTTTTAAATAAAATACTCTTTTCTGTCGTTCGGGCATTTTATCGATAGATTTCATAATTCTATCTTCTAGTAGAAAATCATTTCTTAAAGGGTTTGTTGGTACTTCACAATCCAGGGAATGATGTTTTATTTTATTCTTTTTTAGTTGATTGTAAGTGCTAAATTTAATCGCTTGATATAAGAATCCCAGTTTATTATTTATTTTGTCATCATCGTTCTGATATCTTGAATGAATAGAAACAAAAACATCCTGTGTAATATCTTGAGCCATATCTTCGTCTCTACATATCTTAAATGCATATTGTTTTAAAAGATCGTAATTGTCCAAAAAAAGTTCACAAATGTTCTTATTCTCCATTAACAGTTTTTTAATTGGAAATTTTCTGGTTGAAAAAGCCTCCAAGGGGATCAAACAAGTTTTAGACTAAGATATTAAAATTAAATATAATAGGGATAATTTAGTAAAATAAATGAATAGTAATAAGTGGGATTAAGTGTTGAGAGGATGGTCTAATATCTTAATAACTGAATTTTGAAAATTTTAATGGCTAAAAGCTTAGTTTATTTCATTTTTTAGAGAATATTACATCTTATTTATTTTAGATGTAGGCAACAAAAATATCAGGCTGTATTCCATGACTATTGGAAAGGTAATTGCATATGAGAAAACAAAGCTATAAATACAAACCTGATATTTAGTTATTATTATTATGACTAAATGGACGCAAATTCAATTTGTCAATTTTAGATATTCACATAAATTCTTGCTTCCCAAGGTCTTAATGAAATTGTTGAGTTTTCTATGTAAGTCTTAGTTTCTGAATAATTGGACATAATTAATTTATAATCTTGATAAATTACGGATAAGTTATGTGATATTTTTACATCAGACATATTAAGAATTACAAGATGTGTTTTACTCAAACCGGTTCTTGTATACGCAAACAGACTTGTGTGATCTGGAGCTATATCTTTGTAATTGCCATAGATTAAATCATCATTGTTTTTTCGAAGTGCTAACAATTCTCTATAAAAATGAAAAACAGACGTAGTATCTGTTAATTGGTTTTCTACATTTATTTCCTTATAGTTAGGGTTAATTATAAACCAACTTTTATTACCATTAGTGAAACCTGCTTGGCTATCTTTAGACCATTGCATGGGAGTTCTACTGTGATCTCTACCAGATTTATTTAGTTCTTCTATATACGTTTCAACTTTTACACCACTTTTAAGAATTTGTGGATAATTTCCTTTCACTTCTACATCATCAAATTCTTCAATAGATTGAAATTCATAGTTAGTCATACCTATTTCTTCTCCTTGATAAAGAAAAGGGGTCCCTTTTTGTGTCAAAGTTAACATCGCTAAAAGCTTTGCAGACAATACGCGGTATTGTGGGGAAGTACTTCCAAATTTGCTTACACTTCTAGGGTTATCGTGATTATTTAGAAAAACAGTTGGCCAATGGAAATCGTCACAAGATGCTTGTTGAGTAAATAATTTTTTAAATTCCGGCAAAGTCCATTCCTTTTGTTTCCAATTATCTCTGCCAACACGCACAATATCAAATATAAAGGCTAGATTAATTTCTTCGTTTCTTTCGTCTGTTATTTCCACAGCTAATGTATCACTTACTCCAAAAGCTTCACCAACCGTCATCACATCATATTTAGACAGCACCTCGGCATTCATTTCTTTTAAAAATTCATGTAATCTGGGGCCGGATGCATATACGGTTTCAGGATATTTTAATTGATAATCATTCATTTCAGGAAAGGATTGATCTTTAGAAATTAAAGTAATAACATCCATTCTAAATCCATCAACACCTTTATCAAGCCAAAATTTCATAATATCATACACTTCTTCTCTTAGCTTAGCGTTTTCCCAATTTAAGTCTGGCTGTTTTTTAGCAAAACAGTGTAAGTAGTATTCATTGGTGTTACTATCTTTTTCCCAAGCAGAGCCACCAAAAAAAGAAGGCCAATTATTAGGTGCTTCATGTTCATTTCCAGGTTGCCATATGTAGTAATCTCTATAAGGGTTGTTTTTAGATGATTTGCTATTCTTAAACCATTCATGTTCATCACTTGAATGGTTTACTACTAAATCAATAATAAGTTTGATATCATTTTTTTTAAGTATTTGTAGCATTTCATCAAAATCTTCCATGGTACCAAAAGCTTCCATCACTTTGCGATAATCACGAATGTCATAACCATTATCTGCATTTGGAGAATCATAGTGAGGACTCAACCAAACAATATCTATACCTAGCGTTTTTAGATAATCAATTTTGGAAATTATTCCTCTTAAATCTCCAATACCATCATCATTAGAATCTTTAAATGACCTAGGATAAATTTGGTATACTACTTGCTCTTTCCACCAAGTTTTTTTAATGTTTTTCATAGTTGTGATCATAAGATTTGATTGAACTCTATGCGTTCTCCATTTGGACCTAAAATATTGAAATATCTACAGCCGTTCTTCCAAAAAGGAAGGGAAACAGGTTCATTTTCGAGAATATTGAATTGTCGTTGTTTCAAATTATCAAATACATGGTCTACATCTTCTACATCAAACGCTATATGATCTATTGAACCAGCCGTACGTTTTTTTATTTCTGGCAATTCTGAATCTGGGAGTCTATAGATTTCAATTAGCACCTCACCACTCTTCATCATTACTACTTCTCCTTTTTCTCCATTATACTCAAAAGAAGAAGACATCACTTTTTCGAAACCAATACTTTTATAAAATTCCTTGGATTTTTCTAAGTCAATAGTAGGGATACCAACATGTTGTATCTTTTTGATTGCAATATTCATTTTATACTAAGATTTACAGAGTAGCTTTATATTTTATTGACTAAGACTAGTGTCTAAATCAACTTTTTTTGAAATGCGTAAACAAAGGATTGCAGCAATTACCCAGCAGACCCCGGCCAAGACTAATGTATTTCGTGGGTCTCCTTGCAATAAGCTGTCATAGAACAAGGGTAAAGATAGCATCATTAATATTTGAGGAATACAAACAAAAGTGTTAAGTAGCCCCATATAAACGCCCATTTTTTCTAGAGGAACACAAGCAGAAACTATAACATAAGGAAGGGTAGTTACCGCAGCAAATCCAATACCCATTAAAAAGCACAATACAAAAACTAAATTAATATCTCCGGCTATTTGCATTCCTAAAAACCCAATAGCACCTATAGCAAGACTAAAAGAATACGTTTTTCTGGAGCCAATACGTTTAATAATGGCAGGCATCAGAAAAGCTATAATCATAGGAGACACATTAAAAATAGAACTCGCAATTCCTCCCATAGATACTCCTTCGCTAAATCCCGAATAGCTGGAATCTGGAGCACCATAGATATGTCTGGCTATTGAAATTGATAAAAATTGCCACATAAGAGGCATCGCTGCCCAAACCAAAAGTTGGACCCACCATAGTTGTTTCATTACTAGCGGCATAGATTTGATGGCTTCAACTATTTCAGAAAACGAATGTAAAAAACCATTTCTTTCGGCTTTATTCCGCTTAAATTCTTCCAAATCTTCAGGAGGATATTCCTTTGTTGAATAGCCGGTCCATAAAATAGAACTTACTATTACAATTGCACCTAATATAAATGCATATTTAACGAAATCAGGAACGGTATTGATCTCAGCGGTGGTAGAAAAACCAAGTTTAGTCAATATAAAAGGTAAAAACCCAATAAATAAACCACCAATTCCCACAAAAAAGGTTTGCATAGAGAAACCAAGTGATTGTTGTCTTTTTGGTAAGATGTCTCCAACCATTGCTCTAAAGGATTCCATAGAAGAGTTAATTGAGGCATCTAAAATCCACATTAGACCAGCAGCCATCCAAACGGCAGAAGAATATGGCATGGCTACTAGTGCAATACCTGCAATAATAGCCCCAGCAGTAAAATATGGACGTCTGCGCCCCCATTTGCCCCAAGTGTTATCACCCATAGCCCCTATAATAGGTTGTACCACAAGCCCAGTAACTGGTCCAGCCAGCCATAATAAAGGTAGATTATGCTCATCTGCTCCAAGATACCTATAAATAGGACTCATATTTGCAAGTTGAAGCCCCATCCCAAATTGTATTCCCAAAAATCCAAAGCACATATTCCATATTTGAAAAAAGCTTAAGCTTGGTTTTTCTTCTGTAGCCATAAAATTGTATTTAAACGTTTAAACTGTTGATTCCTATTATTTATTTTTAGTAACTTGATTGATTCTATACTACAATTAATTCACCTTTCAGTATTTCTTGAATTGATTTTTGATTTGAATTGGTGATTTCAGATATTAAAAAATCTACCGCTTTTTTACCCATTTCCTCCAAAGGTTGTTTAAAATAAGATATAGATGCAGGGAAAATTTCATAGTATTCTACCTCATCAAATCCCATAATTTGAATCTTTTCTGGGACTTTTAATTTATTTTTGGTAGCGTATTTTAATCCAGAAAGGGTAAAAATATTGGTTGCAAATAGCAAAGCATCTATGTCAGGATTATCTTCTAATAATTCAGTTAGGGCTTTAGAAATGTTAGCGTCAATATCTGAGATACATACTTCTTTAATTTTACCATCTTTATTTAAGCCATTGGCTCGGCAAGCTTCTATAAAGCCTCGTTTTCTCTCCTGTAAATGGTAATAGCCTGTTTTTTGTGTAATAAATCCAATATTTTTCCTTCCATTCTCTATAAGTTTACTAACACAGGTAACAGTGGAATAATAATTATCATTTGCAACATAATTAAAAGAAAGCGAAGGAAAATATCTGTCAATTAATACATAAGGAATGCCTTGACTCTTTATGGCTTTAATTTCTTCAATGCATCCTTCACAAGGAACAATAATTAAACCTTCAACTTGATGTTGTGTAAACGTATCAATTAAATGCCTGAATTTTTCGAGGTCTTCATCCATACTGCCTATTAGTAAGATATAGTTTTGTGATCTTACATTGTCTTCAATAATGCGGGCAATTTGAGCAGAAAAGGGGTTTGCTAAATCTGCAAGAACAATTCCAATCGCTCCGCTTTTTTTAGTTTTCAAACCTTTGGCTAGCGGATTTGGACGATAATTAAGCTTTTTAGCTATAGCTCTTATCTTATGAGCAGTTTCTTTTTTAATTCTATCCGGATGTCTATTGTTTAATACATAAGAAACCAATGCAATAGATACTCCTGCATCTTTTGCAATATCACTAAGTTTTGGGTTTTTTCTAGGAGTCATATATATTAATTGATGCAAACATAGTAAAATTTATTTAAACGTTTAAACAACATTTACAGGTAATGATAATTTCATTATTAAAACAATACGGAGTCTCTAAAATTCAATTATTCTTTTACTCTTAAAGATCTTAACCCACACTCTTCTTATTAAATAATCAAGTCCTAATAGAATTAATTTGAAAGAATTTTTTATCAAATAAAAAGGTAAATAAACTCAAAGTAGGAAGGGTTTCACGCGAGATTACCGAGAATTGATTTCACACATTAAGTCTAAAAATTTACATTTTCTTTCTTTTTCAATTAGGGGTAAAATGATGGTTTTAGTACTTAACTACAAATGAAGCTTATTGAATAACAAAATAGGCGTCAAAATAAAATTTCGGTTACATAAAAGCGGGATAATTAAAATAATAAAAACAATTTAAAATAAGTAGTTATGGTAGGAGATATCGAAAATCAATTAGGTGCAGGGAGCGTTCCCGAGGTCACTGATGCTGTAAGGCGCATGTTTGAGCTGGAGAGGAGAATAATAGAAGCAAAATATCCAGGCGATGCTGAAAAAGTAGAGGCAACCTTGAATAGATATATTCAGAGATATCCAGAAATGGAAAAAAAGCTTAAAGAAGATATTTATGGAAAAGATGCATTCAATATAGAATTGGTAGTGCCTGATCTTATACACGAAGCACAATTGTCAGAATTTTTCGGAACTGTTTTAGATAAATATTCCAAATTCAGCACAGAGGCAATTGAGAAAGATTATATCAACACGCCCAAAGCTTGGTTTGAATCGAAGTCTAATAGAGCGCGTTTAGTATTGGCTGAAGCTACTAATTTTAATCTTAAAGAAATTGCAGCTGCAGTAATAAATGCGAGTCCGTTAGAACGGGTAGTAGCTGTAGGATTAGAGGTAGGAGAAAAGCAAGAGGCTTTTAAAGAAGCATTAATAGAAGAGTGGCAAATAAAATTTGAGGCTAAAGGAGATGAATACCAAGCTAAAGTAATGAATGCTTTAAGTGAAATCACTCAAAAACCTTTTACAGCAAATCTTGCAGACTATGACATACAAGATTTAATGGGACCTCATACTTTTACTAATAATCAAGATATCTCATTGGGAAATTTGAATCGGGAATTAGGAAGTAGTTTTCATTCAAAAATTGATGAAGTTATTTTGCTAGGGAACGAGAATAAGTTAGCAGCAGAGTTGCCAATCCTTTCAGAAAAGATTGGAGCACAGCAGTATTTAGCTTTAAAAGCTTCTGCTTTTTCACTTAGAAATAATTCTCCATTTTGGACTGCGCACCTGAGAGCCGAGCACGAACCTCTAAAAGTGCTTACCTCCTCCAAAAATCCAGAAGCTATCCTTTCTCCCGGAAAATTTGATATAAATCCAGATTTGGATCGAATTTTTAGAGAAATGGGGATTAAGCATGGATTAAAAGAGAAGGAAGTAAACTTTTTAAAGAACTTGTTTCTGGACAAAAGTTTGTACATGAATAACTTGAGTCCTCAACTGTATGCTACAACTATAACCAAAGCACAATCAGGTATCAATGGAAAAGGTGCCATTGTGGTAGGAGAAGCACTTCCTTGGGCCATAATAGGTAGAATTATAGCAACTGCATTAGGTGCACGATTTGCAGTAAATGCTACCATGATAGATACTGCCAATGATATGCATCAAGAGCAGCAAGAGCACAGACTAGGCTATAAAAATATGTTTACAGAACTAGTAGTAAGCGCTCAAAATAAAGGTAATGAACCAGAAGAATCATTTGAAGGTTCACTAGACCAACTTTTTTCTACCTATGCAATGACTGAAAAGTCTGACACAGTTTCGTTACTGGTAGATATAGCAGAAGATCAAAGAATTGTTGCTTTAAAGCATGCCAATTTAGGGAATCAGAAAAATGAATTCGGTATTAAACTTTTAAAGCCTCAGCCTTTAAATTTTGCATACGCTGTAATTGCAACAGGAGTAGGACTTGCAGCTAGTTTTTCGACGTTTAGTCCATCGGTAGCTTTTCCACTGGTTGGTACAGGAATGTTTGCAGGAGCTACCTCACTTTTAGCCAAATCTTTATTTGCGCAAAAAGATGCAAATGTTGAATTGGCGCATTGGCACAGAGCTTCTGCTACGGGTAGACAATTCTCCAAAAATGTTCAAGATGTAAGAGATCATCTGATAAAGGAAAAAACAGCAGGACTCATTCCTAGCGAAGCTCATGATGAAAAATTCGACCTCGTTAAATTGTTGGAAGAAACTCTTGTTAAACTAAGCGGGGAGGAGCTTGCAACATATGGAGATCGTTTGGAGGCTATTATAGAAAGTGAAAAAGCAAAAAGGGGTTCTTATGCCGAAGAAAAAACAGAAGAGCCAGGAGAGTACCAAGAAATGGAACCACTATTGGGACCTTCTTCTGAAAGAACTCCAGAAAAAACAGAAGAACCAGGAGAGTACCAAGAAATGGAACCACTATTGGGACCTTCTTCTGAAAGAACTCCTTCAATGTTAGAAGAAGTCCTTCCTGAACCTCGCACAGTGGCTGAAGTTACTGCTCCGGCATTAGAAGATACCTCCACAGAAGTAGGTATACCCGCTACTTTGAGATCTTCAAGGAGTGAAGGTGATCTTGCTACGTTAACGGAATTAGGCAAAGTACCTACTCCTGCAACTGGTTCTCCTAAAGTAACTTCAGAAACAGATAGAGCGAGAAGGTCAAAAACAACAAAACAAAAACCTTCCTTTAGTAATTAGAGTTTAACAAAACGAATTAAATAAAAACATAAATAATTTAAATTGACAAAAATGAGAAATAAAGCAGTTTATATTGCCACTAGTGCAATGACAGTTGGAGTTCAAGAAAGTAAAACAACTCCAGGAACTTTTGATGTAGCTTTAAAATCTGGAGGCGTTGCTCCAGGAATTGATAAAGCAGTTCCAAAAGAAGATGGATTTTTAAGAGCAGGTTGGCTAGGTATCGCAGAAAGTCCAGGTGATCCTCAAAAAGAACAGGGTATGAATGATGCTCTAAATCAATGGGGGCAACAAAATGGATTGGGCGCTAACGAACTAGAAATGTTATTTGTAAATCAAACTCGTTTCAAAAGTTTTTATACAGGTGCTACCAATGGAAAACTATGGCCTCTAATTCACAGTATGCCTGAAAGAGTAAGCCAGAGAGGTTCTTTTAATAGTCATAATGAGGTTAATAAAGCCTATACTGCAAAATTACTTGATAAAATAAATCAAGATATTGCGAATCCAGAGAAACCAGAAATTCAAAGTTATGATGATGTAGTGGTTTGGGCACATGATTACCATGTATTCTCTGTTCCAGGGATGTTAAAGGAAGCCATTGCTCAACAGGAAGGACCAGATGTGCCTACAGGAGAGATTAATGTCTCATTTTTTCACCATGAGCCATGGCCAAATATTGCACCAGGTAAAGCACCAGAAGGAGCAAATGATGGTAAAATCTATACAGGTCTTAAGGCAACTGAAGATGCTATGTTTAAGGAAATTCTAACCAATTTAATTGAAGCAGATACCTTGGGTTTTCATACACAAGATGACGCAGATAACTTTGTTAAAACTATTGAGAATTTTGGAGTGATAACAGATGCTCAGGAATTAAGTGAATTAAGAGATAAAACTTTTGCAAATCCAATAGGAATTCCTAAAGAAAGACTTAATCAGGAGCTGCATCATGGCGCAGATCATATTTACGAAGGTATCCCAGCTCAAGTTGGAGCAAATGAAAGTGCATTTTTAACAAATTTAAGGGAGGCAACAGCAAAAATTCCAGCAGATCATCCAGACCAAAGATTATTAGATGCTAAACAAAGGATTTCAGATCCTAATGTACCGCCTACCCTTCATGATTACCAAAGTGTGATGGAAGGTAAGTTTTTTGATCCTCACAAAATTCATATTGGTTCTGTGCAGCGATTTGATTATACCAAGGGAATTAGTGAATTTCTGGATGCTTACAAAGGCTTTTTACAACAAAAACAGGAAGAAACTGGGCAAAACCCTGGTCAGAAGTATCAGTTTAACTTAGTCACTGGAAGAGGGAGATCAAGCCCGATACCTGCTTACAATGAGTACCAAGAAGAAGTTGTTGCCAAAATTGAAGCACTAAATTCAGAATTTCCAGGAGCTGTACACCACTATCAGAATGGTATTAACAATGCAGAACTCCCGCTTTTTGGAGCTATGAATGATATAAAACTGGCGGCATCAATAAAGGATGGATATATCTTGTCTGTAGCCGAAATGATCAATGCAAGAGAACAGGTACTGGAAAGAGATGACGCTGAAGGACTTATAACCAATCTACCATCTGGTATCATTATTAGTAATGGTGCCGGTATTGCAGAAGATCTTGGAGGCTTGGAAAGAACCTCAAACTTAGCTACACTCTCAATTGTTGAACCAACACCCCCTGCCTTAGAAGCAGCCCTTGGTGCGCAAGTTGAAAGAATAGAAAGAATGAGAGAATTACGTCGGGATCATCCAGAAGTAATTCAGAATGTCCAAGACTTACGAAATATTTCTTCCCTTATCACTAATGCAGATACTGAATTTGGTCAAACAGCTTTTAACATGATCTCGGCTAGTATAAAACCAACGGGTCTGGCAGCTTTAGCGGCAAAACCTAGAATTAATAAATCTATTCAAAGAGCAAAAAGAAAAAAGACTCGTGAGGTAGAAGGAAAACGTGCAAAAGCAAAAATGGTAGGTATTTAAATAAATATTCATTTTAGTAAAATGAGTTAAGTTGATGGAAGAGTAAGGGCTGAACATACTGTTTAGGTATGTTCAGTACCGCACTCTCTTCAAATAAACGAGCTTAAAATAACTAACTAAAAGAAATTAAAATTTAATCTGAGATTAAAACCTAATAACACTAAAGAAATTATAGTATGAAAAAATCAGCTGAAGAATTTAACGCAACCCCCACAAAAAAGTGGGCTGTTACAGACAGCGATGGAACGATGACCCCTTTTGTTCCTTTGCAAATGATGCAAGAAGCAAAGCCATCTAAAGAATATTTAGAAAACCTTAGACAAGCAAGTTTTGCCAATCCAGAAATGGGGTTTATGATTCTTACCGGAAGAAAAAATGGTGAAGCAAATAACTTTTATGGAGAGGCTTTAAAACCTGATGAAGATGGGAGAAGACCAAAAATAGTAATTGCATCAGAAAATGGAGCATTTATGCAGTTTAAGCCTATTGAGTCAGATGAATTGATGATTCCTGCAACTACTGATGGAATGAATGAATTTGCAAAGCCTATGTCTGAAGAACTTAAAGAAAGAGTTAGAAGCATTATGTCTAATGCAGCAGGTTCCCATTATACAGAAGATAGTAATGATACTTCCGAAAGCAAGTGGATTAGAGCCGAAGTAAAGACCTATGGATTTACTGCACACTACCGTGAACCAAGTAACCCCGAAGAAAAAGCAGAATTCAATCAAGTAAAAGAACAGATTAAATCAGACTTTGAAGCATTGGGAAGGGAAACCGATTTGGAAGTGCATTTGGGAGCCACAAGTTCGTTTACCGTTGAGCAGGTTTCCAAAGGAACTACAATTGCAAAATTAGCAGACAACGATCCTCAAATTCAAGCACTTTTTCAATCTCAGGGTATTACCACAGCTAAGCCAGAGAAAATGAGTTATTCTGGTGATGATGTGGGAGACAGAGCTGCCCAAACAGAACTTAATAATAGGTTTAAAGAAGGTACATTAGAAGGTTATACATCAAGACCCAATAATTTCACACCTTTTGATCCAGCTGGTAGAGTGCCAAATGGTCCTAAAGAAACAGAAGTTCAAGATTCGTTGTATATTATTGGTAATAGTGAAATGCTTCCGCAAGAAATACACCGTTCTTATTTTATAGATCCACAAGTATTAGACACCTTAGATGGTCTTAGGCAAGATCTTTCCTCAAAAGGTTTACTTCCTTCGCAAAATGGAGATCAAACCCCACCAATTGTGCTTTTAACTTCAGGTGATATCCTGATTCAGGAACCAGAACGCCTTCCTCAAGAAGCACTGAATAGCCTTAAAGAATGGGATCGCGGTAAAGTTGTATTGATAGTAGATCAGGAAGGACCAGAAAGTGTCAAGCTAAAACAAATGCCGCAAGCTAATGAGAATATTGTAGCCGTTACTTCAAAAGGAGCTGTTTATACACAAGGGGCATACCTTGATTTACAGGGCGATTTAACAGCCGCAAAAAATAACAATCAAATTACTTCTGCCAGCCCAGAACGTTCAGCAGAGGTACAAGCGCTTAGAGCAATTCAATCTGTACTCATAACTAATGGAGTGCTTCAAAATATAGAAGCAAAACCCGCAGCACAACAGGAAGTACAAGAAGATTCAAAACCTGCAGCGCAACAACAAGTACAGCCAGCTGCTCAGGTAGTACAGCAGGAAGTACAGCCAGCAGCTCAAGTAGCGCAGGTGGCTTTGGTATCGAGCATCGGACAATTGGCTGCAATGCCAGTAGTTGAAGGAGGGCCTTCATCACGTACAAGAAGAAGCACTTCTCAAGAAAGAACACAGGCTGCTGCGTCAGCAGTTGAAGGAGGACCTTCTTCTCGTACCAGAAGAGCCAGTGCTCAACCAAGAAAACCGGCTACCAAGAGACATAAAGGTGCAAGGTTATAAAATTTGGTGTTAAAACATACACTTTATATTTTATCTATTCACCCGAGAATTTTGGATTATAAATAAATATGCCTCTGTAACTTAAAAATTACGGAGGTTAATTCATCATACTTTTCAAATTACCTCAAATTACAAAAGTTTTAAAATAAATTTTTCAAAAAGCACAACGCATACATCTATTCCCATAAACTTGTTTTGGATAAGGGGTACTTAGTAGTTGACTAATTCTTAAAAAGAAAAATTAGAAATTAATTGTTAATTCTGGGGGTATTTGCTCAAAAAAATTACATGTTGTCGAAAGGTTATTATGACAGCTTGAAACTATGCATAATGATAAGATTTGTTTACAAATATTAATCTTAAAAATTAGAAAAGATGAAATCAGAAACAGAAAACAGGAAGCTTACTCCTGAAGAATTTAATAAAACACCAGTAACAAAATTATTGGGTACAAATAGTGATGGAACGGTAGTTGCTGCCAATTCAGATCCAGCAATTCAGGTTCCACCAAGAGAGTTTGTAGAGCAAATGCGTGCATATAGTTTAGCAAACCCAGAAGCAGCGGTTGCCATTATCTCAGGTCGGGCAGATCCCTATTTAGAAGAACATTATGCAGCTGCTTTTACTCCAGATGAGGAAGGAAGGGTGCCTAAAATTCTTTTAATGTCGGAAAATGGGGCATTTTTACGAGCGTCAACTGATCCAGAGAACCTTCATGTACTTACAGAGCCCTTTACCCAAGAAGTTAAAGACAAGATTGTAGAAATCACAAAAACTGCTGCTGGAGAGTATTTTAGGGAAAGTGATCAGGGTCTAGACCCAAATGAGGTTTCTTTATGGTTAGACCCAAAAGAAACTACCTATGGAATTTTTCGTAGAACCCCGGTAGATGAAGGTAAAAGAGCTATCATGGATGGCATCTTAGATGAAATTAAAACAGGGTTAGAGCAGTTAGAACAGGAAAATCCGGGTCTTCACATTAACCTGGGAGCTGTAGATGCTTTTCTAGTTGAAAAAGTATCAAAAGGTATTACGGTCAATGAATTGTTGACAGGGCAGTTAACAGATAATTTGGAAACAGCGGGAATCACTGCTGGAACAATTACTCAAATGATGTATTCTGGAGATGATGTTACTGATATAGCAGCTCAGAATGAAGTAAACAAAGCACTTGAATCTGGTGCTTTAACAGCAGGATACACCACTAGAATTAATGACTATTCACCTAATTTTTCAGAAGATCAGGCAGATTTAATGACTAGAACTCCTCCAAAGAGTCCAAAGGATCCATCTGCACAAGACAGTTTTTATATACTTGGAGATAAAGATCATTCAGGACAGGATCAACACCGGTCTTACTTTCTGGATAATGAAGCATTTGAAAAGATGAATAGTATAAGACAAAACTTGTCGGAAATAGGATTGATGCCATCTCAAAGTGGAGATGCTCAAACACCTCCAATAGTTCTATTGACTAACGGTGATATTTTAATACAAGAACCAGAGCGTTATTCAAAGGAATCTTTAAACAAACTGAGGGATTGGGACAAGGTCAAAGTAGTTCTATTAGCTAATAGGTTAAATGCACTAAGTGTTTGGCAGAAGGAAATGGCTCTAAGTAGTGAGAATGTCGTCGCAATTACTTCAAAAGGGGCTGCTTATAGCAGGGGAGAATATCATGATTTAGATAGAAGTATTCCCCATTTTAAGTATGAAAACCAGATTATATCCTCTAATCCTGAACGTTCTGAAGATATCCAGGCTCTTCGTGTAATTCAGGCCTTATTGGTAAACAAGGAAATTATCAAAATACAAGAAATACCACCAATAGCACCACCGGAAACACAACAGGAAATCCAACCAATAGAACCAGTTGCTGCTGTTGCTGGTCTTGAACAATTTGCAAGGATGCCTGCCGCCACATTAGATGTGCCTCAGCAAAGAAGAAGATCTTCTCGTGTAGAAAATCAAGCTGCTTCTAAAAGATTAAAAAGCAATAAGATGTAAAGTACAGATCTGGAATGAGAAGGATGTATTTGTGAGCTAGAGGTACTTAGATTTAGTTCTATTCACAAAAGTTTGGTAAATTATCTTTAGCCACTTATATATTCTTCTCTTAAACTTAACTTTGATTGAATTAGATGTAATTCTAGAAACTGTGCTACCGAGTCTATAACGAGGTTTTATACTACTATTTTAATAGTCAAGTAAATAACCAATAAGTTATAGATTCGGTTTTTTATTACTATTAGTTTTTATAAAACACCCTAGTTAAGATTGTATAAATGTTCAGAGCTATTTTAACGTACAGATAAGAAATAGAAACTGTGAAAAATTCAGGAAATTACAATGGAAAAATCTTATACAGATAGCCAAAATGTTTAAATTAGGGAGAATAGTTGGACAAAAATATGTTCAATAATTACTGTAGGTCGTTCGTATTAGTTATAACAAGTGGATAGGTAGCCTTGGGTTATGAAGATTTTTCTTTTAAATTTTGTTTGAATATAGACTTCACTTCTTTTCTTTAGCGATGCTCTTTTTTGAAGTAGTTTTTAATTCTAAATGAAGCTTAAAACACTAGATCTTTTGGTAAAGTGTTGAACTCCTTTGATGTGTAAACTGATATTTGTCATAGGAAAAGGAGATTAGCTCTTATAAATTTATAACTATAATACATGAAGTTATGAAACCAAAAAAGAACCCTAAGCTAGATTTAAGTCGCAATAGCGGACTTTATTTTGTAATAGGCCTTAACATTATGTTGCTTATTACATGGAGAGCCCTAGAACTTAAAACGTACGATAGTACAGATGAGTTCATTAGCACCATTTCGGTGATTGAAGATATAAAAGAGGATATTCCTATAACCCAAACCATCAATACACCTCCACCACCACCACCAATGGCTGCACCAGAAGTTATCAAGATAGTAGAAGATATAGAAGAAATTGAAGAAACTATTATTGAGAGCACAGAAACCAATCAAGATGAAGTAATCTCTACTGCTATCGTTAATATGGATGAGGTAGAAGTTGGTGAAGAAGAAGAAGAAATTTCAGTGCCATTTTCTGTAATTGAAATAGTACCTATTTTTCCAGGTTGTGAAGGTGGTGATAACAAACAATTAAGAGACTGTTTCCAGCGTAAAATGCAGCAGCATGTCAAAGAAAATTTCAGGTATCCAGATATTGCCTTAGAATTAGGAATTACTGGAAGAGTATTTGTAATGTTTGAAATAAATTCTAAAGGGCATGTTACTAACATTCGTACTCGCGGACCAGATCGTACTTTAGAATCAGAAGCTTTAAGAATAATTAATGCTTTGCCCGTAATGACTCCTGGAAGACAAAGAGGCAAATCTGTAAAAGTACCTTACAGCATTCCTATAAATTTCGTTTTAAAGCAGAGTTAGTGATTATATTCGTGTAAAATGCCCCTGTAGCTTTAAAGCTACAGGGGCATTTTTATTGTAATCGTGTATTTTTAAAAAGATATTCTAATAAAAAATGTAATTAAAAATAAAGTATTTTAAAGATGTCTTACTTTTAAGCTTTAGAATAGATAGATGAATCTTTTAAAGTAAAAGTTATAGAATGGATTTAGCGGTTGGAATAGATATAGGAGGTACCAAGACAAAAATAGGACTGGTAAATAAAAATGGAGAATGTCTTGTACAGACTTTTTTTAGAACAAGAGATTACCAAGATTTAGAACTATTTCTAGATCAGATTGTCTCAACTATTCATCAATTAACTGAGGAATTATCTACAGAAGTAAACTTAATAGGCTGTGGTATTGGAGCG
The DNA here is from genome assembly GCF_037782385.1 of Ascidiimonas meishanensis. Classification (NCBI taxonomy): domain Bacteria; kingdom Pseudomonadati; phylum Bacteroidota; class Flavobacteriia; order Flavobacteriales; family Flavobacteriaceae; genus Ascidiimonas; species Ascidiimonas meishanensis. The sequence goes on from NZ_JBBEXD010000007.1 coordinate 37,604, forward strand.
CCAAATGCTTCAGATAGAAATGGCACCATAGAACATGCTACCAATTTAGTTTGGAAAGGAATTGTACCTATTCTCAAAAAACTAAAAGAGCGTTTGCCTATACCTATGAAAATAATGAATGATGCCAGTGCAGCAGCTCTGGGTGAAATGCTTTTTGGAAATGCAAGAGGTATGAAAGATTTTATTGTGATAACTCTGGGTACTGGTTTTGGTGCAGGTATTGTTGCCAATGGTAAACTCATAAGCGGTTTTGATGGGTTTGCTGGAGAACTGGGGCATATTGATATGACTTTGGGAGATGGAAGACTTACAGGATTAGATATACGGGGAGGGCTTGAAGCATATGTTTCAGCTACTGGTTTAAAACGAACTATTATGTATATGCAATGCAAGTATATGGAAGAAAGTAGATTTCGTGATGTTGCTTATAATGACCTTCACGGAGAAGATATTACCAGAGCAGCAGAAGAAGGAGATACCCTTGCTATTAAAGCTTTTGATTATACCTCTAAAATTTTAGGTCTGGCATTAGCCAATTTTACTGCATTTACCCAACCAGAAGCATTCTTTTTACTGGGAGGTCTCGCCAACAGTGGTAAATGGATTTTTGAGGAAACCGAAAAACATATGAATGCGTCACTTCTAGAAGTCTACAAGGGTAAAGTAAAGCTTTTATCCTCAGGGATGCCTAACAAAACAGCAGCAATTTGCGGTGCCGCAGCGTTAATTTGGGAAGATTTAGTTTAGAAATATAAAATCAAAACTTTTACAAGTACCTTTTGAGAGATACATTTATAAAATCACGTAGAAATACCCATGTTTAGCGCATATTAGTTGTTTATCTTTAGGGAATCTCATAACCCTTAAGTAGATGAGCATTCCTGAAAATAAGTGTACTGATAAAAAAGAAAATGCTTCTAGCGTAAAATCTCAAAATTTTATTCAGAAAAAAGCGGTAGAATTCATAGATCAACGCCCAGAAAGTGAAAGGGTTGCCCAGCTGCAACAAGTGGCAAATCAACATACCGCTGCCCATCCTATTATCCAGCAGAAAACAAATAATACAGGCTTGCCAGACCATCTTAAATCAGGAATAGAACAGCTCTCAGGCATGGCTATGGACGATGTAAAAGTACACTACAATTCCCCAAAACCTGCACAACTACAAGCGCATGCCTATGCGCAAGGTACTCAGATACATGTAGCTTCGGGGCAGGAAAAACATGTACCTCATGAAGCCTGGCATGTAGTACAACAGAAGCAAGGCAGAGTGAAACCCACCAAACAGCTAAAAGGAAAAGTAGCTATTAATGATGATGCAGGCTTAGAAAAAGAAGCAGATGTAATGGGTGCTAAGGCAATGCAATTAAAAATGTTGACATCTCCAGAAAAAATACTGGAAAGGGGAAAGCCATTGTATTTTGGATCAAAAATACCACTTGCATATCAGCTTCAACCAAAAGTAATTCAGCGTGGACAGGGCAGTTCAAAAGTTGATGAAGATGCAATCCTAGAAAGAGAATACAAGCAAAAAGTGCTAGAGGCTACCGTAAAACTTAGCGGTAAACTGAATTTTGGTGCTTCCCCAGAAGGAAAATACGATAAGAAATATTGGAAACAAATTCCAGATAAAGATTATCTTTTGGCAATAGAAACTATCGTAAAGCCTTCTGTGGCAATTAAACACCTTATAAAAGCCCCTAAGGGATTATGGAGTTTTGATTGTGCAGAGTACATACAAGTTTGTAACCTTTATGCTACTATGGAAGTATACGGAGAAGAAATGGTCAACCAAAGAAGTCCCCTAGTGCTAAGGCAACACGGTTCAACCCCTTTTAAAAATGCAGGAGTAACTTTTGAAAGAACTAATGCTTCAGCCAAATTTGATGCGATATTTCAAAAAGCCGGGAATGCGGTAGGGGAAAACTTTATAACAGAAGATGCACTTTTGGGAGGTATTCCGACAGGTTGCAGGGTTTGTTTTAAGAACCCGGTTGCACCAGATACACCTTTCAGAAATGAAAATGCGATCTATTTAGGCGGTGGTAAGTATGCAGCACATCCTATGGGTAGTGGATTAACCGCTGCAAATATTGTAGACGAATTAGTGAGGTATAATGAAAGATCAGCACTGGGAGGTGAAGACCATGGAAGAGCACAAATATTTGTAAGTCAGGTAGAGCTTTATCCAAGTATTCCCATGGCAAAAGCTACTAAAGAAGCCCTTGGGATTGCTAAATATGAAAAATTCTTATAATTTATCGCGTAAAATCGTACTCATATTTTATAATAGGAGTTTTGTAATGAGTGAAAGTAGAGACAATGAAAACAAACAAACATAATAAGGAAAAGCAAGGTCAAAGTAAAAAGATACAAAATAATGCATTGCAAATGGCTTCTTCACAGCCTACACCTTTTATAGATAAAAGACCAGAGAGCAAACGTATAGCACAACTGCAACAAGTGGCAAATCAACATGCTGCCACCAATCCTATTATTCAACAGAAAACAAATAATACAGGCCTGCCAGATAATCTTAAGTCAGGAATAGAGCAGCTTTCTGGTATGGCTATGGACGATGTAAAAGTACACTACAATTCACCAAAACCGGCACAACTACAAGCGCATGCCTATGCGCAAGGTACTCAGATTCATGTAGCCTCGGGACAGGAAAAACATGTGCCACATGAAGCCTGGCATGTAGTGCAACAGAAGCAAGGCAGGGTGAAACCCACAAGGCAACTCAAAGAAAAAGTGGCCATAAATGATGATGCAGGCTTAGAAAAAGAAGCAGATATAATGGGCGCAAAAGCACTTCATACAATAAAAGAGATAGAAGAAAAACCGCGGCAGTCTAAAGCCATACAAACACAATTAGTAGCACAAAGAGTTCCTGCTTTTGCAGATGGACATTGGACAGATACTGATATTAACGCCACAGAATATGATACCTTTTTAGCATTAGCAACTGCAAATATGCCTACTTATGAAGGCTATGACGCAGCCCATTTAAAAGCCTTGTTTGTACTATTTAGAGAACATCTTACCCCCTTGCAGTTACAAGGGCTTATTAGCGATAATTTTAAAGCTACAATTACTGCCGTAAGAACCCGTGTAAATGTTCGTACTATAAGACTCCCCGGTGTTACTCAAGGCACCATAGATGCAAACATTAGAGATGCAAATACCATTCTTGCCAGATACAATATCAATGTTCACATTGCAGGAACTACAGTAATTACCCAAGAACAGCTTGGATTAGGACTACCAAGTCTGGATGCGGATGGAAAATTACCTAAAGATACAGAAGGAGAAGATGATTGGAATTTAATAGGACAGTTTATAGGAGGTAATGTATTACCTATGATTTGGGTGCCAGATTTTACGGGCCATGGCTGGTTCTCAAAACCAAGCGCTATTACAAAACAACTTGCTAAGGGTGTAAATGTAAGAACTATGGTGATCATGAGACCCGGGCAAACAGGGCAAACATTAGCACATGAAATGGGACACGCAATGGGAGGTATTCTGGGCCCCATACAACATGGGCAGCATGTAGATGATTTCAACAAACTCAATCTTATGCATAGTGATCCTATCATACATGCCATACATAAAAATCTGGCAAGAGAACAAATAGCTGCTTTTAAAGGAAGTCCGTTTGTAACACTAATAGGAGAATAATACATAATTACACTAGTTTTATGAAAAAGCACGATACCTATCTACCATCTAATCATAAAAAAAATACCCCACCAGCTATAGATACTTCAAAAAAGGAGAACACCACTGCTGCTTCTTTTCAAGATAAACGACCCGAAGCGGTGCGAGTACATCAATTACAGCAAATGGCAAATGATTCTGTAATGTCAGGCGGTACTATTCAAAGAATTCGTATTAAGTTAAAAGACGAAGATCACGCTTTAATGGCAGAGTTAAGGCAGACGGTAGTACCCAATCCTGGAGGGCAAGCAGTAGATAATCCTGCCGCTGCAGCTCATGCAGCACCTATAGGAGTTAATGAAAATATAATTCTGGAAGGTCATGGATATGAGGGTTTTTTCACCTCTAAAGTAGTAAGTCAAGGTGGCATAGATCCAGATCGCTTGGCACAAATCGCACATTCTGTACCTAAACCACCTTTGTGGACAGGCAAGATTATTTTATTAGGCTGTAAAACAGGAGATATTACCTCTAAAGTGTCTAAAGAGTATTTTAAAATTGCTAAAACGCAGGTAGAAGTTATAGGTACTAATACTAATATAAAAGTAGGGGCAAAGGCAGATGGTTCTCGTTTTGCAGGAGCAGAGTGGTCACATTTTCCTGTAGGTCAACGCCCAAATGACCTTGAATTTGTTACCGAACTTTTTGATATTAGCGGAGATTTTTTAAATACCGCACTTGATTTTGTAGATCTCATAATAGAGTTGGAAAATTATAGACAGAAAAAAGGCGCAGGGATCACCAAAAATTTACAAACTATAGAGCAACAAGGGCATAGGCTCATTACCATTGATGCAACTTCAACAGCAACAAAAATTCCGCATAAAAATTATAAGCTGGCAGAACGGCAACATCTCTATACCTTTTTTGATAACGTAGCCAAAGCAATTAGAGCAATTAGTTTCTTTCAATACCCAAATCAGGTAAAGCCCATTACTGGTAATCCTGCGGAAAAAATAGAAGTGAATCATGCTGCAGTGGAAAACGGGAAATTAACTAATGCGGTTGCTCCTGGGGTTCGTGAATTACAAGCTTATTATAGAGGTCTCAAATTAAAAGAAGTAGATTTTGGCAGCAAAGTAGGTACTACTCATAGCAAAATGGAAAGAACTAAAGAGAGTTTTTTTGGTGATACTTGGGAGGAAAGGGCATAGTTGAAAGAAGGAGCCAAGGCTTAGGATACAGACAAGTTTAGATCTAAATTGAACCATAAGATTCAAATAGCAGTGAATAAAACGCTAACAAAAAATAATCCTGTTAAAAGATCATTTTGTTCAATTTTAAGTAAAAAAGTAAATAATAAATAAACCCATAAAATTATGAAGAATACCAGAATTGCCATTTACTTAGGAAATTCACTCTACCCAACGGTAGGTAATAATCCAGATACAACTATTAAAATTTTACAAAACAGTCCGCTTACCAGTCCTATTTTATCACTACTCAATCAAAGTGCAGCCAACCCAGATCAGCTAGTGTATAATGATGGTGGAAACCCTGTTTTTAATACCCAAGGCGACTATATAGGTAGCAGTGAATGGGCCCATACCATTAAAAAGCTTCGTGGAGGAAATGTAAAAGAAGTATACCTTTCTTTTTCTACCAATGGTACAGAATACATGAGTAATCTAAGAGCAAGCAATCCTGTTGCGGCTCAAAAAATAGTAGATTATATCAAGAATAACCTTGGGTTTGATGGAATTGATTTAGACTATGAAGGAAGTGATTTTTCTTCTGGTGCTCCTATTTATGAATTGACAGATCTCGTTATAAAAAGCGGACTAAAATTAACAGCGGCTCCTTATACCGGAAAAGCGAATTGGAATGCCTGGGTGCAATATGTTATTAAGAACGGCGGCACTGTAAGTTGGCTTAACCTGCAATGTTATGCTGGCGGTAAATCTAATAATCCTGGTGATTGGTTGGATATTGGCGTACCTATTGTTGGGGGTAGTTGTAACAGCTGCGGACTTCCACAAACCACCTGTCGTCCTCAAGATATGCAAGCCTTGTTTACACTTTGGAGAACAGGTATTGGTAGCGTGCCTCCTAGTTGTTGGAATGGTACCCCAAATACAAAACCACAAGCCATTGGAGGAGGTTTTATCTGGGTGTATGCTTCGGTAAAAGACAATTATTCAGCATACATAAATGCAGTTGCCAAAGGACTAGGCATGTAACATTTTGTAAGAATTGAGAAGAACATTTTAATTCTTGATACCTCTAAATAGGATGCATATTAAATTTTCAGCATTAATAGGTATCAAGAATACTGTTTAAAATTGATTACAAGAGATTGTGAATTGAGTCTAGCAAATAAATGCCTGATTATAAGTCAACAGAACTAAGAAAATATTGGTAAAAGACAACACTTAGAAAAAAATGAATAGAGAAGCCATTAATAAGTCGGGAAAAAAAAGCCAATCTGTTACAAAAGAGTTGCTAACAAAAGAAATAGATAAAGGCGTTTCTTTTCAATTCAAAGACAAAAGACCCGAAACTGTCAAACAAAAAAGCATACAAGAGATCGCAAATAATCATTCTAAAGTAAACCAATTTAAATCTTTACAAGAAGTTGCAAATACCAGTTCACATACCCATTTGGTGATACAACAAAAACCTATGCAACCCAACTCTGGTAAAGTGATACAACGTTTAAGAGAAGGAGAACAATTACCTTCCTTACAAGATCAAACTGCCAAGCATCTTGAAAATAAAACATTCAATAGACACGATAATGCGCAAGGTTTTATAAAATCTACTGAAGGAGTTAGCATTAAAAGCACTTTAACCCCTGAACAAAAAATTAGTTTTACTCAAGATCTCAAAAAAACAGCCCTTTACAAAGTGGTTACAGGGCAATTGACTCCAGGATCGTTATTTTTACATCAACAAATAGGTCATAATACTGGGTTTAATACCGTAGACAATGAAGATGTTAGAAAGTATCAAGACGGGGAATACCTTCCTCCAGACCTCCATGGGCATTTAGAAGCAACAGATAAAGCGGTAAGTAGTGATGTAACCAAAGTTTCACGATGGGCAGACGGTAAGACTTTGCTAAGCAATGCCAGAGAAGAGGAAGAAGAAGCAGGTGGCTATCATGCCATGGGAGAGGATGGAGATTTTGATTTTAGAGCCAATTTGCAAAAGGCACAACAATTAATATCCACCTTTGTATCGCCATCAGTATTACGCACTGTTCCTGCTCCAAAAGTAGTAGTTCACAAGCAAATGGGGCGTGGAGATTCTTTTAGAGCCTATCAAGGAGGTACAGAAATACACATCGCTTCTAATGATACCCCAGAAGTTATTGTACATGAAGTAGGGCACTACTTAGAAGGTAATTTAGATAGCTCCCTATTTTTTGATGCAGCTGCATTAAGAGAAAAACGGCATGCTGAGGCAATAGGTAGGAGTTTGTTTGGAAGAAGAGCCGCTGGCAGAATTTCAGATCAAGAAGGAGAAACCAATGATGAAGGCAGAGGGCGGTATAAAGGAGACTATCCCGCAACGGGTGGGTACACTGCCAAGGTATATGAAGGTCTAGGAGCTACAGAGGTTGTATCAAGAACCTTAGAATATCTTTCAGAAGCAGGAAAAGCCCAAGAATTAATAGAAAACGATCCACAACAAGCCATGATTATCCTAAGACGCATTCGCCCAGATGATCCACAGATTCAAGCCATTGCCCAAAAATTTAAAGATTATTTGCCCAATAAGTAAATCGCTGGAAATATATTCTATACATTTATTATATGCCTTTTAAATGTAGAATAAAGGCATTCTAAAGGGGAAGGATAGGAATTAAAATAAAATTACCAACACAGCAAGAATTTTAAAAGAAAAGTATGAAAACCTATGCTGAAACCATACAAGAAAACAAAAGTCCATCTGTAACTAACAGAAATGCTACAAAAGGCAATAATAGCCAATCTACGCATCAATGCGAACCAAAGCTCGCTAGTTTTATTAGAATTCTCAAGGAAAAGATCAATCCTGTGATATCACTTCTACTTCACTGGTGGTGGCTTTATTAAACATTCAGGACAATTTCTAATAACTTCGCATCCAGCATCACAAGGGTTGCAGCAAATGGAAAATCCACCATTAATTGTTCGTTGTTCTAATTTGTTTAATATTCTTCCTAAGTTTACTAAATTTTTCATAATAAAAAGCTTTAATAATTATTTCAAATTGTTAAAATCTAATGGATTCACAACATGGCCAATATGTTTTCTCACAGCTTACCAAATTCCTGAAGCCTAGGGTATTTAACCCTATCGTAAGAAACCACCTGGGCACCAAATACGTTAGGAGCTTTACCTAATGGATCGAGATACTGATTTTGATTTTATAGTCATTGCCTATGCTTCGACAATATACTCAGGGCGGGTAATCTAAAAAGTTTATTAAATATTGAAAGACAAAATAAGATCTCAGGAACGCTATTTAAAGGCATAAAATGGGGCTTTTCTTTCTTAAAACCATTAAAACAAGAATTAGATGCTTTTTAAACCAAGATATACACAATTACGAATGATTAACTTTTTCTTATAGGTAAAAGTGAAAATACGTATTTTTATTCTAAATCTTTGGTAGTTTTGAGACAGCCTGATGTTGGCAAACATTTTAAAAAATGCATTAACTAATAAAAAGTCATCATTCACTCATTGTGAGTTTCAGACTAACTAAACAATGATTAGGTTTGTAAAAAAATAATCTGGATATAAAATGGATAGAAAGAAATTTATTATAACCTCTTCATTAACTGCTTTTGGGTTGTCAACTTTTGGTTCAATAATTAAAATGCCTGATGGAAAATTTAATGGAGATTGCGAAACTACTAATGACATATTAGGCCCTTTTTATAGGTCTGATGCTCCAATTCGTTCCAATTTAACTAGCGAGGGACTAATTGGAACAAGAATAGAACTAAAAGGTAAAGTTTATAAATCTGATTGTATTACTCCTCTTAACAATGCTTTAGTAGAAATTTGGCATTGCAATACGAAAGGTGAATATGATAATGAATCCAAGGATTTCAATCAAAGAGGTCGCTTAATGACTAACAATAAAGGGGAATATTCATTTTTAACAATATTACCTGGTAAATATATGAATGGAGAGCTTTACAGACCTGCTCATATTCATTATAGAGTAACTGAAGAGAATAGTAAAGAGCTAATATCGCAAATATACTTTAAAGGTGATCCTCATATAGAAAAAGATCCTTGGGCTTCCAAGAAAAATGCAGAGTTGAGAATTTTGGAAATTAGACCTGAAGATGTTAATGGAAATTTGACTTTAAATTTTGACATTTATTTGAAAGAAAAATAAAAGTTAGCCAACGTGATTAGTTGTTGTACAAGCCAATAATTTCTGATAAAAATTATCATTTTCAAGCCAACTGAGACTTTGGAACGAAGGGCTTTTTTATTTTAATTTATAATTTTATATAAGGGAAGGCTTCCTGCCCCACTTTTCACCTTATATTGAATGAATTTCAAGTATTTCTTTATGCTTGCCCTGAGCATTTTGTCGAAGGGTTATAGGCGATTTCGGACAGGTGCATGTATTTATTAGTTTGCTTAATACCAATGGTTACTTCCATAAACTCAGCACAGCTTGGTTTGCTTAAGCTCATAAATTGGTTTAAGGTTCCAAAAACAGGTTCTACCGTGCTTTGTCTTTTCCCTTTCATATATCGCTCACGCTCGCAAGTTTGTAACTTGTGAGCTATAAGAGAGAGGAAAGCACCTTTTAAAATTCAAAAACCTACAGATTCCCTTAATCCCGTAGGGCTACTTCCTTAAGCATTGCTATTTTTATTCCTGAAAAAAATCAACAAACTATTATAATAATTTTAAGTTATTTTTCTTACGTATTTTTACGTGAATCCGTTTTATGTAGTGTGAAAAACCATTGAATTTTGGTATGTTTGAATAAGTAATCTAGGGTAGTGCTAAACGTTTATAAATGTTTCTAAACCACTAAAAACGGATATAGCATTGATTTTAAATTGATTACTAGAGAAATGAACATAAGGGAACTCAACGCAATTGCTTTTATTTCAACATTCTAGCGAAGAAACACAACTCTAAAAAGAATTTCATATGCAGACACACGCAGATAAAAATCAGAAAAACAAAAGCCGATCATTATCAAGCGTGGTGGCTCAAAATAAGAGAAGTAGTGATTCCACTTTTCATTATCAGAATAATCGCCCTAAAGCGGTTTCTCAACAGAAACTACAAGTGATGGCAAATAATAGCCCTTTAGCAAAGCAAACGGCTCAATTGCAGGTAATGGCTAATAATTATGCAGCGCAACATCAACAACCTATACAAAAGAAAGAAAATAAAACAGGCATGCCTAATAACCTAAAATCTGGAATTGAAAATCTTTCTGGATATTCATTAGATGATGTAAAGGTGCATTATAATTCAAATAAACCTGCCCAGCTGCAAGCTCACGCCTATGCGCAGGGAACAGATATTCACTTGGGTTCGGGTCAGGAAAAACATTTGCCTCATGAAGCATGGCATGTGGTACAGCAAAAGCAGGGTAGAGTTAAACCCACCATGCAGATGAAGGGCAAAGTGAATATTAATGATGATGCTGGTTTAGAGCGGGAGGCAGACATGATGGGAGACAAGGCTGCTCAATTCAAAATGGACAATGATATACTACTTTCCAAAAGTTCTTTAGTAAGTAGAACTCCTTCGGCTAAAAAATATACTCAGTTAAAATCCAATGTGATACAATTAGCTACTCCGTTAAGTACAAATAGATTAAATGTGGTTGGTGAAAATCATCCTCAAACAAAAGCTAGATTAGCTCGTGAAAAGCAATACACTGCTGCACATGCTGGCTCTGCCAATTATTGGACAGAGTCTAGATTTAGGGACAGAGCTTTTTCTTTTTGGAGAGATTATTTAAGTGATATGCGTGCAACTGCAGATCCATTTGAAGTTCGTTTTAATAACTCACAGCAATTCCTTGCAGAAAATGCAGTGATCATAAAAAATCAAGGGGATGCTGGTACAAACACCCAACAAGCATTAAACAATTTAAACGTACAACAAAAATTTATTCATACTCTTTGGATCTATCTTTCCAATATGGATGCAGGCTTTTTAGAAGATAGATCTGACGGATTTGAAGTGCCAAGAGCTAGAAGAAACGAAATGTTAGGATATAGGCAACAAATAAAAAACATTGCTGTTACATGGCAAGCAGCAAGAGTTGCTTTGGCTCTTGCAATTCCTACGGCAGCTCCGGCCAATGTTTTCGCCGGTTGGTCAAATGGGGGTGTGGTGGTTACATCTGAGGCAAATGAAAGGGCAAATTACAAGAAAAGTATTGATGATCTTGGACAGCTAAATGTAGTAGCAAGGACTGCAGCCCAACTGAGTCAAGATAGATCTGCTGCTATGAATGTGGCTGCAAATAATCGGGCTACTGAGCTTGGGGTTTGGAAGGTAGGCGATGCTCATGCTGGGCATATGGAATTAGACCATCCAAGAAATTATAATCTCGTAAGACTGGCTGATTTCAATGCGGATTATGATACATGGAATCCATAGTTTTATAGGGTTTCTTTAGAATACTACATTCCCATTTTCACACTATTTTAATCTAACCGTCTTATTTTAGGGTGTTAATTTACTTTTTCACTCATTGACTTCGCTCTGGGTTCAGAAAATGAAATAAAAGAATCCTAAAGAAAGTCGGGAGCGCTTTTAGTTCATCTTATTTCTATTTTCTGTTAAGGAATTCATGAAGCTTTGATTTCCAGCGGTGTTTTTAGCCGAAAAAGAGTAAAACCGCATTCATTTTAGTCACCAATCTTTTTTTGCAAAAGAGTTCATGAATTGATATTTCTTTAAGACTTGAAGCTTTTTAATAGAAAATGCCTCATATACCCTAGAAAAAGAAAAAATCCTGTGGAAAACTAACTTTTTAATGTCTATCTCAAGCTTATAGGGAGTCTAAATAACGTCAGTTCGACATAATTAAGAATTAAAATCGAGTTCAAAGTTGTCTTTTTCCGCAGTATAACAAGGTTTTCCGTTAAGAATTTTCGAAGCCTTGGAGAAAATTTAGGAAAGCCTTGTGGTTTTGTCCACTTTATGGACAAAAATACCTTGGGAAAAGTGTCTTTTCTTTTGGTTCGTTTTCTTTGGACAAGCAAAGAAAATGAACGTAACGGTCTAAAAATAAGATTGTTAAACTAAAATAGTGTAAAAAAATTTAAATTATATTTTATGAAAGTTATATCGAACCCACGTTAAATAGACAAACCTGTAAAAGAAATTAAGAGTGATTAGTTAAAAACTTTCTTAATTCTTTCAAAAAAATATAATAAAAATCTTATATTCATTGCAATTTAATAGATCAAATTAAAGGAGTTACTTATGAACAAAAATAGGACCGATCTTGAACAAGAAGGATTGATACCGCAAGTGGTAGTGTTAAGAGTTTCTAATATGTTTATGATAAACTATAACTATTTGGTAATTGATAATACAAGTAGTACCTCCATAATCATAGATCCTGCTTGGGATATGGATAAAATTGAGCAGGCTATTGCTGAAAGCCAAACTCGCTTGCAAGGTATTTTACTAACCCACTCACATTTTGATCATTTGCATCTAGCAAAACCCTTGGCAGCTAAGTATAACTGTCCTATCTGGATGTCTCATGAAGAGATAGCGATCTCCAATTTTAGGGCTCCACAATTGCAAGCGATAGGTGTAAAACCTTGGTGGGTAGGACGCTTAAAAATAAAACCTTTACTTACCCCAGGGCATACCCCAGGAAGCATGTGTTACCTTATTGGGAATAATTTGTTTAGTGGAGACACCCTATTTGCCGAAGGTTGTGGTCTCTGTTCTGATGTTGCTGCGGCTCATACGATGTTTGAAAGTCTCAAACATATTGGAGATAATGTAAAACCAAACACCCGTATCTTTCCAGGACATATGTATGGAAAGCCTCCGGGTCAAGAATTTTCTTTTGTTTTTAAAAATAACATCTATTTACAACTTAAAAATAAACATGACTTTGCCTCCTACCGATTGAGAAAAGGACAGGATAGTTCTAAGTTTTTTGCATTTTCGTAAGGCCACTAACTACTGCTTGTTTTGAATATTTACACACTTAAATAGTGTGAGCTATATAGCATTAAAAAGATAAAACTAGTTCAATGATTATATGCAAATTTATTTTTTAAAGAAAATCTACTGTCAATAAAATGATATACAAGAGGAGCAGAAAAGATAGTATTGAAATAGTAGATTCTACTTTAGCCACCTATAAGTTTATAAATTGTGTGTACTGAGCGTAGGCATAGAAAATTTTGGAATGCTTTACTAGCAATAAAATTAAAGACTTAGCCTTGGTAAAACCAAAGGAAAGCCCTTATGATAAATCACTTAGCTATAAATAAACAGTTTGAGAAAAATATACTGCAAGATAAAACGATAATTAATTTTAAATAACAAACTATAGCTAAATCAAGTGGTATGAAAAATGCACCAAGTACAACAGGAAACAAATCTGGAGGAGGTTCAAAACGTTCTTCAAGCTTTATATAATTATAACCAAATATTAACTTAATCTACAAGTACCATGAAACAAACTATTTTAGTAGTATCATTTTTCCTTTTAAGTGTCACTTTTTGTTTTTCACAACAAAATAGAGGTCGTATTCAAATTCAGGGAAGTAAATTAGAAAAATCAGAAGCCTGGTCTACAAAAGATTCCTATACAAAAAAAGAAGCCCTAAAAGATTTAGCTGCCCTTTGGAAGAGCTTGTCTACAAGAGAGCAAAGAGATAGGGAAGCTGCTTATAAAGAAGCGCAAACATACATTAAAAGAGCACCTAAAGAAGGCTATTGTATTACAGGAGCCAAACTTGCAAAAGAGTTTAAGGATAAAAATAGAAAAGATTCTAAGGCAAGAATAGATATTGAAATTAAATTGGGATGCGCATTTACAGATAAATAAAAACGCAAACCATTTTTTTTAAAAGGACTTTAAGCATGCTTGAAGTCCTTTTACTATTTTCTCAAATAGGTTTACATGTCAGTTTTACATACATAAGAATTAAAAATCCAGTTTAAAATTGTCTTTTCTTTTGGTTCGTTTCTGAACCCAGAGTGGCGTCGCAGGGTGGGCAACCAAAGAAAATGAATGTAAGTAACTTAAATGCAATATTTTTACTAATTAAAAGACCTTATGTAAGATTAAAATAGACAACTGAAATTAGACGGAAAACGCTTTAAATACCTTTTAAAATTCAAAGGCCTACGGATTCCCGTAAGGCTACTGCCTTAAACCCCTCTATTTTTATTCCTGAAAAAAATCAACCAACCATTAAATAATTTTTACGCTATTTTTCTTACGTGTTATTACGTGAATCCGTTTTAGGTAGTGTGAAAAACCATTGGTTTTTGGTATGTTTGAATGAGTAATCTAGGGTAGTGCTAAGCGTTTATAAATGTTTACAAACACTTACAAACGACTAAGAACGGCTATAGCATTAATTTTAAGTTGATTACGAAAAATAAATATATGAAAAATAAACGCAATTGCGTTTACTAACTAGTTGGCAAACAGTTCAGGAAACGCAACCAGAATGAGAAAATGGGAATTAAAGAATATTTAGATAATAATTTGAACAAATATTATATCGGAATTCTGAATAAGAACGGATTTGAATTGACTGAATCTGATATTAGCGGAATGGGTGGAATTTATCGCTTTAAAAATAGTTGGCTGAATTTTGACGTTGTAAATGACAGAGGAATAATTGAAACTCGAATTTCCTCACTCTTCTCTGAAAATTTTTATGACTTGGACTTGATAAATGCATTTTTAAGTCGGAGAAATAAAACAGATTTGGAAAAACCAAAGTTTGGAAAATCTGACTTATCAAAACGACTGAATTTAGAGCAAGAAAGTGAATTGTTTGAAAATAATCTGACTGAATTAAAAACTATGTTTAGCGAACTGAATTATAAAAAAACTGAATCGGAATTAAATAAAATCGGAAATGAACGCGCGAAATTATTATTCGGATAAAAAAACCGATTTGCCAACAATGGCTATAAGTAATTGCTTGTTCTCGCCTTCTTCTGAAAATCCTCGCGGATTTTCAGTTTGGGGTGTACTTGCAAAGTAAAGTGCTAACCCACGCAACTACTCATAGCCGGAGACGTTAGGGGCAATTGACCGAACCCAATTACTGTAAAAAATGCCCATTTATCAACCAAGAAATAACGCAACTAAGAAAAGTCAAATTCTTGAAAGAAGAATATTTGAATTTTTACAGTTACGCAATCTAGAGAAGAAGAATGAAAAACACTTAAAATTAGCCGAGAAAGTTAGACAAGCTCAACTCAATTATTTAAAGGCAAGACTTTCTTTGTCTAAGACATTTTCATCTGAAAATGAACCCGACCTTGATTTGATTAATAAGGTGAAAAAAGAAATTACTGAATGGGAATCGCTTTCCTATGATGAGATTATTGGATTCTGTTTAACACATTCTAGATAAAATTAATAGCACTTAACAAATGAAACTTACTTCTGGAGACATTTTTAAAATTCCAACTGGAATTGGGTTTGGTTTTTTACAATTTATCGAAATTGACTCAATGGGAATTGAATACATAAGAGTTTTGGATCAAATTTCTGAAAATGGGACAATAACGCAATTTGAAATTGATAAAACAGAAAGATGGTGTATTGGATTCCCACTTAGGGCTGCGTCCCGAAAAAAGATTGTGGAGAGAATAGGAACTTTTAATATCCCTTCAAATTTCAAACCTTCGGATTCTGTAAGAAGTGAGCATATAATTGGAGATAAATTCCTAGGTTGGTTCATAATTAATAGAAAGACCCTGAAAAGAAAGTTTAAAAAGAAATTGAGCAAAAAACAACTGAAGTTATCTCCGCACGGAATTATGAATGACACTCTAATTATTGAAAGATTAGAGGAAAATTGGAATTTAGCCGAATGGAAATAAAAGCACATAACAACGGCTATAATTCATTGTGGCGGAATTTCCCTCCGGAAACTCCTACCTTTATACCAACGCTTGGTTTTCGCGGAATAGTCCTTGCGGACAATTCCACAACGAAACCATAGCCCAACCGTTAGGCACAACACGAAAAAAAAACCGTAAATTGAACAAACAACCTACCAAATCTAAAAAACGAATTGACTTATTAGATATATATCGTGGGTTTGCAATTCTTGGTATTTTTGTTGTGAACATAGTCATAATGAATTCGACTTTTCTCAATCAAGACGAATTTGCAAAACAATGGACTTCCAATGTCGACAAAATATCTGAGAAAATTCTGCAACTCTTTTTTTACACTAAGTTCTTCCCAATTTTTTCTCTACTTTTTGGATTGGGAATCTCAATGCAAGCTCTAAAATTATTTGACAAAAATCAACTTTCATTTTCATTCTTTGCTCGAAGAATGTTTATACTTTTTTTAATTGGCGTTTTCCATATTGTTTTTTTATGGTCTGGCGACGTTTTGAACTTATATGCAATCATTGGACTTTTCACCACACTGATGATTAAAAAATCAAATAAATTAATCCTTACGCTATCCGTATTTTTTTTATTTTTTCCATTTTACGACCAACTTTTTGAATATGTTTTTAATCTAATCAATTTTAAACCTGAAAGCTATTTAAAAGATTACACTGGAGCATCAGTCAACGAAATAATCCGAAATGGCACTTATCGGCAGGGTATTATATTGAGACTTTTGGAATATCTCACAAATGTCCCTATGCTTTTTGGATTCTTAGCCCCAGTGGCAATTTCAATGTTTTTATTAGGTCTTTATCTTGGTAAAAACAAAGTTTACGAATCATTAGACTTATTCATTAATAAAGTGAGAAAACCGATATTACTTATTGCTGTTTTGACTAACATTTATAGAGTAATATTTCTATTTATTCTTGTAAAGCACGAGGTTTTTTCATCTGAAATTTATCGAGAAATATTTATCAAACTGATGGTACTTTGTGATGTTGCAATGGGCTTATTTTATCTTTGGCTAATTGGCTGGATTTATTTCAATAGAAATATGAAAAAAATTTTATTGCCTTTGAAATATGCTGGCAGAATGGCTCTTACAAATTACATTATGCAAAGTTTTATTGGCTTGATTATATTTTCATCTATAGGCTTTAGCTTTTATGAGTCTTTAAGTCCATCAAAGACATTAATGACAGCTTTTTTTGTCTTCATATTCCAAATTATATTAAGTAAAATATGGTTATCTTACTTTCGATTTGGACCATTTGAGTGGGTCTGGCGATGTTTAACATATAAAGAACTATTACCGATAAAGAAAAAAAATACTGTGCCTAACACCGGTAACCGTTGCACAAGCCAATAATTGATGATAAAGTTAATCATTTCAAGCCCTTCAGAAGGGCTTTTTTATTTTAGTTTATCATTTTATGAAAGGCAAGGTTCCACACCCTACTTTTCACCTTATTTTGAGTAAATTTTAAATATTTTTTCAAATTACCCGTCCTGAGCATTTCGTCGAAGGGTAGGCGATTGCAGATAGCTGCATACATTTATTTGCTTGCCTTATGCCAATGGTTACTTCGGTAAACTCAGTACAAGCTTGATCTTTCTTAGCCCCATAAACTGGGTTAAGGTGCCAAAAACGGGTTTTACCTTGCTTTGTCGTTTCCCTTTCATAGATGACTCACTCTCTAAAGCTTACAACGTATGCCCTATAGGCGTAGGCAAAGAAAATGAACGGAAGTAACTTAAATGTAATATTTTTAATAATTCAAGGACCTTATTTAACCTGAGTTCGATGTAAAAAGAACTACTTTTTCTATGGATTTTTTCTTTTCCCCGCGCCGCCTGGCTGCTTCACTAAAAACAGCTACTAGCTGTTTTCTTTACATTCGCCCCTGTGCGAGCAAAGAAAATGAAATTAATAATCTAAAAATAAGATGGTTAGATTAAAATTATATTTTATAAAGGTTATATCGTATTCATGTTTATATTTTCAGAAGAAATTAAGTAATTGTAAAAAAAATTAGTGCACCTCTGTGATTTTTTTAAAACAATAGCTACTAATAGAATAAAGCAAGTTTTGTATGCGTACGAAAGATGAATTTGTAAAACTCATCAAAGAACATGAAGGGGTTATTTTTAAAATAACTACCGTGTATACAGATAATAGGGTAGACCAACAAGACCTCTATCAAGATATCGTATACCAGTTATGGAAGTATTTTGATTCTTTCCGGAACGAATCAAAATTTAGTACCTGGATGTATCGGGTAGCATTAAATACCGCCATTACTCGTATAAAAAAAGAAAAAAGAAGAGGTAAGAATGTAGAGATAGACCAGATAAATAGTATAGAGACAGCAGCACCAAATCCGCTATTAGAAGAACGCCTTAAACTCATGTATGCGCAAATTAGAAAATTGAATGATCTTGATAAAGGCTTGGTGCTACTTCTATTAGAAGGTAAAAGTTATCAGGAAATCGCGGAGATCTCTGGTATTTCCGCGAGTAATGTAGGCACCCGTTTATCGCGCATCAAACAAAAACTGAAATCTAACATCTCAAAAACAATACACTAATGGATTTAGATGAAATGAAAGAAGTTTGGGCAGAACTGTCCCAACAAGCAGAGCAACAAAAGAAGTTAAACACACAAATGATAGAAAAAATGACAGAGCTACAATACAAAAACCGAATTAACAAAATAATTATTCCTGAACTTATTGGAGGCGTTGTATGTGCCGCCATCGTAATTTTTATAGTAGTAAACTTTCAAAAATTAGAGCACTGGTATCTTATAATGGCCGCTATTGTATCTATAGCCATTCTTACTGTGTTACCTATTTTATCTTTTAGATCTTTAAAAAACCTGTATAATATTTCCCCTGTAGTAAACAATTACAAAGAAGTACTTATTAAATACAACAAAGGAAAAAGACAGGTTAAGTTTGTACAAAAGCTAAGTATCTACCTAAGTTTTATTCTCATGTTTGCCTTAATGCCGGTATCTTTGAAATTATTTTCTAATAAAGACCTCTCACAGCTCCACTATGAAAAATTACTATGGGCAGCACCGCTAGGGATTTTATTTGTAGTGCTAATGACCCGCTGGGTGTTTAAGTACTATAAAAATGTAATAAAAGGAACAGATACTTTATTGGCAGAATTAGAGAAGGAATCGTAAAAACGATAAACTAGCAAATAAGTTTGTAATTTTGCAGCCTTTCAATTTCAATAAATGGCTCTTTGTACCCAAAATACAGATCAGGCGGCAGCTCTTTTAAACGAAGGAAAGCTAGTAGCTATTCCCACAGAAACCGTATATGGGCTAGCAGCAAAAGCAAGCTTACCGGAAGCGGTTAAGCAGATCTTTAAGGTGAAAAACAGACCCGCGAATAACCCGCTAATTCTGCATTTTCCTAATCTGGAGGCAGCCCTTCCCTATATTAAAACGCCTAAAGAGGAAGTTTTACAACTTAGCCAAACCTTTTGGCCGGGGCCGCTCACCTTACTATTAGAAAAATCAGACTTAGTACCAGAGGTGGTGACAGCGGGTTCTACAAGAGTCGCTATACGAGTTCCATCACATCCACTTACCCTAGAATTACTAGAGAAGCTAGATGCGCCTCTAGCCGCACCAAGTGCCAACCCATCTGGTTACATAAGTCCTACCATGGCATTACACGTAGAAAAACAATTAGGAGAAAAGATTCCTATGATATTAGATGGAGGTGCCTGTAAACGAGGCATTGAATCTACTATTTTAGGATGGGACCAGTTTGATGTACCTACTATTTATAGAATGGGAAGCATTACCCCAGAAGCCATTGCAAATTGCATAGGAAAAACACCCATATTATTGAATTCTGAAAGCAAAAAAATAGAAGCTCCGGGGATGCTTTCTAAACATTATGCACCCAAAACACCTACTTTAATTACGAATAACGTTGAAGAAGTTATTTTAAGGCATCAAAATAAAAAAATAGGACTTATTAGGAGTATTCCCAATAAAAAAAACAAGTGGGTTTTTAAAGAAATAATCCTCTCTGAAACTGGAAACTTTGAAGAAATAGCCAGTAACTTATATTCCAAGATGCATGAGATGGATGCTGTGCAAGCAGACCTTCTCATTATAGAAATGGTTCCAGAAGAGGGTGTAGGCATTGCCATAAACGATAGGTTACGCAGAGCTGCTTCTCTAAATTAAAGGCTAGTGAAATCTGGTTGAAAATAAAATAATCTTGGAGAAAAGAATTTGTAGAATTGGGATGACGTCTTAATCTATAGTGTCAAATCATTCATTAGGTAAATAAGCTTCTAAAGAAGCTATCTACAAATGATGTTTACCAGATTACTTGTCTAATTTATTAAACATTTTTATTACAAAGAAAAGCCAGACTACAAAAAAGAGTCCCACAATCAAAGAATAGATAAAAATAAAATCCACTACTTCTTATATTTAAAATAATTCATAAAGCCGAGAATAGTGGGAGCCCATAAGCCCACAAAAATCCCGTGTAATTTATCACCTGAAAGAAATAGTGCTTCAGCTATCACAATGGTAACTAATACCAAGATGATCATCATGAAATTAAATACTCCAATGTTTCTGATAAACTCCTTAATCATACTTATTAATTATTGACTATAAAATTATAGTATAAAGGTAATTGGAATAGTATTCAAATGAAAAAAAAAAGAATGTTTTCTGTTAAAAAATGACAAAAGACCTTAAGGGATTATAAAATAATCCTTCAAAGTCTCTTTAATAAATAGAGATATATAAAATTTTCTGGAAAAGTAGTTTTATGCAATAACTCCTAATAATTTAAAGATTGCTGAAATAACTACCATTCCAAGGAATGAGATCAATAGAAAAACTACTACTTTCAAAACTCCTTGTAAAATACTTGTACCGTTAAAAATATTTGCCTCCATAATAAATGAGAATTAAAAAAATTACTAAATAATACTAATTATGGATTTGGGGTGCACCAAGCAGCCCGTAGGTAGGATAAAATTTAAAGCAATATAAAATTACTATTTTTTATTTAAAAATCAGCCTTTTTTCTATAATAAAGTTAAAAATTAAGGAAAGTTTTTGTAAATGTCTAAAAAGTAATGGGAGATTAAGCAGTAAAATCAGGTTTAATTTTATAGAAATATTAGATCTTCTTCCAGAAGAATGGCGTTAAAATGATAAGAACCGTAAATAATTCAAGCCTTCCCAATAACATTAAAAAAGAACACCACCATTTTCCGGCAACAGGTAGAGAGTCATAATTATTTAAAGGGCCTAGATCTCCAAAAGAGGGTCCTACATTTCCTAAAGAGGAAGCAGCTGTGCCAATGGCCGTTTCAAAGTCTAATCCCATCAACCCTAATATAAGAGCTCCAATAACAAAAAGTAACATATATAAAATAAAGAACCCCAATATATTAAAAACAATGTCACTGGAAACCGATTTGTTATTATACCTAACTGGAATTACCGCATTGGGATGCAACGTTCGCTTAAATTCTAAGAGTCCGTTTTTAATCATCAATAAATGGCGTACCACTTTCACACCTCCAGAAGTAGACCCAGCAGACCCACCCAAGAACATCAAGCCAAAAAAGAATACGGTTAAAAAGGGTGCCCATGAAGTGTAATCAGCAGATACAAAGCCCGTAGTAGTAATTACTGCGATTACCTGAAACAAAGCATGCCTGAATGCGCTTTCTAATTCTCCCCATATCTGCGGATGATATGCAGAAACAGCAACATCTGATTCAAAATAAATAATAGCTGCGGTGACAACGCTAAAAATGAAGATAAACAAACTGTAGAATTTAAACTCTTCATCTTTAATGATTTTTTGAAATCTCCCTTTGAATGCAAAATAACTCAAGATAAAGTTAGTACCCGCTATAAACATAAACAGAATTACAATATATTGTATCATTGGGTTGGTGTTCCAATGCGCAAGACTCGCATTTTTAGTAGAGAATCCTCCGGTAGAAAGCGTGGCCATAGAATGATTAACGGCATCAAAAATAGACATTCCGGCTACTTTTAAAAGGATGGTTTCCGCTACGGTAAATCCAAAATAAATAAGCCATAACCTTTTAGCGGTATCTGTAATTCTTGGATGCAGCTTATCAGAACCGGGGCCTGGAGCTTCGGCAGCAAATAACTGCATGCCTCCAATACCTAATAATGGCAATATAGCAATAGCCAAAACAATAATTCCCATTCCACCAATCCAGTGAGTAGTACTTCTCCAAAAAAGAATGCCTTCTGGTAAAGATTCAATATCATTAAGAATAGATGCTCCTGTAGTTGTATAACCAGACATAGTTTCAAAAAAGGCATTGGTGATGTCTGGTATTTCTTTGGAGAATAAATAAGGTAACATTCCAGAGATCGTCATGAAAATCCAGCCAAATGTTACAATAATATATCCTTCCCTTTTCTTAAGCTCTTTTTTATGATCTCTTGTAATAAACATCAAGAGTGTTCCCGAAAGTAAGGTGACAATGCCTGCTAATGAAATATCAAGTGTTGCACCATCCTCATAAATACCACTAACAATAGCAGCTAGTAGCATGAACCCACCGTTAAAGAGTAGGAGCAACCCCATAATATGCAGAATGATTCGGGTATTAAGCCTTAACATGATTAAAGAAATAATTTTTCAACCTTAGCAATAGCTCTAGGTAAGCTACATACTACCACCCGGTCTCCGGGCACTATAGTAAAATCACCCAAGGCAATAATGCCCACTCCATCTCTAATAACTCCCCCTATAATAGCCGATCTTGGAAAATCAATATCTCTAATTGCCTTCCCTGTCATCCCAGAATCTGGTTTCACAACAAATTCTAATATTTCCGCATTTAAATTATTAAGTCTGGTAAGTGCAACTACTTCTCCTCTTCTTATATGTCTAAAAATATTATTTGCTGCTAATAGCTTTTTATTGATAAGCGTATCTATGCCAATAGAATGTGAAAGTTGAAAATAATCCATGTTTTCTACTAGCGCAATTGTTTTCTTAATGCTTTTAGATTTAGCAACCAAGCAAGACATAATATTGGTTTCTGAGTTTCCAGTAACAGAAATAAAAGCATCTATATCATCAATATTTTCTTCTTCTAATAACTCTACATTGCGGCCATCACCATTTATAATAAGGGCATTGGGCAACATGTCTGCAAGATCAAACGCCTTATCCCGGTCTTTCTCAATAAGTTTTACCTTAAATTTATTTTCGCAAAGATCTCTGGCAGTCTTAAACCCTATTTTACTACCACCAAGAATCATTACATTTTTAATGTCTTCCTTGATCTTTCCGGTGAGTTTATAAAGCTCTTCAACTCCTTCTTTTGAGGTAATAAAATAAGCCTGATCTCCTTCTTTAAAAACGGTATCTCCTCTTGGGATTAAAGTATATTGTGTTCCAAAACGTTGAATTGCAATAGGAATAAAATGAAGTTCAGGGAATATTTTTGCAGCTTCTTTTACCGCTTTCCCTACAAAAGGTGCGGTACGTTGTAATGAGGTTCCCACCATTATGAGCGCACCATCTTCAAATTCATAACTATCATTAAAGGCAGATTGATCTAGCAATAATTGAATCTCTTCCGCGGCTAACTCTTCAGGAGAAATTAATTCGTCTATTCCAAGTTTGGCAAAACCTAACTCTTCCTTATGGTCTATAAATTCTGTATTTGAGATTCTGGCGATGGTTCTTTTACAACCTAATTGTTTTGCCAGCACACAAAGAGTAATATTTGTAGTTTCAGACGAAGTGACTCCTATGACCAGATCGGAGGTGTCTATTTTGGCTTCTTTAAGCATACTAATAGAAGTAGCATCTCCTTTAATAACTTTTATATCAAGATGAGAGTCTGCGTACGCAAGACTTTCCTTTTTATTATCGATGAGCGTAATATCTTGGGATTCATACGAAAGTAACTTAGCTAAATGAAACCCTACTTCACCAGCACCTGCAATTATAATCTTCATGTGTAAGTAATCGCTGTTTTTGCTTTGCAAATATACATTAAAAATAGATTCTAAAAGAGTGCTGTAAGCTTTACTTACATTACCTTCTTTAGACAAATAACTATATAGTATCTTTGCATAAACAAAATTTTGGCATGTCAAAGAAAGTGAAGCCCTATAAGGATTCTGATCTTGGTAAGAAAGAGCAGGTAACACAAATGTTTGATAAAATTTCTGGAGAATATGACGGTCTCAACCGGGTAATTTCTTTTGGAATTGATATAAAATGGCGTAAAAAAGTGGTTGCTATTGTAACCAATAGCAATCCATCATCTGTACTTGACATTGCTACTGGCACCGGAGATTTGATTATTAGTTTGGCCGAAAGTACAGCAAAAACGCTCACAGGATTAGATATTTCTCCAGGCATGTTAGAGATAGGAAAAGAAAAAATTAAGCAGAGAGATTTATCGAACCGAATTGAAATGCTAATTGGTGATAGTGAAAATATGCCCTTTGAAGACAATTCATATGATGCTGTGACCGTTGCATTTGGTGTTAGAAATTTTGAAAATCTTGAGAAAGGATTAAAAGAAATATACAGAGTACTCAAACCAGGAGGTAAATTTGTTGTTTTAGAGACCTCAGTCCCTACTAAAACTCCCTTTAAACAAGGATATGGACTGTACACTGGAAAAATAATGCCTGCTATCGGTAAATTGTTTTCCAAAGACCGTTCTGCGTATCAATATTTATCAGATTCTGCAGCAAATTTTCCTTATGGAGAAGCTTTCAACAATATTTTACGTAAAACAGGGTTTATTAATGTGGAAGATATTCCACAAACCTTTGGAGTGGCCACTATTTATGTTGCTTCAAAATAGTAAATGATTTCGCATTTATGAAAAGACATTTGTTTTCGGTTCTTTTTGGTGTATTAATTACGTCAATGTCATATAGCCAGTTTAACGAGAATCCTGTACTCAATCTTGAAAACTTTGATAAGCAGCGAGTACACTGGGGATATTTTCTTGGTTTTAATCAATACGATTTTAAATTTGATTATAACGAAAATACAGGGGATGTATTAGTAGCTAAAACAACAGGGTTTAATGTAGGTCTTATAGGAAACCTTAGGCTTAATGAATATTTCGATCTAAGATTTGAACCAGGTTTATATTACACGCAGAGAGATCTTGGTTTTCCTAATTTTACGGATGAGAGTGACTTTTTAAGAGAAGTGAGATCTACGTATATTCATTTCCCATTGTTGATTAAGGCGAGTACCAAAAGACTAGGCAATTTTAAACCTTACATTGTAGGAGGGGTTTCTACTTCTATTAATTTGGGAAGTAATGAAGATAGTAGAGACGATAATAGTAATGGTACCTTTAGAATGAAACGCTCTACGTATTATTACGAAATAGGTTTTGGTATTGACCTTTACCTATTTTATTTCAAATTTTCACCTTCTATAAGAGGTGTATTTGCTTTTAATAATGAGTTGGTGCCAGATGCGGACCCTAATAGCCCTTGGACTTCCAATATTAATGGGATGTATAGTAGAGCATTATTTATCAATTTTACCTTTGAATAGTACTCCTTCTAAACTCACTTAAAATAACTGCGGCAGCAGTACTAACATTAAGGCTTTCTGTAGCCTGTATTTTGCCAAATCTTGGAATCGTTATTTTATGATCTAAAAGCGCATCTACAACAGAGGATATACCATTTGCTTCATTTCCTAAAACAAGCACCCCTTCTTTGGGTAAAGAAGTATTGTATATAGGAGTTCCTTCCATCACTGCACCAAACACAGGTAATTTTGTTTGTTTTAAAAAAACGTCTATTGATTCATATACGACATGAACCCTAATAAGCGAACCCATAGTTGCTTGTACTACCTTTGGGTTGTAGCAATCAACAGTATCTTTACTACAAACTAATTGTTCTACCCCAAACCAGTCGCATAATCTTATAATGGTGCCTAAGTTCCCTGGGTCTCTAATACCATCTAATGCAACTATAAGACCGGTATTTACAATAGGGCTAGGTTTACGTATTTTAAAAACACCTAAAACTTTATTAGGGGTGGTTAATGCACTAATTTTTTTTAAAGTTAACTCACTAACCAGCGTTTCATTCACTTGAAATTCATCTAAAATGCCTGCTTCGGATACGTATAACGATTCCAGTTCAAAAGAAGAATTTAGAAATTCTTTTACCACTTTTAATCCTTCGGCAATAAAAAGACCGTATTTATAACGATACTTTTTTTGTTGAAGACTGGTCAATAATGTTCTCCGGTTTTTGCTAACCATACAAATAGTGTATTTTTGATTCGGATTTTTAAATCTATAACATTCATCTTGAAACACCTCTTGGCAAAAATAGCTGTAATCTTTTTAATTATAAGCCTAACCGCCTGTAATGCTGTAAAACGAGTAAATGATGATGAATTATTGTTAACTCAGAATACGATTATTGTTAATGATGAAAAAATTAAAGATGATGATTTAAATAGTCTACTCTATCAAAAGCCTAACAGTAAAATTTTAGGAATACCTTTACGATTACATATTTATAATTTCGCAAAAAAAAATCCCGATTCTTCTTTTCTAAATTGGCTTGCTAAAAATCCGAAACGTTTAAAAAGATTGGAAAATCGTTTTTCTGGCAAACAAGTGGTTCAGATGAAGCATTCTTTTTCAGGAATTAATAACTGGATTAAAGAAACCGGGGAAGCTCCAGTAGTAATAGACCCTAAAAAAGCAGAAAAATCAGCTAAAAGACTTAGGCTTTATTATGAAAGTCGCGGATACCTTCAAAATGAAGCTGATTTTAAAATTGATAGTAGCAATCAGCATAAAAAAAAGAAGCGTGGCACCATTAATTATACCGTTAAAACAGGTGACCCTTATTTTTTAGATAGCATTTCACATAATATTATCTCTAAAGACCTAGATTCTCTTTATAAATTGTATGAAAAAGAATCACTCATCAAAAAAGGAGATCAGTTTAATGTGCTCACGTTTGAAGCAGAACGCAATAGGCTGACCAATATTTTTGCTAATTCTGGTATTTATCGTTTTCAGCCAACTTCTATTAATTTTGACGTAAAGATAGATAGTACACCTGGCAGTAAAGATTATAAATTACCTATTACCCTACAAATAAGTAATTTTTTTGATAGGGTTGATGGGCAGTTAATTGAAAATGAATATAAGATACACACGGTAAAAAATGTAAATATTTATGCTGATTATAACTTCAATGAAAATAGAGATTCTTTAAAGTATCTAGACTTTGATAACTATAGAATTTTCTATAAAGATAAACTGAGATACAGACCGGAAACACTTACCAATGTAATGGCTATAGTTCCAGGAGATGTTTATAAGGAGAAGAACAGGATGGTTACAAATCAGCAAATTGGAAACCTGCGCACCTTTAAGTATCCAAACATAGAATATATTTATGCAGATACTACAGACAATCAATTAAATACCAATATATACCTTACAGCAAGACCCCGTTTCTCTTTAGGATTTAATACAGATGTATCTCATTCAAACATTCAGGATTTTGGAGTTTCATTTAGTACGTCTCTTATTAGTAGAAATGTTTTTAGAGGCGCAGAAACATTAGAAGTAGCAGCAAGAGGAACTTTGGGTTCGTCTAGAGAAGCAAATAATTCTGAAGATAGATTTTTCAATATTTCCGAAATAGGAGGTGATATTAGACTCAACTTCCCCCGCTTCTTTTTTCCTTTAAAAACAGAAAAGCTAATACCAAATTATATGCTTCCGGAGACGCGTATTTCAGTGGGTACCAGTATTCAAACTAATATTGGGTTAGACAAGCAAAGCTTCAACAATGTTTTACGGTATAGCTGGACGCCAGATCAGACAAAAAAGAATGTAATTGAATTGGTGAATATTCAATACATACGTAATGTAAATATTGATAACTTTTTTAATGTTTATGAAGATACTTACAACCGTTTAAATGAAATTGCAACAGAGGTAGGATACCCAGCAGGCGATAACTTAACGATCCCGGAAGAAACAAATCAGTTTATTACTGATGTCTTAAACAATAATGTTTCAGGAATTCCCGATGGTTCTGAAGACTTCAGAGATGTTTTAAATATTAGTGAACGCCAAGAAAGACTCACAGATAACAACCTTATTTTTGCCTCCAGTTTTACACACACCAGAAATAACAGAGTAAATTTTGAAGATAACAGTTTTTCTCAGTTTCGTTTAAAACTTGAATCCGCAGGAAACGTTCTTTCTGCTGCCTCAAAAATAATAGATTTTGATCAAGATGAAAGTGGAAACAACCTTGTTTTTGGAGTACAGTATTCACAATATATAAAAACAGAATTTGACTATGTTAAATATTGGGAACTAGGTAGTAAGAAAGAGGTACTCGCCTTTAGGAGTTTCTTTGGTTTTGCCATTCCCTTTGGAAACGCAAATAGTATCCCATTTTCACAAAGTTATTTTGGAGGAGGTTCTAATGATAATCGTGCATGGGCTGCCTATGCCCTTGGTCCTGGCACTACTAGGAATTTTAATGATTTTAATGAAGCGAATCTTAAGCTGGCTTTCAATCTGGAGTATAGATTTAACATTTTCGGAAGCTTTAACGGTGCTTTTTTTGCTGATGCCGGAAACATCTGGAATGCCTTGGATAATGTTACAGATGAAAAAGCAGTTTTTGAAGGGTTTTCATCTCTGGAAGAACTGGCATTAGGTACTGGTTTTGGACTGAGATACGATTTAAGCTTCTTTGTTATAAGATTTGACACAGGCTTTAAAACATATAACCCAGCTAATGAGCTAGGCAAAAGATGGTTCAGAGAATATAATTTTGGAAGAGCTGTGTTTAATATTGGGATTAATTATCCTTTTTAAGCATTATTATTTTATTACTTTTGTAAACTGTCAACTAACTAACATAATATGAGTCATAACATCAAGCCCGGTGTTGCCACCGGCAAAGAAGTACAAGAAATTTTTGCCTATGCAAAAGAGAAAGGTTTTGCCCTTCCCGCAGTAAATGTCATAGGATCTAACAGTATTAATGGAGTTTTAGAAACCGCCGCTGAACTTAATGCTCCAGTAATTATTCAATTTTCTAATGGAGGAGCCCAATTTAACGCCGGTAAAGGTCTTAGTAATGAAGGTCAAAAAGCAGCCATTCAAGGAGCAGTAGCAGGAGCTAAACATGTACATGAATTAGCAGAAGCTTATGGAGCTACCGTAATTTTGCATACAGATCACTGCGCAAAAAAATTACTTCCTTGGATTGACGGTTTGCTAGATGCAAGTGAAAAACATTTTAAAGAAACCGGAAAGCCCCTTTTTAGTTCACATATGATTGATCTTTCTGAAGAACCTTTAGAAGAGAATATTGAAATATGTAAAACCTATCTTGAGCGAATGAGCAAAATGGGTATGACCCTAGAAATAGAATTAGGAATCACGGGAGGTGAAGAAGATGGCGTTGATAACTCTGATGTGGATAGCTCTAAATTGTATACGCAACCAGAAGAAGTTGGGTACTCATATGAGGAACTTAAAAAGGTGAGCGATCAATTTACGGTAGCAGCTGCATTTGGAAATGTTCATGGTGTTTATAAACCAGGAAATGTAAAACTTACACCAAAAATTCTTAAAAATTCTCAGGACTATATCCAGAAAAAATACAATACCGGTTCTAATCCTGTTGATTTTGTTTTTCACGGAGGATCTGGTTCTACAGAGGCTGAAATTCAGGAAGCTATTGGATATGGTGTTATAAAAATGAATATTGATACTGACTTACAATTTGCTTTTACAGAAGGAATTAGAGACTATATGATCAATAAAAAAGACTATGTTTCAACTCAAATTGGAAACCCAGACGGTTCAGACGAACCCAATAAAAAGTATTACGATCCTAGAAAATGGCTTCGGGAAGGAGAGGTAACATTCAAAGCACGTTTGAAAAAAGCATTTGAAGACCTTAATAACGTGAATACACTTTAAATCATAAATTTAAATAAGTATTTCCAACGTTTTACATATCCTGCATAAGGAACCTATAGAATTATTGCGAAAATCAAATTTAAAATAAATGGCCTGGTTTAAACGAACAGAAAAAGGAATCCAAACCTCAACAGAAGAGAAGAAAGACACCCCTAAAGGTTTATGGTATAAATCGCCTACTGGTAAAGTGGTAGAAGCAGAGGAACTTGCAAAAAATTTTTATGTAAGTCCTGAAGACGACTATCATGTAAGAATAGGAAGTAAGGAATATTTTGAAATTATTTTTGACGATAATAAATTCAAAGAACTTGATGCCGGATTAACTTCAAAAGATCCATTGCGATTTGAAGACACTAAAAAGTATGCAGATCGCCTTAAGCAAGCAAAAGAAAAAACAGGACTAAAAGATGCGGTTCGCGCAGCGGTAGGGAAATCTATGGGTAAAGAGCTGGTTATTGCTTGTATGGATTTTACATTTATAGGAGGTTCTATGGGAAGTGTAGTGGGAGAAAAAATAGCAAGGGCTATAGACTACGCAATTCAAAAAAAGATCCCTTTTATGATGATCTCTAAATCTGGTGGCGCTAGAATGATGGAGGCAGCACTTTCCCTAATGCAGCTTGCCAAGACTTCTGCAAAACTTGCTCAATTATGTGATGCAGGTATTCCGTATATTTCTCTATGTACAGACCCTACTACGGGAGGTACAACTGCATCTTATGCGATGCTTGGAGATATTAATATTGCAGAACCAGGAGCACTTATTGGATTTGCAGGACCAAGAGTTGTTAAAGAAGCTACGGGTAAAGAGTTGCCAGATGGGTTTCAAACTTCTGAATTTCTGTTAGAACATGGTTTTCTTGATTTCATTGTGCATCGTAAAGAATTAAAAAAGAAAGTAAATTTATATATTGACTTGATTCTTAACAAAGAAGTAAGAACATAAAAAAAGCCCCGTCCATTAAACGGGGCTTTTTCTTTTTAGTCTCTAAACCTTCGTAGGTTTATCTCTTTTGTTGTTCCATCTGGATAGGTAATTACCGCTTTATTATCACAGCTTCCATCTCCAAAATCTATGGTAGCCGCATTGCCGTTACGACTAATTTCTAATACTCCACTTACCAGGAAACGACATGCCAGCTCTCTTCTTAAAGCAGTTAGTACGGTTCTTTTCCAAGTGTTGCCTAACCTATTTGTGTAGGTAGCATTTCCTGTAATCAGAAATACATTATCTCCCCAAGTACCGGAACCGTATCCTTCAATCCATTCTCTAGTACGAGTGCCAATAAAAGATGCCGTGTCTCCGTTAGGCCAGGTAGCTCCAAATCTCGCTTCTGCTGTAGATTGAGGATTTCCATTTTCGTTAGAACGCATACGGGTGATAGAAGAACTTCCTTCTACACTTACTCCATTAAAGACAAAGTTTTCCAAAGAAAATGTCAAGACTTTAGTCATCGCTTCCATGTCTTTAGAATAAGAGAGATAAATGGTGCCACTTACTACATTCCCATTTCTAAGTTCACAATTATCTGCAAACTCAATAGTTAATTCTTTGGTAGTGCTTGTGATTACCCTTGTAATCGTTACACAGTCTGGCAAATAATCGGAAACATAATTGCTTCGGGAAAGCGTGGCAATTTCATCTGCTGCATAAACGTCTTCCACAACACCGTTTACCTCTTCAGAAATGAGGTCTACCTCGTCCATTGCATTTAATTGTTCTTCAGAGATAACTTCATTATCATCTAATGTAACATCTTCATTGTTACAACTTGTAAATACAAATACTGCTAACAACAGTAATTGTAGCTTTTTGAGTACTACTTTCATAATGTAAATGGTTTTAATGTTTGCTATTAAGACTCTTTACTTTTAAAAAGGTTTAAAACGATATTAAAAAAATCTAATTCATAAAATTCATAAAATTATTTTTATATTTGCACGCTGATAGAAAAACTATCAACATACATAAAAATCATTTAAATAATATTGGCATGTATCTTACAAAAGAAGTAAAGAAGGACATTTTCACAAAACATGGTGGTTCTGAGAGCAATACAGGTTCGGCAGAAGCACAAATTGCTTTATTCACGCATCGAATAAATCACCTTACAGAACACCTTAAAAAAAATCGTAAAGATTTTAATACAGAACGTTCTCTGGTAAAACTAGTAGGTAAGAGAAGAAGCTTACTAGACTATCTTATAAAGAAAGATATTGTACGTTACCGTGAAATTATAAAAGAACTTGGACTTAGAAAGTAAATTAAAAAGAGGCTTCTTGCCTCTTTTTTTATACAAATCAACGTATACTAAAGTTCAACAAAATTGAGTAAAGCTCAACATGAAAGCAGAAAGGCTTTCAGACTAAAAGCTGAATATATTGGTTTTTCATTGGGTCACAACAACTACAACAACACAACGCCCATTGTTTAATTAATTTAAAAAAATTTATGATTCCTGAAGTAAAACAAGAAATTATCGAATTAGGAGACGGTAGGACGATCTCCATCGAAACGGGAAAATTAGCGAAACAGGCAGACGGCTCTGTGGTAGTGAGAATGGGTGATGCCATGTTACTTGCTACGGTAGTATCTGCACGTAAAGCTTCACCTGTTGACTTTTTACCTTTAACGTTAGATTATCGCGAGAAATTCGCGGCTGCCGGAAGATTCCCAGGGGGCTTTTTTAAACGAGAAGCCAGACCAAGTGATTCTGAAGTGCTAACGATGAGGTTGGTAGACCGTGTGTTACGCCCACTATTCCCAAAAGATTATCATGCTGAAACACAGGTGATGATTCAATTAATGTCTCATGATGATGAAGTAATGCCAGATGCACTTGCGGGACTTGCAGCATCTGCCTGTATTCAACTTTCCGATATTCCTTTTGAATACCCTATTTCAGAAGTTCGTGTGGCAAGAATCAATGGCGAATTTGTCATCAACCCAAGCAAAACACAACTAGCGGAAGCAGACCTTGATATGATGGTAGGTGCTTCTATAGATTCTGTTGCTATGGTAGAGGGAGAAATGCTAGAGGTTTCTGAAAAAGAAATGGCCGATGCAATTAAATTTGCACATGAAGCTATTAAGGTACAATGCCAGGCGCAGTTGAGCCTCGTAGAGAAAATGGGAGGTAAGAAAGAAACCCGTGAATACGAAGGAGAGAAAGAGAATGAAGAAATGGCAAGCAAAATACATGAGTTTGCGTACGATAAATGTTATGAGATTGCCAAAGAAGATACTTCTAAGCAGGAAAGAGGAGAGAAGTTCTCTGAGTTAAAAACTGCTTGTGAAGAATTATTTACCGAAGAAGAACTGGAAGAAGACGGTGATTTGATTGGTAAGTATTTTGGAAAAGTGCAAAAAGAAGCGGTAAGAAATCTTATTCTTGATGAAAAAATAAGACTTGACGGAAGAAAACCAGAAGATATAAGACCTATTTGGTGTGAAGTACCATTTTTGCCTTCTACTCATGGTTCTTCTGTATTTACTAGAGGAGAAACGCAAGCACTGGCAACGGTTACACTAGGAACTTCTAGAGAAGCCAATATAATTGACCGCCCAACAGATCAAGGGGAAGAACGTTTTTATTTGCATTATAATTTTCCTCCTTTCTGTACAGGTGAGGCAAGACCTCTAAGAGGTACTTCCCGAAGAGAAATAGGTCATGGTAATCTGGCACAACGTGCTTTGAAAAATATGATTCCTGAAGATTGTCCATATACGGTGAGAATAGTTTCTGAAGTATTAGAATCTAACGGTTCTTCTTCAATGGCAACTGTTTGTGCTGGTACAATGGCGCTGATGGATGCCGGTGTGCAATTAAAACAACCTGTTTCTGGTATTGCCATGGGGCTTATCTCAGATGGTGAGCGCTACGCAGTTTTGTCTGATATTTTAGGTGATGAAGATCATTTAGGTGATATGGACTTTAAAGTTACTGGTACCGCAAATGGTATCACTGCCTGCCAGATGGATATCAAGATTAAAGGATTGTCTTATGAAATTCTTGAAAATGCTTTAAATCAAGCAAAAGAAGGAAGACTTCATATTCTCAATAAACTTACAGAGGCTATTCCTTCTGCAGCTGAAAATGTAAAAGCACATGCTCCTAAAATAGTTAAAATGGAAATTCCAAAAGACTATATTGGTGCAGTGATTGGACCTGGTGGAAAGAATATTCAAGCGCTACAAGCTGAAACGGAAACAACAGTTGTTATTGAAGAAGATGGAGACGTAGGTATTGTTGAGATTCTTGGGGTAAACCAAGATGGTATAGATAAGGCTATTGAGCGCGTTAAAGGATATACTTTTGAACCTAAAGAAGGAGAAACGTATTCCGTTACGGTAACCAAAGTTCTTGATTTTGGTGCAGTAATTGAGTTTGTTCCTGGTAAAGACTCCCTGTTACATGTTTCAGAAATTGCCTGGGAACGAACTGAAAATGCAGCAGATGTTCTAAAAGTAGGGGATGTTCTAGACGTTAAATACATTGGTCTTGATCCAAGAACCAAAAAACCTAAAGTTTCTCGTAAAGCTTTATTGCCTAGACCTCCAAGAAAAGAGCGTCCAGAAGGTGAAGAAAGAAGAGATGATAGAAGGCGTAATGATAACAGAAATCGTGGCAACGACAGAAATAGAGATCGCGATAGAAAACCAAGACCTGATACTAATAGAGACGATTCTTAAAGATTCTATTATTTAGTGATAGTAAAGAGGCCGTCTAAAAAGATTTAGGCGGTCTTTTTCTTTTTTAGCTACTTTGGAATTTTAGAGATTTGCTTTGTGAAAGTTGGTGGTTATTCGTTAATTGAACAAAGAACAAGGATTTTATAGTATTTTTTACACCCTTAGGCTTAGCTTTTTAAGATTATGTGCCAAGGCAATCAGCCCAAATTCAGTTTCTACCTTTTCCCTTCCTCTTAACATAAATCTTCTAAAGCCCATATTTTGTTTGATATTACCAAAAATAGCTTCAATATCCCAACATCTTTTCCCTCTATGGGCGATTCCTTGTTCGGATAAGAGTTTTTCGTTAGCTGTTTGTTTCAGGCGTGTCAAATTATGGTTTCGTTCTACAATTCTATTTCCTTTAGCCTTATGGCATAAGGAGCGAATCGGACAGCCCTCACAATTTTGTGCCTGATAGCGATGGATGGTTTGAATAAATCCGTTAGCTGTTTTGTTTTGATAGCTTCCAATACATGGCTTGTCCCATAGGACAGTAATAAGAATCGGTGTCCTGATGGTAATAGAGCTTATCAACGGCAAAGGGCTTTTTGACTTTCCCGGATGTAGCTTCCTGCTGTTCTTTATGAAAGTAGTTGTATTTTACGAAGGCCTCAATATCCTTGTTTTCTAAGTATTGATAATTTTCCTCACTGCCATACCCTGCGTCAGCGGTAAGGGTATCGGGAGTTTGCCCAAAGCTGTCTTTAAATGCTTGCACATGGTTCTTTAAAGTAGTGGTGTCATTTGGTTTTTGTTCCAGGGTGTAATGAACCAGAAACTGATTGTTAGAAGCCCCTTGAATATTATAAGATGCTTTTAACTGACCGTTTTTCATGTGGTCATCTTTCATCCTCATAAAGGTAGCATCGGGATCGGTCTTACTATAGCTGCCCCTATCCTGTAAAAGTGCTTCTTGTTTATTGTACTTCGCCACATTAAAAGGCCAGTGTTTTTTTGCATAGTTAAGTTTTTGCTTAACGGCTTTGTCCACTGTTTTACCTTCCAATGCCTTATTGATACTATCAATGGCTCTGGTAACTTGCTCTGGGTCTATGGCTTCAAAACTATCCGGACCTTTAGGGGTTTGTTCTTCTTCGGCATAGACCATCTCTACGTAAGCCCACAATTCCTTTAACTGCTTTTTAATGCGTGCGCGAGAAGTTTTAGGGCTCTTAGCCCAAACAAAGGTATAGCGGTTGGCATTGGCCTCAATCTTGGTCCCATCCACATAAATATCTTTCAAACTTAAATACCCCTGCTCACACAATAACAAAACTACCTGATTGAAAATTTTTTTGAATTTTCCTTTGAGCTTACCCGAACGAAAGTTGCTAATCGTATTATGATCTGGAGTTGCCTGACCAGAGAGCCACATAAAATGAATGTTCTCTGACAAAGCCTGCTCTATTTTACGAGAAGAATATAAGTTACGTAAATAGGCATACACTAAAATTTTCAATAATACTTTGGGATGATAACTTGAGGTTCCACCACCTTTATAAGTAGCTTCAATACTACTCAAATCAACCCTATCTAAAATAGTGTTTACAATACGAACCTGGTGGTTGGCAGGAGCCAGGTCATCATAACTAGGGGGAAGTAAACTTAATTGACCTTGATGATTGGTCTTCCAGACTTGTGTGCGTTTCATATCTAAAAATACAAAGCACAAACACCTTATTCAAAAAAAAAAAGAAGCTGCCTTTTTAGACAGCCTCTTTTAGCTTTTGTTAAAACAACATTACTTATTAGGATACGTATACCCTAAGATACTTTCCAGATGATAACCATCAGCACCACTGCCCATTTCACTGTAATCTGTTGTATAGAAATGAAAATCCTTACTGGGACTGTAATAACGGTATAAAGCAACCCTGTCACGGCTATTTGAGGAAAAAACGTAGCCTGCAACCCCTTCATATCTGAATCTTGAATTACCATTTCCTAACTCATTAAAATTAATTGTATAAAAATGATTTCCATTCTTGGTATTGTAATATCTATAAACCGGTTTTCTTCCGGTTCCACCATTTGGGTACATTCTGCACATAATACCCTGTGAAGTAAAAAAGCTATTGCCTTCACGCACTTCATTATAATTTCTTGTATAAAAGTGTCCGCCACTCCCTTTTCTATATCTCAGAAAAACATCTCCCCTGTCTCTAAACCGTCCGTAAAGGTTATAAAGGGCTATCTTGTCTGTAAGGATAAAAGGGCGATTAGCACTACCCGATGTACAGGCCAGCATCCATGAATTTGGAGTATTCCCATTACCAGTTCCGGCTACAGGGTTGACACCACCTAGGGTGTCATCAGCTCTTGGAGATCCTCCGCAACTATAACTAATATCTTTATAATCCATATGCCTGAAACCAATACAATGTCCAATCTCATGAGTTACTACCGACACCGTATTTCCGGGAGGTTTACTTGTATTGTAGTATTTGTTATTCATTTTAATTTCATAATAAGGAGCACCATAACTTGGTAATCCGGCAGTCGCGTAAGAGCCAGACTCAACATATGGAGAAAGAAATATTTTGATATCAGCTCCTGATAAACTTGTTGTGGTCGTAAAGGTCAATCTTAGCTTTAGTGCATTGTACCTGCCAAGTGCTTCTAAAATACGATTTCTCATCGCACTACTGAATTTGGTATCGATCCAAACCTTAATGACCCGTGAGCTACCAGTACTAACTAGATCATCTGTAACATAATGCCTGTTTGTAACCTCTCCCTGTTTCTCCAGCATTTTGTCAATTTGATTTTCGGTAATTTTAATATCACCTTCTACAATATAACCATCTTCATATGGATAGCTATATTCATCTACAACAAACCCAAGTTTTTGAAGCTTGTTTACAATGTGATTCGGTA
The DNA here is from genome assembly GCF_037782385.1 of Ascidiimonas meishanensis. Taxonomy (NCBI): domain Bacteria; kingdom Pseudomonadati; phylum Bacteroidota; class Flavobacteriia; order Flavobacteriales; family Flavobacteriaceae; genus Ascidiimonas; species Ascidiimonas meishanensis. The sequence continues at coordinate 75,044 of NZ_JBBEXD010000007.1, forward strand.
TTTTGACCGAATTGACTTCTCTATTGTCATCAGAAGTCAGATCTTCATGCTGGCAGGAATGCAATACAAATAAAAGTGCCAGTAAAGGCAATTTGAAAAATTTTGTGATTTTCATAACATTGGTAGTAATTAAGTTAATAATACCAAGTTATGCAGCTTTAAATTTCATAGCAATCAGATTGTAATAAATGCGAAAATCCGAGTGATTTTCAAAAATTTCTATTCTCAATATTTCTTTAAATAGACGATAGTGATAACATCTGTTATTATTTCTCAATGTAACTATTTAAAAATTAACTGTTTCTATGGTAAACTGCAATCCTAATAGCATTAAGAGGCTGCCTTTTTAGACAGCCTCTTTTGTTTTCTTTACCTACTAAAATATTCTGTATTTTTAGCCAAAATAGATCAACATATGAATTTCAAATGGTTTTTGTATAGTATTTTTCTCTTTTCCGGATTTATGTATGGTCAAGAGCGATTCAAAGATTCTATCTTCTCTGAGATATCCGTAAAGACGTATCCTTATGCAACTAAAGATTCAACCATTCTTGAATTTGATTTTTACCATGCAAACAAAGATACTTTAACCAAAAGACCTCTTTTTGTTTTTGTTCATGGAGGTGGGTTTTCTTCGGGTAAAAAAGACCATCCAGAAATTATTAAATTAGCAAAGCAAATTGCCTCCAGAGGGTATGTAGTAGCATCTGTCTCTTATAGACTCACAAGAAGGGGAAAAAGCTTTGGATGTAATTGTCCTAGCGAGGAAAAAATCGCCACATTTCAAGATGCAGGTGAAGATATAATGGATGCCGTTTTGTTTATGTTAGCTAGGACCAAATTATTCCAGATAGATAACGAAAAAATTATTTTAAGCGGAAGTAGTGCCGGTGCAGAGGGCATTTTAAACCTCACCTATAATAAAGACCTGCTCTTTAGAGATCAAAAACAATATGACTCTTTTAAACCTGCTGCAGTAGTTTCTCTAGCGGGTGCAATTCTAGATCAACGCTATATTACGAAAGAAAATGTAGTTCCGGGTATCTTTTTTCACGGTACTGCAGACCCTTTAGTTCCCTATGCTTCTGGTGCGCATCATTACTGCAAAAAAGACCAAATAGGCTATCTAATGCTGGATGGATCTGCTAGTATTGTTTCTAAATTAGAGAAACTTGAGGAAAGTTTTTTGTTTTATAGCTTTGTGGATGCAAATCACGATGTTTTTAAAATTCCATTCAAAAGGCTTCAGGAGATACTCTCATTTATGCATAAGGTAGTAATTAACAGGAAATTTCATCAAGCTAAAATCACAGTAAATAAAGGAGAATAATACTACTTTTTAAGGCTGTTCTAAAATAAATAATATTTTTTTTGTAACATTTTCTTGTTACCGTACGTATAACCATATAAGAATTGTATTTATTTATCATTAACAGAAGGAGAGGAAATTAAATGAGACAACTTAAAATCACTAAGCAGGTTACCAATAGAGAAACTGCTTCCCTAGACAAGTATCTTCAGGAAATTGGTAAAGTTGACCTTATTACTGCAGACGAAGAAGTAGAATTGGCACAACGTATTAAGGCAGGAGACCAGATAGCTCTTGAAAAGCTTACGAAAGCAAATCTTCGTTTTGTGGTATCGGTAGCCAAGCAATACCAAAATCAAGGACTTACACTTCCAGACCTTATTAATGAAGGGAATCTTGGATTGATTAAAGCTGCACAACGTTTTGACGAAACCCGGGGATTTAAATTTATTTCCTATGCCGTATGGTGGATTAGACAATCTATTCTTCAGGCATTGGCAGAACAATCTAGAATTGTGCGTCTGCCACTTAATAAAATTGGATCTATCAATAAGATCAATAAAACCTATGCTTTTTTAGAGCAAGCTCACGAGCGTATTCCATCTGCAGAAGAAATTGCAAAAGAGTTGGATATGACCGTAAATGACGTAAAGGAATCAATGAAGAATTCTGGTCGTCACGTATCTATGGATGCTCCCTTGGTTGAAGGGGAAGATTCAAATCTATACGATGTATTGAGAAGTGGTGAATCACCAAATCCAGATAGAGAACTTTTGCATGAATCTTTACGTACAGAGATTGAGCGTGCGCTTGAAACTCTTACACCTCGTGAAGCAGACGTTATTAGATTATACTTTGGTTTGGGAGACCAACACCCAATGACCTTAGAAGAGATAGGAGAGACATTTGACCTCACAAGAGAACGTGTACGTCAAATAAAGGAAAAAGCAATTAGACGCTTAAAGCACACTTCCAGAAGTAAAATCTTAAAGACCTATTTAGGTTAAAACATTAATTTTTTAGATTGCAAAGTATTTTTTGTATTTTGCTGCTAGAAGAAAATAGTTTTAAACGCATAGATGATTACAACAGTTTATCATAACTGTTCGTTTTTTGATTGATGAATGACCCCGGCTGATTACCGGGGTTTTTTCATGGGTATATTTTAATATTCAACCGCTACTGTTGCAAACAATTAATTTCTGCTTCTATTATTGCTTTGCTATCTTTGCAGTATAATTGTTTAAGCACTAATTTATGAGTTCTACCCTTATTGCACCTTCTATTCTTGCAGCGGATTTTGCGAACCTACAAGACGATATTGAAATGGTTAACAAAAGTGAAGCAGACTGGTTTCATATTGATATTATGGATGGTGTTTTTGTACCTAATATTTCTTTTGGAATGCCCGTATTAAAATCCATTACAAAGTATGCTCAAAAAACAATAGATGTACATTTAATGATTGTAGATCCAGATCGTTATATAGATACTTTTGCATCATTAGGAGCTAATATACTTACAGTTCATTATGAAGCATGTACACATTTACATAGAACATTACAGGCCATTAAAGCGGCAGGAATGAAAGCTGGGGTGGCTTTAAATCCACATACTCCGGTTCATTTATTAACAGAGATTATTCAAGATATAGATTTAGTATGTCTTATGAGTGTAAATCCTGGGTTTGGTGGACAATCTTTTATTGAACAAACGTATTCAAAAGTGGCTGCTCTTAAATCCTTAATTGAGGAGAAGAGATGTGAAACGCTTATCGAAATAGATGGAGGGGTTACCTCAGTAAATGCAAAAAAATTAGCAGATACTGGCGCAGACGTCTTGGTTGCCGGAAGTTTTGTTTTTGGAAGTAAAAACCCTACGGATACGATTACTGCTCTTAAAAAACTTGTTTCGTGATGCAGCTTTTGGATGTTATTATTATTGGCGGCGGCCCCATTGGTATTGCAGCATCTATAGAGGCTAAGCGTAAAGGACTTTCTTCTATAATTATTGAAAAAGGATGCATAGTGAATTCCCTTTTTAATTATCCTGTGAATATGCAGTTCTTTTCTACTTCGGAAAAGCTTGAAATAAATGATATTCCATTCATAAGTAAAGAAAATAAACCAAAAAGAGCAGAAGCATTAGAATATTATCGAAGAATTGTTACCTCAAATGACTTGCCTATTAGATTATTTGAGATGGTTACTTCGGTTGAAAAAAAAGACAATAATACCTTCAAAGTAGGCACCAATAAAGACACGTATACATCACGTTTTGTTATTGTGGCTACGGGGTTTTATGATATTCCAAATAGACTAGAAATACCTGGGGAAAATCTTCCTAAAGTGACTCACTATTACAAAGATCCTCATTATTATGCCGGACAAAAGGTAGCGGTAATTGGGGCTAGTAATTCTGCAGTAGACGCTGCTTTAGAATGCTATAGAAAGGGAGCAGAGGTAACTATGATAGTTAGAGGGGAAGCCATAGGGAGACGCGTGAAATATTGGGTAAAACCTGATATTGAAAACCGTATTTCAGAAGGGAGTGTGAAAGCCTTGTTTAATAGTGAGGTTATAGAAATTCGTGAAAAAGAATTGGTGGTCAAAACGAATGATGAAACACAAACAATCTCAAACGATTTTGTATTAGCACTTACTGGTTATGAACCCAATTTTGAATTTTTAAGAAAAATAGGAGTTGCCTTATCAAACGATGAAAAAAAATATCCAAAATACAATCCAGAAACAATGGAGACCAATGTAGAAGGGATTTACCTAGCTGGAGTTATTTGCGGAGGCATGGACACTCATAAATGGTTTATTGAAAACTCAAGAATACACGCAAAGCAAATTGTTGAAGATATTGTTGATAAGATTAGAGTTTTACAGTCTTAAAAATCTTGGAGATAAATTAATTCAAACAAGAACACACGCTCAATAATACATCAAAAAACCCCTGAACAAAGGCCAGAGGTTTTATGTGAATGATCTTAGGTATGTGATTAGTTATATTTAGAAAGGTTTATAACCAAACTTCTGGCCTCCTACTGAGGCATCTGCCATAAGCCCCGCTTTAGGTAAAGCGAAAACTGCTACCCCGTCTTTATATTTTGCATTAATAGAAACGCCAGACTTTAGAGCAACCGCAGAAGCACCCGCTTCAAATTCAAAATCACCATCTTTAAAATCTTTTAGATCTTTCTCTGTTTCAAAAAAAATAACTTCAATTATTGCCTGTCCGCCTGCTTGTAAACCAATATTCAACTTTTTGAGATTTGCAGCGCCTACCGCAACCTTATTCTCATAAAGTATTCCGTTACCAGAGGCTCCACCAATAATAAAACCACCTTTACCCACATTTGGAAAAATAACATACCCAGCAGAATCTTCAAAAAATTCTTCTAGATCTGGCACTTGTTCTAAAATTGTTTTCTTAGCCTTCACGGCATCTTTCATTATCTTTTTATCTTTAGTACTTTGTGCATAAATCAGCCCACTATTAAAGATTAAAGTAACAATTACTAGTATTTTAAAGATTTTCATAATTTATATTTTAGTTAGGTATTTAACAAAGGTAAAGATTCCGTAAATACATACGATCTCACAGTAAGCTTTGGTTGTTATTTACTCAGGTTTTCGCATTAATATCTCTAAAACTTCACTTTAATGAAGACAATAACTTTTCATGATTTAATTGTAAATTAAAAAACATCTGAAATCAGCTAAAATTCGGTTTCAATTAGAATAAAAATCAGCCGCTTATTCAATTCATAGCGTCTTTAAATTTTAGCGAATATTTTAATCTGAGCTTATGTATTTCTAGTTGCATTTAATCCAGAAATTTCTGTTTTTTAAGCACTAAACTTGTTTAACTTATTAGATATCAGTTTTCCGAATTAGTAAACTCCAATTAGAACTATCTTTTTACAATGTACTGAACCTAGCGTAAATGTATCTTACTGAAATTTTTACCCTTAAACATTTTAAAAATTTAGATACTTCTTATTTTCTTCTTGCCAAGTTATTCTTTATAAAATAACCTTGGAGTGTTTTTTTCGTCTTTTTAAATTTTCCTGCAAATTCCCTATGATAGGAATTTCCTGTGTGAATCTAATCAAAATAGTATTATCGAAGTATTTTTCATATTCATTTCAAAACATATCTAAGGATGGTCTTTTTTGTGAATGTGTGTTTGAATAGAACAGAAATAGATACCTACAATAAGGTTCTTCTGCATAAATAATGTCTTTTTAAAAAATCTTTTGGGGGTTAAATACTTTTCAGATACCGTAATAGATGGAATCTTACACTTAACAGTATTGAATCTTACAAATAAATAATTTTTAAATATGCCTTATACTTTTGATTACCAACTCCAAGAAATTGCTGAACCTAAAAAGACGAAACTAAAATTAAATCAAAAAGAATATGAAAAACTCTCTGAACAAATTTTTAATGATCTAGAGGAAGAGATTCAAAGTGCAAAAGATAGAGAAACTGGTTTTCAGTTTAAACTTAAAAAACCTATTGATAGAAAAAGTCAGTTAGATTTAACATTAAGCCTTTTCAGGTACCAGGCCGAATTTAAAAAACAAAAACTAAAAAAGAAGTACAAAAAAAGTATAAAAGAATGGGTGAATTCAGGTAATTCTGCTTCTCGATTAGTGATAGTAGATGCCAATGGATTATCAATGAATAAACTTGCAGAAACTATTATAAATGGGAGTCCTTTAGAGCGTTTATTAATCGTTGGGTTGGATGATACTAAAAGAGCTGTTTTAGAACAATGTTTAAAATCAGAATGGAAAAAGGAATTGTCCAATGCGAAAAAAAATATAGAGCATTTAAGGGAATTAACATCTAGTTCTGAAGAGGTCTCTTTCCATGAGATGATTGATAGACTTGAAATCAAAGATTTATTAGGGCCTAATTTAAGTCAGGAAGATTATGCTATTAATAAAGATACCTTAGCAACTAGACATCCACAGTTTGATGCCAACCTTGAAGATATCTTATTTTATGGGCGAAATGAAGCAGCAGCAAAAGATATAACTTTTTTGGGCAAATCTATTAATGGCGCTATTCCAACTTTATCAATTAAATCAACGCCCTTTACAGAAAATAGTTCAACTGCTTTTACATATGCAGTAAGAGAAAATGTAGATCTTTTAAAATTTATCGCAGACGGACGTTCTCAACCAGATATTTTAGCTTCAAGAAATGGTGAAGAAAATGATAGTGTGCCAAACGTATCTTTAGCGAAACAATATTCGGATTTATTATCTATAGAAGTTTTAACAGAGGAAATGAAAAGGCAAGGTCTTTCTTCTGAAAAGCACCTAGATCAAGACGATATAGATTATTTAAGAAAAACGTTATTTGAAGAGGTTTTATACGAGCCATATATTAGTCCAAAATCTTTGGATACAACAATCTCTGCTGCCGCTTCTATTATGATGGCAACTAAAGCCAGAGAAGTATCTAGTGAACTCATCAAAAATTTATATAGTAAGTATACTTCATCGGTGGTTGAGTTGGCTCACGGTATTGCCAATGTAGCTCGTGATGGTGGAAGTGATCAAATACAAGAAAGCTTAAAAAAAGCCAATGTGTATAAACTATTTTTTCAAAACATATTGAAAAACCTTAGGGAAAGTGGCGTTAATGAAACAGAAGTAACAAAAATAGCCCTTGCCCAAACTACAGATGCGTATCTCTCTGTTGAAAAACTTAACAAGAATATCTATGAGTTAGAGAACAGTGAGGTAGGCGCTGAGGCGTATCGCAATTACGGACTTAGATATACAAATAAAGTACATGATACCAATGAAAAAGCAGTTAAAATTCTAAACTATGCACCCTATTTATTTGGAATAGGAGTCACAGCAGCTTTTGTAGGTACTGCACTATTTTTCCCCCCACTTGCAGTGATACCAGTGTTTTTAATTTCTTCACCCGCCATAAATTTAGCTTTAGATCTTAGCCTAAGATTTCTATCTGCGGCTTCCATGAGACATCAGATGAAAGGTCAAAACCAATATTATACAAAAACGAATGTATCTTTAGCTGAGGCCAATATGAGAAAAAATCAAGCGCACTCAGAAAGGAATAATCTATTATCTAAAAGAACCGATGAATTGAATGAGGTTATTCTTTCTTTAAATCCTTCAGACATAAATCATCAATCACTTGGGAGTATGAAAAAAACAAGTGATCAAAAATTAGAATATCCCTTAAAGCACCCGTCAGGAAGATGGGTTACCAAATATTGGCCTACATCTTTTCCACTAATTTGGAGAAGGACAAAGCTCGATGAAAATCAAATTACTGATTATGCGAAGAAAAAAATTGAAGAAAAAGTAGATTTATTGGTAAAAGAAGACATAGGAGGAACTGGGAAATTAGAAAAGATGGGAAATGTGGATTCTCCATTTGTTGAAAAATATACTAATGAGGTATTTTCAAGTATAGCTCATAGAATTAATTTGAGTAATAAAGATGAATATGATAAGGACTTAGATAAGTTAATCAATTCTGGGGCGTCCAGATCTCGACTGGTCATAGTTGAAGCCCCTAAAGATCTCAAATCTTATCAGCAACTGGCACAGACCATTTATGATGCAAGCCCCCAAGATAGATTGTTATTAGTTGGTCTGGACAGTGATGATAAAAAAAATGCTTTAAAGAAAGAAATGAAAATTCTGATGAGCAAACGTTTAGAATTATCTACTTTAGACCGTGAGGTCGCTGCACGGGAGGTCGCCATTAGGCTAATGTCTTCTTTTGAACTCAGAAAAAATAGAGAGGATTTCAACCTTGAAAATTTCTTAACTCAAGAGTGGAACATTGGCTTTGATAAGAAAGGGCTAAGAAATTTCATCGTGTCATACGTTGCTGGCAATGCTAGCCATCAAGCTTTAACTGATGAACAAAAAGAAAAATTTGTTCAAGATTTCACGAGGCACTTTGCTAAGAGTGAAAAGCAGTTTATTCTCAACTCCCTTACAACCAGTAATTTGATAAAACCTCATCTTTTTCAGAGTGATTTGGATATAAGCATCGATACACTTAGAAGCAACCATCCGCAAATTGATGTGAATGTTGAAGAGGTCTTGTTATTGGGAGAAACTGAAAGCCTTGCTACTAATATTACCAAGTTAGGATTAGGTATTAATAATGGAGTCCCCACTTTTTCAATCAAAACTTCTCCTTTTCCAGATAGGTACATTGGACATTATAAATGTAGCTGTAAAGACAGCAAAACAATCATGAAGCATATTGCTTCTGCCAAATCGGCATCAGAGCTATTGGGCAAACAAGATATTTCAGAATCAGAACATGAGCTTAACCGCTTAGCCCGGATTGAAAATAGTGAATCAATTGCTAGCGATTCCTATGAAAATGTTACGATGTCACCAATATATAGCGAACTTTTTAATTTGAAAGAAATGAAGAATGTGATGCCAATGTTCGGTAATGTTGTGGACAAAGAAGATTTGGAATATATGAAGACTATTTTATTTGACAGCGCTTTGTACGAAGCCAATATGAGTCCAGAGAAATCAACGCAAACCATATCAAAAGCAGAATCTAAAATTAGTGCGTTGTCAGGGAAGTATGTAGCGCGTGTCTTGCCACTAAATATAGTTGGCCAGCCTTATAACATTATTGAAGAACTTAAATATAATAACGCACAAATGGCTCTAGATACGGGTGTGGATTTTGTAAATGAAAAGGTTCAAAATGCTAACCTTTATAGATCTATGTTTGATCAATTGTTACAGAAAAATGTAGATGACCAACTAAATTTTCCAGAAGCTGTTAATAAAGCCTTTAAAGATACTTTTAGCTTTTACCTGAATACTAAAAACGATGAGGATTTGAGTGAGGAAAGAGCGTATGCAACACTATCCAGAGAATTTGCCTATGATATGGTTAACGATGTGCGAACCTCGGCAAAACAATCCAATAAACCTCTTAAAAGGCAATGGGCTTATTCAACTGCAAGCTTTGTTTTGGGTGCAACAAGTTTAGGTTTGGCTATATCGGGGGTAGGTCTTCCTTTAGGTGTGGGTATAGGTCTCACAGTATTTGGGTTTTCATTGTTTGGAAGAAGATTGTTACTTTTAAATAGATCGTTGCGAAATCTAAAAATAACAAATAAACACATTGTTTCAAGATCAAATAGATTGTCTAAGAATGCAACTCTAGGATTTACCGTTTTATTCAATAAAGTAAACACTAAGATGCAAAATGAAGTTGCTCGTATTAAGGGTAACTCTTCTAATTGCGAAAATAGTATTTTACAACAGGAGAAGGAATTAGACGTGAGCGCTAAAGAGATCAATACACAAAAAAACGGATTAGAAATTGCAAGAGGGAGCATAGAAAAATCTGAGGAAGAGATAGAACCGATTCACACCTTTGGTTTTGATACTGAAACCTCTTTCGATACTGTAAAGATGTACGGAGATAGTGACACAAATTTTTTAGATCTAGAAGCGGGCTTAAATTCAGAGCAATTAAATTTACAAGATATCCCTGAAGAACTTAAATCCAATCCTTCTTTTAGTCCAGAGATAGGTACATACATTCTAGAAAATTTACCCGCAGATGCAAAAACACACATGCCCTATGATGAGCTAAATGATGAAATAAAAAAACTATTTAAACAAGCAAGCAACCTTCTAAAATTTAAACCTAAAAAAGAAAACAAACAAAAATCAATGAGAAGAACTAAAAGTTTTTAAATTTTTTACGCAGCTCTTTTAGTGTAAGTAAATAACCTTTATAAGGCATTCAAATCTAGTTCAAGATGCTGCCCGACCTAGGGAATTAGAGGTCCATATTCTTTCTTGACCGTCTAATGTCGAAGCACGGAAAGCAGTTTTTTGGGTAGCTTTTGGGTATGAATAGAATTTGATGGAAGGGAGTTTTTGTATTGAAGCATTTAATAATCAGAACATTTAAAAAAAGAGCCGAGTGATTTTAAATACAGGATTTACGTGTCTTTAGAAGGGGATTTAATTTAAAATAGACTTTAATTCTTCCTGATATTGTTTATTGGCTGTTATTCCGTTATGCGACTGACCTTCTAAAGTGATTAATTGAATTTGAGTATCAAATTGTTTTTTTAGTTTTAAGGAAGAACCGTAATAGATTACTTCGTCTATATCTCCATGGAATACAAAGATGGGCAGTCTGCATTTTTTTAAATATTGGGAGGTCTCAAATTTGTACTTTAGGATGGCTGTTGGAACAAATGGGAGCATGTGCTGCACTAGATCTGTAAGACTGTAATATGGGGCTTGTAGAATGAGTTGTTTAGGTTGATTGTCTGATGCTAACTTTGACGCCAATCCTGTTCCAATAGAATATCCCAGAATAGTGATTTGCTGCTCCTTATACTTGTTCTTTAACACATCGTATACTAGCTGATTATCTTTAAATAATTGTTCTTCTCCATCTATTGTACCTTCACTTTTTCCAAAACCTCGGTAATCTAAGATAAATACATCATAGTTGAGGTCTGTATAAGTCTTGGCTACACTGCCCCACGATTTTAGTGATCTGGCATTGCCGTGTAAATAGAAAATGAGTCCCTTGCTATTAGCTGCCTTAAAGAGTATGCCATGCAATAGGTTTCCATCATCCGTTTTAAAATAATATTCTTTAAAATCCGGATGAAATTGAAACTGATATCCTTTTTCTAATTTTTGAGGATGAAAAATAAGATTCTCTTGAAAGAAGTAGAGCAGTCCGCACATAAACATATAAATTGCAAGGACTATTTTCACAAAATTAAGTAGTGTTCTTTTCATAAAATAGATGGGTCTCTCTCAAACAAATTAGATACCTGCTAGACCTCCTCTAAAATACGTATAGTTTTTTAGTTTGGTTTTTTGATCTTTATCTTTTGTAAAAGAGTTTTATGAAAAATACAATAAGTATTGATGATCACCTTAATTACTGTTTTTTACGTACTCCTATGGCTCAAAATTTGGAGACTTTGGAGAGTAGTTTGTTTAATTAGGTATAGATAAAATTCTCATTATATGTAAATTATTAATAGCAGGGCTAAATAAGGCAAATAACAAACAATAAACGGAATGTTTGATATGTGTACTTCTAATTGTTTTTAAGGCGTTTATTTTGACTTTCTATTTTGAAAATAAGTATAGAAGCTTAATATGATGGCCAAAGATGAAACTATGGTCATTAAAGTACCTGGAATGAAGTTTACATATGCACCTAAATCCAGGAATAGGAAATAACCTAAATCTGCCAGACCACCAGTAATGGTAGCTAAAAAAATAGCGTTTTTATTTCCTTTCCAGATAAAAAATGCACATAAAAGGGTTACAATTCCTATCCATAACAAGTTAAAACCGTGTTGTCCTATTATTGCCCCGGCAGCTTTTGGATATTCCATTTGAACTGTTGCAGGATCAACTACATCTGCAATTCCCGTTATTGATCCAGCAATATCATTAGACATAATAAAATTTATGGTAAAAACGCCGGCCAGTATATGTACAAGTCCCCAAATAATCCATAACACAGCAGAAATTTTTAGTAATAGTGATAGGTTTTTCATTTGAACTAAATTTGTTTATTCAAATATCCAATACAATTATAAGGCGTGCATTAATCTAGATTAAGAAATCAAGTGGTATCCTACCTGAGTCTGTCTCCTTTTATTTTACTTAAAGCTTCGGGTGTTATACCCAAATAACACGCAATCATTTTTTGGGGAACCCGTTGCAGAATTTCAGGATAGGTCTCTTCAAAATGTTCAAAGCGTTCTATGGCAGAATAACTCATAAGCATCACTACTCTTTTTTGTAATACGGCAAGACGTTTAATTATAGGAGCTGCATTTTGACTTTCTCTTTTAAGGTCTTTTGTTAGCACTACAACTACAGAGTCTTCAAGAGCATCTATGTATAAATCACAGGGTATTTCTTTAGGTTGACTATCTGCGATAGTCCAATTTTCTGGTGCAAACATAAAAATATGTTCTTTTCCTTTCTTGTCAATAGTATAACTCCTTAAAAGACCATAGATTACTTGATATACTTTACTATTTAGATCTCCATTTTTTTGTAAAATCTCGCCTTTTTTTACGTTAATACGTTTCAATGTTGGTGGTTTTTCAAATGATGCAACGGTAGTTTCTTCTAAGAATACTAAAGATCTGGATTAAAAATAAGGATTTCTTTTTTTGGATAGGTAAAACTTAATTTTCAATGAAGTTTCGTTGTAGCGAAGTAATTAAGGCTAATAAGTATTGAGCTCTTTTGGGAAATCTTAGAAATTTGTGATATTTTATCATTGAATTATTCTATTTGGCAACTTATAAGACAAGGGCTATACGAATTTAAAAATGAAAAGAACCAGAGCTTAATTTACTTTTGTTCTGTTGCAGATACTTCTAAGGAGATGCTTTTTTAGATTTTTTAATCTAAAGCAACGGGCATGGTAGCATATACTCCAAGAATAATATGTTCTTTTCTGTATAATATTTTTATTTCGGTAAGTGATTCAGAAACGTAGAATTCAGGGGTCTCTTTTAATGACCATTTGGAGCTGTCTAACTTTAAATCTTTCCAATGACTTAAGGATATTTCCTGAAAAGTAGGCTTTAGATTTTTTATCCAGGAATCCAAAGAATCAGCTTCAATTTTTAGTGCTACTTTTATCTTATAATCAGAGGGTGCAGGCAGCATCCCAGTACCGTTATCTTGATACCAAATATGATAGTTTGCATCTACTAAGCCGGCATCCTTTTTAAGGTATTCTTTAAGGAATTGAAGCTTTTCAGTTTTGCTATCAAATTCATAACTATAGGTGTCTGTAGTTCTGTTTTCAGATTGGCAGCTATTTGTAATTATGACGGTTAAAAACCCTATAATTACAACTTTCCAGTTGTTTTTCATAATTTGAATTTATTTAGCACCAAGTTTTATTCATATTTAAGACGAATTTTATCTAAAAGCTTAATAAAGTGTTCTAGACTCTTATAATGCTTAGTGTCTTCATTTCCTTTACAAATGCATATCAGGCGCCTTTATAAAAGAAGATCGTGTTACCGATTCATAAATAAATATAGGGCAAAAAAAGCTATTAAAATAAATAGAATCACAAAGGTTGTGCTATTTGATTTAGATTCCATGAAATGGGAACCTTTATTTGGTCTTAAAGCCATCTTTTTTTTGGAGGAAGCTGAAGTAAAGCTTTGGTTTTTACCTTCATCATAAAAATCAGGATTTCTATCTAAATTATCAGCAATGTCTTTACTTATTTTTAGCCCTAAATTTGTTTGGTCTCTAATGTATTTGATGGCTTGAATTTTTTTACCTTTTCTTAATAGCATCAAAAGTTTTGATTTGTCTAATTGATTTTCGTTTATTTTAATATACATATCTTTTTTTTTGTCAATTGCTATCGGTAAAGAAGTAACTGAAGTTAATTTAACTTATTTGACGATTGTTAGAAAGGTAAAAAAGACTTCTAGTTTTTAAAGCTAAATGCCTTGTTGTTTTATTCGGTATAAATTACACTTTTTTAAGTGCTAATCTTAATTTGATAATATCTGAGATATGCGTATACATAACCATTGGTACAATTGCAGCAGGTAATAAAATGAATGGAAAATAACTAATTGCTCTGTTAGGTTGTTTGACACCAAATTGTTGAAAGGGTAAATCACTAGATAGCAATGCAATGGTTAATATGGTAGTTACCATTATGAGTCCTACAACATTAAATAGCAATAATAATTGGTTACTTAATTTTCCTTTCCAGTAAAGCAAACCAATGATAGGTGCTATGAGGCCCACTAAAATATCAAAATTAAGTCCTTCAAAGGTCATAATTTGCGGAATCATATGATAGGAAAAGAGATAGAACAATACAATTTCAACCGGAAACCTCACACTGTGCAGGAGAGTGCTGTAAAGAAGATTTCTATTTTTCATTATCCAACTAAAATTTCTGGGTAAACAACCAAAAATAATGAAGAGGGTAGTAGGTAAAAAGATCAAAATAAATCTTGGTGGAATAGTGCTTGTATTTCTATAAAAGCCCTTATAAGCTGCTATAGATTGCAGGACACTCCAAATTAGAATAATTAAAGTAATTAAGGTGGGCTTATTATTTGAAAAATGAAAAAAAGCGAGTGTGCTTAAGAAGGTGAGTACAAAAAGTAATTCAATCCAAACAGGAAGATTTTCTATCATAGTTTTAAATTAAAAATTTAAAATACTAAAAGCAATAGGGATTTCCTAGAGCTTCCTTACCTAAAAATATAATACCACTCATCTACTAAGGTTTGAAATTTGGTTTGTTTTTATATTAAGCATCCTTATAAAAAATTAATTTTTCAATATATTGATCCATAGAATGGTCTTGCATGAACTTCTTTAAAGGTAGTTTTAATGCATATGCAAATCTTACAAACCACCCACTATTTTTTTTAATTACCTGTTCATTTAACCAAATTTCATTTCCAACATGATGGTAGAATAGTGGGGGTGTGAATGGAACAATATCAGAACCATTTACTACTCTAATGGTTTTACTGCTGAGGTCGTGATAATATTTTTTAAAACCTTTTAAACCTACGGCAGGTGCCCCAAAAGTTACAATTTCTACTAAATTCAAATCGGAATATTTACGATATTTCATTCTTAACCTTACCGCGAATAAAATAGCTAATGCTCCACCTAATGAATGTCCTGTGATTACTATTTTTCTGCCATTAAATAGATTATTATCTTGAATGTGTTTCCAAACCGCCTGAAGACTCTTGAGTCCGGTGGTTTTATCATCATAGTTAAGAAGGGTTCTTTGAAAACCTCTATGCACCCATATTGTTTTAAAGTTGTGCGGGTTATTTTTGAGAACAACTGGCCTAAATTTAATATTTGAAATAAACCAATCAATAATTTCTCTGGTTCCTCTAAAGGAAATAATTACAGTATCTGCATTCCAGAATATTCGGCAAAAGCCTCTCTTATAAGATCCATGAACAATTTTCTGATGATTGAGCACCTTTTCATTATAAGTTAGTTGATGCTGATTTATAGGACCTTGATAGGTTGCTTTACAAATTTTGGCTAATTCTATGTACCTAGAGATGTTTGACATTTAAAACTGTCTATAATAATTGAATGTTTAAAGATAGGCAAAGGTTTATCATCCCATTTTTTTAAGTGCTTAATTGCATTTTGAAATAGTGCTTGACCAAGTTTATTTAGACACTTTTTTTCTTGTGAGTCCGTAAATTATTTGAACGGGAACAATAATTTGACTTAAAACAATAACAAGCAGCAACACTGTAATAGCTATGGTAAGCCTATTATTAAATTCATATTTCATAAGATCTTCTGAGTAGAATTGAGATAACACCAAGACCATTAAACTGCCGCCAAAAGTCAATACAAAATGTAACCAACTAAGCCATTTAGACAATTTTCGATTTGTTTTCTGCAGGATCCAATATCCAAATCCTATAGCTCCAAAAAGCAGAGAAATCATCAGGGTGAAATGTGAATATGTAAATAGATAATATGTGTCGTAAAAATTAATATCTAATACCTTATTACGACTTAAAAAACCAACGGGCAATACAATTGGAATTGCAAGTAAAAAAAATAGCTGTGGTGTTACAATACGTTTATTCATTTAGTTTATATATGAGACTTTTGTATAACTTCGTTAGAGCCTTTAGGACTATCAATTTATTGAGATGTTTAATTCTTTTTGTTAAATCCATAAATAGTGGTGTGCATACCTGCGATTTTCCATTGACCATTTTCCTTCTCCATAAGCCTTGTTTCTCGTTTTAGACCTCTTAATGAATCCTGTTGCTCAAAACTTACCCATGCACCATTTTCATAAAGGCGGACATCAATATCATGAACTAATGTTGGGATAGGTTCTGGCTCTGGATGCTTCTCAATAAATGTTTTAACAAAATTACTAATCTCTTGCCAACCAATAGACTCTGTAGAACTATTGTCTACAAAGTTTATATATGTTTTTGTGATGGTTGAATCATGAACCCATTTTTCTTTCCAGCTTTCGTAGTCTCTTTGAAATGCAGCTTTGGTTTCGTTATTTAATGTTTCAATAATAGCATTTTTTTCTTTTTCAAAATTCGCAGAACTATTTGCCAGATCGTTTGTTTTATTTTCAATGGTTTTGTTACAACTTACGCCGAATAGCAAAGTTGAGAATACAAAAAACAATAGTTTTTTATGGGTCATGTTTAGTTTTTTTAGATTGTTCATGCCAGTGTTTCTCAAAATAACCAAAGATTTAGATTAAAAATAAAGGATTCTTTAGTATCTAATTGGGTACCATAAATTAAAAGGCCTTGATTTTGAGTATTTAGTTGCTAAATTAATTCTCATTTTTGAATGCCGTTGGTTTCAATTGTATAGAACCTTTCTTTCAGGCAGCACTTGATTTCTTAGATTATAGGGGTAACATCTACCATACAAATTGTAATAAAACACTTTTATGTCCAACTTTGTAACTCAATTAAATTTCCTTCTGGATCTCTGGCATAGACAAAAGTAATTTCGCCAACTCCTTCAATTTCTCTTTTTGTGATTTCTCCACAAGCTTTCCCGCCATTTGCTTTTAGGTTTTGGAGAACTAGCTCCACGTTTTCAACTTCAAAAGCGATATGTCCAAATCCTCTTTTATTGGGAGCTACAAAATTTTGATTTTCAATATGTTTATATTGGTATATCTCTAAAGTTGGGCCATTTTTTCCGTAACCAGGAAGTAGGAGGTGAGTACCTTCTAATTGTGCATTTTTTAAAACAGTTCCTTTTTCAAGCCATTTTCCAGATTGCTTTCTTATTGGTGGCACGATTTTACAATTAAAACTTTTCACGTAGAAAGCTGCAAGCTCTTTCCAATTAGCACTCACTATGTTGGTATGGGCAAATCTCATGATCGTTAATTAAATTTACGTTGGTTAAGATACTATTTAGATAGCTCCTTCATTTTCAAATAAGCAATCTCTACAAGTTCTCTAAATTGTATTTGTCTTGTATGGTTCCATTTTTTACTTGATAGTTTTATGCTACTATTGTTGTTGGATGGTGACCAATTTTAAAATTAACAGAATTTGCAATAAAACACATCTTATTAGCTTCAGTATGCAATTGGTTTGCCTTGGCAATCATATTGGCATCTGTAATTTTTACATGCGGATGTAGCATTACTTCTGTAAACTGTCCGCTTCCATTTTCTTTTTCAGTCATAACTGCGGTGGCATTGTCTACATAGGCGGTCACTATTATTTTATTTGCAGAACATAAATGTAAATACCAAAGCATATGGCAAGTGGCTATAGAAGATAGAAAAAGATCTTCAGGATTGTATTTTGATTTATCACCTAGAAATGAAGGGTCTGAAGAGGCTAAAATTTCTTGATATTTGCCTACTCCATAAATGGTATGATTTCGGCTATAAGATTTATAATTCAAGGTTCCTTCTCCTTGATTTCCTATCCATTCAACTTTTATTTTATACGGATGAGTTTTCATTTTTTTTCAACTAAAGTTTTTCTTTTAAATTTTAGCGGATACCCTGTTTTCATGACAGAAACATTAAAGGTGCCAACTTAAATCTAGGCAAATCTATTAGTTTTTTAATTTTTATTGAATAAAGAAACAGTTAGCTGTCTTATTCTTAGATCATTTCGTAGTAAATTCCAATCAATACCTGCTTCGCCAGTCCACCAACCTTGATTTCTGTTTCCAGTAACATCAGTTCCAAAAGAATCATAAAAATTCATTAAACGCCATGCAGCGGTGCCAACATATCCTATGTCATCAGGTGCTTCTTCGGGCATTGAATAAATAGTAACAGTTAGCCTCATATCGAAAGGTAAGCGTATAATAGCAGTATTTTTCCATAGCTCAAGAATCATTCTCAATATTTGATCTTCTTTTGCAACATTTTCTAAAGATGGTTTATCGTTTGAGGTGATGGTTTCTACAATCCTACCATTTACTCTGGCTTCTCGCAGGTTAATACTCCACACGATTTTACCTCGTTCTCCACTAGCACTATTTACCCACCACGCCACCATACTTCTTTTTATTTCGGTAGCACTAGGTAGCCCTTCTAAGCCAGTAGTTCCTTTTACAATGAGTAGCAGATAATCTTGAATTTCCTTTTGTGATTTACCTGAAAACCGTTGTACAAATCTATCATTGGCTTTTTTAAACTTACTGCTATCAGCCATAAAGGCATCTATTTTACTCTCCCATAGGGTTACAATGGTTTGTATCTTCATGCTATTTCCTTTGTTTTTAGCATGTGCTTTAAAATGATGAAACAGTTCCATAAAAAAAGAAGCGGACAATGGATAATTTGCTGCCAGAGACTCTAATGATTCTCCGATAACCCATCCAGATATGGTTTCGTCTAGTGAATCCAAGTCTTCGCATCTGCTTAGACCGTCTGCAAAATAACGAATCGCCCGTCTTGCTTCAATACACCATATATGGAAAGCCAATAGAAATCCAAACGCTACACAATCTCCATTAGGTGCCATTTGTGCAAAATAATTGGGTATTAAATTGATGTTAGCATCTCCATCGTCTGGGGGAAATACAACTTTTTTTTGAGGCACCGGGAATTGTACATTTGCGGCATTCGTAACATGAATAGGATCGTCTTCAAGTAATACACTTGAAGTTGTTGCAGGTAAAGCCCCAAGGTTAGTGATATAAAAAGGCAGCACCTCATGATCTCTATTTCGTGCATAGAAAACACCTACCTTCTGATTGCCGTTTGGATTTAATGATTCTAATAGCTCCTCTTGATTTTCTTTTATAATGGGTAAATGAGTATATTTTAATTGCTCAATAATACCAGCACTAAAGGTTACCTGAAATCCTTCATTGGCTACAGAGCTAGTCTTTAATTTTAAGGAACTGTTTTCTACCGCTGGTAACTGAACAATATAATTAGCTACCCAATTTACAATCCTATTTTTTTGAGTATGATGGTAGCTTGGAGAGATAGAATGTAACTTAAAATAATCGGCATTAAACATTCTTTTTACCCCTTCTGGTAGGCGACCCATTTCTGCTAATTGTGCAATATTTTGCGAAATAGTATTCATTAAGTTGAGAAGTTGCTGTTTAGCATCTTCTTCAGATTGAGGTACGCTCCCAAGAGCACTGGTTTTGGATAAGCTATACTGAAAATGCCCAGTAATAGGGTTTATTATAAAACTAGACTCTTTCTTTTTTACTTTTAAACCATTCAATAAAATTAAATGAAGGGTTTGGGAAAAGTTTTGAATTAGTTCTGGAGCAATACTCTGGTATGTGTATACTTTATAATTGTTTGTCATACCAGTATCTTATTCGCAAGGTTCGTCACAGCTACATTCACCTTGAGCACAGTCGCAATTAAGTTTAAAACAAGGAAGTCCGGTTGCATTTAAACCACCATCTTGTTGCTGTAAAATAACCAGTTTTGTAGGTAATTTTATATTCCAGCAAGCTTCAGTTTCGGGGGTTGCATTTGGATCTGTATTGATATTCTCCAGAAAATTATGAAGATTCTCGGTGAGAGGTACTTCTTCTCCGTACCACATTTTACCTGTATTTAAATAGTAGGCAAATAATTTTTCAAAACCGGGACGCACAGGCACTACAATATTACTGCTACCTGCTTTTAAGAAATGTTCAAAAAGCGGATCGTTATCTTCTAGGTTAATTAAAGTTTTCCATTTAGAATGGTTTGCCCAGAAATAGGGATGAAATTTATAAGTCATATTTTCCCACTCAAAGCACTCTTCCATAAAAGAAATATATTTTCCTACACTTGCTTGAGCAAGAGGTCTATACACCATGGGGCCATTTTTACTATCGTAGTAGGGATCATCTGGATTACTAACTATAGGCCAGGGATTTGCATAGCTAATAATACCATTGTGAAGTTTGAATTTTTGCTGACTTAAATAGTGTTGAAGCCAAGGCATGGCATAGACACGGAGAGATTCAATACACCCCTTCTTTAATTCTGTTTCTATATTCTTCCGGTTAGTTGATGGATTTTTCCCTTTAATTTGAATCCCTGCTGTGGCCTCAAGTTGACTTTTTGCATAGGTAGCCTCGTTGAGTTTATTTTGATAAGCGGCCATAATTGCATTATAGGTCTCTTTCTTCCAATTGTTATAGGCTTCTTCGGTACGTTTAAAATGAATAATAATGTTCGCACCAAATGAAAGCTCTGTATTTAGAATTAATCGGTTATCATTAGGTAATTTTATATTAGCACTAAAATAAATAGGAACAGTTTCTAGAGAGTTACTAAGCAAATAGTATTTATTGATTAAGACTAAATCATCTATATTTTTATAGACAAATTTTGTTGCTCCTACAATAATAGCAAACTCTACTTCAATATTAGGATTGTTAAACAAGGTGTTGTTATGGTCTGCTAATACATTTATGAAGCTTGGGTTATAGCCTTCAGGGATTCTGAAATCATTTTTTTCTACAAATAGCGTAGTCATTTCAGGCTTTACATTTTCGCTATAACTTTTACCTTGAGAAATATACTTCTTTGGTGGAATTTTTACATCAGCCCCATACTGTGCTGCCCATAGGTCATAATTATTTTCATTAATATCAAGAAAAGAGTTCAGCTTGTACAAAGTATCATCATCATATTGTGCAGCTACTTCACTTGGGGATAGCGGAAACTTTATTTCTTCTCCAGGATTGTTTATTTGAGTCCATTGGTAATAAGCAGAAGGTTCTATTAAATTAAATTTCACCATCATTCTCCTACCGTAGTTTACCAAACTAGCTTTGTAGATTTTATCTACCCATCTATACACGCCAACCACATTACCACTTGGGTTATCATCATTATTAATTTCATGCGTATTTTTATCCTCAAACTCTCTTATTAGGGTAGCAGTACGCGTTTCTTTAACTTTCTTTACCATTTTGTTACGCGCACGTTCGGTTACACTTTTGGCATATTCAGTTGCTTGCCTATTAGAGTTCTCAGAAGAAGTATTATAGGAAAATCCAGCATTAGCACCTATCTGCACCACTCCGTAGTTTGCACTAACATTCATGCCCGCTTCAAAACCAAGATCTGAGGTGATAATGTTTTCGGTTTCTTTTTCCATTTCAAAACGATCTGTAGTTTGTACGTCACGTTCATTCTCCTCTGTAGTTTCTGATTGGTAATAACTGGAGGTTTCAGATCTGGTAAACCTTCTGGTCTCTCTGGTTTTTTTTTCGCCTTGTAAGACATTTTCTATATGAGCCACTTCTCCAGGAACATAACATTTTGTTTCTTGCTCTACCCGCTTAAAATCTCCTATCTGAATTTCTAAAAGTTGTGAAGCATCTTGATTTTTCCACCAAGAATTATACATAGACAGAATACTTTCTTGCGCTGTAGGCTCCTTTCCTTTTTTCAGTTCAATAGTCGGTTTTTCAGGTGTATTTTCTAATTTAGGTTTGTTCTCAATTTCTACGATAGCAGATCCTACCAGTTTAATGGTTTTATAGGCTTTAACCTTTGAAAAACTCTTTTCGTATGTTTTTCTTATTTCTTCATCAAGATAGGCTATAGCTTCTGTTACACTATTTTTTTCTTTGATAAATCCTTTTTCTTTAAGAAGTGTTTTAGTGATTTCGTTTACACGTTGCCAATCCTGTTTGTTTTCCGATATCTTGTTTTTGGTCGTATCAGAAGTATATTCTTCATTTTTTGAAATAATAGCAGCTTCTAATGGTAAACTTTGTTCTAGTTCCTCTTTAGCCTGTTCAAGGTGCATCAAGCTATGTGTATTTTTCGTATTGAAGTTTTGTATGGGAGTACCATTTTGTTCTTCTCCAAGAGTGTCTAAGGTTTCTAAATTATCAATAGATAAGAGGATTACGATCGATTTAGGTAGAATAATACTGGCTCTTTCTAATCCATTAATACTTTCCTTATCTGTTTTTAACAATTCTTTGGCGATGGAAAATACGCGTATTACTTCAGTAAGTCTTTGTACCATTTCAGCATTTACTCCTTGCAGAATGTGGTAGAAGTAATTATCCCAGACTTGAGAATGCAGATTGGTATTTGCAGCTATATCTGCAATCGCTTGCCCTGTTAAATTTTCAAGTTTATTAGTTATATAAGTGCTTTTTTCAGTTTTAACATTTATAGACCAACTATAAAATTGAGAAAAACCAGTACATAGTTTTTCAAGAATATGAGGAGAATCTATCACCGTTTTAGAAGTGCCAAATTCTTTTAAAATATGGGTTAAGCTAGCTTTGGCTTCCTTTGCATTAAGACGTTCTAAGTCTTGTAGTTTTGAATATAAATTAGAACTAACCTCTTTAGTTACGTATTGGTCATAGAAAATATGATGTTGGCCAATTGTGTTTGTAGGCGTACTCGCTTGACGTACATTAACAAATCTAAATAATTCAGATTTGATGTGATCTGATTTTGTGTGAAAATTCAGTTTATCTTTCATTTCTTAAGTAAAATTTGGAATAATTAATAAGGTTGTTAGGTAGTTTACACCTTAATTATAAGGTACTATTGCAGTCAAAAATAGGAAATAGTCGCCAATTTTTAACAAGTAATTTTGCTATTAAAATTCAGTGGTTGCGCAAATAAGTAAGTGTTCTTTATGAATATTTAATGAGGTAGGTAGTAGTGCGATTTAGTAAGTATCTCTTAATTAGGTATCTTATAACTTGATTCCTTTACTAGAAATCACTTTTTTAAAACGCTAAGCGTATGATAAATTATTTTTAATTTTAATAGCATAATTCTTTAGTTTTTAAAAAACTTTAAAGTAAATAAATGCTTTTATTGTGGTAAGAAAATTTTCTTAAGGGATTATTGGATAACCTTAGCTATCTAATTTACCAGATAAACAAATAAAATTAAGATTAATAGAGTAATCCCAAAACCTATCTTCAAAGTAAACCTGGCAAGACCAAATATAAAATTCATTATTTTCTCAAATTTTGATGAAACCGATGCAATTGAATTTTGATACGCTTGCAGCTTATTAAGTCCTTGTTCATTTTTTGCTAGGTCTAGGTTTATTTTGTTTTCATCAAATTTTATCTTATCTGCTGCAAAAATTAAAAATTCCTTAGCCATACTGCCTATAAGCCCTCCAATAATGGGTATTTTATTGGCTGTTGCTTTTACAATCATAGGAATAGTAACAATATAAATAATACCTTTAAAAAGTAGATCAAGAACCTCTTTTTCGTTTTCATGAGTCATTTTATGATTAAGTTCAGTCGAGTCCTCAACGGCAGATTTCATAATATCTAATGAATAATTCATGATCTTTAACATATCTGATTTCATTCTGCCCGTAAGAAAAAGCAACCCAGCTATAAGCCCTACAGTGAGAAATATGATTAGACCAATAATTCCATATACAAAATAGTCAACATCAACTAAGTCTAGGAAAAAAAATCCGCTTGCATAAATTAATAATGAAATTAAGATGGGTTTAATAACCCACTGAATTATATATTTTGGGAAAATTATTAGGTCAACTAAATTCTCTGCAACTTCTTCGTTTCTATACTTTTTAACATCAAGACCTAGTTCACCTTTTATTTTAAGGTCTAACTTTTCAATATCTTCAGAAGTTCTTATTTTCATTGATAGATTTGTTGATTTTTTCTGAACTAAAATTGTACCTTTTATAGTTGTTACTTTTTTAAATGGAGCGATATGGTTTAAAGTTAGTATTAAAATCTATCATCATAATTTTATTAGGATTTATTTTTTAATTCACAGTAGACTTTTTCAAGTTTTTCCCAATAGTCTTTTTGCATCCATTTAAATAGTTGAAATGATACTTCAATACCCATTTTCTTTACAACATTTCTTTTTTCTAAGGAATCTACTATCGTATTGACCAGCCATTCTTCATTAAAACCTGTCCATTCCCCTGCCACACTTAATAAATTGGGTTGTAGTATGGGGAATACCTCATACTTGTTAATCTCCTTAACTTCATTAAATGAATACGGGCTTTCCAGTATAGTAGAAGCTATATATATGAAATCTGATTCTTGAAGTTCTGTATCCAAATACAATTCTGATAGTACCATCCAAATAGGTTTTCTTTCCTCAATATTTATAGTTTCTTTCATATACAAACCATATTTTAATTACTTTTTCAGTGCTTCAGGGAAAACAAAAGGATCAAAATTCCATAAAGCCGGAAGTAGAAAATACGTAAATAAGGTAACGAGTATAATAGAGATGAGGTTAAGCCAAACCCCTGTTTTCACCATATCTGGGATGCGTAAATAACCTGAACCAAATACGATCGCATTAGGCGGCGTAGCTACCGGAAGCATAAAAGCACAAGATGCGGCGGCTGTAACTCCTACCATTAATAAAAACGGGTGTGCATCAAAAATTAATGCTACAGGCACTATAACGGGTAAGAGCATAGAAGTAGTAGCAAGGTTAGAAGTAACTTCCGTGAGAAAATTAACTGCGGCAATCAATATGAATAGTAGTAATAATAAAGAGATTCCTTGTATGGAGGCTAGCTGACTCCCTATCCAGGTGGCCAGTCCGGTTTGAGAAAACCCTGAGGCAAGTGAGAGTCCGCCACCATATAATAATAAAATTCCCCAGGGAAGCTTTACGGCTTCTTCCCATTGCAAGATCTTCGCTCGTTTTTTCTGTTTTGCAGGTAGCAAAAACAATACAATTGCAAAAAAGATAGCAATTATAGAATCGTCAATGGTAGGTAAAATAGGTTTGATGAGGTAATCGCGAGACATCCAACAAATGGCGGTTAGTATAAATACGATAAGTACAGAGCGTTCTTCATACGATGTTTTACCTAGCTCCTTTAGCAAGCGCTTTATTTCAGATTTTCCACCAGGAAAGCCTTTTTGTTTGAACTTAAATGCATAGCGAGTGAGGTATAGCCAACAGATAATTAAAAGAATAATGGAAAGAGGCAATCCAAACTTCATCCATTGTAAAAAGGTGATTTCAATACCATACGAATCAGATAAAATTCCGCTTAGCACCAAGTTAGGAGGTGTGCCAATTAAAGTAGCAATACCTCCAATAGAAGCCGCATACCCAATAGCGAGCATCAATGCTTTTCCAAAAATTTGTGTTTCATTTTCTGGGGTTAGCGGATTGTCTTTTAGCTGTGCAACAATCGCCATTCCTATAGGGAGCATCATCACTGCCGTAGCTGTATTAGAAATCCACATAGATAGAAATGCGGTGGCCACCATAAACCCTAGAATGATACTTTTAACGCTGGTGCCTATTAGGTTAATGATATTTAAAGCGATACGCCTATGGAGATTCCATTTTTCAATGGCAATCGCCAAGATAAAACCACCAATAAACAGAAAAATATATTTGTGTCCGTAACCAGCGGTGGTGGTTGCTAAATCTAAAGCACCCGTTAGTGGAAAAAGTACAATAGGTAATAGAGCGGTAACCGCAATAGGCACTACTTCTAGCGTCCACCAAAGCGCAATCCACACCGTAGAAGCAAGTACCGCATTGGCACTGTTATTTAAACCTTCTGGATAAAAATAAAGACGGATATACGCAAATAACAAAGGCCCTGCGACCAGGCCAAAAGAACGTAGATTTTTTTGTGTGAGCATGGGGTGTCAATGCATTGATGGTTGCCAAGGTTAAATATAGCGATATAAAATGAACCTTGCTCAATGAAGGAGACGAGGGAATATTAAATTAGAATCTAGGGGGGATTCTCTAAATAACCTCAACTTTAAAAACTTGGGCAAATATACTTTTGAATCATATACACCCTAATTTTTTTGAGGGTTTTTCCAGTTTCTGGATGTAGCCCTATCCTGAAAACGAATTCCCTATTCAAGAAAATAGACCCGTCAATTTTTTTTAATTCCTTACCCAGTTCTTCAGAGATGGTTTTTATTTGTACCGGAAGGTATAGCAAGAGATACCATCTTAAAGAAAGCTGCAAAGGCATTTCTGGTTGTCAGGGGTCAGTGGTTGAATTATCATTAGAAGAAGCTTATAAAAAAGGTAGAAACCT
Source organism: Ascidiimonas meishanensis (assembly GCF_037782385.1). Classification (NCBI taxonomy): domain Bacteria; kingdom Pseudomonadati; phylum Bacteroidota; class Flavobacteriia; order Flavobacteriales; family Flavobacteriaceae; genus Ascidiimonas; species Ascidiimonas meishanensis. The sequence continues at coordinate 101,469 of NZ_JBBEXD010000007.1, forward strand.
TTGTGGGTGGGAGGATTAATAGATAAGTAGTGAAATGGATTTAGCGCTTTAGAATCCAAATTTCTATTTTAGTTGCAAGTTCAAGAAACAAGGCTAAAATTATGTAAAGCCTTCATTTAAATCCTTTACAAAATAATTAGACTATTATCCTTGCAGGACAATATGATGCTTTTGCAGAAGTTTTTTTCAGAAAACAGACTTTTTTAGAATATTTGGGTAAATAAATAACGAGTTAGTTATGAAAAAGTAAGATAGCGATTTCTGTTTTTAAAGCCATTAAAGAGTAATTATTTATTAATAGAAGTAACGGCATAATAACTTACGAAAAAATAATAAGAAACACTAACTTTAACCATATTAATTTTCTCACTTTTAATTGAATTAATTGTGCCCTATCGTAACAAAACTTCTAAGATAAAAGTAAATAGGAATATAGCTATTCATTTCTTTTTATGGTTTATGGTGCCGCTAGTAATTGCATTTTTTGCATGGATAAGGCGACCGGCATTTTATCTCGCAAGAACAAATTTACCTATTGAAAGCTTCTATGATGTTTTTGTAGAGAACTTTATTTTAGTGCTACTTTTAATGATTGTAGGTGCAATCTCATTTTATGGAACTTTCTATATACTTGCTCCTAAGTATTTGAAAAATAATCATAACACGGTGTTTAGGTTTGGTATATTATCATGGTTATTGTTTCCATTGGCTATAGTATCCATATATAAGATTTTTTATTTTACATTTGATTGGTTTTATTCTTTATTCATCTTTATAGCCTATACCACCTCTACCATTTTTTTAATTTTAGCCGGATTTCTGCGAAGTTATATCTATGGGCAACATATGAAGTTAGAAAAAGAACTAGTGGAAAAAGATCGATTGAAGATGCAATTAGCATTATTAAAGTCCAAGATTGATCCACATTTTTTATTTAATGTTATCAATAATATAGATGTATTAATTGAAACAAATCCTGTAAAGGGATCTGAATATCTTAAAAATTTGAGTGAATTGTTGCGTTTTACTCTTTATAGAACCGATGAAGACCTAATACTACTCACAGAAGAAATCACCTATATTGATCATTATATTGCCTTAGAAAGAATACGATCTACAAATGAGAAATTTGTGAATTTTCAAATTTCCGGGAATCCAGAGGGGCGATTTATAGCTTCTATGGTATATATTGTTTTCATTGAGAACGCAATGAAGTTTGTTGCCAGTCGTAAAACGGATAAAGCAGTTGAAATATTTCTTACTATTTATGAAGATTCAATTGTTTTTAAAGTTACCAATAGCATGGGCAATAAACTGCTTGTAGAGAATAAAGATAGTGGTAAAGGTCTTGATATGGTCAAACAGCGATTAGATTTATTGTATGGAAACCGATATGATTTGATAGTAGAAACAAATTCTGATACGTATACGGTAGTCCTTCAAATTATAGATCAATGAAAATACAATGTATTATAATAGAAGATGAGCCTCTGGCTATGGAACGTACCAGTAATTATGTAAAGAAGGTTCCTTATCTTGAATTAAAGGCCACATTCTACAATGCATTGGAGGCAATGGAATATCTTAAAACAGAAACTATTGAGTTATTGTTTTTAGATATTGAAATGGATGAAGTTTCAGGAATTGAATTGTTAGAATCTATAAAAAAACCGCCATTAGTAATTGTTACTACAGCTTATGAAAAATATGCAATTAGGGGATTTGAGTTACAGGTGGTAGATTATCTTCTTAAGCCTTTTACATTTAGCCGTTTTCTTCAAGCAGTTGAAAATGCTTCGGAAAAGATTCCACAAATAACGGAGAAGGTTTCAGATGATTTTGTTTTTTTGAAAAGCGCCTACAGAATTGAAAAAATTGCCTTAGATGAAATTCTGTTTATTGAAGGAATGCGGGATTATAGAAATGTTCAGACACTCAATAAAAAGATTTTGGTGAGTTATACTTTTGGACAGCTTGAAAATCGCCTACCTACTAATAATTTTTTGAGGGTTCATAAATCTTATATGATCAATATACAGCATATTGATTTTGTAGAACGAAATAGTGTACAGGTTAAAAATAAACGCATTCCTATTTCGGAAAGCTATAAAAAAGCCTTTTTTGAAAAAATAGATTTTATGGAGTAAATGGGTCTGTAAATCAAATTCTATAACTAAATTCTATAGCCCCAAACGAATTAGCGTTTAATGCCAATGGAGTTCTATTCGAGAATTTAACATAAAGTTTTTAACCGTAAGGCTCTATTATGTTGTAGGCTCATCCATTTCCTTTTCGCGTTCTTTGAGGCAAGAGATATCAATTTTGGTAGAGCAATATCATAGGTGAAGCCCTTTAGTCTTAGCCACTTTGGGTACTTGGTGATGAATCCCTTTACAGACTTGATACCATTAAGGCATCCCCTTTTTGCGTAGGGTTCATATAGCTTTTATTCATGATCATTTGTATTTATCAAACTAGTTTACAGGTATTTATTGATTTTTGTATTAAAGTGATCCTCCAAATCAGTCTTAGTTAAATAGAACTCTTTATTACGTTCCATAAACTTCTTTAGCTTTTTATTCTTTTTCCAAAGTAAGACGCTGCCATTTAATATGTTAGCTCCAGAGTAGACAAGCATTTGCCCTAGAAATAAGTCTCTTTCTAGAGGTTGAACTTGTATGGAAAATTGTGAAAAAGACGTGTTCTTTTCACTAAATTCCGATATCAGGTAATTCTCTGTTCTACTAATTCTACCAATTCCTTTGAAATTAGTATTGTTTACTTTAAATTTTAATTCTCCTAGTTCATTTAAAACCTCAAAAGATACAGGAATTAGGTAGTTGTTTTTATCTAAATAAAACCCGAGATAATCACCAATTAGAAAATTTACAATTTCAAGTCTATTAATTGAAATGGAGAGGTCTGAGTCTTTGTGTGGCAAAATACTTTCCACCTCCATACGTTGGGAATATAAGTAATGATGAAAAATTGGATTTATATCTTTCGATTTTACTTTTAAATCTTGTGCATCTTTATCCAGTACTTGCTCAAAAATTATTTTACCAATTACAGGACTATTATTTCTGTTAAAACCACAGTAAGCTCCTAATAGTACTGGTTTTGATTGCATATTATTACCGTAAAATAAATTCACAAAACATTCTTTATTCAAGCTTGAATTTTCTTTACTAAAATAAAAAGATAAGGCGCTCTCACCTGTTGGAACACACTTCCCAAAATAAGTATAAAAGGTTGGTTCTAAATTTCTTTCCCAATATAATATTTCCCAGGAAGCTGTTTTCATTTTATAAATGGTGAATTTAGATTTGATGTAATATTGTCTGTCTTCTACATAGTAGCCAACATAATAAAGCGCATCTATATCATTAGATGAGTCATTAAAATTACTCCCTTCTTCTTCTCGGATAGCTGCATTTATAAAAGGAGAATTAGTTATATATTGCGTATAGTTACTATAGCCAGCAGTAAGAATTAAAAGCGATAAATAATCTCTCCTTAACTTAATGTATTTGCTATTACCTCTATCAACCTCCCTTATTTTGTTATATAAATATTTCCCATTTATCCATTGACCTGTTATTTCAGTTATAAACCCTTTTAAGCTTGGACGTTTTTCATCATAATCTCCAAATCCGTAGAGTTGAAATACGGTTAATGTTTTTATTTCTATGCTATAATGTTTAGAAAAAATCGCTAAAAGCTCATTGTGAAGCCCTATTATAAGCCCATTTGACACTTGAATTCCTCTAGTATTCATATCTTAAATCAATTTAACTGTTTTTAAAAATACGCATATTCCATTTAAATTCCTGTTATAAATTAATAATATCAAAGGATTAGGAATAATGGAATTAATATTATTTAGTTTGTATACTTGCTCAACTAACGTAAAATTAAGTAAAATGAAAAAGCTATTTCTATGCATTTTTTGCATCGCAACTCTTTCGTTATCTGGGCAAACATTAAAAGATATAGGTGGTACAGTCTATGACGATGCTGGTGCCCCATTGCCTGGTGCAACTATTGTTGAAAAAGACAATCCTACCAACGGAGTTACTACAGATTTTAATGGCGAATTTATCATCACTGTAAGTGAAGGAGCCAAAGAAATAGTTGTGTCTTATTTGGGTTTTGAAACAAAGACTGTCCAAATTACGAGTGACAATCTTACTATTAGTTTAAAAGTTGAGGCCAGTCAATTAGATGGTGTTACCATTAAAGGGTTTTCCTCTGTTGCCAGTAGAGCAAGAAATAGAGCTCAAGCTATTCAGAGTCTTCCTGAGACTACTGTTGCTTTAAATGGAGCTGCCATTGAGACCAGTGGTATTGATAATATTCAATCTTTTACATCACAAATATCTAATGTAACATTTACAGAAGCACAACAACCTGGGGTGAATTTTTTGACTGTTCGTGGAATTTCTCAAATTAGAAATGCAGAATCTCCAGTTGCTGTTGTAATTGATGGTATGACATTGCCAGATGCTAGTGCAATGAATATGTCTTTATATGATATTGAATTACTGGAATTTGTTAAAGGACCACAAGGAACATTGTATGGTAAAAATGCCATCGCGGGTGCTATAAATATTGTTACAAAAGATCCAACAAATGTCAATAAAACCAAAGTAATGTTAACCGCAGGTAATGGAGGATTGTTAGGGGCTGGTTTATCGTCTTCGGGAGCATTAGTTAAGAGTAAACTATTCTATAGTATTAATGGAAGATATAGCACTTTTGATGGGTTAATTAACAATACCTTTTTAAATCAAAAAGTAGATTTCTCAAATGAATACAATGTTAGAGCAAAATTAAAATACAGATTTAATCCAAGATGGTCTGCTACTTTTGTACAAGATAATTTTAAAGTTGAAGCAGGTGGTAATTACTACGTTACCAAAACCGATATTTTTGACCCTACAATTCCTGTGCTTGCAGATGATGATTATTCTAGTGAGCCTTTTGGCGATATACTTGGAGATTCAGAATTGTCTAACTCGCTGAGTAGTTTTAAGGTAGAAGGTTCACTGGAAAAAGCAAAATTCCAGTCTGTAACCTCTTTCAATGCCACCAGACGCTATTATATTGGAGAAAACGATTATTCTCAATATGCTTTTAGTAAGGTATCTCAACAATCAGATTCAGATACATTTAGCCAAGAATTTAGATTGACATCCAATGTTAATGAAAATTCTAAATTCAATTATACAGTTGGTACGTTGTTTCAAAATAGTAAACGCTATCTAAATACATCTACCTTTCTAAATAGAACTTATTATGAAGGTGGTTTTATAGATGCCTCTGCAGAAAATGCAAACTATAGCACAGACCCATTAGTAGGAAACGATGATGATAATACCATACAGACATTAGCTGGTTTTGGTTTTGTAGACTATAAATTAACATCAAAATTTACGATATCTGCAGGAGTGCGTGTAGATTATGATAAACTAACAAATGAATCGCGTATATCCAATACCAGTATTGAAAATGATATCACCGTATGGCAACCAAAATTTTCATTGGCTTATGAATTCTCTGAAACAGTATTGGTGTATGCTAACTATGGGCGTGGCTATAGAAGTGGGGGATTTAATTCTGATGAGACTGTAAAATTTGGTAAAACTTACGAGCCTGAATTTACCAATAACTATGAGATTGGTTTAAAAACGAGTTTCCTAAATAATAGAATTATTTTCAATAATGCATTTTACCAAATTGATTTCGAGAATCAACAACAATATACCTTTATTCCATTAACTCCAGCAGTACTGGGGATCTATAATTTTGAAGAATCTGAAATTGTAGGTTTTGAATCTGAAATAAAATTTAGAGCTACCAATAATCTTGATTTCTTCGCGAGTTTAGGATTAAATGATGGTGAAATCAAAAAAGGAACTTATAACAGATTAACAAATGCTGCAGCCTTTGATTATGAAACAAATGAAGAGGTTGATGTTAGTGGAAATACCTCTCCATTTACCATAAAAAGTACGTTTCAAGTGGGAGCCAATGCTAATTTTGAATTAGCAGAAAAATCAACTTTAGGATTTCATGTCAACGTAGACAGTAGAGGAGAGCAATACTGGGATCCTTTAGAAGAATACCAACAAGAACCATATACACTGGTGAACGCCAGAGTGAATTTAAAGTTGAATAAATTCGGCCTAACCATTTGGGCGAATAACATTTTTGATACTCAATTCAATACAGAATTTTTTCCAACAGCAGAATTTGGCTTTAGCAATTTAAGATTTCCAAACACGCCAACTACGGTGGGTATAGATCTTTCTTACAACTTCTAAATACTACCAAACAATTTTCCTGGTAACATCCTTTTTTAATAAAATTGAATTAGGGAGGTTGTTTGTATAAAAAATTTAAAACCTAAAGAGAAAAATTAGAAAACATGAAAATCAATTGTAATATTATAAGATTCCACGAATGTGGAGAGCTGGACGTATTAAACATGGAAAATGTAACCATGGAAGACCCAATTAATGATGAAGTCTTATTTAAGGTAGATGCTTTTGCGCTTAACAGAGCCGATGTGTTACATTACCAAGGTTTTCATACCACCTTACCCACTTTTCCTGCACGAATTGGATCTGAAGCAACAGGTGAAGTTGTTAAGATTGGTAACAAAGTAACAGATTTCAAAGTTGGTGATAGGGTAACTTCAATACCCTTCAATACGGCAAAATATGGTGTACAAGGGGAGTATGCTCTGGTACCACAAGACTACTTGACCAAGGCTCCAGAGAATTTAACGGTGGAAGAAGCTTGTTCTATTTGGATGCAATATTCTACCGCTTATTTTGCTCTATTTCATATAGGTAACGTAAAAAAAGGCGATTATGTCTTTATTCCAGCTATCTCAAGTTCTGCCGGATATGGTTGTTTTGAATTGGTTAGAGATGCTGGAGCCGTTACCATAGGTTCTACCAGAACATCGGTTAAGAAAGAAGAACTGAAACAACTGGGTATAAATCATTTAATCATTACGAAAGAAGAAAATGTCGAAAAAAGATTGATGGAAATCACTAAAGGGGAAGGTGTAAGTTTTGTTTATGACCCTGTAGCGGGTGCTTTTTGTGACGAATACTTAGAAGCATTATCAACGGGAGCGGTTGTAATTATTTACGGATTGCTAGACCCAAACCCAACGCTTTTTCCGCTAGTACCACTAATTAGGAAAAAAGCCATAATGGATGCCTATTCCCAATTTAATCATGTAGAGGACATTGATAAGTTGAATGAATGTAAATCCTATGTTTTAGATAGAATTGAAAAAGGTGCGTTAAAACCAATCGTGAGTAAAGTTTTTGATTTTAAAGATTACAAAAAAGCATATGAATATATGCTGTCCAACCAACAAGTAGGAAAAATTGTAGTTAGAATAAATAAATAATTAAGAGTTATGAGAGTCGCAACAGATATTGGTGGAACGTTTACAGACCTTGTTTTTTTCGATTACGATCGCGAAACCAAAGCCGTTAGAAAGGTTGAAGTATCCAAATCGAGTACAACACCGGGCGAATTCGAAAAAGGCATTTTAAATACTATTCAAAAAATAGATTTAGATTTAAATACCATCGATTTTTTTGCACACGGTACAACAGTTGTCATTAACGCTATTACAGAAAGGAAAGGCTCTAAAACGGCTTTAATCACTACCGAAGGCTTTAGAGATGTACTAGAAATCGCCAGAGGTACACGTCCTGATTTGTATAACTTCAACTTTAAAAAAGAAGAACCGTTTGTGGAGCGCTATCTAAGACAAGAGGTAAAAGAACGTATCAATTATCTAGGCGAAATCATTACCCCTCTTGAAGAGTCATCGGTTGATAAACATATTACAGAGTTTATAAAAGAAGGCGTAGAAGCCATTGCCATTTGCTTTTTACACGGGTATAAAAATCCTGTTCATGAGAAACAATTGGCAAGGTATATACGTGAAAAATATCCAGAATTTGAAGTGATTACCTCACATGAGGTTACTAGAGAGTGGCGTGAATATGAGCGTACAAGTTCTACCGTATTATCTGCATATGTAAAACCTATTGCGACAAAATATTTGAATAATTTAACCCATAACTTGCAAAAATTAGGGTATAAAAATAACCTGTACATAATGCAATCTAATGGAGGCATTACCACGGTTGAAGATGTGAAGGCAAACCCAATTACCTTAATTGAATCGGGTCCTGCAAGTGGCATGCTAGGAGGTGTGGTATTGGGTAGAACTATTGGTAAAGAAAATTTATTGGTATTGGATATTGGAGGAACTACCGCAAAATGCTCGTTAATTGAAAACGGCATCCCAAAAATAGTAACTACTTATAATATCGAAAAAACAAAAACGCAAGCTGGTTTCCCAATACTTACACCTGTAATAGATATAGTAGAAATTGGAAACGGTGGCGGAAGTATTGCTTGGTTGGACGATGGTAGTAAAATGCGAGTAGGCCCAAAAAGTGCCGCAGCAAATCCCGGGCCTTCGTCTTATGGAAAAGGCGGTATGCATTTTACAACGACTGATGCCAATGTGGTATGCAATAGAATTCATAAGGATTACTTTTTAGGCGGTGAATTAAAACCGGATTTTGATAGTATAAAGAATGCAGCAAAACCATTGTGCGACGAATTAGGCATGTCGATGGAAGAAGTAGCACGCGGTGTTATTAGAGTGGCTAATTCCAATATGGTCAATGCTTTGAAGAGTGTGTCTGTAAATAAAGGCTATGACCCAAGAGATTTTTCTTTAGTGGTTATTGGCGGCGGCGGACCAATGCACGGTGCATATTTGGGCGAAGAACTTCAAATGCCAGAAATTATTGTCCCCTTAAATGCGGGTGTGTTTTCTGCCTTCGGAATGTTGATGTCCGATTTACGAAGAGATTACATTCGTACCGATGTCATGGACTTGAATGAAGAACGATTTTCAATTTTAAAAGACGTCTTTCAAGAAATGAAAAACGAAGCTATAAAGGCTTACGAACGTGATGCTTACCAAAAAGAAGATATCAAATTTGAGTACTATTTAGACCTACGTTATCACGGTCAAGAACATTCTGTAAAATTGAAGTTATCAGATTTAGACCATCTAAAAATGGATGAAATAGAACGTAATTTTCATCAGCTGCACAAAAAGCGCTATGCCTTTAGTTTGGCAGATACCAATATTGAAATTGTAAACTATCATTTGGTGGCGGAAGTTATTGTAAATAAGCCCGTTATTGGTAAAGTGGAAGCGAAAGGCTATACGGTTGAAGATGCTTTAATAGCGACTGAAAACGTCGATTTTGATGTCGCAGGCATTTATAAAAGTCGTTTTTTCGATAGAGATAAATTAGACCCAGGCATGAAAATGGCAGGTCCTGCCATTATTGTAGAACAATCTACCTCTACCGTTGTGCCACCAAAACATCAATTTAAAATTGATGACTATGCAAACATCATCATTAGTAAAATAAATTAATTATGAGTTTAAATAAATTTACATCAGATATTATTCAGGATTCATTAATTTCTATTGGTGAAGCCATGTTTGAAACGATTCAGCGCACTAGTATGAGTCCTATTATCTATGAAGCATTGGATTATGCGGTTGGAATCACAGACGGAGAAGGGCGATTGCTAGCGCAAGGGAACGGAGTAATAACGTTTTTAGCCGCTATGAGCCTTGTAGTTGAAGATACCTTAAAACTATTTGGAGAGGGCAACCCATTGAAAGAAGGTGATGTTGTTATTGCCAACACGCCGTATGCTGGAGGAGGAACGCACCTCTCAGATATTGCCATAATTACGCCCATATTTTATAAAGGAGAACGTGTAGCTTTTACCGTAAATAAAGCGCACTGGACGGATATTGGTGGAACAAATCCGGGTTCGGTATCCACAGTTTCAACTGAAATTTATCAAGAAGGCATGCATTTTCCGTTCATCAAAATAAAAGAAGAAGGAAAGCTTAATGGTGCAGTTATTAAAATGATAGAAGCCAATGTTAGATTGCCTAAAAGTACCTTGGGCGATTTATATTCTGGTATTGCCGCCAATGATGTGGGTGCGGAGCGCATCTTAAGACTCATCGATAAATACGGTTTGGAAGCTTACAAACAAGCGGCTGAAGAATTTATGGACTATGGCGAACGCATCAGTTTAAAAGAATTGCAAAAAATTCCGAATGGGATTTATGAAAATATCGGATATATCGAAAATGATGGTTTTGGTAACGGCCCTTTTCCTATAAAATTAAAAATCACCATCTCTGATGAGAACATGACCTGTGATTTTACAGGCTCTCACGAACAATTAAAAGGCCCGTTAAATTTATCGAGAACAGGTTTGGAAACGGCTGTAAGAGCAGCATTTAAAGCTATCACAACACCAACACTTCCTGCAAATAATGGTTCTTTTAAACATGTAAAATTAGTTTGCCCGGAAAACACTGTAGTGAGTGCTAACTCCCCTGCGCCAATATCTGTTTATTATGAAGTATTCTTGGCAGCAATAGATTTATTATTAAAAACACTAGGTCCTGTAGTACCTGATAAGTTGCCTGCGGGTCACTTTAGGTCGGTATGTGTAACTTATATTTCAGGAGTTCACCCTATAACCAATGAGTTTTATGTACAAGCCGAACCGCTTTCCGGAGGCTGGGGAGCCTGTGCGTTCCATGACGGCAACCGCGGACAATTTTCCTACGCACACGGAGAATCTTACAATATACCAGCAGAAACAAGAGAACGAAAATACGGTGTTGTCGTAGAAGAGTACGCGTTTCATAACGAAGGTGGCGGCTATGGGGAATTTCAAGGCGGAAATGGTCAATATCTAACTTTTAAAATATTATCTGAAGAGGCTTTCTTAACTGGAGCTTTTCTAGGATATTCTATACCCACTTGGGGTCTTAATGAAGGAAAAGAAGGAAGCTACAATTACTTTACAGTAATTAGAACAGACGGCACCCAAGAAACCTATAATGTGGTAACAAACGTGAAGCTGAATAAAGGCGATAGGGTGAAATTGGTAACTGCCACAGGAGGCGGTTATGGTAATCCTAAAAACAGACCTTTAGTGAAAATTAAAAATGATATTAAAAATGGGTTCATTACCAAAGAGCAGGCCGTTGCACATTATCCTAAAATGGCTGAGGCATAATTAAAACTTATTGGTATGGAAGTTATAAAATTCAGCTACCCAGAAAATGAGGAGTATCTAAAATATATCATTCAAAAACAAGAAAAGGGTGTGGCCGTAGATTGCGGTTCGGTGGTTTTGAAAAAAGGGCAACTACTCCCATTTAAAACCTTAGAAACTCATGAAATAAGTTTTTTGGTTTCTGGAAAATTAAGGGTGTTGACTAAAGATGGTAATGAGAAAATAATGAATCCTGGGGATTTAATTTATCTTAATAAGGATGAGATACGAGAAACGATAACCTTAGAAGATAGCAAGATTCTTTTCTTTTTATTCAAAGCAATCTAAAACATATTTTTCAAACCGAGTTTCAAATTATATAAGATGAAAGACACACCTATCAGTTTTCAAAAAAATACTGATTATGCATCAGTAGTGATACCAGAAAATGCAAGACAGCCATGGTATGTGCCAGCATTCATTTTTGGCGGATTAGAGTTTTGTATTCCTGTTTTATTAATTGGGGGAATTCTAATTGGGAACTTCAGTCTTTTAGAAATAATTGGAATACTACTGGTAGGGCTTGTTTTTTTTCAATGGATTGGAAATGCAATACAGGGATATATCGGCGCAAAAACAGGCCTAACATCGTCGGCATTGGCGGCATTGAGCTTTGGAAAAGGGCAATCGCGTATTATAGTAGGGATTGTTATCTTGGCTCTAACGCTGGGTTGGTGGGCCATACAGACTTCTGTTGCTGCAGATGCTTTTAGCGCTTTAGTGGGTATTAATAAAGATGAAAATTTCTTTTTATATGTGTTGAGTACCGCAGGTATTGGTATTCTTTTTGCCATTCCCTCTATATTAGGTTATGCCTCAATTAAATGGGTAGATTATGTAGCCATTCCAGCAGGACTGTTACTGGTTACCGTTGCCCTCTATTTATCCATAAATAACATGGGTTGGGAGAAAATGGCCCAATGGAATCCCGAAGGCAGTATGTCTTTTATAGAAGCTATTAATTTAGTGATTAGCATTAACGTGGCGCAATGGTTAATTGCGCCAGATTATACAAGATTTGCTAAGCCCACATGGAGAGCTAATATTTTAATTCCATTGGGGATTATCATCGTAGGTTTCCCACTATTTTTAGTTGGTGGCATTATGTCTATGGGTACGGGTAATTCAGATATCGTACAGGTAATGCAAGAGCTAGGCTTTCCTGCCTGGGGATTCGTGGTACTTTGGGTTGCCACATGGACGAGTCAATTGGTAAGTAACTATACCGGAGGTTTAGTACTATGCAATATGTTTAATCTACAAAATGCCAAAAGCAGGAAAAAAATGACCTTGTTATTTGCCATTATAGGAATTATACTGGCCTTGTTGGGAATCATGGAGCAGTTTGTTAATTTCTTATATACCCTAGCAGTAGTAGTTCCGGTAATAGCAGGTGTTATCATGGCACATTTCTTTTTTATTAGTAAAACGCAGGTCTCTACAGTAAAATCTTGGAATTGGTTGGCAACAATAAGTATTCTTGTGGGTATAATAGTAGGATACCTAACACAGTATCAATATCCAGTAGGATTCCCGGCGGTACAATCTTTAATCGTATCGGGGACATTATATATAGTATTAAATAATTCATTCAATAAAGGATAAGTGGAAAAAATATTTGATAACACTAAAGTGGCTTTAGCTCTAAAATCAGACGCAGAATTGAATAGAGCTCATTTTCTATTTGAAATAATAAAAAAAGCGCCACTTGTAAAAATTGGAGCAGCAGTGACCAATTTTGCGTTAAAAGTGAAACTACCCGTTGAAAAATTAATCCGCGCTACGGTTTTTGACCATTTCTGTGGCGGTATTAATGAAGAGGATTGTGAGGAAGTTATCAAAAAAATGCATAGCAAGAATGTACATACTGTTTTAGATTATTCAGTTGAAGGCAAAGAAGAAAATGTACAATTTGATTACGCGGTACAAAAAGTAATAAAAACTCTAAATTTTGCTAAAGAAGATGTAGCCATTCCTTTTGTTGTTTTCAAGCCAACTGGTTTCGGGAGATTTAAAATTTATCAAAAACTTACCGAAGGAAAAACTTTAAATGACGATGAGCTTAATGAATGGCAAATTATTAAAAGTCGTTTTAATAAGGTTTGCAGTAAAGCCTTAGAATATAAAATTCCTATTCTCATTGATGCCGAAGAAAGTTGGATGCAAGATGCCGCAGATTCACTCATTGAAGAAATGATGGAAAAGTATAATAAAGATTGCGTTATCATTTTTAACACGCTACAAGCCTATCGCTGGGACAGATTAGAGTATTTAAAAAGTTTACATCAAAGAGCAAAATCCAAAGGATATAAAATTGGAATGAAATTGGTGAGAGGAGCCTACATGGAAAAAGAGCGAGAAAGAGCATTAAATCACAAGTATAAAGATCCCATCTGTAAAGACAAAAATACTACCGATGCCTTGTATAACGAGGTTTTAAATTATATGTTAGATAATTTAGAAAGCATGGAAGTTTTCGCAGGAACACATAATGAAGAAAGTTGCTATTTACTTATGGATATAATGAAGAGAAAAGAACTTTCTGAAAATGATAAAAGAATTTGGTTCGGTCAGTTGTATGGCATGAGTGATAATATCAGCTATAATTTAGCGGTACAAGGATATAACGTTGCAAAATATCTTCCCTTTGGTCCTGTTAAAGATGTGATGCCTTATTTAATAAGACGAGCAGAAGAAAATACCTCCGTTGTTGGCCAGACTTCAAGAGAGCTTTTTTTGATAAAAAAGGAAATGAAAAGGAGAAAACTAGTAAAGCTAGTTTAAATGATTTATAACAGTAAGACTTTAGTATTTGGGAGTACTATTTATTTGTGTGAAGCAGTAAAGCGATGCACAATAAAATTTTTGATATAAACCCAGTTTTAAACTTGCTGGTAATATATTATTAGCTCAAATCTGGCATTCTCTTAGAAATATAGATTTTGAATTTTGCTTGATATTTTTTAATACAAAGGAGTATACTTTAGTACCTTTTCGTCGATTTCAGAATATTTTAAAAAAATATCACTTTAATTAGATGCTTAAACTTCAATATTAAATAAAGGATTCTAAGTTCCAGAATAGATCAATTAATGAAACTACGAAAACAAGACCACCAACAGAACTTAAAAAAAATGTTTTTCTATCTTTTGAATTTACTCTATTAAACAGCCATTTTTTGGTATTTAAATTGTGGTGTTACCAATAAAAAAGGAATAAATAAAGCCTACATAAGTACCCAACTTTAATTAATGCATTAGCGAAAACCCTGGTCAATAGCTAGTGCCAATTGCCGTATCCTCGATTTCGATATGTTTTATTATCGCTTCATCTTTTGGACCGTAAGGAATTACATTAAGAATATGTTCAATTGCCTCAATTCTAGCCGCTGTTTTTTTATTTGCCTTGATAATAGTCCAAGGTGCAATTTCGGTATTGGTATGTTCAAACATTTTACATTTATAAGCTGTATAAACGTCCCATAATTTTAAAGCATTTTGATCTACCTTACTGAACTTCCATTTTTTTATCGGGTTTGATTTAATCGCTTCAAATCGCATAGCTTGTTCTTCTTTGGTAATAGAAAAATAAAGTTTTATAAGTCGTATACCCGATTGAATGATCATTCGTTCAAAGTCATTGACCTGCTCCATGAATATGTTGTACTTTTCTTGCGTACAAAAATTGTTTACAGGTTCTACCACCGCTCTGTTGTACCAACTTCTGTCGAAGAAAACAATATTTCCTTCCCTTGGTAATTGATTAATGTAACGTTGAAAATACCACTGTCCCTCTTCTTCTGCGGAGGGCTTGGGCAAGGCAACTACCTTGAATTCCCTTGGGTTCAAATGTTGCGTAATCCTTCTAATAGCGCCTCCTTTACCGGCGGCATCTCGTCCCTCAAAAAGCACTACAACTTTCTCATTGTTTTCCGTTACCCAATTCTGAAGCTTTATAAGCTCTTCTTGAAGATTCTTAATTCGAGCTTCATAAGCAAGATTGCGAAGCACTTTGGTTTTGCTAATACCATCGTTCAATAAAAATTGTTTCAATGCTTTTTTAGAGTTCAATAGTTTTAGGTCTTTTTTGCTTAATGAATGCATCTTAAATGTCAATTTGTTTTACCAAGCGATGGTATCGTTGTATAATATTTGGGTCTGGTAATAGAATATCACTAGAATTCCCTTTTCCTTCGTAATCGTATTTGGAGAGAACATGTCGCATACTCTCCAATCGTGCTTCTTTTTTATTATTCGTCTTGACGATAATCCAAGGACTAAAGTTGGTGTGGGTCTTACTGAACATTTGTTCTTTGTAAAAGGTATACCGATCCCATAATTTTTGTCCTTCTTGATCTACAGGACTGAATTTCCATCTCTTTAAAGGGTTTTCAAGTCGTGAATTAAATCGTTTTACCTGCTCGTCTTTTGAAATGGAGAACCAGAATTTGACTATTTCAATACCATCCTCATAGAGCATATGCTCAAATTCAGGCACTTGTACCATGAATTTCTTGTATTCTACATCGTTACAGAACCCCATTACAGGCTCTACAACAGCACGATTGTACCAACTTCTATCAAAAAAAACAATCTCCCCAGGGTTGGGCAATTCCTTGATATATCGTCTAAAATACCATTGTCCTTTTTCAACTTCAGTAGGTTTCGTAAGTGCAACTACACGCATTGAACGTGGATTCAGGTGCTCGGTAAAACGCCTAATAGAACTTCCTTTTCCTGCTGCATCACGACCCTCGAAAATGATACAAACCCTTTTTTTCGTCTCTGCTACCCAACGCTGAAAGTCTACAAACTCTGCTTGAAGAGCTAACAATTCTTTTTCATATTGAACGGCCTCCAACAAATCTATTACTTCTTCTTTACTTTTCTTTGCTTTGATAAGTGTAATAAATTCTTTTTTATTATTTGTTTTTTTAAAATCTTTGGCTGTTAGCATATACTTGGGTTTATCTTATCAAAGATCTTTTTTTTTATCATTTTAAAAGATGACATTGGTCATTTTTAGATCTTAAACTTCTGTACAGTAACCTTAACCTGAGATTCCTAACTATTTTAATGCTATCCTCATGTATAGCTGCGTTATATATAGCTGTTATGGCTCTCATAATTGGACTTATGCTATTCGGTTTTTTGACTTTTTCTATTTGAAATGATTAAAAAGGAACCATTTAATGATGGAGAAAGTTGGAAGTGAGATGCAGTAGATTCGCACCTTGAAGAAATGAAGGTAAAATATAATAAAGACAGTTTTATTATACCTATGAATTTTTAGCAAGAGAAAATGGAAAAACTAGTAAAGCTAATTATATAAGAAGTAAATGATCTATTGATTTCGTAATTCTAAAAAAAACCCTGTAAATCAATTTTTTACAGGGTTTTGATAAAATTTATGTACTATTTAGTGGAGTCGGAGGGACTCGAACCCTCGTCCAAACAAGCAATTAAACTGCTTTCTACGCGCTTAGTTTTCGTTTAATTTTCGACAGGCAACTGACCGAAAACCGCCTATTACCTGCTTAGCTTCTTTGTTGTTAAGATATTGCCAAAGCTACCATATCTCTATGTTGACTTTTATGGTGCCTCAAAATAGATCGCCGTCAACAAGGGCTATCTGGAGACATCTCGCTTCTCTGCCTTGCAGAGACGAGGCTAAATCCTACTATAATTCAGATTATGCAGCAAGAGCGTAGTTATCTTCGCCTATTAAAATTGTGAAATAGATATTAACGAGCATTAATTTCATAGCTCGGCGTGCTTACAATTCAATTCGACTCGCTGTCAAAACCAGTCGACCCCATATATAAAAGAACGTAGTCTTAGAAGTGGTGTAAAAGTACTGTAAAAAATATTCGTTTAAAAGCTTTGCATCACATCCTTTCAACTGTTACATTTGGAACAAATTCTATACCAAAAAGTATCATTGATGAAGTTTGGAATCATAAAAGAACGCAAAAGCCCGCCAGATAGGCGAGTTGTCTTGTCTCCCGAAGCCTGCCAAAAAGTCCTAGAAAGATTTCCGGAGGCCAAGATTAAAGTAGAACCTTCAGATATAAGAGTTTTTCCAGATAGTGCTTATCAAGAAATGGGTATCACTGTTTCAGAAGATCTTACCGATTGTGATGTGCTATTAGGTGTAAAAGAAGTACCTGTTGAAGCATTAATCCCGAATAAAAAATATTTTTTCTTTTCTCATACAATTAAAAAGCAACCTTACAATCGAGATTTATTGAGAGCAATCCTCGCAAAAAATATTGAAATTTATGATCACGAAGTGATTACTGCGGCAAATGGACAAAGATTGGTGGCGTTTGGGAGATATGCGGGAATAGTGGGTGCGTATAATGGTTTTAGAGCATTTGGACTTAAAAATGGTGCATTTAGTTTGCCAAAAGCAGAAACATTAGCAAATCAAAAAGAGTTGATAGCTCAATTGAATAAAATTGATCTTCCGGCTATCAAAATCATACTAACAGGAAAAGGAAGAGTAGGTAATGGAGCTCGTGAGATGCTAGATGGAATGCAGATTAAAATAGTAGGGGTAGAAGAATTCCTCTCAAAGGAATTTAAGGAGGCTGTTTATTGTCAAATAGATGTGTTAGATTATAATAAGCGGAAAGATGGACGAAGGTTAACCAAAAAAGATTTTTACGAAAATCCAGAAGACTATGAGTCTAATTTTATGCGTTTTGCTAACGTAAGTGATTTTTTTATCGCGGGTCATTTTTACGGGGATGGTGCTCCGTTTCTGTATACAAGACAGGATGCAAAAACAGCAAATTTTAAGATAAAAGTAGTTGCAGATATTAGTTGCGATATTGATGGTCCGGTGGCATCAACTATCCGTGCTTCAACTATTTCCAATCCTATTTATGGATATGACCCTATTACAGAGAAAGAAGTAGATTATAAAATAGAAAGTGCTATTGCTGTAATGGCTGTTGATAATCTTCCATGTGAACTGCCTGCGGATGCAAGTGATGGTTTTGGGGATAATTTTAGGAAGTATGTAATTCCTTCATTTTTTAATGCAGATAAAGATGGTATTCTTGAAAGAGCGAGAATGACTTATAAAGGTTCCTTGACGCCGAGATATCAATATCTACAGGATTTTGTTGATGGTAAGGAATAATTAGTGACATCAATTTCCTTCTGGTTTATTCTTCAATAAGAAATTATTTATATCCATACCAATAAGGTTTTTCAATGGTTCTGTTTGGTACTCAGGAATGTTCACGTACCATTTGATTATTCTTTATAGACACATATTTTAAATATGGTCTAAGGTATTCGTACCCATTTCTGATAAATATCATTGTTTCAGACATTTACAAAGGCTATTTTTATGATATAACCCATTAAAAGCCGTATATCATGAAAAAAATATTTTTAGCTTTATTTGTTTTTGGATTTTTCAACTTTTCCTTTTCTCAAGTAATTCAAGAAGAAAAATTAGAGGAGGTAGTAGTTACTGCTGTTAATTATAAATATGTAAGCAGTGTAACCAGTGAGGATATCGCATTTCCTGTTAAATTATTAGAACGAAAAGCGGCGAGTTGGAATCCAAAAGAATCAGATTTGTATGATGACGAATATGATTTTTATACCATTTCGTTTTTCATACCCGAAGGAAAAATTGTAGCTGCCTATGACAAGGAAGGAAAGATATTGCGAACTATTGAGAAGTTTAAAAATGTAAAACTACCTAAAGTTGTAAGTAATGCAATTGTAGATCGATTCCCAGGTTGGGATGTCATTGAAGATGTTTATCTTGTAAAGTATAACGATAAAAAAGGAACTTCAAAAAAGTATAAAGTGAGATTACAAAATGGAGATCAAGTAATAAAAGTGAAAATGGATGCCGAGGGTAATTTCCTGTAAAAGTTAAGGATATTAATCAATATCAAAGGGGAGTTAGGTTGCTAATACAAACTAACTCCCCTTTGATGCTAATATAACACAAGTCAAAAAAAGAAAACTATAAAAAGGAGTATGACCCCTAGAACATTCACCTATTGATTTGACTTTACTTAAAATAAAATACAGTTTCCTTAGTCTTTTATGAAATGACTTAGGCAAAACTATCTGTATGATAAAGGAAAAACGTTATTTAAAAGAGCTATTAGCGTTAAATCTGGCATATAAATCAAAATAAGTTTCAGGTGTAAGCATCATACTAATAGTTATAGATTTTACGATTCTTGTTAGGATGAAAAGGTCGTTTGCTACTTTTACATTTGCATAACTGGTAACGAAACCACCAGTTAATTTTAAAAATAATTGTTTGAAAATTCATGTCTATTCAGATTATAAATCTATTGCCAATCTATTTTTCGGGAAAAGAACATTACAAGGGCCAGAATTACAAATAATCCAATACTTCCTACCAATAAAGCATAGTTCTCTAAGGAAATAATAACAAATATAAAGGCATATAGAGCTGTGAGTGAAAAAAATATGAAAACCGGGAATTTATAGTTTTTAAGTACCGAAATAGAATATAAGGTAATTAATACCACAACAGCACTTCCTGCAATGAGATAGGCTTTAATAAATGTTTGATGTTCAGAAATAGAAATGAGTAAAGTGTAAAACATGACTAAGGACAATCCTATCATCAAATATTGAAAAGGATGGATAGAAATTTTACTTATTGTTTGTATTAGGAAAAAAATGAGAAAAGTAAGGGCAATAACTAAATATCCATATTTTGCAGAACGGTCACTTTTTTGATATTGGTCAACAGGAAGGAATAAGTGAACACCAAAAGCAAATTCAGAAAGATTTGGCAGATAACCCAAGAACGATTGTTGAAATTGACGGTTAATTTGAATGATATTCCATTTTGCTTCAAAGCCTTTAGCGTCTTTATTTTTAGCGGTGTCATTTTCTTTCTCTGGCAAGAATGAACCTTGAAAGCTAGGATGCTGCCAATTAGACTTCATGGAAACACTGGTTTCTTTTCCAATAGGGATAAATTCAATTTGTTCACTGCCATTAATGGTAAGTGTAAATGAGAAATCAATAGGTGTGTTTACAGGGAGCGCTTCAATAGGAATACGAGTACTTTCCAGTTCATTGAGAATGGGTTTTTCACTATAATTATTTTCGGTTCCTAGATTTTTATAACGTGGTACAAATGATAAGGTGTTTTTTCCGATAGCGATTTGTACATTCTCCCTGATGCCTTTAAGATTGGAAGTTTGAATGATGAAAGTAGATTTCTCCCAAATAACATCTTTAAGATTAACATCTAATCCTATGAAATCTGGGGTAATGAAACTTCCAGTAAAATCCATGGTAGAAGTGAAGACCGCAGTCTCATAAATTCCATACTCTTTTTTGAATGCATTAACATCGGTAGAAACCGATAATTTATCTGGAAAGAAGTATGCATACTTAACTCGGGAAGTTTTTTCTTTAATTGTTTTTTTGGTTTGATTGTCTAGTTTCACCACTTCCGTGTAATGATTATAAGGTACTTTTAGTATGGGACCCGATAGTAAGAGTTCGTTTCCCCATTTTTCATTTATTTCCTTGATTACTTCCTTTTGTCTTTGAGCACGTTCATTGATGAGACTTCGAATAAATAACAACGGAATCATTAAAATAAGAATTAAGAAACCCACCATCAGCATACGTGCTGTTATGGAAGTTTTAAACCAAGAATTGTTTTTTGAAGAATTTGTCATAATTATATATTTAAAGTACTTTGAATTTCAAAGTTAAAGATTAAAAAAATACTACTTTTTATGGATGAGCTTTTCAATAGCATCAATATGTTTATTAAATTCAAAACGTCCAAGTTGCGTGGCTGTATAGCTTGTATTAGGCTTTCTGCCAACAAATTTTTTCTCAACGGAAATATAATCTGCCTTTTCCAATGCTTTTAAATGGCTGGCAAGATTACCATCAGTAGCTCCGAGTAATTCTTTTAGATTTTTGAAATCTTCTGAAGCATTCACCATTAGAATAGACATGATTCCCAATCGGATTCTATGGTCAAATACTTTATTAAGGTTATGAATGATACTCATGAGTGTTTTGTAAGTTTTACTTTTGTCTATCGTATTTAACATACATCATAGCTCCATAAAAAATATGGAAGATACCAAATCCAATAGCCCAAAAGTACAGCCCATAACCTACAAACTGAGTTGCAAATAGTCCTGTAACGATATTGGCAATACCTAAATATCGTATGTCACCCAGAGTGTATTTACTTGCGTTAACACAAGCAAGACCATAGAAGATTAACGTAGAGGGAGCAACGATGCTTATGTTTCTATTAATAAGCATTAAAATAATAAAAATACCTCCTGTGATTAATGGGATTAAGAAATTTATTAGTAGCCGCTTAGAAGAAGCGTTCCATATGCTTTCTCCATTTGCATTTGCTTTACGTGAGGTTAGCCAAATACCGGTGGCAATAGCTAATATGGCTACAGTAACTCCAATAAGACCAAGTTCTAAAACAAGTGCTAAGTATTTCTGTGTATACGCATTTCTTATACCTGGCATATATTGATAATGATCTAATCTTAAGTAGGCAATAGTTGCACCTATTAATGCATAGATACCTGCTAAAATACCAGACAAGCCACTTAATGATATAAAGCGTGATGAACGATTCATTAATGATCTTATCTCACTAAGATCTTCAAGATAATTATCTTTTTCCATTATAAAGAACTTTGAAATACAAAGTAAATGAAAAATAATGAAACAAATTCACTTATCCATATAAAAAAAATAGGACTGCCGAAGCAGTCCTAATTCCAAAGGTGAGTAATTGTTGTGCAATACCTTTTAAAAATGTATGCTTTTTGGTGATTATCTTTGGTTTAATCACCACTCTCGTAAACTAAACTCTAAACCTGTTTTGAGAGTTACTCTTTCCGAAATAATAAATCCCCCTTAAACCTTTCGGACTGTTTAACACAGTAAAATAAGCATAGCAGCAGTTAAAAAGCAAGAAATGGTACTCCGAATTCATGAATTTCGATTAGATTTTTCACGAAATCCCTTATTTTACGGAGTCAGGGCAAAAGTATAAAGCAATGAATTTGAGTGATTTATCTTGTTAATTGCTATAAGAATTAGCTATAAATAATATGTATGAAAAAACATTTAATTAACACTGATCAAATTTTAGTTAAAAGGCTAGATTTTAATTTTTTTAAAGAATACAACTAATTGCCAGATTAAGATAAGATAGTACGTATAACTTGATTATCATAATTTTAATTGAAATCCAAACAGCATGATAACAGCTGTTAAGATCCTAAAGAAAAATCCAAATTAGGATGAAGTATGGGCGTTCATGTATTTGGAAACCAATAAATATTACAATGCATTAATGGTGCTTCTGATGGCAGTTAAGTTTGTCAATAACCGCTTCAGCTGATCCAAATGGAGCATATTTGCACCATCACTTTTTGCATTAGCGGGATCAAAATGAGTCTCAATAAATAATCCGTCAACCCCAGAAGCAATTCCAGCCCTAGCTATAGTTTCAATCATATCTGGTCTTCCACCTGTGACCCCAGAGGATTGATTAGGCTGTTGCAGAGAGTGTGTTACATCCAAAACTACTGGAGCAAACTTTTTCATGGTAGGAACTCCCCTAAAATCTACAATCAAATCTTGGTATCCAAACATGGTGCCTCTATCTGTTACCATTACTTTTTCATTATGGCAATCTAAAACTTTTTGAACTGCATGCTTCATGCTTTCAGGACTCATAAACTGCCCTTTTTTCAAATTCACCGTTTTTCCCGTTTTGGCAGCCGCCGTTACCAAATCAGTTTGCCGTACCAAAAAAGCGGGTATTTGAAGTACATCCACATATTCTGCAGCCATAACTGCATCTGCTTCCGTATGGATATCGGTAACCGTAGGTATTTGAAACGTTTCAGAAACTTTACGTAATATTTTTAAGGCTTTTTCGTCGCCAATCCCAGTAAAAGAATCAATTCTACTTCTATTTGCTTTCTTAAAACTTCCTTTAAAAACATATGGGATTTTTAATGCATCGGTAACAGTAACAATATGTTCTGCAATTTGTAATGCCATCTTTTCACCTTCAATAGCACAAGGACCAGACAACAAGAAAAAGTTAGTACTATCAGCATTTTTTAACTGCGGAATTTTATCGAGATTCATACCCATCTAATTTTGTGCAAAGTTACACTTTCTATTCATTTTAATACAATACAAATCAGAACACAAGACAGGTAATTAAGTGCATTTGGAAGCGGTAGTCTACATTCATACTTTAAGAGAAAATCTAGATATTTTATTAGATTCTATTTATTTGGTTTACAGGTGATTAAAAAACAAAGAAAGAACGGATAAGTTGACTAAAAAGCTGTACCTTTGCACGCTTAATTGATTACCATACTATGACAAGTTTAAGAAATATAGCGATAATTGCCCACGTAGACCACGGTAAAACAACCTTGGTAGATAAAATACTTCACCATTGTCAGTTATTTAGAGACAATCAGGAAACTGGAGAACTAATTTTGGATAATAACGATCTTGAAAGAGAACGAGGTATTACTATTTTATCTAAAAACGTTTCAGTTAAATATAAAGACACGAAAATCAACATTATTGATACTCCTGGTCACGCAGATTTTGGCGGAGAAGTGGAGCGGGTTCTCAATATGGCTGATGGTGTTTTGCTATTGGTAGATGCTTTTGAAGGGCCTATGCCTCAAACACGTTTCGTTTTGGGAAAAGCGCTTTCTATGAAACTCAAGCCAATTGTAGTAATCAATAAAGTAGATAAAGAAAATTGTACTCCAGAGGAAGTGCATGAGGCAGTTTTTGACCTTATGTTTGAATTAGGAGCCGAAGAATGGCAATTGGATTTTCCAGTAATATATGGTAGTGCCAAAAATAATTGGATGGCAGAAGACTGGAAGGGACCTCAAGAGTCAATAGAGCCTTTATTAGATGTAGTAGTAAAATCCATTCCAGAGCCTAAGACAGAAGAAGGATCTTTACAAATGCTTATAACTTCTCTTGATTATTCTTCTTTCACGGGAAGAATTGCTATTGGAAGATTGCAAAGAGGTACGCTTAAAGCGGGTATGCAGGTTTCTTTGGTGAACAGAAATGGATCTGTAACCAAATCCCGAGTTAAAGAACTCAATATTTTTGATGGTCTAGGACGTAAAAAAGTAGAAGAGGTACATGCAGGTGATATCTGTGCTATTGCAGGTTTGGAAGGTTTTGAAATTGGAGATACGGTTGCAGATGCAGAGAACCCAGAAGCATTGCCTACCATCGCTATAGACGAACCAACCATGAGTATGTTATTTACCATTAATGATTCTCCTTTCTTTGGGAAGGATGGTAAATTTGTAACCTCTAGACATGTAAAGGAAAGATTGGAACGTGAATTGGAACGAAATCTTGCTTTAAGAGTTAATGAAACAGATAGCGCAGATAAGTTCATGGTTTTTGGTAGAGGAGTTTTACATCTTTCTGTACTTATTGAAACTATGCGAAGAGAAGGCTATGAATTACAAATTGGTCAGCCCCAAGTTATCATTAAAGAAATTGATGGTGTAAAATGTGAACCCATAGAAGAATTGACTATTGATTTGCCTGAAAGCGTAAGTGGTCGTGCTGTTGAGTTTGTAACGCAACGTAAAGGAGAAATGCTTAGTATGGAGCCAAAAGGAGAACGTATGTTGATGCAATTTAATATTCCATCTCGAGGAATTATTGGTTTGAGAAATCAATTGTTAACCGCTACTGCTGGAGAAGCAATCATGAATCATAGATTTTTAGAGTATCAGCCTTTAAAAGGGGAGATTCCTGGAAGGATTAATGGTTCTTTAATAAGTATGGAGAAAGGTACAGCCATTCCTTATTCCTTAGATAAGCTTCAAGAGCGCGGACGTTTCTTTATTTTTCCTGGAGAAGAAATTTATACTGGGCAGGTAATCGGAGAAAATTCAAGAGGCGATGATATGGTGGTGAATGTTACTAAAACTAAAAAGCTAACCAATATTAGATCTGCTGGAGCAGATGATAAAGTGAAACTGGCACCGCCTATTAAGTTTTCATTGGAAGAAGCTTTAGAATATATTCAAAAGGATGAGTATGTTGAAGTGACTCCAAAATCATTGAGACTTCGTAAAGTATACCTTGATGAGAATGACCGTAAAAGATTGGGAAAAACCATATCTTAAAAATTATATAACTAAATTTTAAAGAAACCGCCTCATTTTTAGATGAGGCGGTTTTTTATTTTCTTTGTCTTATTCTGCTATCACTTTACAGTGAATAAGTGCTAGAAGATCTTATAACGAAGAATGAATGAAGTTTTATCAAAGTTGCCTTGACGACTTCCACTCTCAAACATACTGTTGGTGGTGTTATATCTAGTCTCTAGTACAAATTGTTTTCCTATGGACAGTCCTAAACCTAAGCCCAATGAAATTCCTGATTCAACTTCAGCTTCTGGGGTTCTAGAATACGAGATTTTAGAATCTCCAAAAACAAAATCAAAATTAAGAGAAGTATTTACAAATAGTTTCAAGTAGTCATTTAAGTACATATAATGTCTAAATCCCACTGGTATCTCAATAGAGGTATACGATATACTTGCTGTTTGATTAGTAGATTCACCTTCTTCCTCATAATAATTGTAATTGGGTTCACCAAAAACCGCCCATTTGTTTTTATTAAATGCAAAAACGTATTCTACCTCAAACCCTCCACGAATTGATATGGCATTATCAAAATCTACATCTTTATCAAAGGTGCCTACAAGATCATCTGACGTAACGGATAATGATGAACTGCTAATACCTGCAGACACTCTTAAATTAAAGACTCCTTTGCCTTTTTGCTCCTGATAGTTTATCACCTCAGAATTACCACAAGAATTGTAAGCTTTGAAAACATTCATCATATCTTTTAGGGCATACTGCATGTCTTTGATTTTTGAGATAGATGTATTATTGCATTTTAAAGTATTCCATAATTGTTCGCGATACTTCCGGTTTTTTATGATTACCCCTTGAACATTGCTGGAACCCGTAGCATAAATCTTATAGCTTTTATAAATTAATTGCTCTGGAGTAGTAATTTGATTTTTTAAGGTATAGAAATAGCGTTTTAAATTTCCATCCTCATAAAAATAAAGTGTTGCATCACCCTCAAGCAAGACCTCAAGAAACAGGTTTTCTTCTTTAAATTCAGGAGCTTCTTTTTGGCTCATTCTCTTTAAGTTTTCACTAGAACGGTCAATGTCAACTAAATATCTGGTATATTTAAATACTCCAAGAACACCAAATTCTTTAGTGTCTGCAATTATACCCGTTTTGGGAGAATCACTTGGTTCAAGTTTATATTGAAATGATGTTGGGTTGCTTCCCCAAGCTTCATTTTTAATTAAGCAATCTATCTTTTGGCCAGTATTGTTGATTATATAGCCTTTTTCAAAATTAATTTGCGCATTAAGAGCAATGTTTGCGCCTATAAAAATGGCGATAACAAGTATAAGTTTTTTCATCAAGTAAAACGGATTTTATTTAACAAGTATTCTTAAAAAGAATGATGCGAAAATAGGACAAAAAAGATAAACCTAAAAATAGAATAAGAACTACTTTAAAGTGCGTTAGGATTTTTCAAAAGCCTTAATTCCACTGCATCTTTTCCAAATTCTTTTAAAGACCCTTTTAATAAAAAATTAGGTGCAGTAATAAGTTCCAAAGTTCCTATGCCATCCCTAAAAGTTTCAAATTTCTCACTGTAGCTCTTTAGAGTAACGTCAAAAATAATCATTTCAGGGTCGGTGAAGACCCCAACACCTTTTATTTGACCTACAAGTTTATCATTTTCAAGATAATTGATTCGTATAGTAATTTCATCTTGAATTACAGCAATATTTGCGGTGCCCATTCCCAAATTATTTACATAAAATTTGTAATCACCAGAAATGGTTTTTGAGGTAATAATATCGTTATGATAATTATAAATAGAGGTAAGTCTACGCAACAAACTGTCTTTGTAAGAAAGATAATCAGGTAGTTTGCCTACACAGTAGAAAGCACTGTCTAGAACTTTATTTCCATAAGGTGTATCCCTAAGTTGTATGTATTCTGTTTTAGCCCATTCTTCATATAAATTGGCTAAGCGCTCATATCTATCTTTTGATTGCTGTTTCTTTTCCTTTGCAAGGATATTTTTTTGAAGTACTCTTACTTTAGTGGGATTAAAAAGCAAAGATGTTCTATCTGCATATAGTACAGACAACTGACTTAAAGCTTGTTCTTTTAAAATAAGATTATTACTTCTGGTAAGAAGATATTCAAAAGTCTTTACTGCGAGTTCTTTATCTCCATATTCATTTTCAAATTTTGCAAATTGAATCAGTAATTCATCATTTAACAGCGCTAACTCTTCTTCAGAAGCTAAGGTTGTTATTTTTGAAAGTAAACTTACCACTTGTGTTCTGAAATTCAATGAAGCATTTGCAGATTCTCCCTTGGTAGCCATTGGATGAAAAGCAACCATTTGATAGGTACTTTCTTTTTCTACTAACTGGTTAATTAGAAACGCAACACTATCAAGTCTTTCTTGTTTTAGAACATCAGGTGATTTTTCAATAACTTCTTGTGTGGGCTTTTTATCCTTTTGTAAGCTCAAGAAAATAGCAGTCCCACTCATAATAAGCGAGGCAAAGATTAAAATCCAATGAGTGAGCTTTTTTTTGTTAGGCATGAGTAGTTTTTTACGGGCATTTACAGGTGCTAATATAGTAAAATACTATGACCGAAAAAGAGGAGTGAAGTTAATAAATGAATAGCTTGAAATAATAATTTTCATAGTATTATTGCAAAAATAAACAGTATGAATTTTTTAGGAGTCTCTATAGTTGAATGGGTGGGTTATTTAGCAGCAGCTATTGTTTTGTTTTCTTTTTTTATGAAGGATATGAAAAAGCTAAGGCTAATAAATATGTCTGGATGTACTATCTGGGTATTATATGGATTTTTGCTACAAATTTCATGGCCTATTATTATAACCAATGCCGCTATTTTTTGCGTCAACGGGTACTATTTATATAAAACAAGAAAACCCTCAAATAAATAGCTACACATTTTTTTGTACCACTTCAAACACCTTACTTCCGTCACATTTAAGCGTCTTGGAGGGAAATTTCAGTAATAAAGCATAATCATGCGTAGCCATTAAAATGGTGCGTCCACTTTTATTTATCTCCTGTAAAACCTTCATTACTTCTACACTGGTCTGTGGATCTAAATTTCCCGTAGGTTCATCTGCCAGAATAAGCTCAGGATCATTTAGTAAAGCTCTTGCAATGGCAATCCTTTGTTGTTCGCCACCAGATAATTGATGTGGGAATTTAAAGCCTTTGGTTTTCATACCAACTTTAGAAAGTACAAAAGAAACTTTTTCATTCATTTTTTCTTTGTCCTTCCATCCCGTTGCTTTTAGAACAAACAAGAGGTTATCATTTACAGTTCTATCAGGAAGTAGCTTGAAATCCTGAAAAACAATTCCCAACTTCCTTCTTAAAAAAGGAATATCTTTTTCTTTAAGCGTTTTAAGATCAAAATCTGTTATAGTACCAGAGCCTTGAGTAAGTGGTAAATCGCCATAAAGCGTTTTCATAAAACTACTTTTACCACTCCCGGTTTTGCCAATTAAATAAACAAATTCTCCCTTATTTATGGTAAGATTGATTTCACTCAGTACTAAATTCTCCTTTTGAAAAATAGCGACATCTCGGAGTTCTAAAATTGTTTGATCCATGGAGTAAAAATATATGTAAAAGTAAGAACAAAAAATAGCACGTAAAATTATATCTCAACCCAAGTTATCAATCATTTTTAACATTTGTATAATTATCCATAAAAACCATCGTTATATGATTGTTGATTCATCTATATTTGAAGACTAAACCCACTTTGACAATGCATTGGAAGTCTATGCCATTTATTATAATGGTCCTTTTGTGGTCCATTACTCTTAAAGCCCAACAATCTAATATTTATCTTCATTCAAAAAAAGATTTTCAAGCCGCTTTAGGCTTGTATAATTCTAAGCAATATCAGGCAGCTCAGAATATTTTTGAAAAGGTAAAAGCAACTACTAATGATTATGAAACCGCGGCAGATTGCACTTACTATATAGCTAATGCAGCCATTAGATTAAATCAGTTAGGAGCAGACAGGCTTATGGAAGATTTTGTAACTGATTATCCTACTAGTACCAAACGGAACACTGCTTTTATGGATGTTGCAGACTATTATTTTGAAAATGGGAAATATGCTTATGCATTAAAATGGTACGACAAGGTAGAAGATCAAAACATGAGCAGAAAGGATCGTGAACATTTTAATTTTAAAAAAGGATATGCGCTTTTTACTGCTAGAAAATATAAGGATGCAGAAACCTATCTAAAGAAAGTGGAAGATTCAAAAGAGTACGGCTCTCAGGCAAAATATTATATAGGTTACATAGCCTATCAAAAAGATAATTACGAAACAGCAAGTACTTATTTTGATCAAATTACCAATGAGCAGGAATATAATGAAAAGCTTATTTATTACCAGGCAGATTTGAATTTCAAGCTAGGTAATTTTGAAAAAGCCATTGCACTTGCCAAACAAGAGCTGCCAAAAGCAGATCGGCAAGAAGTTTCAGAACTCAATAAAATAATTGGCGAAAGTTATTTCAACCTAAAAGAATACGAGGCAGCAATTCCCTATTTGTTAGAATATCGTGGGAAAAGAGGTAAATGGAATAATACAGATTTTTATCTTTTAGGTTACGCATACTATCAGCAAAAAGAATATGAAAATGCGATTGATCAATTTAATAAAATTGTTGGAGGAGATAACAGTGTAGCTCAAAACGCTTATTATCATTTGGCAAAATGCTATTTAGAAACAGAAAAGAAACAGCAGGCTTTAAATGCATTTAGAAATGCATCACAGATGGATTTTGATGCTCAAATACAAAAAGATGCTTGGTTAAATTATGGCAGATTAAGTTATGATATTGGCAACCCATATCAAAGTGTGCCAGAAGTATTAACTTCTTATTTGGATGCGTATCCTGAAACTGAAAACCGTGAAGAAATAGAAGGGCTTTTAGTGGATTCTTATATTACTTCTAAAAACTATGAAGGGGCACTGGAGGTTTTAGAAAATAACAAAAGCTATGCTAGCAAAGAAGCCTATCAAAAAGTGGCTTTTTATCGCGGACTAGAGTTATATCTGGATGGTGATTATAAAGAAGCTGTGAATTTCTTAGATAAATCTCTTAAAGAACCTCAAGATCCTTTATATACAGCAAGAGCGATTTACTGGAAGGCAGAAGGGAGCTATTTATTGAACGATTTTGAAGAAGCTTTGATTGGATATAAACAATTTGCGCAAAGCACAATAGCACCAGAAACGGAGGAGTATAAAAACCTTAATTATAATTTGGCCTATAGCTATTTCAAACAGAAAAATTATGCTGAAGCAATTTCATATTTCAATAAATATTTAGAATTAGAGGGTGCAGAAGTAACACGCATCAACGATGCTTATTTGAGATTGGGTGATAGTCATTTTGTCTCTGGAAAATACTGGTCTTCTATTGAATCTTACGATAAAGCAATTGAAATTGGCGGCGTAGATAAAGATTATGCAAGTTTCCAAAAAGCGATATGCTATGGATTTGTTGATAGAAATACCAAAAAATTAGAAGCGCTAAATGCTTTTATTTCTGATTTTCCTAAATCAACCTTGCGTGATGATGCCCTTTATGAATTGGGTAATTCTTATGTAAATGAAGGAAAAGAACAGCAAGGGCTGGCTGCTTATGAGAAGTTAGTAGCAGAATACAGAATGAGCTCTTATGTACCTAAAGCTATCCTAAAACAAGGCTTGGTAAATTATAACGCAGGCAATAATCAGCAAGCATTGGTGAAGTTTAAAACCGTGGTAAGAGACTTTCCAAATACTACCGAAGCAATTCAGGCAGTATCAACCGCAAAACTTATTTATGTAGAAGAGGGAAGAGTAGATGAATATGCAGCTTGGGTGAAAGATTTAGATTTTGTAGAAGTATCTGATGCAGAATTAGACAATGCTTCCTATGAATCTGCTCAAAAACAATTTGCGCAAAACAAGACAGATGCTGCTATAAAAGCTTTTGAAAGTTATCTGCGTCAATTTCCAAGTGGTATTCATGCCCTAGAAGCTAATTTTTACTTGGCACAAAGCTATTTTGCAAAAGAATTGAAAAGCAAATCGGTTAAAAATTATAACTATGTAATCAACCAAGTGCGAAGTGAATATACAGAACAGGCACTAGCCAGACTTAGCGAAATTCATCTTGGGACAAAAAATTATAATGAAGCATTAACCGTGTTAAAAAGATTGGAAACAGAAGCCGATTTCCCTCAGAATATCACTTTTGCACAATCTAATCTGATGAAGGTGAATTATGAATTAAGAAATTATACTGAGACCGTTAGCTATGCAGAAAAAGTATTGGCTAATAGTAAAATAGACAATCGTATCCGTAGTGATGCTCAAATTATGATTGCTAGGTCTGCCATAAAAACAGGAGATGAGAATCGTGCAAAAGAGGCGTATGCAGAGGTGCAAAAAATTGCTACAGGAGTACTGGCTGCGGAGGCTCTTTATTATGATGCCTATTTTAAGCATAAGGAGTCAGACTATGAGGCATCTAATACATCTGTTCAAAAATTAGCGAAAGATTATTCTGGTTATAAAGAATATGGTGCTAAAGGATTGGTCATTATGGCAAAGAATTTTTATGAGTTAGACGATGCCTTTCAAGCAACTTATATTCTTGAGAGTGTTATTGAAAATTTTACAGATTACCCAGATGTCATTGCAGAGGCTCAGGAAGAATTAAACAAAATAAAAACAGCAGAGTCTAAAAGAAATTCTTCTGTTTCACCAGATGAAGGCAATTAAACTTTTACCATCAATCAAATCATGTCAGTTAGCAATCCACATAATAGTAGGTTTATGTCAAAAGCAATAAAGTTTTTATTCATTTTTATACTAACAAGTGCCTCTATTCATGCACAAGATGAGAAGGATAAAAAAAGAGATATTGGTACAGAGGTTGTAAATGTGGTAAAGCCATATACTCCTTCGGTTTCTGATGCATTTAAAGTAAAGCAGGTGCCCACTTTGAATGATTCGGTCACCACTACCAAAAAAGAAATTAAGTATACTATTTTTTCGGTTCCTGTTGCTTCTACTTTTGTTCCTGCGAAAGCGAAAGCGTCTGTGGTTAAAAAAGCAAAAAAAGAAGTACTATTCAATACATATGCTTCTTTAGGTCTCGGAAATTTTAGTACTGCATTAGTAGACTTTTATACCAGTAGGGCATTGGCAAGAGATGAAACCTTGGACCTTTCTTTAAATCATCATTCTTCGCAAGGAGGAATTGATGGTGTAGTTTTAGATGACAACTTTTTCAACACCAGACTGGAAGGAAATTACAGGAAGAAAACCCGCTATCTGGAATGGGGCGCTGACGCAGGTTTTAAGCACCAGATCTTTAATTGGTACGGAATACCGGAACAGCCTGGTTTTACGAATAGTCAACTTACTTCATTAGATGCAAAACAAACGTATTATACAACGTTTCTAGGGGCCAATCTTAGTTTAAAAGATTCATATTATAAAGAGGGAAGCCTGCTCTTACAACGTTTTTGGGATGGAAGCGAGAGCGGTGAAACACGCGCAAAACTCACACCAGTTTTTGAAATACCCATTTCAGGAGAATTAATTACTACCAAGGTAACCATAGATTATCTTGGAGGAAATTTTGAACGTAACTATGCAAATGATGCAGCCATAAGCTATTCAAATTTGTTGTTGGGTATTACACCTAATCTAGTGGTTTTAAGAGATGATCTTACCGTAAACTTGGGAGCTTCCATTTTTTATGCTAAGGAAGAGGATGATGGTACGCTATTTATCTATCCTAATGTAACGGCTTCCTATAGACTAGTAGATGAGTATGTGATTGCTTTTGGCGGAATAGAAGGTAAACCAATTCAAAACTCGTATCAATCTTTCGTGGCCAATAATCCTTTTGTGTCACCAACACTTTTAGTGAAACCTACAGATCAACAATATGATGCCTATTTAGGGGTTAAGGGAAAGTTAATGTCTAATGTGGGCTATAATGTAAAAGCATCTTATGTGGCTGCTAACAATCAACCATTGTTTAAAGCGAATTACGTAAATGCCTTTGACGATGGGGAAACTGCTTTTGCATACGGAAATTCATTTGATGTTGTATATGATAATGTAAAAACCATTTCTGTTTTTGGAGAATTAAAAGTGGATATTAATAGAGACTTTACTTTTAGACTTCAAGGAGAAATATTTGAATACACAACCGATGTGGAAGCTGAAGCATGGAATTTACCTACGGTAAGAGGATCTCTTTCTGCAGACTATCAGATAAGTGAAAAATGGGCTGCCGGACTTAATATATTTTATACAGGTGAACGGAATGATGTTTTTACAGCAGACCCTGAAGATACGGGAGCACCTTTAGCACCCCAATTAGTTACTTTAGAAAGTTTTTTTGATGTGAATGCGCGTTTGTCTTATCAGTTTGATAGTCAGTTATCAGCTTTTCTACGTCTAAATAATTTAAGCGGAAACGAGTACGCTCGTTGGGCAACATATCCAGTGCAAGGTTTTCAAGTACTGGCAGGAGCAACATATAAATTTGATCTGTAGATTTTTAAGAGCTTTATTTGAGGGCAATATTTTAAAATTCACTCTTTTGTTATAAGTGCATGGCTTCTTAGATTTCATGAATAATTGTATTTTTAGCAAAACTTATAT
Organism: Ascidiimonas meishanensis; assembly: GCF_037782385.1. Lineage (NCBI taxonomy): Bacteria > Pseudomonadati > Bacteroidota > Flavobacteriia > Flavobacteriales > Flavobacteriaceae > Ascidiimonas > Ascidiimonas meishanensis. Next base: position 135,604 of record NZ_JBBEXD010000007.1, read on the forward strand.
TCCATGCAAAAAATCACAATTCTTCTAAGTATTTTATGCTGTCTTGCTTGTAATTTGCCTAAAGAGAAGGTAGATCTTATAGTCCATAATGCAAATATTTATACGGTAGACAAAGACTTTTCAAAAAGTACCGCATTTGCAATTAAAGAAGGACGTTTTGTGGAAACTGGCAGTACCAACTATATTTTGTCAAAGTACGAATCCAAAAAACAACTAGATCTTGAAGGCAAAACCGTTCTGCCCGGACTTATAGATGCCCATTGTCATTTTTACCAATTAGGTTTGAACCGTCAGAAAGTGGATTTAGTGGGAACCCAAAGTTTTCAAGAAGTACTTGACAGAATAGCAGTTTTTCAAAAAGAAAAACAAATGTCTTTTATTCTAGGTCGTGGTTGGGATCAAAATGACTGGGATATAAAAGAATTTCCAACCCGAGAAAAATTAGATTCATTGTATCCAGATACTCCTGTTGCCATAGAAAGAGTAGATGGACATGCTTATCTAGTGAATCAAAAGGCATTGGATATGGCAAATATTAATCTGAGTACTACAGTTAACGGTGGCGAGATTGAAAGGAAAAATGGGCAACTTACAGGGATATTAATTGACAATCCAATGGCTATGATAGATGCAGTAATTCCCCCAGTGACTAAATCAATACAAATATCAGCGCTTAAGGATGCACAAGAAGAATGCTTTTCTTTTGGGTTAACTACTGTTAATGATGCGGGCTTAAGTAAGGAGGTGATTCAATTAATAGACAGTTTACAACAGGAAAATAGTCTTACCATTAGAATGTATGCAATGATAAGTAACTATCCAGAAAATTTAGATTATTTTTTATCAAAAGGTACGCTTAAGACAGATAAGCTGAATGTTCGCTCTGTTAAAGTATACGGAGATGGAGCCCTTGGGTCTAGAGGTGCTGCGCTTAAGGAACCATATACAGATAAACCTGAACATTTTGGAGCAATGGTAACTCCAGTTTCTGAAATTGGTGCTCTTGCAGAAAGAATAGCAGCAACAGATTACCAGATGAATACACATGCTATAGGGGATTCTGCGAATAGAGTGGTATTGAAAATATATGATAAAGTATTAAAAGGGAAAGATGACAGACGTTGGAAAGTGGAGCATGCTCAAATTGTAGATCCAGATGATTTCCATTATTTCAATACGAATATACTTCCTTCCGTGCAGCCCACCCATGCTACGAGTGATATGTATTGGGCAGAAGACAGATTAGGTGCCAAACGTATGGAAGGCGCCTATGCGTTTAAAACTTTGCTTGATAAAGCAGGTGTGGTGGCCTTAGGTACTGATTTTCCAGTAGAAAGGGTAAACCCGTTTCTTACGTTTTATGCAGCGGTAGCTCGAAAGGATGTAGAAGAATATCCGGAAGAAGGTTTTAGACCTGAAGAACGTCTTACCAGAGAACAAACTTTAAGAGGGATGACTATTTGGGCAGCATATTCAAATTTTGAAGAACAAGAAAAAGGAAGTATTGAAAAAGGAAAGTTTGCAGATTTTATTGTATTAGATAAAGATATAATGAGCATTCCAGAAAATGAAATCCCATACTTAAAAGTAAAAAGCACCTATATTTCCGGTAAACAAGTAAAATAAAAAAAACCGGAAATTCCCCGGCTTTCTTATTTTACTCGTTTGTTGTTTTATAATTTAATGGGAACAGCTATTCGTTCCGTATCCCAACCTATATTAAGATGAACGCCATCATCTACTTTAGTAAAAGTAATGGAAAAAGCTTCAATAGATTTTGAATCATTTTTAACAGGAACAGAAACGCTGGCCACATCTTTAGCCTTGTTATAAGCATAAGCACCCCAAACATCCAGATCAGTATTCAGAATTACTGTCCATTCTTTTGCACTGGGAATCGTAAATAAAGTATATGTTCCTGCTTGTATGGATTTACCGCCAAAAGTTACGTCTTTATAAAATGTAATTTCGGTAGCCTCATTAGCACCCGTTCTCCAAACATCACCATAAGAAACAATACCACCAAAAATTTTACGTCCTTTTTTCTGCGGTCTTCCATATACTACTTTTATAAGTGGAGGTGCATTTCGTTGAACCTTGTAATAAGAAATATCATGCGGACTTTTATCGAGACCGCTAAACTTTTGAGCAGAAACATCTTGAGATGCCATCATTGTGCCAATTGCCATTAAAAGCAAGATCATTTTTTTCATAATACTTAATTGAATTTTTATTTGTTAAAGCTAAAAAATATTTTCCTAGTCATTTGTTAATCTTTAGTCACAAATTGTTAAATATACTTACACTTACAGTTTGCAAAAAAAGAGAATATACATAAGTATATAAAGTAGTATATTAATGATTATTTTTAATATTTAGTTATAAATTATAATCATATAACAGTTTATTGTTTTTAAATTGAAACTATTATCAGATATTTGACTTCAGAATTTAAATAAAAAATAAAATATTATGTGCGGAATTGTATGTGCATTCGATTTAAAAGAGAGTAGTGAGCAATTAAGACCTAAGTTACTACAAATGTCAAAAGTGATTCGGCATCGTGGACCGGACTGGAACGGGATTTATGCTAATGATCGTGCTATTTTAGCGCATGAAAGGCTTGCAATTGTGGATCCTGCTTCTGGAAAGCAACCTTTATTAAGTAAAGATGAAAGCCTTGTGCTTGCAGCAAATGGAGAAATATATAATCATAAGGAACTTAAAAAATCGCTTACCATAGATTATGAGTTTCAAACGGAGTCTGATTGTGAGGTTATTTTAGCACTTTATAAAGAAAAAGGAGCTGATTTTATTGATGATTTGAATGGCATTTATGCATTTGCTTTGTACGACAAAGAAAAAGAGGAATATCTCATCGCAAGAGATCATATGGGAATTATTCCTTTATATATGGGATGGGATGAACATGGTACTTTTTATGTAGCCTCAGAATTAAAAGCATTAGAAGGGGTTTGTACTAAAATTGAGTTGTTTCCTCCTGGTCACTATTTAATGGGGTCTCAAGGGGAGCTTAAAAGATGGTATAAGCGTGATTGGATGGAATATGAGGCGGTAAAAGAAAATGAGACGAGTATTCAGGAGTTGAAAGATGCCTTAGAGGCAGCAGTACACAGACAATTAATGTCTGACGTGCCTTATGGGGTATTGCTTTCTGGAGGATTGGACTCTTCTATTACCTCTGCAGTTGCAAAAAAATATGCAGAAAAGCGAATTGAGTCTGGAGATACCGCAGAAGCCTGGTGGCCAAGACTGCATTCATTTTCTATTGGTTTGGAAGGTTCTCCAGATTTGGCAGCAGCACAAAAGGTAGCCGATTTTATAGGAACGGTACACCATGAAATAAAGTTTACGATTCAGGAAGGTCTAGATGCATTGAGGGATGTAATCTATCATTTAGAGACCTATGATGTTACTACCATTAGGGCATCTACGCCAATGTATCTTATGGCAAGAGTTATTAAATCTATGGGAGTAAAAATGGTGCTTTCCGGAGAAGGAGCCGATGAGATTTTTGGAGGTTATCTATATTTCCATAAAGCGCCTAATGCCAAAGAATTTCATGAAGAAAACGTAAGAAAACTAGATAAACTTCATATGTATGATTGTTTAAGAGCAAATAAATCATTAGCTGCATGGGGAATTGAAGGACGAGTACCTTTTCTAGATAAAGAATTTATGGATGTCGCCATGAGGATTAATCCGCAAGATAAAATGATCAACGGAGAGCGTATGGAGAAATGGGTAATTCGTAAGGCATTTGAAGCATATCTTCCTGAAAGTGTTGCATGGAGACAAAAAGAACAGTTTTCTGATGGTGTTGGTTATAGCTGGATTGATACTTTAAAGGAAATGGTGGAAACAGAAGTGAGTGATGAACAATTGGCCAATGCAAAATATAAATTTCCAATTCAGACACCCACTTCAAAGGAAGAATATTATTACCGCAGTATTTTTACTGAACATTTTCCAAGTGATGCAGCAGCTTTAAGTGTTCCGCAGGAAGCATCTGTAGCCTGTAGTACTAAAATTGCTTTAGAATGGGATGAAGCATTCAAAAACATGAATGATCCGTCAGGTAGAGCCGTTGCTCAAGTGCATGAAGACGCATATGTAAAATAAGATAAATCACACCTATTTTTACCGACAAAACCACTACATATAAAAGTGGTTTGTCGGTATTTTTTTTTCACAGTAAATTGTTGATAACTTCACAGGGTTAAGAGCCTTCAAACCCGCAAAATCACTCATGATTTCTTATATTTGTCTGTTTGACAAACTATCAAAAAATAACCTGACATTTTATGAGCGAAGAAGCAAAGAAGAATAGTTATTCAGCGGACAGTATTCAGGCGCTGGAAGGAATGGAACATGTTCGTATGCGGCCCTCTATGTATATTGGAGATGTAGGAACTAGAGGTCTACATCATTTGGTATATGAAGTGGTTGATAATTCAATTGATGAAGCGCTGGCAGGACACTGTGACCTGATTACCGTAATTATTAATGAAGACAATTCGGTTACTGTAGAAGATAACGGTAGAGGGATTCCGGTAGACATGCATAAGAAGGAAGGAATTTCTGCGCTGGAAGTGGTAATGACAAAAATTGGAGCAGGAGGGAAGTTTGATAAGGATTCTTATAAAGTTTCTGGTGGTTTGCATGGCGTGGGTGTTTCTTGTGTAAATGCGTTATCAGAACACCTAAGAGCTACGGTTCACTTAAATGGTAAGATATATGAGCAGGAATATGAAAAAGGAAAGTCACTTTATCCTGTTAAACCTATTGGAGAAACGGATAAAACGGGTACTATAGTTACTTTCAAACCAGATACATCTATATTTCAGCAAACGGTAGAATATAATTATGATACACTCGCGAGTAGAATGCGTGAACTTTCCTATTTAAATAAAGGGATTACCGTTATACTTATAGATAGACGATTTAAAAAAGAAGATGGTAGTTTTGAAGGTGAAACATTTCACTCTGAAGAAGGTCTGCCAGAATTCATACGTTTTTTAGATGGTAACCGAGAGGCAATTATTGGTGATGTGATCTCCATGGAGGGAGAGAAAAATGGAATTCCAGTAGAAGTAGCCATGGTCTACAATACCTCGTTTAATGAAAACCTACATTCTTACGTAAACAATATTAATACGCATGAAGGTGGAACCCATCTTTCAGGTTTTAGAAGAGGACTAACTACAACTCTAAAGAAGTATGCAGATGCTTCTGGTATGTTGGACAAGCTTAAATTTGAAATTGCTGGAGACGATTTTAGAGAAGGACTAACAGCCATTGTCTCTGTAAAAGTGGCGGAACCCCAATTTGAAGGACAAACTAAAACCAAATTAGGAAACAGAGAGGTGACTTCTGCCGTTTCCCAGTCGGTTTCAGAAATGTTAGAAAATTACCTTGAAGAGCATCCAAATGATGCTAAGATAATTGTGCAAAAAGTAATTCTTGCTGCTCAAGCTAGGCATGCGGCGCGCAAAGCCCGTGAGATGGTACAGCGAAAAACGGTGATGAGTGGTGGCGGTTTGCCCGGTAAATTATCAGATTGTTCTGAGCAAGATCCTGAAAAATGTGAAGTTTTTCTTGTTGAGGGAGATTCTGCAGGGGGTACTGCTAAACAAGGTCGTGACCGAAACTTTCAGGCAATATTGCCATTAAGAGGTAAGATACTAAATGTTGAAAAAGCAATGCAGCATAAGGTATTTGAGAATGAGGAAATACGAAATATTTTTACAGCACTCGGAGTAACAATAGGTACCGAAGAGGATAGTAAAGCCTTGAATTTAGAAAAATTAAGATATCATAAAGTAGTTATTATGTGTGATGCCGATGTAGACGGATCTCATATCTCTACCCTAATACTTACGTTCTTTTTTAGATACATGCGGGAACTTGTTGAAAATGGACATGTGTACATCGCAACACCTCCCTTATACCTAGTTAAAAAAGGAAATAAAAAGGAGTATGCTTGGAATGATAAAGAACGTGATGAACTTAATGAGAAGTTTGGAGGGAGTGCTGCAATTCAGCGTTACAAAGGACTCGGTGAAATGAACGCAGAGCAGCTTTGGGATACAACGATGAATCCTGATTTTAGAACACTTAGACAAGTTACCATTGATAGTGGTAGCGAAGCAGATAGAGTTTTCTCCATGTTAATGGGAGATGAAGTACCTCCTCGTAGGGAGTTTATTGAAAAAAATGCAGTGTATGCAAATATAGACGCATAATAAATTGTAATATATTACTTGCTAAATAAGAAAAACCATGATAATTCATGGTTTTTCTTATTTTTATATCTTTACAATCCACAAATCTGAAAATATCATGAAAAAATTAATTTACCTATGTGCCTTCTTGATGATAGGTTTCATAAATGCTCAGGAAAATATAGAAGATCTTCTATCAGCTGGTTTAAATGATGCCAAACGTTTTACCAATACTTATTTAGAGCCTTCTGGCGAAGGGATTGTTCATAATTTGAACAACGGCTGGTTCAACAGCGGAAAGTCTAAAAAACTCTTCGGATTTGAAGTTACTATAGTAGGTAATGCCTCTTTTGTTAAGGATGAAGATAAATCCTTTGTTTTAAACACGGCCGATTATGAAAACTTACGTTTTCAGGATGGAAGTCCTTCCAAAAGTGTTTCTACTGCTTTTGGAGACATTGAAGGTGTAACCGTAGTAGCAGAAGGACCATTACCAGGAAGTTCAGATGATGCCGTATTTGATCTACCCACAGGATTGGGTTCTGGAGATATTAATTTTGTTCCTAGTGCATTTCTTCAGGTAAGTATGGGGTTAATTAAAGGAATTGAACTGAAAGCAAGATATTTTCCTAAAGTAAAAACAAATGATGTTGAAGCTGGTTTATACGGAGTTGGTTTACAATACGAATTCACTTCTTTATTACCGGCAAATAAAATCTTACCGGTGGCTATCTCAGGGTTAATAGGTTATACCAGACTTGATGGAACCTATGATTTCACAGACACTTCAATAGTAGACGGAGATAATCAACGAATAGAAAATACAACAAATTCATGGGCTTTTCAAGCTATTGTATCAACCAAGCTACCCATTTTTAATGTATATGGCGGTCTTGGATATATTACTGGAAATTCAACTAATGATTTGAAAGGTACTTATAGAGTGCAATCAGGTGTTTTAGCAACTCAAACCATTGAAGATCCTTTTTCAGTAAGTAGTGATGTTTCTGGGGTGAGGGGTACATTGGGTGCCCGTTTAAAACTTGGGTTTTTTAGACTTAATTCAGATGTGACTTTTGCACAGTTTACAACGGTAAGTTTAGGTATAGGCATTGGTTTTAGGTAAATGCTATTTTTAGCTTGAGAATCCTTTCGTGTTGTAAGTATTTCGAGTAATTTTGTATTAATTAAATTACTAATTCATTAAAAACTTAGATACATGAAAGTTACTATAGTAGGTGCCGGGAATGTGGGTGCCACTTGTGCGGATGCGATTGCTTACCGACGAATTGCTAGTGAGATAGTTCTGTTAGATATTAAAGAAGGTTTTGCTGAAGGGAAGGCCCTTGATATTATGCAAACACAAACCACACTTGGTTTTAACACTAAAGTAGTAGGCGTTACCAATGATTACGCTAAAACAGAAGGTAGTGATGTGGTAGTTATTACCTCAGGAATACCAAGAAAACCGGGGATGACCCGTGAGGAACTTATTGGGATTAATGCAGGTATCGTGCAAAGTGTTGCAGAAAGTATTTTGAAGTTTTCACCAGATGCAATTATTGTAGTAGTATCAAATCCAATGGACACGATGACCTATTTAGCTTTAAAAGCTACAGGTCTTCCAAAAAATAGAATTATTGGTATGGGCGGAGCATTAGATAGTTCTCGATTTAAGACTTACCTATCTCTTGCGCTTAATAAACCCGCAAATGATGTGCACGGAATGGTAATAGGTGGTCACGGAGATACCACTATGATTCCTTTAACTCGTCTGGCTTCTTATAACGGTCAGCCTGTTTCTAATTATCTTTCCGCAGAAGAATTAGAAAAAGTAGCCGCTAGTACCATGGTAGGAGGAGCTACCCTTACTAAATTACTTGGAACGTCTGCATGGTATGCTCCGGGAGCTTCTGTATCTTATCTGGTAGATAGTATACTTAACGATCAAAAAAGAATGATTCCTTGCTCTGTTTATCTTGAAGGGGAATACGGTGAGAATGATATTTGTATTGGAGTTCCTTGTATTATTGGTAAAAACGGAGTAGAAGAAATCGTAGATGTGCATTTGAATGCTCAAGAAAAAGAATTGTTTGCCAAAAGCGCAGTGGCTGTTCGCAATATGAATGGCGCTTTGAAAGATATTTTGAAATAATGTACTGCCAAAAATAAAACAGTAAAAAGCCGCTTTATTGCGGCTTTTTTTGTTAAACAAAACCCTTAAATAAATTGGTTAATCCTATGGTATATTATATATTTGCTCGTTTTTTAAAATTGACAATTTAAATAAATTGAAGAATGCAAAATAAAGGACTTGTAAGGCTTTTTGCTATTTTATTTGGGATCGTTAGTATCTACCAGTTGTCGTTTACTTTCGTAACGAATAAAATAGAAGATGAAGCAGCAGTATTTGCTACCAATGAAATAGCAGATACTGAAGAGGATTATGTGTCAAAGAGAAAGGCAGCAGAAGTAAGATATCTAGACTCTATTGGAAATGAAGAGGTATTAAATCTTGGTGTTGCAAGTTTTACGTATAATGAATCTAAGGAAAAGGAGCTCAATAAAGGTCTTGACCTTAAAGGAGGGATTAATGTGATACTTCAAATATCTGTAAAAGATATTCTTAAAGGTCTTGCTGCTAACTCTAAAAATCCTGCATTTAACAACGCACTTGCTAATGCAGATCTCGCATCAAAAAATAGTGATGAAACGTATCTTGATTTATTCTTTCAAGAATTTGACAAGATAAAAGGGGATACCAAGTTGGCTTCACCAGATATTTTTGCGAATCGCTCTCTCAGCGACGAAATTAATTTTCAAATGGAAGATGAGGAAGTGAAGCCTATCATCCGTAGAAAAATTGACGAGTCTGTAATTTCTGCCTTTGAAGTTCTTCGTAAGCGTATTGATAAATTTGGGGTAACCCAACCTAATATTCAACGATTAGGAAATTCAGGAAGAATTTTAGTAGAACTTCCTGGAGCTAAAGACGTAGATAGGGTAAGGAAACTTTTACAAAGTACTGCCCAACTTGAGTTTTGGGAAACGTTTAAAGCAGAAGAAATAGGGCCGTATTTAGGTGCTTTAGACCAGAAATTGGCAGAAGTATTAGATCAACAAAAAGAAGATATTGCTCAGGAAGAACTCGAAGAAACTACCTCAGATATTGATTCCTTATTATCTGATATTGGAAAAGATTCACTAGATGTACAGAAGTCCAATCCTCTTTTTGGATTAAGAGTGAGCGGAGGTGTACAAGGATCTCCTATTCTTTCTTCTTTTGCTACTAAAGATACCGCTACTATTAATGGATACCTTAAAAGTAAAGAAGCTAAAGATTTATTACCAGCAGATTTACAATATGCTAGATTTGTTTGGGGTAAGGTAAGTGAAAATGAAGAAACGGTAGAATTGTATGCACTTAAAACCAATCGTGAAAATGAAGCTCCACTAAGTGGAAGTGTGGTTGTTGATGCACAACAAACCTATGATGGAAGAAGCAATCCTGCTGTTTCAATGCAAATGAATGGTAAGGGAGCCAAAGCATGGGAAGAATTAACGGGTAAAGCATATACAGAGCGAGGTAATATTGCCATAGTGCTTGATGATATTGTTTATTCTGCTCCTGGAGTCTCTAAAGGAGCGATCTCTGGCGGTAACTCTGAGATAACTGGGGAATTCTCTTTAAATGAAGCGATTGACCTTGCAAATGTCTTGCGAGCAGGTAAATTACCTGCATCTGCAGATATTATTCAATCTGCTATAGTAGGGCCATCTCTTGGGCAAGAAGCTATTAACAGTGGTTTGATGTCTTTTCTTATCGCGATGAGTATTGTATTGATTTGGATGGTGTTTTACTATGGTAAAGCGGGGATTTTTGCAGATGTGGCATTGGTTTTCAATATTTTGTTAATCTTTGGAGTGCTTGCAGGATTAGGAGCAGTACTTACGCTTCCCGGTATTGCTGGTATTGTATTAACTATTGGTATGTCTGTAGATGCAAACGTACTTATCTTTGAGCGTGCTAAAGAAGAGCTCACCAAAGGTAAAGGTGTAAAGCAAGCTACCGCTGATGGATTCAACAATGCATTATCATCTATTTTAGATGCAAACATCACAACAGGTCTTACTGCATTAATACTCTTGATTTTTGGAACGGGGCCAATTCAAGGTTTTGCAACTACTTTATTAATAGGTATTGCAACCTCTTTGTTTAGTGCTATTTTCATCACGAGATTAATGTTAGAAAGCTACATTAAAGAAGGAAAGCGAAAGCTGGACTTTTCTACTGCAATCACCAAAAATTTATTCAAGAATATAAATATCAATTTCCTTGCAAAGCGTAAGATTGCTTATGTTATATCAGGAATTTTAATAGCCATAGGTTTATTCTCTCTAGCAACGAACGGACTAAATCCTGGAGTAGATTTTGCGGGAGGTAGGTCTTATCAAATCCGTTTTGAAAAAGCGGTAAGCCCTTCTGAAATAGCTGAAGAACTGGTGGCTGTATTTGGAAGTGCCGAAGTGAAAACTTTTGGAGGAGATAATCAAATTAAAGTAACTACCAAGTATAAAGTGGATGTAGAAGGAACAGAAGTGGATGAAGAGATTCAGGAAAAATTATTTACGTCACTTCAGAAATATTTACCAGATGCAACTACTTATAATAGCTTTGTGACTGGAGGAGAAGATAGTAAGGTAGGTATTTTACAATCTATAAAGGTAGGTCCTACCATTGCAGATGATATTCAAAAAGGTGCACTTTGGGCAGTTTTAGGTTCGCTGGCAGTAGTATTTATCTATATATTGTTGCGTTTCCGTAAATGGCAATTCTCGTTAGGAGCAGTTGCGGCAGTATTTCATGATATTTTAATTGTACTAGGAATCTTTTCGCTTACGTATAAGTTCATGCCCTTTAATATGGAAATTGATCAAGCATTTATAGCGGCAATCCTTACGGTAATTGGATATTCATTGAATGACACCGTGGTCGTATTTGACCGTATTCGTGAGATTATAAATGAAAAAGGCTGGAAAGGCGGTGTAAACACCAATCTGGCGCTAAATAATACTTTAGGAAGAACATTAAACACCTCATTAACTACCTTGGTAGTACTTTTAACCATCTTTATTTTTGGTGGTGAATCATTACAAGGATTTATGTTTGCAATGATTGTGGGTATTATTGTAGGTACGTATTCTTCTTTATTTATTGCGACTCCGGTAATGTTTGATACCTTAAAAGAAAAAGGTGCAATAGAGATTGCTAAGAAAGAAAAATAGTAATATTTAATAGTGTTCAAATTAGAGAGACCATCTGTGCGAAAGTGCAGATGGTTTTTTAATTGGATTCAAACCAATCTATAGTTCCCTTCCAAAGACTGTCTTTGAACTTTGTTCTGAAAAAACCAAAATGGCCTATTTCTGGAAGGTTTTCTATTTCAGGAATAATATGCTGATGTGTAACCTGTGCATTTTGGAATTGTAGCCCAAGCCACTTGGCTGCAGCAACAGGAGCATATATATCTCTAGGAAACGTAAGTATTTTTATGGGAATTTTAATTTTATCGAAAAAATGAGCATCATTTGAAAGGTGTCCTAGCATATAGCAGGGGTGTTTCCCCCAACGCATCCACTCATAGGCTACATTTTTTGGAATGTTCTCAAATAAACCTAGTTTTTTTGAAGGGAAATATCCAAATAAAGGGGTTAAACTAGGAATAAGAGCGTGCCAAAACAACCACATTTTAGGATAATGAATGCCTTTGTAATAGCGCCAATAACCACTTTGTGAAGCAACCATAAGAACTTTGTCTACCATGTGGTGATTTGGATTGAGTCCAAAAAGTTGCCCTCCAATACTATGTGTTACAAGATATATTTTTCTATCTGGAGTTTGTTTTTTTGCAAATTCAATCACAGAAGCTTGATCTATTTTAGACCAATCACTAAGAGTAACAGTGTTTTCTTTTAGGTCTTTTTCGTTTCCACCAGAATCACCTATCCCATAATAATCAAAAGTATAAACCGTATATCCTTCTTGTTGCAGGTGAAGTGCAAAATTGTGGTAATACTTTTGTAATACTCCAGTAGCTGAAGAAATTACAAAGGAAGCTTTTTTAGATTGCCCCTTATATTTTACTACATGTAGTACATGTCCTAAGGAAGTTTTTAAAGGAACAAGCTCCATAATAACCAGTAGATTCCTTTAATCTTTGGTGAATTTAACGAGATCACCTTTAGAAATTTTCTTTTTATCGGTAAACCCAGCATTTACTTCTAAAACGTATTTTGCTGGCGCACTTGCAGGAAGTGTGTTTTCATCAAAAGGTTGGGTGTTCTTCATAATGCTTACTATTTTATAATTCGCATCTATGTATAAAAGATCCAAAGCTATTTCGGTATTTTTCATATAAAAATACCTAGGCTCTTCGTTTGGGAAAATAAAAAGCATACCCCTGTTTTCTTGCATTTTTTTACGATACATTAATCCAGTTTGTATTTCATAGTCGTTGTCTGCAATTTCTATTTCTAATTGCACAACTAGCGTACTATCTGGTTTCATGATTTGAAGATCCCCCTCTTTTGTAAAAGTTACTTCTTGAACAATTACCTTTGTATTAGCAGATTCTTTTTTGCAAGAGAGGTTTAAAATTAGTAAACAGCCTATAATGAGTTTTAAAAAGAAAATAACTATTCTCATCACACGATAGCTTTTTTGCTAGATTTAAACATAAAATAGATGCCAGCAATTACAAAGGGGATACTTAGCAGTTGACCGGTAGATAGTGCTTGATTGAATGCAGATTCAAATCCTCCTTGTGTTTCCTTAACGAATTCTACGAAAAAACGAACGGTCCAAAGCAGTGTTAAATAGAGCCCAAAAAGAAACCAAGGTTGCTTTCTTTTTTCGGTTTTCCAATACACAAACCATAATATAATAAATACAAAAATATAAAAGAAAGCCTCGTAAAGTTGTGCTGGATGTCTATATGCTAATCCGTTAAGAATGTCTGCATATGTAGGGTCTGAAGCAATCAGATCATAAGCTACCGAAACTGATTTTTCACCAGTAATTTGTATGGCTTCCCTTGGACTTATTTCGTCTTGCAGAAAACGAACACCTAAAGGATAAGAGTCTTCCACTACTTTACCATTAATTTCAGAATTCATAAAATTGCCCAATCTAACAAAAACACCTCCCAAGGCTACAGGAATAACTACCCTGTCTAAAATCCATGATAATTTTATGTCTGGAAATTTTTTCTGATATAAATACATGGCAACAATTACACCAATTGCTGCGCCATGACTCGCTAATCCGGTAAATCCTGTAAACGTAAATTTTGGCTCAAAGCGAAAAGGTAAAATAATTTCAAGTAGATGGTCTTGAAAGTAATCCCAATCGTAAAAAAATACATGGCCTAACCTGGCTCCTATTAAAATAGAAACTACCATATAAACAAAAAGAGTATCCAGCCTTTCAATAGGCTGTTTTTCTCGGTCAAAAATTCCTTTCATGAGATACCATCCTAATCCAAATGCAACTACAAACATCAAGCTGTAGTAGCGTAGTTGAAAAGACCCTATTTCGAATAATGCTTTATCTGGATTCCAAGTGATTCCTAAAAAGTACATAGAAGGTTTAATTTTAAGTTATAAATATAGCAATTTGAATGCTAAGAAAAGTGTAAAAACGAATGCAGATTTTGTAAGATATAAATGTGTAATGGGAGATGTAATAATCAAATATCTTCTTCCTGATACATTTTACGAACTTTTTTAAATAAATCAGAGGAGTATACAAAATTGGTGACAGCCTCATTATCGGTTTTAAAGATTTCCTTTTTAGAGCCTTCCCACTCCTTAATTCCATCTTTTAGGAATACAATTTTTTCACCTATTTGCATAACAGAGTTCATATCATGCGTATTAATCACAGTTGTAATATTATACTCTTCCGTAATTTCTTTAATAAGATCGTCAATGAGAATAGCAGTTTTTGGATCCAATCCAGAGTTGGGCTCATCACAAAAAAGATACTTAGGCTTGTTTACGATAGCTCTGGCAATGGCAACTCTTTTTTGCATTCCCCCTGAGGTTTCTGATGGAAATTTTTTGTGAGCATTTACTAGGTTGACACGTTCTAAAACGAAGTTTGCTCGTTCCTGCATCTCTTCTAGGCTTTGTTTGGTGAACATCTTTAGGGGAAACATAACATTCTGTTCCACAGTCATTGAATCAAATAAAGCACTTCCCTGAAAAACCATTCCCATTTCCTGCCTTAATTCTGTACGCTCATCATCGTTTAGATTGGCGTATTCACGCCCATCATAAATAATACTTCCTTTTTCTGGAGTAAAGAGACCTAAAAGTGATTTGAGGAAGACTGTTTTACCAGAACCACTTTGCCCAATTATGAGATTGGTTTTACCCTTTTCAAAGGTGGTAGAAATTCCTTTAAGAATATGATTTTCACCAAAGTACTTATGTAAATTATCTACTTTGATCATTATCCTAAAAGCATTTGGGTTAATATATAGTTTAGAATAATGATAACCACACTAGTCCATACAAAGGCCGTTGTACTCGCTTTTCCTACCTCTAAGGCACCACCTTTCATATAAAATCCATGAAAAGAAGGTACAGTAGCTAATATGAATGCAAAGACAAAGGTTTTGAGAAAGGCATAGAATACGTGAAAGGGCTTAAAATCAACCTGTAATCCCTGCACAAACTCAGCACTGGTACTAAAACCTCCAAAAACACCTGCTACCCATCCTCCAAAAATGCCTAAGAACATTCCTATGGAAATTAGGAAAGGGTATAGCAATAAGGCTGTTATTTTGGGGAGCACAAGGTAATTCAATGAATTTACCCCCATCACCTCCAAGGCATCTATTTGCTCAGTCACCCTCATCGTTCCAATACTAGAAGTGATATAGGAACCTACTTTACCTGCCATTATTATAGAGGTGAAGGTAGGTGCAAATTCTAGAATTACGGATTGGCGCGTTGCAAAACCTACTAAATATCTAGGAATTAAAGGATTGTCTATGTTTAAAGCTGTCTGAATGGCAACCACACCTCCTACAAAAAAAGAGATGAAAATAACGATGCCTAATGAACCATAAATGAGATCATCAATCTCCTTCAAGATCAAATCTTTCATAATAACCCACTTAGTTGGTTTATTAAAAACCTTTTGGATCATTAAAAAATAACTGCCAATATTTTCAATATAGGTCATGGATAAATTTAGAGCACTAAAGTATAAAAAAAATCCTAGGTTCTTTTAACTACAATTTAAAGTTTATGAGGATAGATTCTATTATTTTTGCAGCTCATAACCTCTACATTAAAACAAGTGGTAGTGTGCTGGTTTAATTGAAATATCTTGTTGAAAGTCAAAATAAATGTTCATGTTAAAAAAAATTAAATATTCCTTTTTGCAAATTGTTATTTCTCTAGTGATTATTCTTGCTGGTTTTCAATCGATTACCGGGCAAAAACTAGAACCTGTTAATGCAGGGAAAGGAGTTATAAGTCTTATTAGTAAGGTTCAAAAGGAGGCCTCTCAAATAGATTCAAAACCAAAATTGGTGGTAGGAATTGTCGTAGATCAAATGCGATATGATTATCTGACTAGGTTTTGGAATCACTATGGAAACGGAGGCTTCAAAAGGTTGGTTGCTGAGGGCTTTAATTGTAGAAATAATCATTTTAATTATATCCCTACCTATACAGGGCCTGGTCATGCTTCAGTTTATACTGGAACTACTCCTGCCTATCATGGTATTATAGGTAATGATTGGTTTGATAAGACAACTAATGAGATGGTCTATTGCGCAGGAGATAATAACTACAACTCTGTGGGTTGTAATTCTGGTGCTGGAAAAATGGCACCTTCTAGATTGATGACATCCACCATAACAGATCAATTAAGATTGGCAACACAACAAAGGGGTAAAGTAATTGGAATAGCTCTTAAGGATAGAGGAGCTATTTTACCTGCGGGGCATGCAGCTAATGCAGCTTATTGGTTTGAAGGTTATGATGAAGGCAAATGGATTACCAGCGATTATTATTTAAAGGAGTTACCAGAATGGGTGAAAACTTTTAATAAATCTGGAAAAGCGAAGAGCTATCTTAAAACTTGGAATACGCTTTTACCTATAGAGAGTTATGTAGAAAGCGGTTCTGATAATTCAGATTTTGAAGGTGCATTTATGGGAGAAAAAGCGCCCGTATTTCCGCATAACCTTAAAAAATTAAGTAAAGAAAATGATGGATTTAGCATTCTAAAATCATCTCCCTTTGGGAATTCATTAACTTTGGATTTTGCTTTGACAGCGCTAGAGGCAGAAGAAATGGGAAAAGATAGTATTACAGATTTTCTCGCGATTAGTTTTTCAAGTACTGATTATGTGGGGCATCAATTTGGGGTGAATAGTAAAGAAGTTCAGGATACATATATTCGTTTGGATTTAGAATTAGAAAGACTTCTAAAAACACTTGATGAAAAAGTAGGAGTTGGAGAATATAGTGTTTTTTTAACCGCAGACCATGGAGGTGTAAATGTACCTGCATATTTAGAATCTCTTAAAATACCAGCAGGATATGTAGATACTCGAGAATATGCAAAGGTAATATCAAATAACTTAGAGAAAACTTACAACGTAAAAGATTTAGTACTTAAGGTGTATAATGATCAGATATTTATTGATCACGCTAAGATTGAAGTAGAAAAGTTAAATCTTGATCAGGTAATCAAAAGTATTGTTGCGACAGTAGAAAAATTTAAAGGAGTAATTGGAGTTTATACAAAAGAACAAATGATCACCGAAAGTTATACGCAACCTTTATTGTCCAAATTACAGAGGGGGTATAATTACCAACGTTCTGGTGATGTTATTTATGTATTACACCCAGCCACGATATCCTATTCAAGAACCGGCTCCACTCATGGTTCTGGATTTTCTTATGATACCCATGTTCCATTATTATTTTATGGAAAAGGGATTAACACGGGAAGTACTGTAAAACGTACTGAAATTACGGATATTGCTCCTACGATAGCAGCTTTACTGGGGATTTCTTTTCCAAATGCTTCCATAGGCAATCCTATAGAAGAGATTTTAGATTAAATGAGTTTTAGTTTTTGTAAGATCCCTTTAGTTCTATAGGTGCGTATAAATTTGCCTTCTTCTGAGGTTACCATAAAAGGTTTCTTACTAATCCAAGCTTTTAAATAGCCTATAATATTATCTGGTAAGCTGCGAAATTTTTTCTGTACAAGTGCCATTTTTATAGATGCGATTAAGCAAATAGTAAAACCATAGCGCATTTTATACATTGCTTCCCCTTGCAGATAGCGTGCTTTTTTATTGTAAGATGTGCCTGTTGGGCGCAAGTGTTTTACTTTTAATTTTTGATCTGTGAAAATTTCAAATTCATAAAACCTAGCTAATAACTCATCTACAGTATCCCAACCTATAGAAGCCTTTAAGCCCCCAATTTTTTGAAAACATTCTTTTCTATAGGCCTTAAAGGCGCCTCTCACATGATCCGTACTCATAGTGTGATTTAACATCCATTTACCATCATCTTCACATTCATAGGCAAATCCTCCAGCAATTCCAACTTTCGGATGTTCTTGAAAGATTTTGGTTAATTCTGAAAAATAATTTGGTGGTAGTATAAGATCTGCATCTAACTTCACTATAAAATCATAATCGGCATCAATTAATGTGAGGCCTTTGTTAAATGCATTTACTACTTTGCTTCCCGGCATGTGCGTCTCAGAAGAGAGAATGTTGTGTTTAAAGATAAAGTTATGTTTTGTGGTATAACTATCTATAATTGCTTCCGTGCCGTCTGTTGAGTGATCGTTTACAATGATGACCTTCCCAGGTAATAATACTTGTTTCAACAAACTCTCTAGGGTTTTCTTGAGAAAGGCTTCTTCATTATGAGCCGGAATAATTACATAATAATTCAAGACAAGGTGCTTTTCCGTTCGGCATAAACTGCATAATATCTTGGGGTAAATGTTCTCAATAAAGGTCTAAAGCCAAATTTTTTCACTGGATTTGTCCATTTTTTTCGAGCCTTAATTTCCCAGCCTGCTTTTTCTAACAACCAATCAAATTGCCAATCTTCAAATTCATGATAATGCCGGTCCCACATATCTATTTTACTTCTATATGCAGGCGCAAACCACAATCGTAATGGTATAGTGGCGACTAATTTAGGAGCTTTTATTTCCTTGAGAATGGTGAAAGGCGAAAGCATATGTTCAAAAATTTCAAAGGCAGTTACTAAATCAAAACCATCTTCTTTTACTGCTGTGATGTCAAGGTCAAGATCTTCTCCGGAAGTATTTTTTATATTGTAGCCAGCCTCAGTCATAAGTAGGGAAAAAGGATTTTCAATTCCAAGATCCAGAATATTAGCGGGCACAGCAATATGCTCTTTTAAAAATGAAATGGTATGTTGGTATCTTTTATTAGGAAAACTGTTTTCGTACATCTCAATATTGATAAACCATGGCATTGATATTCATACCAGCACCAACGCTTGCAAATATAATAAGATCTCCTTTATTAATTTCCTGATGTTCTAATTTACCCTTTTTAACCATGTCAAACAAGGTGGGTACTGTAGCAACAGAACTATTACCAAGTTTATGAATATTCATTGGAGTTACGTTTTCAGGGACTTCTTTACCGTAAAGTTTGTAGAATCTCTTTACAATAGCTTCATCCATTTTTTCATTGGCCTGATGTATAAAAATCTTTTTCAGGTCGTTAATGGAAGCTCCGCTTTTATCAAGGCAGTTTTTCATAGCTTGAGGAACATTTGTAACCGCAAATTCGTAAATTTTTCTGCCATACATTTTTATATAGCGTGTGTTCTCACTTTCATTTTTATCATAAGACCTTCCAAAAAAGAGATAATGGGCCTCTTCATAAGTGAAAGTAGCAGTTTCATGTGCAAGAACTCCTCCTGGTTCATTACTTTTTTCAATCACGGTTGCTCCTGCGCCATCTGAATAAATCATAGAGTCTCGGTCGTGTTTATCAATTACTCTAGACAAAGTTTCACTGCCAATTATTAAGCATTTATTAGCCATGCCAGCTTTTATAAACGCCTGTGCATGTATAACACCTTCAATCCATCCAGGGCATCCAAAAATAAGATCATATGCTACGCAAGATGGATTTTTAATACGCAAGTGATGTTTTACCCGGCTTGCAAGGCTAGGAACCATTTCAGATTGGATAGTACCGTATTTTACGTCACCAAAGTTGTGTGCTGTTATTATATAGTCAAGATCTTCTGGATCAATGCCTGCATCATTAATTGCTTTCTCGGCAGCAAAGAAGGCTAGGTCTGAAGAATTGAGCGTTTTTTTGGCATATCTACGTTCTCCAATACCGGTAATAGCTTTAAATTTTTCAATAATAACTTGGTTTTCTTGTGAAAAGTTAGAACCATCTTCATTCAAAAACCTGTTGTCAATGAATTTTTCATTTTCTTCAATAATAGATGGAATATAACTTCCGGTTCCTGTGATTTTAATTTGCATAGAAAGTCATGAATAATTGATGTATATCAAAGATAATGTTTGTGTCGTAAATTACTATGCACGCATAGTATAAATTACGATGTTCAATTTGATAGATAAGTAATTTTTTAATATAATTTACGGAAACCTCAAAAAAAAAACTTCCGGAAAAAAGCTCCGGAAGTCTTATTATTATTGATTTTTCTTATGACTATTCTGTTTCAGCATAAGCCTCAATAGGGGCACAAGTACATATAAGATTACGATCTCCATAAGCATCATCTGCTCTTCTTACCGAAGGCCAGAATTTATTTACATGAACATAAGGTAATGGATAAGCAGCTTCTTCTCTGGAATAATTAAAAGGCCATTCTGAAGCTGTAAGCATTGCTAAGGTATGTGGCGCATTTTTAAGAATATTATCTGGCTCATCTAAGCTAGTAGCGTTTATTTCTTTCCGAATTGAAATTAAAGCATCACAAAAACGATCTAATTCTTCTTTATTTTCACTTTCTGTAGGCTCAATCATAATGGTGCCGGCCACTGGAAAGGAAACGGTAGGAGCATGAAAACCATAATCAATAAGCCTTTTAGCTATATCTACAACCTCAATTCCTTTTTTCTTAAACGGTCTGCAATCTAGAATCATCTCATGTGCTGCACGTCCTTTTTCACCCGTGTATAGCACTTCATAATGTCCCTCAAGCCTTTCTTTAATATAGTTCGCATTGAGAATGGCATATTTGGTAGCATCAGTGAGTCCTTTTGAACCTAGCATAGTAATATATCCATAAGAAATAAGGCACGCCAATGAGCTTCCCCAAGGAGCGCCAGAGATGGCTGTTATAGCCTGATTACCTCCTGTATGAACAATAGGATTTGAAGGCAAAAATGGCACAAGATGTGCCGCAACGCAAATAGGCCCCACTCCTGGGCCGCCTCCACCATGCGGTATGGCAAAAGTTTTGTGGAGATTAAGATGGCAAACATCGGCTCCAATAGTGGCTGGGTTGGTAAGGCCTACCTGTGCATTCATATTAGCACCATCCATATAAACCTGACCTCCGTGTGTATGAATAAGATGCGTTATTTCACGTATAGAAGATTCAAATACTCCATGAGTAGAAGGATAGGTTACCATTAAAGCTGCCAGATGTTCTTTATGCAGTTCAACTTTACTTCTTAAATCTTCAACATCTATATTTCCTTGTACATCCGTTTTAGTTACTATAACTTTCATGCCAGCCATTACTGCTGAGGCAGGATTGGTACCATGAGCTGAGTCTGGAATAAGACAGATGTTTCTATGTTTATCTCCATTAGAGGCATGATAAGCCCTAATAACCATTAGGCCAGCGAATTCGCCTTGGGCACCAGAATTAGGTTGTAATGAAGTTCCGGCAAATCCAGTGATTACATTTAATTGTTCTTCCAGAGATGTTAATACTTCTTGGTATCCTTGTGCCTGATCTAATGGAACAAAGGGATGAATATTAGCCCATTGTGCCCAGCTTAAAGGCAGCATCTCTGAAGCTGCGTTTAATTTCATTGTGCATGAGCCTAATGAAATCATAGAATGATTTAGAGAGAGATCCTTTCTTTCTAAAGATTTTATGTATCGCATTAAAGCGGTTTCAGAATGATACGTGTTAAATACTTTATTTTGAAGAAATGCAGAGGTACGTGTTTTACCAAGAAAATTGTTATGAGTCTCTATTAATTCTTGGATAGGATTAAATGACTGCTCAGACGCCAATGCGAAGATTTTTACAATATTATTAAGATCCTTAATAGAAGTAGCTTCATTTAAGGAAATGGCGAGAGTTTCTTTATCTATATAATAGAAGTTAATTTCTGCAGCCTCAGCAAGAGGTTTAATTTTATTAACATCGGCTTTTATACGCAAGGTGTCAAAAAATGCTGTATTAGATTGAAGGTATCCTAATTTGTGTAGGGCATTTGCCAAGGTAACCGCGCTATTATGCACTTTATCTGCTATATATTGAAGTCCATTTGGGCCGTGATACACTGCATACATTCCAGCCATAACAGCCAATAAAACCTGTGCTGTACATATATTTGAAGTAGCTTTATCTCGCTTGATATGTTGCTCTCTGGTTTGTAATGCCATGCGCAATGCTACATCTCCATTAGTATCTTTTGTAACTCCAATAATTCTTCCTGGAATATTTCGCTTGAAACTCTCGCGAGTTGCAAAGTAAGCGGCATGTGGCCCTCCATAACCAAGAGGGATTCCAAATCGCTGTGTTGTTCCCACAACTACATCGGCGCCAAATTCTCCAGGAGCAGTTAGTTTTACTAGACTTAAAATATCTGCTGCAACCGCTACACGAATTTCTAACTCATTTGCTTTATGAACAAAATCACTATAATCAAATATTTCTCCATATTTACCAGGATATTGTAATAAAACTCCATAGAAACTATCGTCAACTTTAAAGGTTGCATGATCTCCAATAACAAGTTCTATTCCAAGAGGGATTGCTCTTGTTTTTAATAATGAAAGAGTTTGTGGGAGTACCAGATCACTAACAAAAAATTTTGCTACATTTCCCTTCTTTTGAGTTCTGCTTCTCACTTCATAAAGCATAGTCATTGCTTCTGCTGCTGCAGTACTTTCATCAAGTAATGAGGCGTTTGCAATCTCCATTCCAGTAAGATCACAAATCATGGTTTGATAATTAAGTAAAGCCTCAAGTCTCCCCTGAGCTATTTCTGCCTGATAGGGAGTATAGGCTGTATACCAGCCTGGGTTTTCAAGAATATTTCTTTTGATAACCGATGGGGTAAAACTTTCGTGATATCCAAGGCCAATATAAGATTTAAAGACCTTGTTTTTACTTGCCAGCGTTTGAATATGGGTAAGAAATTCATGTTCGCTCATGGCATCGGGTAAATCCAGATTTTGCTTTAACCTGATATCATTGGGAATAGTTTCGTGAACAAGTTGCTCAAAATCTTTTACACCTACGGTGTGAAGCATGGCATTTAAGTCTTCTGCGGAAGGTCCAATATGCCGTAATGCAAACAAATCTGTCTTCATTTGAAAAGCTGCGTATAGTTGATACTTTGCGGGCAAAATTACAACATAAATTTTGGTATTCTAACGTTTTCGTAAGCTGACTAAGTTAAAGTTTTTAACCAAAATTAGCGTTTGTTAACAGTTTCTTTATTTTTGTTTAATGCAAAATTTAAAACTGATTTTCAATTTTTATCTTCATGCCAGTATTCATGTAGCTTTTGCTGTAATTGCCTTTTACAAAGTTACTTGTATTAGTTTGAACATTCCTGAAACAAGAAATCTTGTTCTTGTTCTTTTTTTTGGTACTATAGTCATGTATAATTTTATGAAATATGGAAGTCGTGCGAAAGGTTACTTTATTGTAAAAAGTAAGTATGAAAAGCTTATTCAAATTATAAGCTTTATTGCCGGGAGTTTTTTAATCTTTTTTTTGGTCAAACTGTCCATTGATAACCTTATTTTCTTAGGTATGCTAGTAATTATATCACTGCTATATATTTTACCTTTTACCCGTAAAGGAGAGAATCTCAGAAGTTTTGCTAATCTAAAAGTCTACGCAGTATCTTTAGTGTGGTCTGGGAGTACAGTTTTGTTGCCCTTTAGCGAGAATTTGTCTCTAATTAATTTTGACGTTTGGATTGTCTTTTTGCAAAGATTTATTTTGGTAATAGTTCTCATACTGCCCTTTGAAATAAGAGATATGAAAAGTGATGCCGCAGATTTAATTACAATACCTAGGAATTTAGGAATAAAAAAAACAAAAAAACTGGGATACCTATTATTGGTAGTACTGATTTTATTAGAACTTTTTAAAACAAACTTTCAAATTGAGCAGTTGATAGTGCTATTTATAAGCATGGCTGTGTTGAGTGTTTTGTTGAAATTATCAAATACCTCGAGATCTTTTTATTTTACTGCTTTTTGGGTAGAAAGTATTCCTATTCTTTTATGGTTACTGACTTTGGTTTTTATTTAGATTTATTCAATTCTAACTCCATTAACTTTCTGATTTTTTCTTTAGCATCATTATCCAATCTTTTTAGATGAGCTTTGGAACATAATGAAGTTAATCTTGAATTGTTTACCGTATGCTTACTGCATCTTTTGCAGAATGCATTATGAAATTGAAGCTTAAAAAGTTCCCAGATGTTTGCTTCATCATATTGCGCTTTATCACAAATAGCTCTGGCATCTTTACAGTCAACAAACAATATTTTTATGTTTTTTTCTTCTTCCATAACTTTAGAACCAATTTTTTTCAAGACATTCAATTAAAGAAGTCCTAGCTCTATGAATAATTACCCATAGGTTAGACGCTGTGATGTTTAAATCATTACAAATGGTTTCTGTATCATAACCATCAATGGTTTTCATTTTGAAAACATCTGCTTGTTTAACAGGTAATTTGCTTAAACAAGAATGAATAGCGAGACCCAATTCTTCATTCTCAATTAAGTTTTCCGCATTTAAGTCATAAGGGTCTTTCACTTTTTTCTCAAGCCAATCTCCTTCGGATTCCTCTTCATTAACATAGCCCATTTTAACTTCTGCTTTTCCTTTTATGGAATTTATTTTCCGGTAATGATCTATAATTTTCCTTTTTAAAATAGAAATCAACCATGTACGTTCAGAAGCCTCACCCTTATAATTTTTTGCAGACTTTAATGCGGCTAAAAAAGTATCCTGAACAAGATCTTGCGCTATCTCATAATCACTTACACGCGTAATTGTGTAATTAAAGAGATAATCTGCGTAAAGGTCTATCCATTGGTTAGGTTTTAATAGCTTGGGATTCATGCAATGAAATTTGTATCAAAAATAAGGTAATTCGTATAAATAAGATGAAAACATTTTATTTAAAACTTTTGTAATTTTCCAAAATGAAAAGATATTTATTTTTTGTGCTATTTACGCTTGCTTGTAACCATAATCAGTCAGGCAAGGTAATATCATTAAATCCAGATTCGTATGAGAAGCAATTGTCACAAACGGATTTGGTGATAGATGTAAGGACTCCTGAAGAATTTCAAGAGGGACATCTTTACAATGCAATAAATGTAGACTTTCTTGATTCAAGCTTTGATTTACAGATATCAGAATACAAGGAGAACAAAAAGGTATTTATTTATTGTAGATCAGGAAAAAGAAGTGCCCAAGCTGCTGCTAAAATGCTAGGGTTGGGATTTGAAAAAGTGGTGAATCTAAAGGGTGGGCTAGTAGCTTGGAAAAATGAGGGTAAAGTAATAACATCAGACTAATCTTTTTCTAGTAAATTTTGGAATGCTTTTGCAGGACTCTTAAAATTGAACTGAAAGCCTGCTTCTTGTAATTTGAGAGGAATTACATAACGACTTTTTAAAATAAGTTCTGTCTCGGTTCTAATAAAGAAGGCACCAATTTTTAGTAGTAGGGCAGGAGCCCATAGTCCAAATGGTTTATTCATTGTTTTCCTAAGTGATTTCATGAAATTTTTATTTTTCACCGGCGTAGGAACGGTAACATTTATTACACCTTCTAAATTAGGAGTATTTAAGATAAATTCAATGGCTCTTGCAAAATCAATTTCGTGAATCCAACTTACCATTTGGGTTCCCTTACCTTGTTTTCCACCTAGACCAAAACGGGTTAGGTTTTTTAAAGGGATAAAAGCACCACCATTTTTGCCTAGTACGATGGAGGTTCGCAAAGCTATTTTACGAGTTTTTTGAAGGGATTTTTTAAAAAAAGACTGTTCCCATTTTTTGGCAACTCCCATGGAAAAATCATCGCCTATTTCTCCTGATTTTTCTGTCATAGGAGTATCTTCTGAATGCTTATAAATAGTAGCTGTAGATGCATTAAGCCAAATTGCTGGAGGTGTTTTACATTTTTCAATTGCTTTTTGAAGAACGTTGGTAGCATTTACACGGCTATTGAGTATTTCAAGTTTATTTTTTTTATGATAACGACAATCAACAGATTTTCCAGTTAGGTTAATTAAAACATCGGCATTTTCTAGATGTGATTCCCAACCTGTTAAATGAGTACCATCCCAGTTTATATATTTGACGTTTTCTTTCTGTACCGTTTTTCCTCTGGTAAGTATGACAAAATGCACTGTTTTTGCTTTGAAATATTCAATTAATACATTTCCTAAAAAACCAGTTCCGCCAGCGATAATAATTTTTTTCATAATGCAAGTATTAAAAATAATAATAGTATTCTGTAAAGTATCCATGTTGCCGTAAGTCTCATAGGTAGCGCTAAATTTTCGACTCTTTTTTTATGGTGAAATAACATAAATGTAGCTACCATTAGAAAGTAAATTATAAGCGTATGCACGGGTAGTGAGATAAATAGATTTATTATTAGCATAGGGAGAAGTAGTAAGCTTCCAAATAGGCTAACCGTCATTAAATGTCCAATATAGTTAATAATAACCTTAGATTTCTTAGAATTAAGGAACACCAGTTGAAAAGGTATTTGCCCTAAAACAATCAAAAGTTCTAGATAAAAATTAGACGTATGGCTAACTTCAAAAAGTAATTCGTTGTATGAAAAAAGAATGCCAGCAGTAATCAGTATAGTGAACAGTATATATACAAGCCGGTAAACATAGTTAAATGAGGGTTCGCAACTCCTTTGAATTTTATATTGAGGTGGATTTGAAATAACTACTTTTCTATTATAAGATACAAATGAATATAGTTTTTTAAGAAGTGTGTAGATTACAGGTAGCCTAGCAATCTTGCCAATCCATGGAAAAGAATGACTAATAACGATAATGAGACTGCTTACGCCATAGTATATTTTACTGTTTTTTGAATCTATCAGAGCAATTTCATTAACGGCTCGCTCTTCATCCAGTGCTGTTAGATTTAAGCTTTCCATTTTTTGATAAGGACATCTCCCATTTTTATCTAACATTCCTGTTGTAATAAATCCATGTGTATATCCAGCACATAAAGGGCATTGATCATCGTAAATTAGCGTATGGTGCTCAAGTGTTTTCATATTATTTATTTTTAAACTTTCAGAAATAAATGAAACATAGAATTAAAAAAAATCATCTCATTAATTTGAGAATGCTTTTAGTAATCCAGTTTTCTTTTTGATTCGTGATTTTATCAATCATTGCATCTGTTCTAGACATAAATTCATAAAGCGCTTTGGTTTGTTTCTTAAAACTTTCTGCTTCCGGTTGGTTACTTTCAACTGCAATCACTTCTTTTAAAACCTTAATTGCCGGTTTAATTTCTCGCTTACTTCTTTCTTGAGCTATCTTTTTTGCTAGCTCATCAATATTCTTTTCAGCTACAAAAAATTCTCGTCGTTCTCCGGGCTTAAATTCTTTATAAACAATCCCCCAATCAATTAATGCGCGTATATTCATACTTGCATTACCTCTTGAAATCTGTAGTTTTTCCATGATGTCTTCCATGGAAAGCGGATTATCTGAAACCATTAAAAGCGCATGAATTTGTGCCATGGTTTTATTTATTCCCCATTGCGACCCGAGGGCTCCCCAGGTTTGTATAAATTTGTTTTTCGCTTCTTGTAAATTCATATTTCAAAGATATAATTTATTTTTGAACTTTCAAAAATTTATGAAAGTTAAATGAAAATCCATATAAAAATGAATTCTTTCCATTGGTTTTAAAATTATTTTGTGAGAAGCCCTGCTCTTCTTAAGAGTGCGTCAGATTGCGGCTCCTGCCCTCTAAATTTTTTATACAGCTTCATAGGAGCTTCTATTCCACCTTTGGAAAGTACGTGATCTTTAAAACTTTTTGCAGTATTATTATCAAATATTCCTTTCTCTTTAAATAACTCAAATGCATCTGCATCAAGAACTTCTGCCCATTTATAACTATAATATCCTGAAGAATATCCACCTTGGAAAATATGAGAAAATGCAGTACTCATACAGGTTTCAGAGGTTGCCGGATAGAAAGTAATATTCTTAAAAACCGCATCTTCTAATTTTTTAACATCTTTTATATTTTTAGGGTCTTCTGAATGCCATTTCATATCTAACAAGCCAAAACTTATCTGTCTTAGGGTTTGCATCCCTTCCATAAAGGTTGCTGATTCTTTTATTTTTGTGATAAAATGCATTGGCAATACCTCATCTGTTTCATAATGCCTTGCGAAAATTTCCAACGCTTCTTTTTCATAACACCAGTTCTCCATTATCTGGCTGGGGAGTTCAACAAAATCCCAATAGACATTAGTGCCACTCAAACTGGGATATACAGTGTTTGCAAGTATACCATGTAAAGCATGTCCAAACTCGTGAAACAAAGTTGTAACCTCATTAAAAGTAAGTAATGAAGGTTTATTATCAGTAGGTTTTGTGAAGTTACATACAATTGATATGTGGGGACGTTCATTTACGCCATCTTTGATACTTTGCGTTTTATAGGAAGTCATCCATGCACCGTTGCGTTTTCCTGGTCTAGGATGAAAATCCGCATAAAATATGGCAACTAATTCATTGTTTTCACCAGTTACCTTATAAGTTTTTACATCTTCATGATATTTGTCTATTGTATCTATTTCTTCAAAAGATAAATTATATAACCGTTTGGCTATGGTAAAAACACCAGAAATAACATTTTCTAGTTTAAAATACGGTTTTAGTTTTTCATCATCAAGGTTAAAAAGTTGTTGCTTTAACTTCTCTTTATAATAAGCGGCATCCCATTTCTGTAATTTTTGGATTCCGTCTAGCTTTTTTGCAAAATCACCTAGCTGCTTAAATTCTTTTTCAGCTGCGGGTTTTGCCTTTTTTAACAAATCTTCCAGAAAACTCATAACAGTTTTAGGATTTTCTGCCATTCGCTCCTCTAATACATAATGTGCATGGCTTTCATATCCTAACAGTTGAGCTCTTTCATATCTTAAGGCAACTATTTGTTGTATGTTAGATTGATTATCTAACTCATCTTTATGAAAACCTTTACTATTGAATGCTTTAAACATTTTTTCCCGAAGCGCTCTGTTCTTTGCATAAGTCATAAATGGCAGATAACTAGGATAAGCCAGGGTAAAGATGTACCCACTTTTGTCTTTTTGTTTGGCAGCTAAGGCAGCACTGTTGATTACATCATCTGGAAGTCCTTTTAACTGATCTTTATCTGTAACGTGTAATTCAAATTTATTTGTTTCTGCCAATACGTTCTCACCAAATTTTAATTTAAGCTGAGATAATTGCTTGTCAATAGCCCTAAGGCGTTCTTTTTCCTCAGAATTAAGGTTGGCTCCGTTTCTCACAAAGCTTTTATACTTTTTGTCTAGCAGTGTTTGTTGTTCAATACTCAGTTTTAAGTTGTCTTTTTGGAGATAGACACTTTTTATTCTTTTAAAAAGATCTTGATTGAGGTTAATGTCATTTTCATAATCAGACATTATGGGAGATACTTGCTGTGCGATTTTCTGAATTTCAGGATTGGTTTCCGCATTGTTTAAGTTAAAGAATATACTATGGATACGACTCAGCTGTTCTCCAACAAATTCTAGTGCTTCTATAGTATTCTCATAGCTTGGTGTTGCAGAATTATGCGTTATTTCTTCTATTTCTTTGTGTGCTTTATCTATTTCCTTTATAAATGCGGGTAAAAAATCCTCGTTTTTTATTTCAGAAAAAGGGGCGGTATTAAATGGTTTTGAGAATTTGCTATTTAAAATTGTATCCATTTCTTGTTTTTTATCGATTAAAATAGTCTTTCATCGAGAAGTGAAATCTAAAAATCTGTTATTTACGTAGTTACCTAAAAATACTTATAGTAGAAAAATTACTTGCCAAATTGAATTTTAACCTAGTTAATAACCTATTAAGTTTTAGGTCATTCATATTTTTTGATTAGCAGCAAAACCCTGAAATTTATTTCGGGGTTTTGTTTATAATACTTCTTTAGCTCCTTTAACAACTTTTTGTTTTAATCCCTCTTTATAGACCAGTATTTTGTCTAGTACACAATTATCACTACTGCCTATAATTTGTGCCGCCAAAATACCTGCATTTTTAGCACCATTAAGGGCAACCGTAGCAACAGGTACACCTCCGGGCATTTGCAGAATGGAAAGTATAGAATCCCAACCATCTATGGAATTACTGCTTTTTACAGGCACTCCAATTACCGGAAGAGGAGACAAAGAGGCAACCATACCGGGTAAATGCGCAGCACCACCGGCACCAGCAATGATTACAGAAATCCCTCTTTTATGAGCATTCTTTCCAAAATCAAATAATTTTTCAGGTGTACGGTGCGCAGACACAATATCCACTTCTACCATAATATCAAAACCTTTTAAAATATCTATAGCTTCTTGCATTACTGGAAGGTCACTGGTACTACCCATAATTACGGCTACTTTTGTCATTGCTGAATTTTGTTTAAGGGTTACTGTTATTTTTTGAGATTACATGAATTGTTTTCTTTACAGTTGCAGCAGTTTCTCTTGCTTTTTGCATATCTTCATTTATGATAGTGACATGTCCCATCTTTCTAAAAGGACGGGTCTCTCTTTTACCATAAATATGAGGCGTAACACCACTTATTTTTAAGATGTCTTCTATGTTTTCATAATGTACTAAGCCGGTATGTCCCTCGGCACCTACCAAATTAACCATCACGGCATTTACTTTACTTTCTGTACTTCCCAAAGGCATGTCTAGTATGGCACGAAGGTGCTGCTCAAATTGATTAGTATAGGCTCCTTCAATGCTATAATGACCGCTGTTATGAGGTCTTGGGGCAACTTCATTTACCAAAATTTGGTTTTCTTCTGTAAGAAACATTTCTACAGCTAAAAGACCTACGTGTTTAAACGCATCTGCTACACGCAATGCAATTAATTGCGCTTTTTCAGCTACTTTAGGATCAATTCTCGCCGGACAAATTACATATTCTACCTGATTAGCTTGAGGATGAAACTCCATTTCTACTACAGGATAAGTAGCAAGTTGACCACTAGCGCTTCTGGCAACGATAACTGCCAATTCATTTTTAAAAGGGATAAGAGCTTCCGTAATACATTCAGAATCCGGTAAACCTTCCAAATCAGAATATGTTTTAATGATTTTAACACCCTGCCCATCATATCCAAATTGTGCACTCTTCCAAACAAAGGGAAATTGTAGTGATTCATTTTCAAGAGCGGTTTCAATTTGATCTCCATAGGCAAACCTCGAAAAAGGTGCGGTGGGGATATTATGATCTATATAAAATAGTTTTTGCCTTCCCTTGTTTTGAATAATTTTTAAGGTGTCAGAGGATGGATATACTTTAACACCTTCCTCTTCCAATTTTTCTAATGCAGCAACATTTACATGTTCTATTTCAATAGTGAGCACATCTGCCTTTTTTCCAAAGTTATATACACTATCAAAATCCATTAGGTCACCCGTTACAAATTCATTACAAGCAATTCTACAAGGAGCTTGATCAGAGGAGTCCATTACTAAGGTGAAAATATCATATTTTCTGGTTTCGTAAAGCAACATTTTACCAAGTTGGCCACCACCTAAAATACCGAGTTTGAAATTTGAAGAAAAGTAATCCATGAAATTAAGTATTCGCAATTTATTACGATTTGTAAAATTAACGCATATTCATGTATTTTACGATTCAGATGGCATTTTTATCAAAATTTTTAGTTTTACGCCACATAGATGAATGAAGCTTTTTTCATGCAGTACTAAAATAGTAATACAATATGTGGTAAACTCTATATTGCAACTGCGGGTTATCGACTGTAATTGTTATCTTTGCCTTCTTAAATTGTAAAGTGCTTTGATAAAACTTCATGATAAATATTTCAAGCCTTATATTTCTGCCGAGCAAATAAATGCGGTGGTTAAAGAAATGGCGCGTGAAATTGCCGAAGATTTTAAAGATGAGGTTCCTATATTTGTTTGTGTTTTGAATGGGGCGTTTATGTTTGCTTCAGATCTTTTAAAACATTATCCATATCCATGTGAAATTAGTTTTGTAAAGTTGAGCTCTTACAAAGGGCTTTCCTCTACTGGAATTGTGAAAACACTACTGGATGTTTCATCAGATGTTTCTGGGAGAAGTGTGGTGATTATTGAAGATATTATAGATACTGGACGTACGCTAAAGGAGCTCATTCATTTATTTTCAGATAGCAATGTTAAGCAATTTAAGGTAGCATCTATGTTTTATAAAGAGGATGTTTACAACGGTGAATATAATATTGATTATGTTGGAGTTAAGATCCCAAATCATTTTATAGTAGGGTACGGACTGGATTACGATGAACTGGGCAGGAACCTGCCGGAAGTATATAAAATAAATACGAACACAGATATGATTAATCTTGTTATTTTTGGAAAACCAGGTGCGGGTAAAGGCACTCAGGCTAATTTCTTAAAAGAAGAATATAACCTTGTACATATTTCTACAGGAGATGTTTTTAGATATAATATAAAGAATGAAACAGATTTAGGAAAACTGGCTAAATCATTTATTGATAAAGGTGATTTAGTTCCTGATGAAGTAACCATTAATATGTTGAAAGCGGAGGTAGAAAAAAATCCTGATGCAGCTGGTTTTATTTTTGATGGATTTCCAAGAACAGATGCACAGGCCAATGCACTAGATGTGCTGCTAGATGCAAAAAACATGACTGTAAGTGCCACTATTGCTTTAGAAGCAGATGATGATATTCTGGTGGAAAGATTATTGGAAAGAGGAAAAGAAAGTGGACGAACAGACGATCAGGATGAAGACAAAATAAGAAATCGTTTTGCAGAGTACAATGAGAAGACAGCGCCTTTAATGGATTATTACAGATCTCAAGGAAAATTTCATAGTGTGAATGGCGTAGGTTCTATTGAAGAAATTACTAAAAAATTAAAGACCATAATTGATACACTTTAACCACATGGTTAAAAGTTGAGAAAGAGAGGGTTTAATCAATAAGACAATAAAGAAAAAATGACGGAAGGAAATTTTGTTGATTATGCAAAAATCTTTGTTTCTTCAGGAAAAGGGGGACAAGGTTCATCACACCTTCATCGTGAAAAGTACATCACGAAAGGAGGGCCAGATGGTGGAGATGGAGGTAGAGGTGGCCATATCATTGTGAAAGGAAATAAAAACCTGTGGACCCTTTATCAATTTAAATTCAAAAAACACTTTAAATCTGAACCGGGAGGTGCCGGTAGTAAAAGTAGAAGTAGTGGTGCTAATGGCAAGGATGTGTATATGGATGTTCCCCTTGGCACAGTCATTAAAGATGCTGAAACAAAGCAAATAATCTTTGAAATCACAGAAGATGGTCAAGAGTTTATTCTTTCTAGAGGCGGAAAAGGCGGCTTGGGTAATTGGCATTTTAGAAGTTCAACGAACCAAACTCCTAGATATGCACAACCAGGACTTCCAGGAGAAGAGAAGAATATAATTCTTGAATTAAAAGTATTAGCAGATGTTGGTCTTGTAGGATTTCCAAATGCTGGAAAATCAACACTTTTATCCGTAATTACTTCTGCCAAACCCAAAATAGCGAATTATGAATTTACGACTCTTAAGCCTAATCTTGGGATTGTGGCTTATAGAGATTTTAAAACGTTTGTAATGGCAGATATCCCCGGTATCATAGAAGGTGCTGCCGAAGGAAAAGGACTAGGACATTATTTCTTAAGACATATTGAACGTAACTCTACGTTACTTTTTTTAATACCTGCCGATAGTAAGGATATTTCAAAAGAATATGAAATTTTACTTCACGAATTACGAAAGTATAATCCTGAATTATTGGATAAGGAACGATATATAGCTATTTCTAAAAGCGATATGTTGGATGAGGAGTTAAAAGCAGAAATGAAAGTTGAGCTGGATAAGCAACTTCCAATTCCTTATATGTTTATTTCATCTGTAGCACAAGAAGGAATTACTGAATTGAAAGACAAACTTTGGGCAATGCTGAATCCAGTTAATAATGAGGTCGAGAATAGTTGATTTTGTTGATGATCCTAATTCTAAAGGGGGTAAGTTATTTTCTATAGTAGTGCAGGCACTTATTTTAGTGTCTATTATTACTTTTTCTATTGAAACAATTCCGGATATTTCTCCCTCAACCCGATTCTATCTTAATAGGATTGAGGCATTTTGTGTGATTGTATTTACAGTAGAATATTTTCTTCGAATCTATGCGAGTACTAATAAACTCAAATTTATATTTAGTTTTTTCGGGTTAATTGATTTGTTAGCAATACTACCATTTTACCTAACCTTGGGTATAGACCTTAGATCTGTAAGAGCGTTAAGACTATTAAGAATTTTTAGATTGCTAAAATTGGTTAGATACAACCAAGTTATCATGAAGTTCAACAAAGCACTTTCCTTTGCTAAAGAAGAACTCAATTTGTTTTTTTTTATTACCGTAATCCTCATCTATCTTGCCGCTGTTGGGATCTATTATTTTGAGAATGAGATACAGCCAGAAAATTTTGGGTCTGTCTTTGATAGTCTTTGGTGGGCGGTAGCCACATTAACTACAGTAGGTTATGGTGACGTATACCCAATTACAACTGGAGGTAAAATATTTACTTTCTTTGTGCTACTTATTGGGTTGGGAATAGTTGCTGTTCCTGCTGGTATCATATCATCTGCTTTGACAAAAGCAGTTGAAGAAAAGAAAAAAGAATAATTGTCTTTTCAAAAATGCTTACTTACTAAAAATCCTTTCTTAACTTTAAGAATAAAATTAGCCAAGATGAAAAAGATATGTTGTATTGTAATAATGGTATTGGTAAGCTGTAGTGCTCCTAGAATAACGTTTGACTATGATAAATCACTAAGTTTTGATCAATTTACTACTTATAATTATTATCCTGAATTAATTACAGGAATGAATGAATTGGATGATAAAAGATTATTTTTTAAGGTAGATTCAATACTGCAGACTAAAGGTTTTAGTAAAGTTGAAAACCCAGAATTATTTTTGAATGTTACAGCAACTCGCTTTGAGGCAGGGAATCCTTTTTCTGTTAATTTGGGGGTAGGTAGTGTAGGGCGCAGAGGTGGAGTAGGAGTTTCCGGAGGAGTTCCTGTAGGAGGAACCACTTTAAATGAAGAACTTTTATTTGATATAATTGATACCGAAAAAAACGAATTGATCTGGCAGGGAAGATCGGAGAAACGAGTTCCAAATAAAACGACTCCATTGGCTCGTGAACAATATTTTGGTCTCGTAGTGGCAAAGGTTTTTGAGAAGTTTCCACCGAAAAAAAAGTAGTTTTTTTTAAAAATTTAAAAGGCTGCCTAAAAAATTTAGACAGCCTTTTGGTTTACACGTTGGGGGGTTAACGGTAAGGTGTTAATCAATATTTAGTATTACAAATTCACTTCTTCTATTGAGTTGATGTTGTTTTGGTGAACATTGAATATTTCCTTCTTCACAATTTACAATCGTTTTGGCTTTTCCATACCCTTTATAAGTAATTCTGGATGCGTCTATGCCCTTACTAACCATATAATTCATGGTACTTTTAGCTCTTTTCTCGGATAAATATACATTATATTCTTCAGAACCTCGTTGATCTGTATGTGATCCTACTTCAATATTCATTTTTGGATATTGATTCATCTTGGCAACTACCCCATCTAAGATAGGTTTAGCATCTTGACGAATGTCCCATTTATCAAAATCAAAATAAATATTTTCTACTTTAATTAAAAGTTGATCCTCTATCTTCACAAGATCATCGTCTACCTGATCAAAGGATTGCATTATGAAATCTTTAGTAACCTTTTTATTTCTTTTATCATCTAAGGTAAGCGTTGCTTCCGTGTTGAGGTAGTTGGGCTTTTCTAGTTTGATTTTATAGGTATTATTTCCTTCTAGTTTAAATCTATAATCTCCTTCCGGACTAGCAGTTAGTTGGTTTATTACATTGTTATCTAAATCGCTAACGGTCATAGATACATTGCCAATAGGTTTTCCTGTATCACTCTCCTTTATTTCGCCTTCAACAAATTGAATAGGCGCTATAATACTCAATTCTTTTACCTCTCTTATCCTGTAAATATCATCGTCACCTTTGCCACCTGGACGATTAGATGCTACATAACCAATTTGAGTTGCTTCATCTAGATAGAAGGAAAAATCATCATAACCGCTATTAACTGGTAAACCTACATTCACAGGGTTTTGATAAATCCCATCTTTAAGTGCGCTTACAAAAACATCTAGAAGTCCCATTCCGGTATGTCCATCAGAAGAAAAATAAAGCATATTACTAGATGAGATAAATGGAAATTGTTCTCTTTTATCTGTATTTACTTTTGGCCCCACATTTTTAGGTTCTCCGTAGCTTCCATCTTTTTTTATTTCAACACCATAAATGTCAAAGGATCCAAAAGAACCCGGCATGTCTGATGAGAAAAACAAATATTTCTCATCTGGCGATAATGCGGGATGTTCTATAGAATATTCGTCACTGTTAAAGGGCAAAGGGGCAGCATTAGTCCAAACTCCATCAATAAAATTTGCTTTCCATATTTGTAAGTGCGAAATGTTATCTTCATCTTCTGTTTCGCTATTTCGGGTGAAATATACCGTGAATCCATCTTGTGTAAAAATGGCATTAGATTCGTGAAGTTTGGAGTTAATTGCTTCAGAGAAACCACTTGAAATACTATCTGCAACAATATTCTCTGAGGCTTCAATCACATATAAGTCTAAATATGCTTGTCCATTCCATTTGTAATTTTTACTAAAAAGACCTGGCTTTTTTCTAGGTGTTGCATACACGATAGAATTTCCAAAAGGAAAAGCACCAAAATCAGAATCGGGCGTATTAATTGCCAGATTCTCCATTTCAAAACGGTTTCCAAGTTTTTTTACTTCATTAAGAACTGCTAGTTCTTCTTGATAGATTGAAACCTTATCTCTTTTTTGTGCATATTTTAACATCCAGTTTTTAGCTTCCTCTTCTTTTCCCTGCGCCATAAGGCTTTGAGAATATTTAAAAAAGTAGTCTTCTCCAACTTCATCTTGATGAATATCTAAAAGCATTTTATAATAGCGTGCCGCTTCTGGCATCTTTGAATTGTAATAGTAGGCATCTGCTAATCTCTTCAGTAAATGCGGACTCTTATTCTTTGGGAGGACTTCCAGGTACAAAGGAATCGCTTTGGAGTAGAATGTTTTATCGAAATATTTATCGGCTCTAGCAATTGTAGCATTTTGTGCATTTGCGAATGAATACGAAATAAGGAATATTAAAACGACTATTTTTTTCATAGTAATAGGTTTAAAAGAAACGTGGTGATTTATTATACCCTCTACTCATCCCTAGAACATCTAAGTCAAACAAGACAAATATTTCATGTGTTCCAGAATTAAAATCACCAAGGTTGGTAGTTGTGTAATCATAAGCATAACCTATTCTTAAGTTAGGAGCAACTCTTACATTAAACATGGCACTGATAGCATCGTCTAAACGATAGGATAAACCACCTTCAAACTTTTCATTAAACAACATGTTTGCTGAGATATCTAATGAGAAAGGAGCACCATTAACTGCTCTTCCCATAAATGAAGGTTTGAACTTAAGCTGGTCATTAATATCAAATACATATCCCCCGGTAAAGAAAACATGAAGATTTTCAGCACCTAACCTCTGAACTCCATTTTCTTGAGCAAGGTGTTTGTTGTTGAAAAAATTAGGGGCAGATAATCCTAAATAAAATCGATCGCTATACAAAAAAGCTCCCGCACCCAAATTTGGGAATGTTTCACTTATGTTTTGTGCAAAAGTAGGATCTGTAGAAAAATCTCCTGAGTTAAGTTGTAAGTCATTAAATCTGGTACTAAAAAGTGAAACACCTGCTTTAATACCTAGGGATAAATAGGTGAAGTTGTTTAGTTGCAATACATACGCAAAATCACCATAAATATTGTCTTCATTAACCAATCCATCTCCTATCTCATCATGTATTACTGAGATACCTACTTCTATACGCTCATTTAAAGGTGTATGTGCAAAAAAGGTAGCCGTTTTTGGCGCTCCAACGGTACCTACCCATTGAGATCTGTATAGTGCGCCCATATTTACCATACCAGCATCTGCGGTAGCATAAGCCGGATTAATAACACTCATATTATACATATACTGAGTATAAACTGGATCTTGCTGAGCTGACACAACAAAGCTATTAATAGAGATCATTAAAAAGAGGATAAATATTTTCTTCATGGGTTGATGTTTTGAAGTCATTGCAAATTCCATTTATCTATTTAGATATAATCTTCCTTGTTTAGGAGCTATATCTCCTCTATTAAAGTTGATAATATAAAAGTAAACACCATTTGGTGCTACATTGTTACCTACTGTTCTCGTTTGATTTGAAACTCCATCCCAGAAGGGAGTTGAAGCATTTCCTTTGTAAACAATATTTCCATATCTATTATAAATTTCTAAGGTATAGTCTGGAAATAAAAACGCTATATCAACAAGTTCAAATGTGTCATTTATACCATCATTATTAGGACTAAAGCCGTCTGGAATAAAGAGTGAAAACTCATCAAGGTCGCATAAACTCAAATCTACGGTAATAGGTGTTCTATCCATACTTTCACATCCTGTTGAGCTATTAAAAGTAGCAGCGTAATAAGTTTCTCCATTTTGAAGTAAAGTATCAGTACTAAGTTCATTTCCTCCATCCTGAGAATCATACCAATTAATAGTTAAAGCCGAATTAAAAATGAGATTGTCTTCCAAATCATTTAGCGTAGGATTCCCCGCTCCACAGTATAAATTTCCTTGATCTATTAAGGAGGGGGCAGGAGTGTTATTGACCGTTACATTAATTGCAATTCTTACGTTACTGGTGCAACCAAGAGCATCTTGGGAAGCAGCAAAATAGGTGCCTGTAATTAGTGGATCTGAATCTGCAAAAGCAATTCCATTATCAATAGCGTCAAACCAAACAACATTAGTTCCCGTTACAACTAAGTTGTTTAAATCTGCAACAATTGGTTGATCAATTAAACAAAAAGAAACATCACTTGAAGAAACTGTTGGGCTAGCCGGATCATTTAAAGTCACAGTTACTTCCAGTCTATTTGTTGATTCACAACCAGAATTGGTGTCTGTTTCTGTAATGTAGTATGTATTATTATCTATTAATAGTTCCGATGAATCTAGTAATGTGCCATTATTAGGAGCATCATAAACGGAAATTGAACCACCTAACTCTGAATTGATATTATCAATCAGATCTGAAATTGTAGGGTTATCGGCTGCACAGAAAACTTCATTTCCTATATCTATAGTTGGTTCTGGATTTATAACAGTAACAGCAACTGTAGAAGAAGCGTCTTCACAACTACCTGTTCCAACAACTGTATAAGTATAAGTGCCAGATTCTCCCGTACTAGGATCAAAAGTACCTTGATCTCCATTGGTCAAAGTTCCTGGACCATTCCATGTTCCACCACTGTCAGCATTAATTCCTAATAAATCAAGTAAATTAATTGAAGAGTCATCTGCACATAACGTGATACTATTATTGCTACCTGAATTAGGAGCAGTATTTAAAGAAACAGTTACTGTGGCGCTATCATCTGCACAAACATTCGCACCAGTAACGGTATAGGTATAGGTTCCCGCATTATCAATAGCTGGATCAAAAACACCTGTTCCGCTGTCTAAAGCTGGCAGCCAAGTGCCTCCTGCATCTGGGTTTCCACCTAGAATAGTAAAAAGATCTAGATTAGTATCGTTTGTACATAAATCAATACTGTTATCTAAACCAGCATTCGGCGGCGTTTCTAGTGTAATAGTTACAGTAGCTGAATCTTCTAGACATATTGCAGTTGCAGCAAGGGTGTACGTATAAGTTCCCGCATTATCAATAGCTGGATCAAAAACCCCCGTTCCGCTGTCTAAGGCGGGCAACCAAGTTCCCCCTGTATCTGGAGTACCACCAAGCAGGGTAAACAAATCAACTGGT
>NZ_JBBEXD010000008.1:0-89099 GCF_037782385.1 Ascidiimonas meishanensis
AGTTACGGTAGCTGAATCTTCCGGACATATTGCAGTGGCAGCAAGGGTGTATGTATAAGTTCCGGCATTATCAATAGCCGGATCAAAAACCCCCGTTCCGCTGTCTAAGGCGGGCAACCAAGTTCCCCCTGTATCTGGAGTACCACCAAGCAGGGTAAACAAATCAACTGGTGGATCATTTTCACAATAAAGTGCATTCCCATTTGTTCCTGCATCTGGAGCTTGTTCTACATTAACTTCTACCGTGGCTGAATCAGGGGAAGTACAAGGATTAGTAGGATTTACGGTATAGGTATAGGTTCCTGCGGTATCATTAGCAGGGTCAAAAACACCTGTGCCGCTGTCTAAAGCTGGCAACCAAGTACCCCCAGTATCAGGATTCCCTCCTAAAACTGTAAACAAATCTATAGCAGCATCTGTACTGCAAATATCAATTTGACCATTTTCTCCTGCATTAGGTTCTTCTTGGACGCTTACAGTAATTGTGGCAGATTCATTAGGGCATGCATTTTGTCCCGTCACTGTATATGTAAATACAAATGATCCAGGATTGAGTAAAGTAGGATTTAAGGTTCCACGATCTCCGTTGTTAAGAGTAATTGGACCTGTCCATACTCCACCATTATCTGGGGTTCCTCCTAAAATATCAAAAAGATCAATAGTAGAAGTTGCGTCTTCACAAATATCAAGATTTGCATTTTCACCAGCATCTACTGCAGTGTCAAATCTTACAATAGTAACAAAACGATCTTCACTTTCACATGGAAAATTAGTTTGTGTTGCAAAATAGTCTTCATTTTCAATTAAAGGTGTTCCAGGATCTAGGGGTATTGTAGAAGTGTTCGTGTCATACCAAGTGATATCGGTTCCGTTTGCAGTTAAATCGGCTACAGTAAAGACTATAGGATTGTCTAAATCTATACAAAAAAACTGTTCTGGATCGCCAGAAGGAGCACCAGGATCTATGATAGTAATTCTTGTGGGGAGTCTACGACTTGTACATCCATTTTCTGTTTGCTGAACCCAATATGTAAAACCATCTACTAATTCTGTAGTTGTAGGTAGAAAGTTGCCATTGGTTTGTGCGTCATACCATTCAATATTGGTTCCGTCTGCACTTAATTGTGCAACTGTATTTGTATCGGATGAGCATCTGGAAACGGCTACATCTACATTGGTGGGGGGCTCACCAAAAATATGCACTAACACTGGGGTTCTTGCACCGCAATTGCCAGTGCTGTTATCAACATAATAAATAACGTTATCTTGAAGTGGAGTTATAGGAGATAAGGCATTTCCTCCAGTCGGCTGAAAATACCAAGAAATACCGCCACCTTCATCCGTTGCAACCAAAGAACTCACCCTCGGATTATTAATATCACAAAAGGTTTGGTCATTATCTACTATTGTTGGACATTGTCCTAGAACAATATTCAAACAGAGAAGAAAAGCTATATTGAAAAAGGATTTTCCAAAAGTTAACTTCCAAGTAATTTTCTTCATAAAGAAATTTTTAAAATATTACTTAAAACCTTGCAGTAAGGTACTTTTGGACAGTAAAAAAGCAATTTTTCTCTCAGATTACGGTTTTATTGTCGTTTTTTTCGACTAAAAGCGTAATTAGTCGGTCAAAATGTTAAAAAAAAAAATTTTTTTTAACAATTTTTTAGTGAGTTTTTTAGTTTAAAATCTGGTTTTTTGTAGAATGATGAAAAAGTATATAATCCTTTTGTTTCTATTGCCTTTATGGTCTATTGGGCAATCTTCTTTACTTTCTAATGCGGATAAATTCATAGAAACGAAACAATTTGCAAAGGCGGAAGAAATATTACTAAATGCGCTTTCCTCGAATGAAAATAACACTGAATTACTAGAAAGAATAGGAGACGTTTATGGGCATCAAAAAAAATGGGATAAAGCGGCTGTTTATTACAAAAAAATCAGAGATTTAAAACCCAAAGTTGCGAATTATCATTACAAATATGGTGGCGTTCTAGGGATGAAAGCCTTAAAAAATAAAATGAAGGCTATTGGACTTATTGGTGATATCAAGTCTTCTTTTATGAAAGCAGCGGAGTTAGATTCTAAACATATAGAGGCACGATGGGCGTTGGTTGAATTATTTATGCAATTGCCAGGCATTTTGGGAGGAAGTAAAAAAAAGTCTTTGAAATATGCAGAGGAATTACAGTCGTTATCGATGGTAGATGGTTATTTAGCGAAAGGTTATATTTATGAATATGATAATAAGTTTGAAAAAGCAGCATATTATTATAAGAAAGCAATTTCAGTAGGCGGTTCCATTACTTGCTACCAAAAGTTAACTGATTTGTATGAGAAAAAAATGAATAAACCTGAGGAGGCTATTAGCACTATAGAAAATTCCTATTCAAAGCATAAACAAAATGCTTTGCACTA
Source organism: Ascidiimonas meishanensis (assembly GCF_037782385.1). Lineage (NCBI taxonomy): Bacteria > Pseudomonadati > Bacteroidota > Flavobacteriia > Flavobacteriales > Flavobacteriaceae > Ascidiimonas > Ascidiimonas meishanensis. The sequence goes on from NZ_JBBEXD010000008.1 coordinate 2,419, forward strand.
TCAAATAGGTAAAATAAGTGCAGATTATAATGTGCAATTGGATAAAGGTATTAGGAGTATACAACAATATATTAAAAACTATAAAGTTTCTGATGGAGTTCCTTTAGAATGGGCCTATTATAGAATAGCAAAAATTTACAGACATGATCGGGACGTTGCTAATGCGATTTTATGGGTTAATAAAGCATTGGATATAAGAAAAGATTTTAAAGAAGCATTAAAGGAAAAAAAACTAATTCAAAAATTGAAATAGCTTATTGCAATACTTCTAAAGAATTTTCATTAACAATTACATCTGTATCTTCTTCCAGTTCAGAAATGAATCTTGGTAAATCTGTTGGCTTATACATGGAAGGATATAAATATTCATTAATAATAATTGCAGGAGTAAACATAAGTTCATTTTCTGCATTTTCAGAATATTGCTGTTGAAGTATTGTCATTATTTCAGGATTTAATTCTTGTGAAGTCTTATACTTCGCAAACCAAAGATCCTTATCCTTATGCAAGAACCAAAAATCCATAGCGTCTAATAAGGCCTCTCCTCCTTTTTCTTTATATATTTCAATGAATCCTTGATGCAATAATTTACTTGAAAGAGCTGTTTTTTCTGTGTGAATGTTAAACCTCAAACTTATTCCAGTTTCCATCCCGTTTCTTTTGATAATCGTATGAATCGCCTCATGCGCTCCTTCACAAAATTTACAAAAAGGATTTGTAATTACGCTAATTTGCAAAGCTGAAGAAGGATTTCCTAACGTTATTTTGGACGACATAATTATGGGTTCTACCTTGCGTGTAGCCTTTAAAGCATTTTTAAAAAGGCTATAATTTCTTTGGAATCTCATAGCATCTAATTTAAAAGATTTCAAGGCAAAGAATTCTTTAATAAACGGTTTTATATGCAACCATAAACCTGTGAAAAATAGGTAAATACATGCGGTAGCAAGTAATCCTATAATGTCCAGATGTAAAGAAACAGATTCTAGAAGCGTTCCTAAGGTGATTAATTGGGCATAAATAATGGCAACAATCCCTAGACAAACAGGACACCATTTTTTGGCAATATTGTATTGATAATGTAATGAAAAGAGAGTTATTGGTATTGCAATGGCCAAAGATAATAAGGTACTTTGTAAAAAGGTATTTTGATATACACCAAGACCTAAAATTAGAAATGATATTAGTTGTGATGGAAAATAAATAATACTAATATCACTCAACCCTAGTGTTCCAAAGAACTTGACCTTTGCCGAGCTAATTACTGAATGACAATCTGTATTTGAAGATGAATTACACACCCCGGAACTAATAGTATTCTTTATACCAAATTCTTGTTTTAGTGCCTCAAAAGCTAGAAAAATACCTAATAATGATAAAAAGGCAAAACCGCTAAATGAAAATGGAAAGTCACGAATTGTCATCGTGAGCAACCCAATTAAAATAAGTGCAATAAGAGGCATTAAATTTGTTATTGAATTTCTTTTTCTAATAGTTTGAACTGTATCTTTAGTTTGCTCTGCGATTAATACAATTCCTGACCACAAATTCAAAAAGTTTGCCTCATCAATGGTATGCATGGAACCATCCAAAAAATATTCGACTCCATTTGTTTTTTGTTCAACAAAACTTAGAAAAGGAGCCTTTTCCTTAGGTTCTAATAAGGCAATAAAACGATCTGGTATATTTTTAAATTGATCCTTAGGCACTCTAGTGGCAATATTATCAATATTGAAAAAACTCAAAGACTCGCTAAAGGAAAGTAAGGAAGGATAATCTGGGTGCGTTTCCGTTTGAAATTTATACTCTTCAAAATCAATAGTGATCTTCTCCTTCTTTAAGTATTGAATCATAAATTCAATAGGGTTTTCATCTTTCATAGGGCTATCAAATTTTTACATATATAAATGTAAGTAAAATTGCATAAAAAAACCCGAATTATCGGGTTTTATGTTTTTAGGCTAATTGTATTAGCATTTGTTCCAACATTCTTGCACCGAAGATACACAACCATAATCAACACCATTACAAGTGCAACTAATACAATCGCCATCAATTGCAAACCTTCCTCCTGAAATTGTCTTCATTTCATTTCTGGATAATTTTTTTGACATAGCATTTGTGATTAACTTTTTCATAACATTAAGTTTAATTTAGCTTACTCTTTTTAGGCTTTTCAGCTTTCACCTTTTTCAGTACACAAATGAAGGTGAAAACTTACAATTTAATAGTTAAGCTATTCTTAATTAGTACTAATTTAAGATAATTGAGATCATTAGGGTTATTGCATATTTTCATAGAATATAACAGCTTTGACTCATAATCATTTTATATTTGCAACAATAAATGCAAGCTCAATGAAGTTACATTTCATAGCAATAGGGGGTAGTGCAATGCATAATCTTGCAATAGCGCTCTATAGTAAAGGATATCAAATTACGGGAAGTGATGACGTAATCTTTGAACCGTCTAAATCTAGATTGGAGCGCAAAGGAATCTTACCAGAATCATTTGGGTGGTTTCCGGAAAAAATTCACGAGTCCTTAGATGCAGTAATTTTAGGGATGCACGCAAAGCCTGATAACCCTGAATTGCAAAAAGCTCAAGAATTAGGAATTAAGATTTATTCTTATCCCGAATTTTTATATGAACAATCCAAGCTTAAAACAAGAGTAGTTATAGGTGGGAGTCATGGTAAAACCACTATTACAGCTATGATTCTTCATGTTTTACGCTATCATGAAAGAGACGTAGATTACATGGTTGGAGCACAGTTGGAAGGATTTGAAACTATGGTACATCTTACTGCTGACAATGATTTTATTGTATTGGAGGGAGATGAATATCTTTCGTCACCCATTGATCGCAGACCTAAGTTTCATTTATATAAACCTAATATAGCTTTGTTAAGTGGGATTTCATGGGATCATATAAATGTGTTTCCAACTTTTGAAAATTATAAAAATCAATTTGAGATATTCATAGATACGATTACAAATGGCGGAACTCTTACCTATAACGAAGAAGATGCAGAGGTAAAAGAAATAGTGGAAGCATCTACAAAAACCATTCGTAAGCATCCTTATAAGTTGCCAGATTTCTCCATAATTGAAGGAACAACGTATCTCAAAACACCTGAGGGTTTGATGCCTCTGGAGGTTTTTGGAAAGCATAATTTGAGTAATCTTGCAGGTGCTAAATGGATTTGCCAGCATATGGGTATAGATGAATCTGACTTTTATGAAGCCATAGCATCATTTAAAGGAGCAGCTAAACGTTTAGAAAAAATAGAGAACACAAGGAACTTGCCTATTTTTAAAGATTTTGCACATTCTCCTAGTAAGGTTAAAGCTACGGTAAATGCGGTGAAAGAACAATATCCTGATAAAAAATTAGTAGCCTGTCTAGAACTTCATACCTACAGTAGTCTAAACTCATCATTCATAGAAGAGTATAGAGGTTCACTGAATTCTGCAGACAATGCATTAGTATTTTATACACCGGAGGCACTTGAAATAAAAAAATTGGAGCCTATTGATGAGCATCAAATAAAGGAAGCATTTGGAAGAAAAGACCTTTTAATAGAAACTAATGCGGACAGGTTTAAAGAATTTTTAATGAATAGCAATCTTGAAAATAGTGTACTATTACTTATGAGCAGTGGAAACTATGGAGGATTAGATTTTAATTCTTTAAAAAGTTTGTAACCGAGTTATTACAAAATATGGTAGCTACATTATATTTTAAGTTAACTTTCTTTAGGAGTTAGGAGTGTCGTGAATAGGTTGAGGTTCTTTTAGTAGTATCAAAAAAGAATAGAATAACTCCAATAAGTATCATTGAATCTCTTCCTTATTTACATTATGGTTTCTCTTCGTGCATCAATCCACATAAGTAATAAGAAATTCATCCCTAGAAAAATTTGACTTACAGATTCTATACCAAAAAGGTAAGATAAGTTCTTTTATGGCTTATATAAATGATTTCAAAACAGCAAATTAAACTCCAAATTGTTTAAGGTATTGATTTAGATGTTTAAATTTCACTTGGTTCATTGATCTGGAGTAAATTTCCTAAACAGTTGGTGTAGTTGCCATACTTGATGTTCTTTTCTTTTATGAAATTGTTCAATAAGAATTAAGAGTTCTTTTTTATTTTCAAGATCATGTTCTCTAGTAATTATAAAGCTTTTAAGAGTAGGTAAGTTATGTTTCCATGGTTTATTATCATATAGAGACGACTTAAAAAACTGAAATATTATTTTGCTTAGTAGATTTGTTTTGAGGTTACTGTTTTTTCTAAGAATTTTAGCAATGGACCTTTATAATGCATAAAATTTGTGATGGTATTATTTAATCCTCATTCCCTTTCAATGTACACTATAATTAATTTAATTCTCTCCACAATAGAAAATAAGTGTCTTTTTAGAAAAGTGATTGTATAGATTCAATGTGAAATTGAAAAAAATTTACAATAATTTTATAAATTTGAAAATGAAAGAAAAATCAACATATTATAGCATAAAAAACTGGTCTAAAGCAGATCGTCCTCGTGAGAAATTATTAGATAAGGGTGCTCCTGTTTTGAGTGATTCAGAATTATTGGCTATTTTGATAGGAAGTGGCAGTAGGGCCGAAAGTGCTGTAGATCTTGCAAAACGTATTCTGTTTTCAACGGAAAATAATCTCAATATATTAGGAAAACTTTCTGTAGAAAACCTACAAACTTTTAAGGGTATTGGTGAAGCGAAAGCAGTAACAATAGCAGCGGCTTTAGAGTTGGGTAAAAGAAGAAGGTCTCAGGGAAATCCAGATAAGTCACGAATAAGCTCAAGCCATGCAGCTTTTGAGTTTCTTCATCCTATAATTGCAGAATTACCTCATGAAGAATTCTGGATTATATATCTAAATAATTCAAATAAAGTGCTAAAATCTTTTCAGGTAAGTAAAGGAGGTATCACAGGAACACTAGTTGATGTTAGAATTATTCTTAAACAAGCATTAGAACTTAGCGCTACCTCTTTAATTGTTGCCCATAATCATCCTTCTGGTACATTAAGACCAAGCGATTCTGATAAAAAACTTACCTATAAATTAAAAAAGGCTTGTGAAAGTCTGGATATAAAAATTCTTGATCATCTTATTGTTACGGAAAAAGCGTATTTTAGCTTTGCTGACGAAAACTTATTGTAAATATCAACGCTCTAAACAAAGAATATATGTCAGTCTTAACTAAACATGCTCTTAGTATATACGCATAGAATTACACCTCGCTTTACTTATATTGTGAAGCATATATTTCATAAAATGATGGGAGTAGAGGTTACTTTTACGAATAAAGTAGAATCCTTTATTGCTCATACAGGACCTAGAATTACATATACAAAACAGCCATTACAGAATGAATTTTTTATAAGAAGTCACGATCTTTTATTTGAACAAGGTATTGCATCTATAGATATTAAAATGTTTGAGTGGAATGGGATTCCTTGTTTTTTTCCAACAAATGAGCGCAGTGATATTCCTTATGATATTTTTGCTGCGGGCTTTTATTTACTAAGTAGGTATGAAGAGTATTTACCGCATGTAAAAGATAGTCACGGTAGATATCCCGCAGAAGAAAGTCTTGCATTTAAGCAAGGGTTCTTACAAAAACCAGTAGTAGATTTATGGATAAAACAGTTCACTGTTTTACTCTTAGAGCGATTTCCTGACTTACAAGTAAAATTGCGTAAATTCTCTTATGTTTCGGTTATTGATGTAGCTATATCCCATTGTTTTAAGCATAGAGGAATTTTAAGAACTTTAGGAGGTACTTTATTGGATCTTACCTCTTTTAGACTAAAAAGAATTTTCAAAAGATATATGGTATTACTGGGTTTAAAAAAAGATCCATATGATAATTTTCAATCGCTTTTAAAGCTTCATACTGAAAATAAGATAAAAGCAATTTTTTTTATTTTAATTGCAGATTATTCTAAATATGATAAGAGCATTTCCATCTTTAACAATAATTTTAGGTCTTTAATTAAGTCTATAGCAGACTACGCTATTGTTTCTCTAATGGGGTCTTATGATTCTTATGAGAATATATCTAGTTTAAAAAAGAATAGAGCCACATTAATCGAACTAATTAATAGACCAGTTAAGAGAATACGACTTCGCTATAATCGGGTGAATATACCAGAAACTTATAAGCTACTGGTAGATGCCGAATTTAATGAAGACTATACCATGGGGTATACTCGATATCCAGGTTTTAGAGCAGGAACTTGCACTCCTTTTTATTTTTACGACATAAGTTATGAAGTGCAATTACCGCTAAAGATTAATCCATTTTGTATTCATAATTATTCATTTTTACAATTTAGAACAGAGGATGAGATTAGATCCTTAATCGCTCGTTTATTTAACGAGGTAAGAAATGTAAAAGGTGATTTTATTACTGTATTTTCAAACAGTATGTTAGGAAATTCAGTTGTACATAATAACCAAAGAATTTATGAAGAACTCATTAAAACATTAGGTAGTGAAAAATACAATAACTGATATTTTTTTTGATTTAGATCATACTTTGTGGGATTTTGAAAAAAATTCTGCACTAACTTTTGAGACTATTTTTGAAGAACAAAATATTCAAATAGCTTTAGATGAATTTTTAGAAGTATATGTTCCTCTTAACTTTAAGTATTGGAAGATGTATAGAGAAGAAAAAATAAGTAAATCTCAATTAAGATATTCAAGATTGAAAGTTAGCTTTGACACTTTGAATTTTGATGTTGAAGATGATCTGATAAACGACTTGTCAAAACGCTATATTGAAGTTTTACCAGAGCAGAATAACCTTTTTGTTAATACCGTAGATATTCTTAATTATCTTAGAGAACGTTACACATTGCATATAATCACCAATGGTTTTGAAGAAATTCAAGAAAAAAAATTACAAAATTCTGCTATTAGGTCTTTTTTTCAGAATGTAGTTAACTCAGAAATGGTAGGGGTGAAGAAGCCTAATCCTCGTATTTTTGAGTTTGCATTAAATAAAGCTGGAGTAAGCGCAGTTAAGTCAGTGATGGTGGGAGATAGTTTAGAAGCCGATATTTTAGGAGCTAAGAATGTAGGAATGCAAACTATTCACTTCAATTCTACCAACGATCCTATTCATGAACATGGTATCATTGTAAAAGAATTATTAGAACTTAAAAATTACCTTTAACATTAAAAATAGCTTAATGAGAAAAATAGCATTCTTAGTTTTAGTATTAATCAGCGTTTTTTTAAAAGCACAATCTTCTGTGAACGATTATAAATACGTAATAGTTTCTAAGAGATTTGATTTTCAGAAAAGTGAAAATCAATACCAGTTGAATGATCTGACAAAATTTCTTTTTAAAAAGTATAATTTTAATCCCGTTTTTGAAGGCGATCTTCCTGAAGATTTATACCGAAATAGCTGTCTGGGATTAAAATCAGTTATCGTAGATGAATCCAGTATGTTTGTCACTAAGCTTAAGGTAGAACTTAGAGATTGTCAAAACAACCTTGTTTATACCTCTAAAATTGGAAAAAGTAAAGAAAAAGAATACAGGGTTACCTATCAGCAGGCAATAAGAAGAGCTTTTGAATCTTTTGCAAGTTTAAAATACCAATATACACCTTCTAACATAGCAACTAATAGTGCTTATAAAATTGAAAAGGAAAATAAACTTTTAGAAGAAAAAGAGGAACAGAAAATAAAATCGGCAACCACTTTAGAGGTGGAGGAAAAAAACACTCCAAATTTAAAGGAAGATGTGAGTTTAGAAACTACTACTACTAAAAAATACCCTGTTTTGTATGCGCAACCAAACAAAGTTGGATTTCAGTTAGTTGATACAAGTCCCAGTATTGTTTTTATTATTTATAAGACAAGTAAAAAGGATTTATATCTTTTAAAGGATGAGAAAGGTATCTTTTATAAAGAAGGTGCAAATTGGATAGCTGAATTTTATGATAACGACCGGGTGATAAAAAAAGTATTTACTGTTAAATTTTAGTAATTATATTTTTGTCTCCATCTGGATGCAAGAAAATCTCTGGTAGCTTTCTCTCGAGTGCTTTCTCCAGGTTCATAAAACAAGGTGCCTGATAATTCATCAGGTAAGAATTCTTGATTAATAAATTGACGCTCATAATTGTGAGCATACTTGTAACCTTCACCATAGCCCAAGTCTTTCATGAGTTTAGTAGGAGCATTCCTTAAATGCAATGGAACACTCAAATCTCCTGTCTTTTTTACCGCTGAGATAGCTTTGTTAACAGCATTATAAGTAGCATTGCTTTTAGGCGAAGTAGCTAGGTAAATTGCACATTGGCTTAGTATAATTCTGGCTTCTGGATATCCTATAGTGGTTACAGCTTGGAAGGCATTATTGGCAATAACTAGAGCAGTTGGGTTGGCATTTCCAATATCTTCTGAGGCAGAGATAAGGAGTCTTCTTGCAATGAATTTTACATCTTCTCCACCTTCAATCATTCGAGCAAGCCAGTAGACTGCTCCATTTGGATCACTTCCTCTAATAGATTTAATAAATGCAGAGATAATATCGTAATGTTGTTCTCCTGTCTTGTCATAACGAACTGTATTTTGTTGAACTCTTTTCATCACTAACTCGTTCGTGATTATAATCTCGTCCGAATTTTCAGAATTAATAAGTAACTCAAAAATGTTTAACAATTTTCTTCCATCTCCTCCAGAAAGTCTTAGTAAAGCAGCTGTTTCTTGAAGGATTATTTCTTTATCTTTTAGGCTAGGGTCTTTTGTAATAGCTCTTTCTAATAATGCAGTAAGGTCTTCCTTAGAAAATGGTTCAAGTATATAGACTTGGCATCTGGAAAGCAACGCAGGAATCACTTCAAAACTAGGGTTTTCTGTAGTAGCTCCTATTAAAGTAACCCATCCTTTTTCTACTGCTGCTAGCAGTGAATCTTGTTGCGATTTACTAAAGCGATGAATTTCATCAATAAATAAAATGGGGTTTTTAGCTGTAAAAAGCCCTCCGCTACCTTTAGCTTTTTCAATTACTTCTCTCACATCTTTTACTCCTGAACTAATAGCACTTAAGATAAAAAATGGTCTTTCAGATTCCTTTGCAATAATATTAGCAAGGGTAGTTTTGCCAGTTCCAGGCGGTCCCCATAATATGAGAGATGGTATAATACCCTTTTTAATTTGTTGCGTGAGCGCTCCATTTTCACCCACTAAATGAGACTGACTTATATAGTCTTCCAATACTTTGGGTCGCATTCGTTCTGCTAAAGGTTCATTCATAATTCAAATTTACTAATATTTGTATGACATTTTTTCACGAATTCTTGTTTTGGATTCGTTTTTGAGTTTACAGTGGAAATAAGATATATGAAAAGAGCGCCTAATTTTAAATTTTCTAACGAGGTAATTCTAGTTCCTTTCTTTACAGTACTCTTATTGTGGATTATCTATTGGTTTGAGTTTAAGTTTGGTTTTGACTTTACAAAATATGGTATCTACCCGAGGTCTCTTAGTGGTTTAAGAGGGGTTATCCTTTCCCCATTTATACATAGCTCGGTGAAACATCTTTATAACAATAGCTTTCCTACCCTCATTCTCATGAGCGCACTACTATACTTTTATAGGACGATTAGTTTAAAGGTGCTGGTTGTGGGGTGGTTACTTTCTGGATTACTTACATGGATTATGGCAAGAGAAGCTTATCATATTGGTATAAGCGGAATGATATACCTATTGAGTAGTTTTATTTTTTTTAAAGGTATTTTCACCAAGTATTATAGATTAATAGCAGTATCTCTAATAGTAGTTTTTATTTATGGAAGCTTGGTTTGGTATCTTTTTCCAGTAGATGACCGTATTTCCTGGGAAGGACATCTTTCTGGTTTTTTGGTAGGATTTGTTCTAGCGCTCCTATTTCGTAATAAAGTTGAAATTAAGGAAGCTGCAAATGAAGAATCTTTATTTTATGAAAAAGATGATCCCTTTTTAAAACATTTTGATGAAGATGGAAATTTTATTCCTACCAGTGAACTTGAAAAACTAGATCAGGAAGAAGAATTGGAATAATTTCTTTGTCTTAAGACTTCATATAAAATGACACCACAGGCCACCGAAACATTAAGTGAACCTATTTTTCCCTTCATTGGTAGCATAGCTAATTCATCTGTTATTTTTAAAACAGATGCAGAAATACCAGTATCTTCCGCTCCCATTACAATTGCCAAAGGAGTATTTAGGGATATTTGATAGATACTTTGTGATGTTTTTTCGGTGGCAGCAACCACTTTTACTCCAGAAGCTTGCAGATAGTAAATAGCATCTTTAATATGCGCTGTTTTACAAATTGGAATATTAAAAATCCCACCGGCTGATGTCTTAACTGTATCTGCATTCACAGGAGCCCCACCTTTTCTGGGGATAATTATCGCATCAACACCTGTACATTCTGCTGTTCTAATAATGGCTCCAAAATTTCTTGTATCTGTAACCTGATCTAACAAAAGGAAAAGAGGATTGGATTTTGATTCAACTATTTGGGATACTAACTCTTCAAAATCCACGAAACGTATAGGCGCTATATTGGCAATAGCACCTTGGTGATTCATTTTAGTGATTCGATTTAATTTTTCAATGGGAACATATGAGAATGGAATTTCTTTTGACTTAAGTAGGTGTTCTAACTCAGAAGATAGATTGCCTTTAAGCCCATTTTGTAAGAAGACTTTGTCAATATCTTCGTTTGCATGAATGGCTTCCATAATTGCGCGGATTCCAAAAATTTGCGTACTTTTTTTCATAGCGATAAAGGTAGATAAAAAATGGTTTATGATCTTCGTAAAGTACTCATTCTTCAAAATAGTAGTAGATAAAAAAAGAGACCACCTATTTTCAGGTGGTCTCTATTATTTCTTCATAATGGAAGAATACTTACTATCCGTTACAAATATTTAGAACAATAGTTCCAGGAGTTGGCCCAGGGCCATCAGCAGCAGCTGTTTCTCCAGTTGGAGCTATTAATTCATAGGTGTGTTCTTCTTCGAAACTTCCGGGAGTATAAGACCATTCTAGTATGGTAGCACCATTAGGAACTGTAATAGTAAAGCTTCCTGAAGAACCATCTGTAATGGTATAATCAGTACTTACTCCATCGATATTTACAGTTATGAATGCACCATCCCACCCATCTCCAAAGCTATCCCTTAGTGTAAGGGAGTAATCACCTGGAACTGGTGCTGTTGGAACACATTTTACACCAACACCATATCTAAACGGTGAGCGAAAGAATGAACCAGACTGAACTGCACCAGATACATCTGTAAAAGTAAATGATCTTCCATCGGTTAGATTTAATACAAACTCCATATTAAATTGATCACCACCATTAAGTTGACTTCCATCAAGGCCTAATGCCGTTCTTACTGAATTAAGTGAAATAGAAAAGGTAGTACGTGGTAATCCAAATGGGCCTGGTGAAAAGGCACTTACATCAATGGTAGTTACATCTGTTGAAGCTACAGAATTATCTGTACCATCATCAAAGTTATCAATAAAGGTAGCCTTTACATCTACAGAGGCTAAAAGCCCTCCGTTTTGAGTATCTTGCTCTTCAAGTTCAATAATAAACTCAGAAGTATCGTCAAACACATTAAATGAACCGCTTACTACATCAACGGTTCTTAATACCGCACCACGGGTAACGTTCTCAAATAAGGTGTCTATTGCATTGTCATCTGAACTACAGGAAATGGCCATAGCAGAAAGACTCAATGCAACTATTTTATTTATTTTTTTCATTTTCTAGATAGATTTTAAATTAGTTAGCTACCGGGAAACCTGGTGATCCGGGATTGATATCCCAGAATACCTGACTTGTTACATTGGTTTTCTGTTGAATCGATGCATTGTTAAGTGCATTTTGAGGGTATCTTAACGACCTTATGAAACCACCTGGTTGTGGTTCTCTGTTTGGTTGAAGCGTAGTAGGGTATCCTGTTCTCCTATAGAAATTATAGTTCATAGTACCATTACCAAATGCAGCTACCCAGTATTGCTCGGCCAATATGTTCCAACGTTCTTCATCGGTAGTAGCATCTTCAAATGCATCATCCACAAGATCAGTGTGATCTGCAATTTCAGTCATGGAAGGTGCAAAAGATAAATCTGCACTAGAATCTTTAGGACCAAAGGTTATTACTTTGGCAACAGATTTATCAAGACCGTCTAAAATGAACTGTTTTGCATCGCCGGGGTTCCCAGCAACCATTGCCATTTCAGCTCTCATGAAATCAACTGTAGATGCTAATAGTAATGGCGTTATACCTGCACCTCCAGCACCGGCACCTTGTTCAACACCTTCAAATCTGTCATCGTCAAAAGCCCCACCGGCCGGGTAGATACCATAAGCAGTTCTTAATAATCCATCCGGTGGAATTCCTTCATCATCACCGTGGTCTCTTCCCCAATATCCATTAGCTAAACTACAGAAAGTGAAACCACCATCAGTATAGTGTAAAGGTGCATCTTGGAGTGAACATCTCAATGTTTCTTCGTCTGGATCTGTACCGCCCTCCCCTGGAAGAACAGATACTTGTCTGTAGAAGTAATAACGAATGCGAGGATCACCATTCTCTTGCATATAATTCATCAACCAGTTAGACATATAAGTGCCAGCACCAGTTGGAGTATAATTACTTATATAACTAGGGTGTCTTGTATCTGGGAGTACTTCATTTATTCCCCAATTAAATTCAAAGTCTTCTGAAGTACTGGAAATAAAATCTCCAGTGTCAACTATCGCTTGAAAAGCTGCTGCTGCTCCTGGATCAACTAGTCTGCGCTGAAGATAAATTTTCATCTTTAGTGTATTTGCCAATTTTACCCAGTTATCATAATCACCACCATAAAAGAAATCATTTTGAACTTCTAGTAAGTTATCATCTCTGGTAAAATTATTAATAGCTTCGTCCAGTAATGCTAGCGCTGCATCATATAATCCTGCAGCATCATCTAACTTCGGATTTGGATTTGCCAAGCCCTGAATTGCTTCACTATAGGGAACATCACCAAAATAATCTACCAGTGTTACAATAACATCTGCTTCAATAACATTAGCAATACCTAGATGGCGATATTGCCCATCTGCTTCCGCTAGAGGTTGCATCTTTCTAATATCGGCTAAAATATCTTGATATGCCCATTCCCATTCTTCATCAAAGTTTACAGGAGAAAGTGCATTTAAATAATTACGTTCTTGAAGAACCTCCATTCTTACAAGCCGTCCTCCGGTATACCCAAGGTCATCTATTAATTCAGCATATTGAAGCTGAATAGCGTTAAGGAAAAAATCTACATTTCCCTGGTCGCCCGAGAGGAAATTGGGATTATCCCTTAAATTAAGCTCTGTTGTTTCACAAGAGTTTAGCATTAAACCCGAAAACAAGACCAGAGTTATAAATTTATATATTCTTTTCATGTTTGTTGTTTTTTAAATTAGAAAGTGGCTTTTAAACTAAACCCGTATCTTTTTGAACTTGGACCGTTAAGGAAATCAAAACCGGCAGCATTACCTACACCAGCACCTGCAACATTAGGATCAAAGTTTACTCCATCTGGAGTATTAACTGCATCAAACCATAAATTATAACCAGAGATTGTAAAAGATAAAGAACCAAATGGTGTCCTTTCAAGAATTTCACTTGGAACAGAATATCCTAGAGAGACTTCTTGTAATCTTATTACAGTTGCATCATAAATATTTAGTTCTGCCGGACCAAAAAGAACATTGTCAAAATAATAACCTGAATTATTAATCTGAACATTGTTAGGTTGTCCGTTTTCCTGAACTCCAGGCAAAATAAAAGTATTTTCTCTGTCTTCAGTATCGGTAGTTAAACCACGTCCCAATAGCGTTGCTATAGTCTGGCTATAAATATCTCCTCCGTGTACATAAGTAAATAAAAATCCAAAATTGAAATTTTTATAAGAGAAGCTATTTGAAATATTTAGATTCCAGTCTGGGATCGCATCACCAATAATAAAGTTTCCTTCTTCAATGATGTAGTTACCTTGGCTGTTTACTACAAAGTTACCTTCAGTATCACGTTGAATTCTACTTCCAACAATAGACCCGAGCGATTCTCCTTCAATTGCTGCGTTAGCTGCAAGTCCATTAATACCAGCATAAACTAATATTTGAGAATCATTGGCTCCTAAATCGTTTACTACTGCATCATTTGTGGTCCAGTTTGCATTGATATCCCAATTAAGTCCACCTTCTTCGGAAGAACGGAAAATATTAACTCCTAAATCTATTTCAATACCATCACTTTCAATTTCACCTACGTTAGTCTGTGTAGTTAGGAAACCGGAAGAAGCATCTAAATCTTGATCTACAATTAAGTCTTTAGTAATTCTGGTATAGTAAGAAGCATCTAAAGTCACTCTATTATTGAAGAATCTTGATTCAATACCAATCTCAATTTCATCCAGTCTTTCTGGTTTCAAATTTGGATTTTCAACAAATGGGCTAGTTGAGTTTGATACGATAGCTCCGCCTGAATCATCAAGAAATCTTCTGGTGTCTAGTTCTAACCTAGAGGCAACAGGGAATCCTGTAGGGAAGTTTGCAGAAGTACCATAACCACCACGAATTTTCAGATAATTTATATATTCATTATTCTTCAAACCATCAATAATACTGGTAGGAACAAATGAAAAACTAGCACTAGGATAGAAAATAGAACGATTTTCAACTGCTAGATTAGAAACCCAGTCATTACGTCCAGCAACCGTTACATATAACCATCTGTCGTAATCAAATTCTGCTTGTCCATATACACCTACGATATTTCGCTCACTCGTGAATTGTAATTCATCTTGTATTGCAAAATTAAAATGTCTGAATACATCAAAAATTTGCTGTCCTGAACTTCTAACTCCAGTTCTGTCTAAAACTTCTCTTCTAGTGGTAGCACCTAGGTTAAATGAAACCCCAATCTTTTCGCCGAGATCATATTGACCGTTAAGAATAAAGTTATGATCCCAAATAGTATTAGTATCATTCCAAGTTTGGTAGAGACCACTTCTTGTAGTAGTATCTTCTGAAACACCACCTTTATTTTGTTGGTTTGTATTATTAGTACTTGCAACATCTATCCCCAAACGGTAAAGAAAATTTAAATTATCATTAAACTTATACTGAATGGCTCCATTACCAAATACACGATTGGTTACTTGTTGGACCTTTGCATTAAAAACAGTCCATAATGGATGCTGAATACTGTTGTTTTGGCGATAATAAACACTGGCACCAGTAACCGGGTTTTGAAAAGGAAGTCCTTGTACATCTACACTTCTTGGTGTAAAGAAAATATTTGAGAAGACAGAAGAACCTGTACTACCTTCAAAGTTACCAATAGCATCAAATACAGTATTTCCATCACCTGCAGCTACTGGAGGAGAACGGAAATCTGTTCTTGCGTAGTTGATAGTACCGCTAACGGTGAAATTATTACTTAATTCTGCTTTACCACCAAGACCAAATGTGTTACGAATAACTTTGTTTTCAGGGGTAAAACCTTCATCATCAAGATGACTAAAATTCATATTGTAAGATACTTTTCCGTCATCAGAATTTCCTGAGAAATTAAGAGCAGTACTTTTTGCAACCCCTGTGCGGAAGAATTTCTTCGCACTATCATAAGGTCTCCATTCATATCTTGCATCTGCAAATTCAGGAAATGCCTGTGGAATTCCTGTAGAAGCTCCGGCTGTTGAGTAAGGGTGAGGGAGCGTTCCATTTGCATCAAAAGATGAGCTATTACCCCATCCTGCAACTCCATCTCTTTCAAAACTTGGTCCCCAGTTACTAAAGAACCATCCAAAGGATTGGTCAAAACCATTACCATAAGAATCTTGATAATCTGGAAGTGATGCAATTTCATTAAAAAAGACTGATGAAGTAAGTGTTACTTCACTTTTCTTTTTAGAAGCCCCAGTAGAACCATTTTTGGTAGTAATAAGAATAACCCCATTTCTACCAGCGGTTCCATAAAGTGTAGCTGCTGCCAAACCTTTCAATACATTAATGCTTTCAATATTGTTAGGATCAAGATCAAAAAATCTACTAGATCCTAAATTACCATTAATGAAGTCATTTGAACCATCACTGTCTCCATCTCCTGCTCCAGCTGTATTGGTGTCACTATTAAAAGGAACACCATCTACAATAAAAAGTGGTTGGTTACTTCCACTAAATGAACTTAGACCCCTAATAATAATGTTAGTTCCAGATCCTGAAATACCACTTTGTGCTGTGATCTGAACACCAGAGGCTTTACCACTAAGAACCCTTCCAAGATCTCCTTCTGCACGTTGCTCGAGTTGCTCAGATTTAACCTCTGCTATTGCATACCCCAGTGCTTGTTTTTCTCTTTTTATACCCTGAGCTGTAACGATCACTTCTTCAAGTGCCTGCGCATCTTCTTCCATTTGAAGGTCAATGGTGCTAGATGCCCCTACAGTTCGCTCAGTTGTTTTTTGTCCTACATAGGTGTACACTAGTACCTGCCCAACAGACGCTTTGATGAGATACTTTCCATCAAAATCTGTCTGAGTTCCTGTGGTGGTGCCTTGTACAACTATATTAACCCCTGGCAGCGGCAGACCGTCTTGGTCTGTAACCGTACCTGAGATAGTTTTCTCTTGTGCAAATGTAATCTGCACAAGCAACGCTAACAAGAGCGTTAGAAATCCACTAAACTTTGTTCCCATTTTTTAAATTATTTGAATTAGCTAAAGTCAAAAATGATAAATTCAAGTTAAAATTCCAATTTTTTTCCTAACAAAAAGTTAAAAACATTGA
Source organism: Ascidiimonas meishanensis (assembly GCF_037782385.1). Taxonomy (NCBI): domain Bacteria; kingdom Pseudomonadati; phylum Bacteroidota; class Flavobacteriia; order Flavobacteriales; family Flavobacteriaceae; genus Ascidiimonas; species Ascidiimonas meishanensis. The sequence continues at coordinate 19,310 of NZ_JBBEXD010000008.1, forward strand.
GAATTTCGCAATTGTAAATTAAAACGGCCTGTAGGTAGAGAAAAAGAAAAATGAAGTAAATTTTTTATCAATCTGCTAATCAAATATATACATCTGTAGGAATTGAACTATTTATTCCTATTTTTCATAAAACTAATTAAAGTATAAATTTTAGGAGATTATCTGCCAAGTACTCATTTGTTATTGAAAAATGATTATTTTGTTGATGCCAAACATTTTTTGAATTTCAACTTCTCTAATTCGTAGTAAAGAATATGATTTAGCATCAAAAGATACACCTTATTATATAGTATTCTTTTTTAGCTAAAATGGCTATTTATAAATAATATTGAAAATTAATTCTTTACGATTTGAATAATTTAAAAAAAACCCTACCTTTGCAAGCCTTAAAAATAAGGGAATTAATATCTTAAAATAGAATTGTAACAGTAAATTATGCCAACAATTTCACAATTAGTACGAAAAGGAAGAACCCAGATTACTAAGAAGAGTAAATCGGCTGCTTTGGATTCGTGTCCTCAAAGAAGAGGGGTTTGTACGCGTGTTTACACCACAACACCTAAAAAACCAAATTCCGCTATGAGAAAAGTAGCGAGAGTTCGTTTGACTAACGGTAATGAGGTGAATGCGTATATCCCCGGTGAAGGACATAACCTCCAGGAGCACTCGATAGTATTAGTAAGGGGTGGAAGAGTAAAAGATTTGCCAGGTGTTAGATATCACATTGTTAGAGGCGCGCTTGATACAGCTGGTGTTGCTGGAAGAACGCAAAGGAGATCTAAATATGGTGCAAAACGTCCCAAGGATAAAAAATAATCTTTATAAGTTAAAGACATGAGAAAAAGACAGGCGAAAAAAAGACCTCTTTTACCGGATCCAAAATTTAACGATCAACTAGTAACGAGATTTGTAAATAACTTGATGTGGGATGGTAAAAAGTCAGTTGCATTTAAGGTTTTTTATGATGCAATGGAAATTGTAGAGGAGAAAAAAAATGATGACGAAAAAACGGCATTAGAAATATGGAAGGATGCATTGTCAAATGTTATGCCACATGTGGAAGTAAGAAGTCGTCGTGTGGGTGGAGCTACTTTCCAAATTCCAATGCAAATCAGGCCAGACCGAAAGGTTTCAATGGCAATGAAGTGGTTGATTAGTTACGCAAGAAAGCGAAATGAGAAATCAATGCCACAAAGACTAGCCTCTGAGGTATTAGCAGCTGCTAAAGAAGAAGGAGCGGCGGTTAAGAAAAGAGTAGATACTCATAAAATGGCTGAGGCTAATAAAGCATTTTCCCACTTTAGATTTTAATCAGAAATGGCAAGAGATTTAAAATACACGAGAAATATAGGTATTGCTGCACATATCGATGCTGGTAAGACCACTACAACAGAGCGTATATTATTTTATACGGGTGTTAGCCACAAAATAGGAGAGGTGCATGATGGTGCCGCTACTATGGATTGGATGGAGCAAGAGCAGGAGCGTGGTATTACTATTACCTCTGCTGCCACAACTTGTGAATGGAAGTTCCCGACAGAAAATGGGCTACCTACCGATGATGCTAAGGATTATCATTTTAATATCATTGATACTCCGGGTCATGTTGATTTTACAGTAGAAGTTAATCGTTCTTTAAGAGTGCTTGATGGATTAGTTTTCTTGTTTAGTGCTGTTGACGGTGTAGAGCCGCAATCAGAAACTAACTGGAGGTTAGCAGACAATTATAAGGTTCCTAGAATTGGTTTTGTAAATAAGATGGATCGTCAAGGATCTAACTTTTTAATGGTTTGTAATCAAGTCAAAACAATGCTTGGGTCCAATGCTGTGCCAATCGTTTTACCCATTGGTGATGAAAGCGATTTTAAAGGTATCGTTGACCTAGCTAAAAACAGAGCCATTGTTTGGCATGAAGAAGGTTTTGGTTCTACTTTTGATATCGTAGATATTCCCGAAGAAATGAAAGCAGAAGTAAAGGAGTATAGAGCTGCTTTAATTGAAGCTGTTGCGGAATATGATGAAGATCTAATGGAGAAATTTTTCGAGGACGAAGATTCTATTACAGAAGAAGAAGTTCATGCAGCATTAAGAGCAGCTGTGATGGATCGTGCTATCATTCCTATGATTTGCGGTTCTTCATTCAAAAATAAAGGTGTACAGTTTTTATTAGATGCAGTTTGTAGATACTTGCCATCTCCTATTGATAAGGACGATATAGTAGGTGTTGATCCAAATACAGGTGAGCAGATTACGCGAAAGCCAGATGTAAAAGAACCTTTTGCGGCCTTGGCATTTAAGATTGCTACAGACCCCTTTGTAGGTCGTTTGGCATTCTTTAGAACATATTCTGGTCGTTTAGATGCGGGATCTTACATTTTGAATAATAGATCAGGTAAAAAAGAACGTATTTCACGTATTTATCAAATGCATTCTAACAAACAGAATGCTATTGACTTTATTGAAGCAGGTGATATTGGAGCCGCTGTAGGTTTTAAAGATATTAAAACCGGTGATACCATGTCTGCGGAAAAGCATCCGATAATACTTGAAAGTATGGATTTTCCAGATCCAGTAATTGGTATTGCGGTAGAGCCTAAAACAAAAGCAGATGTTGATAAGCTGGGAATGGCGTTAGCTAAATTAGCAGAAGAAGATCCAACTTTTCAGGTGAAGACAGATGAAGCATCTGGTCAAACCATTATATCTGGTATGGGAGAACTTCATCTAGATATTATTGTTGATAGGTTGAGACGCGAATTTAAAGTTGAGGTTAACGAAGGTGAGCCACAAGTAGAATATAAGGAGGCTTTAACTAAATTAGCTTCGCATAGAGAGGTTTATAAGAAGCAATCTGGTGGTCGTGGTAAATTTGCGGACATCGTATTTGAAATGGGACCTGCAGATGATGATTTTGAAGGCGACGGATTGCAATTTGTTGATGAAATTAAAGGGGGTCGTATTCCTAAAGAATTCATTCCATCGGTTGAAAAAGGTTTCCAAACTGCAATGAAAAATGGTCCTTTGGCTGGTTTTGAGATGGATTCTATGAAAGTTACCCTAAAAGACGGTTCCTTCCATGCGGTAGATTCTGATTCTTTGTCTTTTGAACTTGCTGCAAAAATGGGATATAAATCTGCAGGTAGAGCTGCTGGTGCCGTTATCTTGGAACCAATTATGAAAATAGAAGTATTGACTCCCGAAGAGAATATGGGGGATATAGTTGGAGATTTAAATAGAAGAAGAGGTACTATCAGTGATATGAGCGACAGAGCAGGGTCTAAGGTAGTGAAGGGAGAAGTTCCGTTGTCAGAAATGTTTGGTTACGTAACCTCCTTAAGAACACTTTCTTCAGGTAGAGCAACTTCAACGATGGAATTTGCGCGCTATGCGGAAACTCCTTCAAGTATTTCAGAAGCGGTAATTAAGGCCTCAAAAGGCGTAACTGCATAAATTTTAGAAGATGAGTCAAAAAATTAGAATAAAATTAAAATCATACGATCATAATTTAGTAGATAAATCTGCTGAGAAAATCGTAAAGACTGTTAAAACAACGGGTGCAGTAGTTACAGGACCTATTCCTCTTCCTACGCACAAAAAAATCTTTACGGTATTAAGATCACCTCACGTAAACAAAAAGTCTCGAGAACAATTTCAATTGAGTTCTTATAAGAGATTATTAGATATCTACAGTTCTTCATCTAAAACAATTGATGCTTTGATGAAGTTAGAGCTACCTAGTGGAGTTGAAGTGGAGATTAAGGTTTGATGATTGAATAGAAGTGGTACTTCTAAAGACATGTCCGGAGCGTTTCGCGAAGGAAAAACGGTAATAAATACATTCAGGGTTGAAGTATTTTTGACCCTGTTTTTTTGAGTAAATAAATAAATGTTAATAACGTAGGTCTCAACTTTAAAAATTAGATGAGGTCTTAAAACTAAATGTAAATGTCTGGGTTAATTGGAAAAAAGATTGGCATGACCAGTATTTATGACGAGAACGGGAAAAATATTCCTTGTACCGTCATAGAAGCGGGTCCGTGTGTAGTTACCCAAGTCAGAACCGAGGAGGTTGACGGGTATAGTGCCCTTCAGCTTGGTTTCGATGACAAGGCAGAAAAACGTGCGAATAAGTCTCAACAGGGACATTTTAAAAAAGCAGGTACTTCGCCAAAGAAAAAAGTCGTTGAATTCCAAGATTTTGAAGGAGAATTTAAATTAGGAGACACCGTTGGTGTTGATCATTTTATTGAAGGAGAATTTGTGGATGTAAGTGGAACATCCAAAGGAAAAGGTTTTCAAGGTGTAGTTAAAAGACATGGCTTTGCCGGTGTCGGACAAGCAACTCACGGACAACATAATCGTTTAAGGGCTCCGGGTTCTATTGGTGCGTCTTCTTATCCGTCAAGAGTATTTAAAGGAATGCGAATGGCAGGTAGAATGGGTGCTGAGCGAGTAACTGTTCAGAATTTAAGAGTGCTTAAAGTAGTTCCTGAAAAAAATCTTTTAGTAGTTAAAGGTTGCGTTCCAGGTCACAAGAACGCATACGTAATCATTCAGAAGTAATGGAAGTAGCAGTAGTAGATATTAACGGAAAAGATACCGGAAGGAAAGTTGAGCTTTCTGATTCGGTTTTTGCAATAGAGCCTAATAAGCATGCTGTTTATTTAGATGTTAAACGGTATTTGGCAAATCAGAGACAAGGAACTCATAAAGCTAAAGAAAGAGCAGAAATAGCTGGTAGTACCAGAAAGATTAAAAAGCAAAAAGGAACAGGTACTGCTCGTGCGGGTAGTATTAAAAATCCTTTGTTTGTTGGTGGAGGTAGAGTCTTTGGTCCAAGACCTAAAGATTACACTCAGAAGCTTAACAAAAACCTTAAAAGGTTGGCTAGGAAATCTGCTTTAAGTATAAAAGCAAATGAGCAGTCAATAACAGTGCTTGAAGACTTTAGTTTAGAGGCTCCAAAAACAAAAGATTTTATAAATATTTTAAAGGCTTTGGGTCTTGAAAATAAAAAATCGTTGTTTGTGTTGGGTGATTTAAATAATAATGTATATTTGTCGTCACGTAATTTGAAGTCCTCACAAGTTGTAACAAGTTCAGAATTAAGCACTTACAAGATTTTAAATGTTAATAATGTAGTGCTTACAGAAGGGTCACTAGAGGGAATTGAATCTAACTTAACAAAATAAGGAGCCACATGAATGTATTAATAAAGCCAGTAATAACGGAAAAAATGACCGCTGAAAGCGAGCGTTTAAATCGTTATGGTTTCATAGTAGATCCTAGAGCTAATAAGCTCCAAATTAAAGATGCTGTTGAAGCTACTTATGGAGTAACTGTTGAGAAAGTTAGAACTATGAATTACGGACCTGAAAGAAAAACCCGCTTCACGAAAACCGGTGTTCAACACGGCAAGACAAATGCTTTTAAGAAAGCAATTGTTCAAGTTGCGGAAGGAGAAAATATTGATTTTTATAGCAATTTATAACTAGAGACGAATAATGTCAGTTAGAAAATTAAAACCGATAACCCCAGCACAGCGTTTTAGAGTAGTAAACGGATTTGACGCGATTACTACTGATAAGCCGGAGAAAAGTTTACTTACTCCGTTAAAAAGGTCTGGTGGTAGAAACAGTCAAGGAAAAATGACCATGCGTTACATAGGCGGGGGTCACAAGAGAAAGTATCGTATCATTGATTTTAAAAGATCAAAGACAGGCGTGGATGCTTCTGTTGAATCTATACAATATGATCCAAACAGAACAGCTTTTATTGCGCTTATAAAGTATACGGATGGAGAGAAGAATTACATCATCGCTCAAAATGGCCTGCAAGTAGGTCAGAAGGTGGTTTCTGGTGTGGATGCTGCTCCTGAAATAGGTAATGCAATACCGCTTAGTCATATCCCTTTGGGTACTATTATATCTTGTATTGAGTTAAGGCCAGGTCAAGGTGCCGTTATGGCAAGATCAGCTGGTGCTTTTGCCCAATTAATGGCAAGAGATAAGAAGTATGCTACTATCAAATTGCCATCTGGTGAAACAAGAATGATCTTGTCAGATTGTTTGGCTACAATAGGGGCGGTCTCTAATTCAGATCATCAATTAATTGTGTCTGGTAAGGCGGGTAGAAGTAGGTGGTTAGGTAGAAGACCTAGAACTAGACCTGTAGCTATGAACCCAGTAGATCATCCAATGGGTGGTGGTGAAGGAAGAGCTTCCGGAGGTCATCCTAGATCTAGAAATGGAGTTCCTGCAAAAGGTTTTAGAACAAGATCGAAGACCAAGTCGAGTAATAAGTATATTGTAGAACGTAGAAAGAAATAAAAGAATTTAGAAATGGCACGTTCACTTAAAAAAGGACCTTACGTTCACTATAGTTTAGAAAAAAAGATTCAACAGAATGTAGAGTCTGGTAAGAAGACAGTAATTAAGACCTGGTCTAGGGCATCTATGATTACCCCAGATTTTGTCGGGCAAACAATTGCTGTACATAATGGTCGCCAATTTGTTCCAGTATATGTTACTGAGAATATGGTGGGACATAAGTTAGGAGAATTTTCACCCACGCGTTCATTTAGAGGGCATGCAGGTGCGAAAAATAAAGGAAAAAAATAACAGGTAGCTATGGGAGTTCGAAAAAAAGAAAGAGCAGCGCAAATTAAAGAGGCAAAGAAAAGTCTTGCTTTTGCAAAGTTAAATAACTGCCCTACCTCACCTAGAAAAATGCGTCTAGTGGCGGATTTAGTTCGTGGTGAAAAGGTAGAAAAAGCACTTGCTATACTAAAGTTTAATTCTAAAGAAGCATCTCGACGCATTGAAAAGCTGTTGCTTTCCGCAATTGCTAATTGGCAAGCGAAGAATGAAGATGCTAATGTAGAAGAGGCTAATCTTTTTATTAAAGAGATTAAGGTAGATGGAGGCTCTATGCTGAAACGTCTGCGTCCAGCACCTCAAGGTAGAGCACATAGAATTAGAAAGCGTTCCAATCATGTTACATTGATTTTAGGAGCTAGTAATAATACACAAAGTTAGGAGAGAACATGGGACAAAAAACAAATCCAATCGGAAATCGCTTAGGTATCATTAGAGGATGGGAGTCCAATTGGTACGGAGGTAACGATTACGGCGATAAGCTTGCCGAAGACGATAAGATAAGAAAATATGTTCACGCGCGTCTCTCTAAAGCGAGTGTTTCAAGGGTAATTATAGAGCGAACCCTTAAGCTTGTAACCGTTACTATCACCACTGCAAGACCCGGTATTATTATTGGTAAAGGCGGTCAGGAGGTAGACAGGCTAAAGGAAGAGTTAAAGAAGATTACCGATAAGGAGGTTCAAATCAATATTTTTGAAATCAAACGACCAGAATTAGATGCAAATCTTGTTGCTGCAAGTATTGCGCGCCAGATAGAAAGTAGAATTTCATATCGCCGGGCAATAAAAATGGCTATTTCAGCTGCAATGAGGATGAATTGTGAGGGTATTAAAGTGATGATATCCGGGCGTTTGAATGGTGCTGAAATGGCACGTTCCGAGTCTTACAAAGACGGTAGAATTCCATTATCAACTTTTAGAGCTGATATTGATTACGCACTAGTGGAAGCGCATACTACTTATGGAAGATTAGGGATAAAAGTATGGATTATGAAAGGCGAAGTTTATGGAAAAAGAGAATTATCACCCTTAGTTGGAATGTCCAAAAAACAAGGTGGTAAAGGTGCTGGATCCGGTCCAAAAAAAGGAGCTCGTCGTAGAAAGTAATTTTTTAAAGTAAAGAAAAATGTTACAGCCAAAAAGAACCAAATATCGAAAAATGCAGAAAGGCCGTATGAAAGGGAATTCTCAGAGAGGATTTCAACTTTCAAATGGTATGTTTGGCATAAAATCGTTGGATTCATCATTTATAACATCACGTCAAATAGAAGCTGCTCGTGTTGCCGCTACTCGTTTTATGAAAAGAGAAGGTCAGTTATGGATTAAAATTTTTCCAGACAAGCCAATTACAAAAAAGCCTCTTGAAGTACGAATGGGTAAAGGTAAGGGAGCGCCAGAATATTGGGCCGCCGTTGTTAAACCAGGAAGAATAATGTTTGAAGTGGGTGGTGTTCCTATGGATGTCGCCAAAGAAGCATTACGCCTTGCGGCGCAAAAACTTCCTGTAAAAACCAAGTTTGTTATTGCACGTGATTACGTTGCCTAATAGTATTAGTTTATGAGACAGTCAGAAGTAAGAGAACTATCAATAACTGAGTTGCAGGAAAAGCTTGGTGAATCCAAAAAGAGTTATGCAGATTTAAAAATGGCTCATGCCATAACTCCTCTTGAGAATCCACTTCAATTGCGCAAAGCAAGAAGAACGGTAGCAAGATTGGCAACAGAGCTCACTAAAAGAGAATTACAATAATTCGATTCTGCTTAAAGATGGAAAAAAGAAATTTAAGAAAAGAGAGAATAGGGGTAGTTACTAGTAACCGAATGGAGAAATCAATAGTGGTTTCAGAGGTGAAAAGAGTAAAACATCCTATGTACGGTAAGTTTGTGTTGAAAACAAAGAAATATGTTGCACACGACGAAAAGAACGACTGCAATATTGGTGATACTGTAAAGATCATGGAAACAAGACCTTTGAGTAAAAGCAAATGTTGGAGATTGGTTGAAATCATTGAAAGAGCTAAGTAATTATGGTACAACAAGAATCTAGATTAAGAGTAGCAGACAATACCGGAGCAAAAGAAGTTTTGACAATCCGTGTATTAGGAGGTACAAAAAGAAGATATGCTTCTGTAGGTGATAAAATTGTTGTCACAGTAAAAGATGCCACTCCTAATGGTAGTGTTAAAAAGGGGCAGGTTTCTACAGCTGTAGTTGTTCGTACCAGAAAAGAGGTGAGAAGACCAGATGGTTCTTATATTCGCTTTGACGATAATGCTTGTGTTCTTTTGAATCCAACCGGAGAAATGAGAGGTACTCGTGTTTTCGGTCCGGTGGCGAGAGAACTTCGTGATAAGCAATTTATGAAGATCGTATCATTAGCACCAGAGGTGCTTTAATACAAGTTAAAGATGATAAAGCTAAAGATAAAATCAGGAGATACTGTTAAAGTTATTGCTGGAGACCATAAAGGTACTGAAGGTAAGGTTTTAAAGGTAGATCGTGAAAAAAATAAGGCAATTGTGGAGGGAGTAAACATGGTTTCAAAACACATGAAGCCTAGTGCTCAAAATCCTCAAGGAGGTATTGTTAAAAAAGAGGCTCCTCTTCATATTTCAAATCTTTCTTTAATAGATCCTAAATCAGGTGAAACTACAAGAGTAGGTATAGAAGAAAGAGATGGTAAAAAAGTAAGAATCTCTAAAAAATCAAATGAAGTAATTTAGTTATGGCTTACATTCCAAGATTAAAGCAAGAATATAGCGATAGAGTATCATCGGCTCTTACGGAAGAGTTTGGTTATACAAACGTTATGCAAGTACCTAAGTTAGAAAAAATAGTAATTAGCCGTGGGGTTGGTGCCGCCGTAGCCGATAAGAAACTTATTGATTACGCAGTAGATGAACTTACTAAGATTTCTGGTCAGAAGGCTGTTTCTACTATATCTAAAAAAGATGTAGCATCTTTTAAGCTTCGTAAGGGTATGCCAATTGGTGCTAAAGTAACGTTACGTGGAGAGCGTATGTACGAGTTTTTAGATAGACTTATTACTTCAGCATTGCCTAGGGTTAGAGATTTTAATGGGATTAGAGCTACTGGTTTTGATGGTAGAGGTAATTACAATCTAGGTGTAACAGAGCAGATAATTTTTCCTGAAATTGATATTGATAAAGTAAATAAAATTTCAGGTATGGATATTAGTTTTGTAACTTCTGCAAAGACAGATAAGGAAGCAAAATCACTATTAAGCGAATTAGGATTACCCTTTAAAAAGAATTAAAGTATGGCTAAAGAATCAATGAAAGCCCGTGAGGTAAAAAGACAAAAGCTGGTAGATAAGTATGCTGAAAAACGTAAGGCCTTGAAAGAAGCTGGAGATTATGAGGCTTTACAAAAGCTGCCTAAAAATGCTTCTCCTGTGAGATTGCACAATAGATGTAAGCTTACGGGTAGACCTAAAGGATATATGCGTACGTTTGGTATTTCTAGGGTAACTTTTCGGGAAATGGCCAATCAAGGCCTTATTCCGGGAGTTAAAAAAGCAAGTTGGTAATAGAATTAAAGGATATATTAAGATGTATACAGATCCTATAGCAGATTATTTAACAAGAATAAGAAACGCTAACAGTGCAGGGCACAGAGTGGTAGAGATACCTGCTTCTAAGCTTAAAAAAGAAATTACTAAGATCTTATTCGATCAAGGTTACATTCTTAGTTATAAGTTTGAAGATAATGTAGTGCAAGGTGTTATAAAGATAGCACTTAAGTATGATAAATTCACCAAAGAACCTGTTATCAGAAAGATACAGCGGATCAGTAAGCCTGGTCTAAGAAAGTATTCGGGTGCTGACAGTCTTCCTCGAATTCTCAATGGTTTGGGTATTGCAATTGTTTCAACTTCTCATGGAGTAATGACAAGTAAGCAAGCGCAACATGAGAATGTGGGTGGTGAAGTTTTATGTTACGTTTACTAAATATTAAAGACAAAAGAAATGTCAAGAATAGGTAAAAGTCCAATAAGTGTTCGAGAAGGCGTTGCAGTAACCATTAAAGATGGGGTTGTACACGTGAAAGGAAAGCTTGGTGAATTATCTCAGGAAATAAAGGAAATTGTCGTGAAACAAGAAGACGGCGAAATCACTTTAGAAACAACCAACAGTTCAAAGGGACAAAAGGCTAAACATGGCTTATATCGTTCATTAATTAACAATATGATCATTGGAGTTTCTGAAGGATTTACTGAGCAATTAGAATTAGTAGGTGTGGGTTACCGTGCAAGTAGTCAGGGTCAGAAATTAGATTTGGCACTTGGTTTTTCACACAATATTGTATTTGAATTGGCACCAGAGGTAAAAGTGGAAACTATATCTGAAAAAGGTAAAAATCCAATAATTAAGTTAAGTTCATACGACAAACAACTGATAGGACATGTAGCGGCAAAAATTCGTTCATTCCGTAAGCCAGAGCCTTATAAAGGAAAAGGGATCAAATTTGTAGGTGAACAGCTTAGAAGAAAAGCAGGTAAATCAGCTTAATAATTAGCAAAATGGGATTATCAAAGACTGAAAGAAGACAGCGTATTAAAAGCAGAATAAGAAAGGTGATAAACGGAACTTCCGAAAAACCTAGATTAGCTGTTTTTAGAAGTAATAACGAGATATACGCTCAAATAGTAGATGATACAACTGGTAAAACACTAGTAGCATCGTCGTCCAGAGACAAAGATATTAGTGGTAAAAAAGGCACAAAAACAGAATTAGCTGCTTTGGTTGGTAAATCTGTTGCTGCGAAAGCACTAAAATCAGGAATAGAAAATATTTCTTTTGATCGTGGAGGTTATTTATATCACGGGAGAGTTAAATCATTAGCAGAAGGCGCTAGAGAAGGCGGACTTAAATTCTAATTAAGATATGTATCAAAATTATAAAAACGTAGAGCTTGTAAAGCCTAGTGGACTGGAATTGAAAGACCGTTTGGTAGGAGTGCAAAGAGTTACTAAAGTAACCAAGGGTGGTAGAGCTTTTGGATTCTCTGCTATTGTTGTGGTAGGCGACGAGAATGGAGTCGTAGGTCATGGTTTGGGAAAATCTAAAGAAGTAGCAGATGCTATTTCCAAAGCAGTAGAAGACGCAAAGAAAAATTTAGTAAGAATACCTCTTGTTAAAGGTACAGTGCCTCATGATCAAAAAGGTAAATACGGAGGAGCAAGGGTTTATATTCAACCAGCTTCACAGGGTACAGGAGTTATTGCAGGTGGTGCGGTTAGAGCAGTATTAGAAGCAGTTGGTGTACACGATGTACTTTCTAAATCTCAAGGTTCTTCCAACCCACATAATGTTGTAAAAGCTACTTTTGATGCATTGTTGCGTCTTAGAGATGCAAGAACAATTGCAGCGCAAAGAGGAATATCTTTGGAAAAAGTTTTTAAAGGGTAAGTGTACAATTACTGTTGATAAATTAGTATAATGGGAAAGATAAAAATTACGCAAGTAAAAAGTAATATCAAACGTCCCGAGGACCAAAAAAGAACCCTCGAAGCGTTAGGACTTAGAAAAATAGGTCACAGCGTAGAGCATGAAGCTACTGCGCCAATTATTGGTATGGTAAATAAAATAAAACACTTAGTTTCTGTTGAAGAAGCTTAAGAAAAGAAATTTTTGGTCATGAATTTAAGTAATTTAAAACCTGCAGAAGGTTCAGTACATAAAGATGGTAAGAGAGTTGGTAGAGGTCAAGGTTCTGGAAAAGGTGGAACTGCAACCCGAGGCCACAAAGGTGCAAAATCTCGTTCAGGTTATTCTAAGAAAATAGGTTTTGAAGGTGGACAGATGCCACTTCAAAGACGAGTTCCTAAGTTTGGTTTTAAAAACATTAACCGTAAGGAATATCAAGGGGTTAATTTGAATAAACTTCAAGAACTGGTTGATAAGGGTGTTGTTAAAGATGTTTTGGATTTGCAAATTCTGATAGATCATGGTCTTGTTGGTAAAAATGACCTTGTTAAAATTTTAGGTGGAGGAGAGCTAAAGGCAAAGCTTAAAGTATCAGTTCATAAATTTACTGCCAGTGCTAAAGCGGCTATCGAAGCAGCAGGTGGTGAAGCAGTAACTTTATAAGTAAATAGAATGAAGAACTTTATTGAAACACTCTCCAATATTTGGAAAATAGAAGAACTTAAGGGGCGAATTTTAGTTACTTTAGGTCTTTTACTTGTGTATCGTTTTGGTGCGCATGTTGTACTTCCCGGTATTGATTCATTAGCGCTCTCTGAGCTTACAAGTAAAACAGATGGTGGTGGTCTTTTAGGTATATTAAATGCTTTTACAGGTGGTGCTTTTGCGAATGCTTCAGTTTTTGCTTTGGGTATTATGCCTTATATATCGGCCTCTATTGTCGTGCAGCTTATGGGAATTGCAATACCATATCTTCAAAAGTTACAAAAGGAAGGAGAAAGTGGAAGAAAAACAATTAACCAGATCACTAGATGGTTGACAATAGCAATTTGTTTGGTTCAAGCTCCGGCTTATCTTTACGGATTAGAGGCATTGGGTGTTCCACCAGATGCTTTTGTTTACGGAAGAGAACTTAATTTTATTGTACCTGCAGTTTTAATTCTTGTAACTGGAACTATTTTTGCAATGTGGTTAGGCGAAAAGATAACAGATAAGGGTATTGGTAATGGTATTTCTCTACTAATCATGGTAGGTATAATAGCAACATTGCCCGTGTCTTTTGCTCAAGAATTTGTTTCAAGGGTATCAGAAAACAATGGAGGACTAATGCTCATTCTCATAGAAGTTATTATTTGGTTTGTTGTTATTTTGGCTTGCGTTATGTTAGTGATGGCTACTAGACAGATTCCAGTACAATATGCTAGAAGAACTGCTTCTGGTGGTTATGAAAAGAATATTTTTGGTTCTAGACAATACATTCCTTTGAAATTGAATGCATCAGGTGTAATGCCTATCATATTTGCGCAAGCAATTATGTTTGTTCCAAGTGCACTTGCAAGTCTATCAGAGTCGGAAACAGCGCAGTCTATTCAAGCTGCTTTTGGAGATATCTTTGGATTGTGGTATAACATCGTTTTTGCTTTGTTGATTATCATATTCACATATTTTTATACAGCTATTACGGTTCCAACAAATAAAATGGCAGATGATTTAAAAAGAAGTGGTGGTTTTATACCAGGTATTAGACCAGGTAAAGAAACTTCAGATTATTTAGATAAAATAATGTCTCTGATAACATTTCCCGGTTCTTTGTTTTTAGCTTTAATCGCTGTATTACCAGCCGTGGTTGTTAAAATTGTGGGAATACAACAAGGATGGGCCTTATTTTATGGAGGTACCTCATTGCTTATTATGGTTGGAGTTGCAATAGATACCGTTCAACAAGTAAATTCATATCTGTTGAATAGACATTATGATGGTTTAATGAAAACAGGTAAAAATAGAAAAGTAGTTGCATAATTTATGGCAAAACAAGCAGCAATAGAACAAGACGGAACAATTATAGAAGCATTATCAAATGCTATGTTTCGTGTAGAATTAGAAAATGGACATGTAGTGACAGCTCATATATCAGGAAAAATGAGAATGCACTATATTAAATTGTTACCGGGCGACAAGGTCAAACTTGAAATGAGTCCATACGATTTATCAAAAGCTAGAATTACATATAGATATTAAAGTATAATAAATCAGATGAAAGTTAGAGCATCAGTAAAAAAGAGAAGTTCCGAGTGCAAGATTGTACGAAGAAAAGGTAGATTATACGTAATCAACAAAAAGAATCCTAGATTTAAACAAAGACAAGGTTAAGTTATGGCAAGAATCGCAGGGGTAGACATACCAAAACACAAAAGAGGAGTTATTTCGTTAACTTATATATTTGGAATAGGTAGAAGTAGATCTAAAAAAATTTTAGAAATTGCTCAGGTAAGTGAAGATAAAAAAGTTTCAGATTGGAATGACGACGAGATAGGTCGCATTCGTGATGCAGTCTCTTCTTTTAAAATTGAAGGAGAATTGCGTTCTGAAATTCAGCTAAACATTAAGCGATTAATGGATATAGGATGTTATAGAGGTATTCGTCATAGATCTGGTCTTCCTTTAAGAGGTCAGCGTACCAAAAATAACTCCAGAACAAGAAAAGGTAAGAGAAAAACGGTTGCTAACAAGAAGAAAGCAACTAAATAATAAATAGTAATATGGCAAAGTCAAATACTAAAACTTCCAAAAAGCGTAAGGTGATTGTTGAATCTGTTGGAGAAGCACATATTTCTGCTACTTTTAACAATATCATAATATCACTTACCAATAAAAAAGGAGATGTGGTATCCTGGTCTTCGGCGGGTAAAATGGGCTTCAGAGGTTCAAAAAAGAATACTCCGTACGCGGCACAGGTAGCTGCTGAAGATGCGGTAAAAACAGCTCAGGAAGCAGGACTTCGAAAAGTAAAGGTGTACGTAAAAGGACCTGGAAATGGAAGAGAATCTGCAATTAGATCTATACACAATGCAGGTATAGAAGTTACAGAGATAATAGATGTGACTCCATTACCACATAACGGATGTAGACCTCCAAAAAGAAGAAGAGTTTAATCAATTTTTTATGTATAACAGGGTTATCGAAGATTATCGAAGGAAAGCCTTAATTCATAATCAACCCGATTCAATTTTATAAAATGGCAAGATATACAGGTCCAAAAACAAAAATAGCCCGAAAGTTCGGTGAAGCTATTTTTGGTGATGACAAATCATTTGAAAAAAGAAATTATCCTCCCGGTCAACACGGTAATAATCGTAGGAGAGGGAAAAAATCTGAATATGCTGTCCAGTTAA
The DNA here is from genome assembly GCF_037782385.1 of Ascidiimonas meishanensis. Lineage (NCBI taxonomy): Bacteria > Pseudomonadati > Bacteroidota > Flavobacteriia > Flavobacteriales > Flavobacteriaceae > Ascidiimonas > Ascidiimonas meishanensis. Next base: position 34,810 of record NZ_JBBEXD010000008.1, read on the forward strand.
TGGAAAAGCAAAAAGCGAAGTATACCTATGGTATTCTTGAGCGTCAGTTCAGAAACTTATTTGAAAGAGCAAATAGAAGTAAAGGAGTTACTGGTGAAGTGCTTCTTCAATTATGCGAATCACGCTTAGATAATGTGGTTTATCGTATGGGTGTTGCCCCTTCTAGAAGAGGTGCTAGACAATTGGTTTCTCACAGGCACATTACAGTGAATGGAGAAATTGTTAACATCCCTTCTTATTCTTTAAAAGTAGGAGACGTCGTAGGAGTTCGAGAGAAATCAAAATCCCTACAGATTATTGAAGACTCACTGGCTGGAAATAGCAGTGTTTACGAATGGATCACATGGAATACGGAGAAATTGGAAGGTACTTTTGTGACCATTCCTGAAAGACTTCAGATTCCTGAAAATATCAAAGAACAACTAATAGTCGAGTTATACTCTAAATAATAATCAGACAGCAGTCCTATTATGGCAATATTTAATTTTCAAAAGCCCGATAAAGTTATAATGATCGATTCGTCCGATTTTGAAGGGAAATTCGAGTTTCGCCCTTTAGAACCAGGATATGGATTGACCGTTGGTAACGCGTTACGTAGAGTACTTCTTTCTTCTTTGGAAGGGTTCGCTATCACATCGGTAAGAATAGATAAAGTAGAACACGAATTCTCTACAATACCTGGTGTTGTAGAAGACGTGACGGAAATAATTCTTAATCTTAAGCAAGTTCGTTTCAAGAGACAAATAGAAGATATCGATAATGAAACGGTATCTATTTCTGTTACCGGAAAAGAACAACTAACAGCGGGTGATTTCCAGAAGTTTATTTCTGGATTTCAAGTGCTTAATCCAGACCTTGTTATTGGTAATATGGAACCTGGTGTTAGTATCAATATGGAAATTTCCATTGAGAAGGGTAGAGGATATGTACCTGCTGAAGAAAATAGAAAATCTAACGCACCATTAGGTACAATTGCAACGGATGCAATCTTTACACCTATTAAAAATGTAAAGTATAGTATCGAGAACTATCGTGTAGAACAAAAAACTGATTACGAAAAATTAGTTTTTGAAATTATATCAGATGGTTCAATACATCCTAAAGATGCGTTGACCGAGGCTGCTAAGACACTGATACATCATTTCATGTTATTCTCAGATGAAAGAATTACTCTGGAAGCAGATGAGATAGCTCAAACGGAGACCTATGATGAAGAATCACTGCATATGAGACAATTGCTTAAAACCAAATTGGTTGATATGGATTTATCCGTAAGAGCATTAAATTGTCTTAAAGCCGCAGAAGTAGATACTTTAGGAGACCTTGTATCTTTCAATAAAAACGATTTGATGAAGTTTAGAAATTTTGGTAAAAAATCGTTGACAGAACTTGAAGAGTTGGTAAATGTGAAAGGGCTTAGTTTTGGAATGGATTTATCCAAGTATAAATTAGATAAAGACTAACTCTAGTTACGAGTTGAATACGAAGAAAAATGAGACACGGAAAAAAAAATAATCACTTAGGTAGAAAGTCGGCGCACAGAAAAGCAATGCTTGCGAATATGGCTTGCTCACTTATTGAACATAAAAGAATAAATACAACAGTTGCTAAAGCCAAAGCTTTAAAACAGTTTGTTGAACCTTTAGTTACAAAGTCTAAAGAAGATTCTACGCATAACAGAAGAATTGTTTTTAGTTATTTGCGCAATAAATATGCGGTAGCAGAGCTCTTTAGAGACGTAGCGGCGAAAGTTGGAGACAGACCGGGTGGATATACAAGAATCATTAAACTGGGTAATAGGTTAGGTGATAATGCGGAAATGGCATTAATAGAGCTTGTTGACTATAATGAAATCTACAATACTGGTAAGAAAGAAGTCAAACAAAAATCTACCAGAAGAAGTAGAGGTAGGAAAAAAGATGAAGCTGTTGCTGAAGCACAACCAGCGGTTTCAGAGGCTCCAAAAGCAGATGAAAATGAAGCTTCTACAGAAGAGTAATAATGTTAACTATATAATTACATATCACAAAGGATAAACTTTTCAGTTTATCCTTTTTTTTATGTTATTTTGTGAAACCTTTTAAAAGAGCTCAGGATTTTATGAAGTATCAATCAAGAAAAAAAGCAGTTATTTTGCTGGCAGACGGTATGATTTTTCACGGTAAAACTGTGGGAAATGAAGGCACAGTTTTTGGAGAAATTTGTTTTAATACCGGTATGACTGGTTATCAGGAAATATTTACAGATCCTTCCTATTTTGGACAAATTATGGTAGCCACCAATGCGCATATAGGAAATTATGGCGTGAGAGAAGACGAAATGGAGTCTGATAGTATTAAAATATCTGGGTTAGTATGCAAAAACTTCAGTTATAATCATTCCAGATACGGAGCAGATAATAGTCTCTTGGAATTTTTTAACGAAAATAATTTGATGGCTATTTCAGATGTAGATACCAGAGCATTAGTAAGCTATATAAGAGATCATGGAGCGATGAACGCAGTAATTTCTACAGAAGTAAATGATATAGAAGGATTAAAAAAGAGGTTAGAGTCTATTCCTGATATGAACGGATTAGAATTGGCTTCTAAAGTCTCTACAAAAGAACCCTATTTTTTTGGAGATGAACATGCATCCTATAAGATTGCCGCGTTAGATATTGGAATCAAGAAGAATATTCTTCGTAATCTAGCAAAAAGAGATGCTTATATTAAAGTGTTTCCATATAACAGTACATTTGAAGAAATGAGTGCTTGGCAGCCAGATGGTTATTTCCTATCTAATGGTCCTGGAGATCCGGCTCCTTTAATAGAAGCACAAAAAGTTGCAAAAGAAATACTAGAAAAAGATTTACCTTTATTCGGAATATGTCTGGGACATCAGTTAATTGCACTAGCTAATGGTGTATCTACCTATAAAATGCATAATGGACATAGAGGAATTAACCATCCAGTTAAAAATTTATTAACAGGAAAAGGAGAAATAACTTCCCAAAATCACGGCTTTGCCATTAATCGTGAAGAAACTGAGAGCAATCCAGATATAGAGATTACTCATGTGCATCTAAATGATCATACAGTTGCAGGAATTCGTATAAAAAATAAAAACTGTTTTTCTGTACAATATCATCCCGAAGCAAGCCCAGGACCGCACGATGCTTCCTACCTTTTTGACGAATTTATTAATAACATAAAAAAACATAAATTACAAACCATATGAGTATCATATTAAGTGTTCATGCCAGACAAATTCTGGATTCAAGAGGAAATCCTACAGTAGAAGTAGATGTAATCACAGAAACAGGAACAATTGGAAGAGCCGCTGTCCCTTCTGGTGCTTCCACTGGAGAGCACGAAGCAGTAGAATTGAGAGACGGTGGTAATTCCTATATGGGAAAAGGCGTGTCTAAAGCAATAGAAAATGTAAATACTATTATAGCAGAGGAAATAGTAGGATTATCTGTATTTGAACAAAACTTTATTGATCAAACCATGATTGATTTGGATGGAACTCCTAATAAATCTAATTTAGGTGCCAATGCTATTCTTGGAGTTTCATTGGCAGTAGCTAAAGCTGCAGCTCATGAAATGGGTTTACCTTTATATAGATATGTAGGTGGGGTAAGTGCTAATACACTTCCAGTTCCTATGATGAACATCATTAATGGAGGTTCTCATTCTGATGCACCTATTGCATTTCAAGAATTTATGGTGATGCCCGTAAAAGCTAAAAACTTTACGCACGCCATGCAGATGGGAACAGAAATTTTTCACAACCTAAAAAAGGTGTTACACGATCGCGGACTAAGTACTGCTGTTGGTGATGAGGGTGGTTTTGCTCCTACCTTAGATGGTACCGAAGATGCTCTTGATACCATTATCAAATCTATTGAAAAAGCAGGTTATAAAGCCGGAGATGAAGTTATGATTGCTTTAGATTGTGCCGCTGCTGAATTCTATGTTGATGGGAAATATGACTATACTAAGTTTGAGGGTGATAAAGGTGCAATTAGAACTTCTGATGAGCAAGCGCAATACTTGGCAGATTTAGCATCTAAATATCCTATTATTTCCATTGAAGATGGAATGGATGAGAACGACTGGAATGGTTGGAAAGTTCTTACCGATAAAATTGGAGATAAGGTACAATTAGTCGGAGATGATCTTTTTGTGACAAATGTAGAACGTCTATCAAGAGGTATTGAGGGAAATATAGCAAACTCTATTCTTATCAAAGTAAATCAGATTGGAACTTTGACAGAAACTATTGCAGCCGTCAATATGGCTCATAATGCCGGATACACCTCTGTAATGTCTCACCGATCTGGTGAAACAGAAGATAATACCATAGCAGATTTAGCAGTAGCCTTAAACACAGGACAAATTAAGACAGGTTCTGCTTCTAGATCAGATCGTATGGCTAAGTATAATCAACTTTTGAGAATAGAGGAGCAACTAGGCCCGGTAGCTTATTATCCAAAAGAGAAAGCATTTAAGTTGAAATAAAGAAATAATAGGTATTAAAATAGCCGTCTTTTTAATAAAGGCGGTTTTTTCTTTTAAACAATGCTATTGCAATTTGAAGACGCTGTTAGGATGGAATAATTGACTCTGAAATAACTACTCTCAACTCCGTTTGTATTTGGTTTATAAAGACACTAAGTATAAGATCAATTCTTTTTTAACCTAGCTATATATTTTGGCAATCACTTCCTGTTTTTAAGTAAAAAAGATGTAGGCTTAACCCTATTTTAACACTTTATTCCTTAATTTCGCAACACTCAGAAATAATTTAAAAAGAAACATATATATGTCCGATAAAGCTATACTAGAATATGATGGAAATAGATATGAATTTCCAGTGGTTAAAGGAACAGAAGATGAGCTGGCGATTGATATTAAAACATTACGTGCTTCAACAGGAATGATAACCATTGATCCAGGTTACAAAAATACTGGATCATGTATTAGTGAAATTACTTTCTTGGACGGCGAGAAAGGAATTCTTAGGTATAGAGGCTACTCCATTGAGGAATTAGCAGAAAAAGCAGATTTTTTAGAAGTTATTTATCTTTTGATTTTTGGGGAATTACCAAACAAAGAACAGCTTCAAAAATTTGATACGGATATAAAAGAACAATCAAGAGTAGATGAAGATATTAAAAAGATTTTAGACGGCTTTCCAAAATCAGCACATCCTATGGGTGTACTCTCTTCATTAACAAGTGCACTAATTGCTTTTAGTCCTTCTTTTGTAAATGTTTCTTCTGAGGAAGCTATGTATAAAGCAATCGTTCGGATTTTAGGCAAGTTTCCTGTGCTAGTAGCTTGGACCTTGCGTAAAAAGGAAGGCTTACCATTAGATTATGGTGATAATTCTTTAGGTTATGTAGAGAATATTGTGAAAATGATGTTCAAAAAACCTAACGAAGAATACAAAAGAAACCCCATAGTTATTGAAGCCCTAGACAAGTTATTAATTCTTCATGCAGATCATGAGCAGAATTGTTCCACTTCTACGGTTCGAATCGTAGGATCTTCACATGCAGGATTATTTGCTTCACTTTCATCTGGTATTTCTGCGTTATGGGGCCCGTTGCACGGTGGCGCTAATCAGGCAGTTATTGAGATGTTAGAAGCCATAAAAGAAGATGGTGGTGATACCAAAAAATACATGGCAAAAGCTAAAGACAAAGAAGATCCATTTCGTTTAATGGGCTTTGGTCATCGTGTGTATAAAAATTTTGATCCTCGTGCAAAAATTATAAAAAAAGCAGCAGATGAAGTTCTCAGCGATCTGGGGGTTCAGGATCCTATTTTGGAAATTGCAAAAGGTTTAGAAAAAGAGGCCTTGGAAGATTCTTATTTTGTAGATAGAAAGTTATACCCCAATGTTGACTTTTATTCGGGTATTATCTATCGTGCATTAGGGATTCCAACCGATATGTTTACCGTAATGTTTGCTTTAGGGCGTTTGCCAGGTTGGATAGCTCAATGGAGGGAAATGCGTTTAAATAACGAGCCTATTGGAAGACCAAGACAGGTATACAATGGTCATACACAAAGAGCATTCAAAGAACTACATAAAAGATAAATTTTTATAAATTTCATTATTTACTAAAAGCGGCCTATTGGCTGCTTTTTACAATCTTATAAGATCACAAGTTTATGTTACAACTAAACGTTCAAGATGAAGTCTCTAGATTAAGAGCAGTAGTTTTGGGTACTGCGGTTAACAATGGCCCCACACCAACTCCAGAAGAAGCGTATGACCCAAAGTCTTTAGAGTATATTTTAGCAGGTACCTATCCGGTTGAGAAAGATATGACACTGGAAATGGATGCATTTAATGCAGTTTTTGAAAAATACAATGTAGAGGTGTTTAGGCCTCAAATTATTGAAAATTGTAATCAAATCTTTGCTAGGGATATTGCATTTGTAATTGAGGATCTTTTTATAAAATCTAATATTCTTCCAGACAGAGAACGGGAATTGGAAGCGGTTAGTTATGTAATTGATCAGATTGCCCCTGATAAAATAATAAAACCTCCGGAAAAAGTGCATGTTGAGGGTGGAGATGTAATGTTATGGAAGGATCATATTTTGGTAGGTACTTATAAAGGACAAGATTATGCAGATCATATTACAGCCAGAACTAATATGTATGGAGTAGATTTTCTGAAAGAATTGTTTCCCCATAAAACCGTTAAAGAGTTTGATTTGGTTAAATCAAAAACAGAAGCTAGAGATAATGCTTTGCATTTAGATTGTTGTTTTCAACCTGTAGGAGAAAACAAAGGAATTATTTATGAAGGTGGGTTTAGAAACGCGAACGATTATAAATATCTTCTCGATCTTTTTGGAAAAGAAAACCTTTTTCAGATTACAAGAGATGAGATGTATCTTATGTTTTCCAATGTTTTTTCAATAGCACCAGATGTAGTAGTTTCAGAACGAAATTTCACTAGATTAAATAATTGGCTTCGTAGTGAGGGTTTTATTGTAGAAGAAATTCCGTACGCAGAAATAGCAAAACAGGAAGGGCTTTTAAGATGTTCTACCATGCCTTTAATAAGGGACTAAACCTTATTTATCATCGTGTTTAAATAAAAATGTCTCAACCTGACTTGATTATAACAATATTCTATAAATAGTAGCTTTTATATCTTGATTACAATAAAAGCACATACTTAGATCATAACTTTTTGAATGTAAAATGTCATATTTTTTTGAAGTATTCATTAATTGATCTTTATGTTTCTTGTCTTATGAGAAGTATTTGAATAACGAAAACTAAATGTGCTACAAAAGAATGGAGATCACTAAAAATGATCTTCTGTATTTAAATTTTATATTATTTAAAAGTCAAATGCTTTTTAATTAGTAATTTTACAAGCCAAACCTTCATTTTTAATATATACCAATAAATGACTCAGATTACCAATACAATTCTGATGGTTCGTCCTGTGAACTTTAGGATGAATGAGCAAACTGCTGTTAATAACTATTTTCAGGAAGATTTAGATCTCAAAAACAAAGAAATCAATTTAAAGGCTCAGGAAGAGTTTGATGCATTCGTGTCTAAATTAAGATCTTGTGGAATAAATGTTATTGTGGTAGATGATAGAAAGGAGTCAGACACTCCAGACTCTATATTTCCTAATAACTGGATATCTAATCACGCTAATGGAACGGTAGTCATGTATCCCATGTTTGCAGAAAATAGAAGGAAGGAAAGAAGGGAAGATATTTTAGATATTCTTGAAGAGAATGGTTTCCAGATAAACCATGTGGTAGATTATACAAGTGCAGAAGCAGAAGATATATTTTTAGAAGGTACTGGCAGTTTGTTATTAGATCGTGTAAATAATAAAGTGTATTGTGCGTTGTCATCAAGAGCAGACGAAGGTCTGGTTATTGAATTTTGTGAAGATTTTGAATGTTCACCAGTCATTTTCACGGCAAATCAAACTGTAAACGGCACACGTTTACCTATTTATCATACCAATGTCATGATGTGCCTTGGAGAAAATTTTTGCGTAATTTGTCTTGCATCTATTGATGATAAGAAAGAAAGAAAAAGCGTAATTGCTCATTTAAAAGAAAATGGCAAAGAAATCATTGAAATTTCTGAAAAGCAAATGCATAATTTTGCAGGTAATATGCTTCAACTTGTCAATAATGAGAATAAGCGGTATATTGTAATGAGTGAGGCTGCATACAAAAGCCTAAAACCCATCCAAGTCAATCAGCTTGAAAAACATGGAGAAATTTTATTTAGTAATTTACATACTATTGAAACATGCGGAGGTGGTAGTGCAAGATGTATGATGGCAGAAGTGTTTTTACCTAAAACAAAAAAATAATGCTCTCAAAGAAAACAAAGTACGGTATTAAAGCATTAGCCTACTTGGCAGAGAAGGGGTCTCATACACCTGTTTTAATATCAGAGATAGCCGAAAACGAAAATATTTCTAAAAAATTTTTAGAAGCAATCCTACTTCAATTAAAAAAGAATGGTTTTTTAGGGTCTAAAATGGGTAAAGGAGGTGGATATTATTTGTTGAAAGAACCAGAACAAATGACTATAGCATCTGTTTACCGTGTCTTGGAAGGTCCTATTGCTATGCTACCTTGTGTGAGTCTGAATTACTATGAAAAATGTGATGATTGTAAAAGTGAGGAGGAATGTATCCTTAATAAGATGATGATTGAAGTAAGAGATCGAACTTTGGAAGTGTATGAAAATAAGACAATTAGAGATATTTTAAAGAAAAATTAAAAAAAATTATCAAAATATCCTACTAAATCGATAGACTAATAGTATATTTGAATTGTAAAAGCGAATTAAAACGTCATGATTATAGATTTGTTTAGAGCAGAAAAGGAAAAATTGAATTCGGGTAGCCATAAGGTTTCTTTGCTCAAGGCCATCTCATGGAGGGTAATAGGAACCATTGATACCATGGTCATATCTTACCTGCTTACAGGTAATCTTAAGGTTGCTTTTAGTATAGGAAGTATAGAAGTTATTTCTAAAATGCTATTGTATTACTTACACGAACGTGTTTGGGGTAAGATTACTAAAAAATAGAACTATGGATATTTCAATATTAAATAAAGAATTAAAAGATAAATCACCAGTTGAGATTGTTAGTCAAATACTAAAGAATGCAATAAGGCCTGTTGTGACTACTAACTTTCGTCCTTATGAGGCATCAATACTTCATGTTTGTGCAACAGTTAAAAATGATATTCCAGTAATTTGGTGTGATACAGGTTATAATACACCTCAAACGTATAAGCATGCTTTTAGAACGATAGAACAATTAAAGCTTGCAGTTGATTTATATGTTCCTAAACAGACTTCTGCCTATAGAGATGCACTTGTGGGAATTCCACAGGTAGATACTCCAGAACACAATCAATTCACATATGATGTAAAGTTAGAGCCTTTTCAAAGAGCTATGGCGGTGCATAAACCAGATGTTTGGTTTACCAACTTAAGAAAAGGGCAGACCGCTTTTAGAGACTCTTTAGATATTATTTCACAAGGTGCAGATGGAGTACTTAAGGTGAGTCCGTTTTTTCATTGGACAGATGAACAATTAGATGTGTATTTAGAAAAAAATAAATTAGAGAACGAATTCAAATATTTTGATCCCACCAAGGTGCTTTCAAATCGTGAATGCGGTTTGCACCTTGCAACATCAGAAACTAAATAGGATTAATGATACTTATACATAAAAGGTGTATAAAAAAATTATAGAAAACATGACAAAGACTCACCTACAGACACTTGAAGACGAAAGTATCTACATTATAAGAGAAGTAGCTGCACAGTTTGATAAGCCTGTATTATTGTTTTCAGGCGGCAAAGATTCAATTACACTTGCTCATTTGGCAAGAAAAGCATTTTATCCAGCCAAGATACCATTTACTTTTATGCACGTGGATACAGGGCATAATTTTCCTGAAACGATAGCATTTAGAGATCAATACATTCAAGATTTGGGAGTAGAGTTAATTGTTCGGTATGTACAAGACTCTATTGATGCCAAAAAAGCGAAAGAAGAAACAGGAAAGTATGCAAGTCGTAATTCTTTGCAAACAGTTACATTATTGGATGGGATTGAAGAATTTGGTTTTGATGCTTGTCTGGGAGGAGCAAGAAGAGATGAAGAAAAAAGTAGAGCAAAGGAGCGTATTTTCTCAGTAAGGGATGATTTTGGACAATGGGATGCAAAGAAACAACGCCCAGAACCATTTCAAATTCTTAATGGTAAAATTAATTTTGGAGAAAATGTCAGGGCTTTTCCAATTAGTAACTGGACAGAAGAAGATATCTGGACCTATATTTTACAAGAAAAGTTAGAATTACCAAATATTTATTTTGCGCATGATCGTAAGTTAGTGAAGAGGGATGGTTCTTATTTAGCACATTCCCCATTCTTAAATATTGTAGATTCTGATGAAATAGTTTTTGAAAAAGTAAGATTTAGAACCGTAGGGGATATGACCTGTACGGCAGCATTGCTTTCTAGCGCCAATACGGTGGAAAGTGTTTTAAATGAAAATAAGGCGTCAAAACATTCAGAGCGTGGAGCTCGAATTGATGATCAAAGAAGTGAATCAGCTCTAGAGCAACGTAAGAAAGGAGGATATTTTTAGAATGGAATTATTAAGAATAAGTACCGCAGGAAGTGTTGATGATGGGAAGAGTACTCTCATTGGTAGACTATTACATGATAATAATGCACTTACCAAAGAACAAGAGGCATTAATTGAACAAAAAACCATAGAAAAAGGATTAAGCGATCTAGATTTTTCTGTTATTACAGATGGTTTAATCGCAGAACGTGAGCAGGGTATCACCATTGATGTAGCTCATATTTATTTTTCTACAGAAAAACGAAAGTTTATTATTGCAGATAGTCCAGGACATGTAGAGTATACAAGAAATATGGTTACAGGTGCATCTAATGCAGAGGTTTCCATAATTTTAATTGATGCTCGCAAAGGATTACTAGAACAGAGTTATAGACATTTCTTTATAAGTCAATTATTAAGACTAGATAAGGTTATTTTCTGTATCAATAAAATGGATTTGGTAGATTATAGCGAAGATGTATTTCTTAAAATTGCTGCAGATGTGAAGCAAATGGTAGACTCTTCTGAGCATAGTAACCCCGAAGTAGAAATTATTCCTATAAGTTCTTTAAAAGGAGATAATGTAGTGCACCGTTCGGGTAATACCTCTTCCTGGTATCAGGGGAAAACCCTTAATCAGGTACTGCATGAAATTCCACCAGCAATCAATTCTGCTCCAGATTTTAGAATGGATGTACAACAGGTTTTACACGTTCAAAACGAACAGTTCACAGATTTTCGTGGTTTTAGTGGTAAAATTAACAGCGGGTCGGTATCAGTTGGAGACCAATTAACCGTTTTACCATCTCAAAAAACTGCTATCGTTAAGGAGATAAGAAAATACGAGGATGTTTTGGAAAAAGCTATAGCTGGAGATTCATTGATTTTGAGCTTAGACAGGGAAGTAGATGCTAGTAGAGGATCTTTGTTCGTGAAAACAGACGAAGAACCAGATAGCACCAAAAGTTTAAATGCTACATTAGTTTGGTTAGATGAAGATGAGGGAAGACTTGGAAACCGATATTTAATTCAGGCAGGTAGTAGACTAAATCAATGTAAACTACAACAAATTAATTATTTAATACCACCAGAAAACCCTACCCTCAAATTGGATAGCTCTAAGTTGGTTCTAAATGATATAGGAGCAGTAGAAATCAAATTGGCGCAACCACTTTTTCTAGATTCCTATGCTAAAAATAAAGCAAATGGTGTGTTTATTTTAATAGATTCAAGAACTAATAATACCTGTGCGTTAGGTTTTGTGAGTAGTTGATTATAAACAAGATCATAATTTTACTCAAATTAAAAACGCTTGTCAAAGATTTAATATTTTGACAAGCGTTTTACGGTTTTGAAATTATTTATTGCTATTAGAGAAAGCTTTTTATGGAAAGTTTCAAAAGCTTTATTTTGCTATCAATATTAATTTCGTTTTAGATCTGTTGTTCTGTTAGTTTTGTCACTATGGCATGAATTGATCTTCAGTTTGTTGCGTACATAGTTCATGCCAACTGGCGCCGCCTGTGCAATCATTTGAACAATTAGCATTTGTGCAATTTCCATAAGATTGAGCAGGAGTGCAGCCATCAGTGCAACCGTCAGACCATCCACCACCAACGATTTGATTGCTTAGATTGCTAATTGACTTTTTGTTAAGATTTAACTTGCTTGAAATTTTCTTCTTCTTCATTTGTATACATTTTAATTTTATGCAATTAAAAGTAATTATTATTTAGGTTAAAACGTCATACTATAAGTCTAATTTCATGAATTTCTAGAAAGTTTTATCTGATTTTTCTGTAATCTAGGCTATAATCCACTGATATAATTACCGTATATATCTTTAAATTGATATCCTTCTTCAAATCTACGTTTGCTTAATTTATTAAAGCAAACCAAGCCCCAAAGTAAAAACTCCATCAAAAAGTAACGATCTTGTGGGCGAGCATCTGGCTGGTATTGACCTATTAGCTTTTTTAAGGGCTTTATAGCATCTAATTGTTCTTTATAAGATTCATCCGAAAGATCATCTTGCATGTCTACAGCTCCAGCATCAAAAAACCACTCTACTAGTTCTTTATAAGGAGTTTCGTCTTCTGGCCTTTCCAGCTTTTCAATAGTTGGGAAATAGTTTGGAAAGAGTGTTTTAGTAGCTCCCTCAATAAGAGTTTGTGCTACATAAGCGGCGCCCTCTTGTTCTCCTTCATACACCAATTCTACCTTACCTGTGATGGCAGGGATTACTCCCATAAAATCACTAAAACGTACCGAAGTTTCAGAAGCTCCCGAAGTGAGAAGTCTTCTTTCTGCGGTACTCATTAAATTTTCAAAAGCGGTAATGCTCAAACGAGCACTAATTCCACTTTTTTCATCAATATATTCACTTTCTCTAGCTTCAAAACTAATTTGCTCCAGTAAATCTTTGGCAAGAGAAGGTACATAAATAGCTTGCTTTTGCTCTTTACTGATTTTTGCTTCTTGATGTGTAATTGTTTTAGCAATCTCAATTGTCTCCGGATAATGCGTTAATATTTGAGAACCAATACGGTCTTTCAAGGGAGTTACAATACTACCTCTATTGGTATAATCTTCTGGATTTGCTGTAAATATAAATTGCATGTCTAATGCAAGTCTTACTTTAAAACCTCTAATTTGAACATCACCTTCCTGCAAAATATTGAATAACGCTACCTGTATTCTTGCTTGAAGATCTGGTAACTCATTAATTACAAATATGCAACGATTTGCTCTGGGGATCATACCAAAGTGAATTACACGATCATCTGCATAGGATAATTTTAAATTGGCAGCTTTAATAGGATCTACGTCTCCTATTAAATCGGCAACAGTAACATCTGGTGTAGCGAGCTTTTCAAAAAACCGTTCACTTCTATGCAACCAAGTAATGGGGGTATTATCTCCCTTTTCTTTGATTAGCATTTGGGCATAACGAGACAAGGGTTTTAGGGGGTCATCATTAATCTCAGAACCTCCTATTACCGGAATCCATTCGTCTAAAAGATTGGTCATAAGCCTTGCTAGTCTGGTTTTAGCCTGACCTCTAAGCCCCAATAAATTTATATTGTGTTTGGAAAGAATCGCTCGTTCCAATTCTGGAATTACAGTATTTTCATATCCATGAACTCCTTCAAAAATATGTTCACCGTTACTTAGTTTTTTGCGAAGATTGCTTCGGAGTTCTTCTTTTATGGAAATGCTTTGGTATCCACTTTTTTTAAGTTCACCTAATGTTTTGATCTCAGTATGATTCATAGAACTAATAATCTGGTACTTGAAATTAATTATGTTAGTTATGCTTTGTAGGAATTAACCTTTGATTCTTTTTTTGCGATTTTGCTCGTAATCTTCAAAAATCATTTCACCTAAACCCCGCAAACCAGTGTAAAAGGCTTTACCTTGATTGGCTTTTGTAAATTGCTCTACAAAATGTTTGAGATATGAATCTTGAGCAATCATGAAGGTGGTAATAGGAATATGAAGTTTTCTGGCTTGTCTTGCCATATTGTAGCATTTGTCTACAATGTAATTATCCAATCCTGCACTATTCATATAATAGCTTCCATCTTTTTCAATTACGCAACTGGGCTTCCCGTCAGTAATCATAAAAATCTGTTTATTTGTGTTTCTTTTACGCCTTAACATATCCATAGCTAATTGCAATCCGGCAACTGTATTGGTATGATAAGGGCCTACCTGTAGATAGGGTAAATCTTTAATAGCAATTGGCCAGGCATCATTACCAAAAACAAGAATGTCCAGTGTATCTTTGGGATAACGAGTGGTAATAAGTTCTGCTAACGCCATCGCTACTTTCTTAGCAGGTGTAATTCGGTCTTCTCCATAGAGTATCATGCTATGGCTTATATCAATCATGAGCACCGTACTCATTTGCGCTTTAAACTGGGTTTCTTCTACTACCAGGTCATCTTCTGTTAATTTAAAGTTGTCTATACCATGGTTTGCCTGGGCATTTCGTAAACTCTCTGTCATAGAGATTTGTTCTAACCCATCACCGTAACGATATTCTCTAAATTCTCCTGCATGTTCATCCCCTCTTCCGGAATAAGAGGTCTTATGATTTCCAGAGCCACTTCTTTTTAATTTCCCAAAAATTTGCTCAAGTGCTTGTTGTCTAATAGCTCTTTCAGTTTTGGCAGTGATAACCATTCCGCCACCATTGCCTTCATCGTCAGTCTCGTCTTTTATGAAGCCTTTTTTCTTTAAATCTTCAATAAAATCATCAATTGTATAATTTTCATCGGTAAGGCTGTATTCCGTATCTAATTGCCGTAACCAATCCAAGGCTTCATCCAAATCTCCAGAGGTGTGGGTAATCAATTCCTTAAAAATATCGAAGAGTTTGTCAAAAGGTTCCTGATGAGGTGTTTCGTAACTTTCAAACCGAAAACCTTTCTTATAAATTTTATCTTTCATAGCATTTAAAAATACTATTTTTTTTAATAGCAACAGGCGAATCTTTAGCTATAATAACATAAAAATTTTGTTAATTTTTTATGTTATTTGTAATTTAATGTAAAACCCTAAGGAAGGATGAGTAGAACATTTATTTACCCATTTCAAGGTATTTCTATCATATCTTTTTCTTAATATATTGCACAAACTTTTAATTATGACTTATCGTAAATCTCTTATTTTTCTTATCATTATTGTTTGTATGTCTGGCTGTAAAGCTCCTAAAGAAGCTGTAAAAGCCAATACTATCAATCCGCTAGACAATTCATCTATAACCTTACAAACAGAACTCAGTACATATAGATTAGCAGATAAATTGAGGAATGATTTACAAGGAAATATCATTAATTATGAATCTCCCGAAATTAATCTTCAATTATTAGCCGAAGAGGCAAATACCATTACCGAAATTGTAGAGCGGATTGTAAAACCAGGGTATTGGACTACTACAATGAAGAGCGTTAAAAAGAAAGTAGAAAAAACGGTTAAATGCTGGTTAAATCCCTTCAAATGGAAAAATTGTATTAAGGAAACTTGGGTTACCGTTTTGGTGCCTACTTCTATATGGATTGAACCCATAAAAGAAAATGTACCAAAAGAGGTATTACAACTCATAGATAAAACCTTTGGCACATCTGGAAAAGTGCGAGTAAAAGGGCAGCTACAGCAGCTGGATATCGATATGAATTCCACCTCAAAGGGAGTAGACTTTAAAGTAACAACTATTGTAAATATGAATTTGAAGGTAGATGTTAAACAATCATTCTTGGATGGTCTGGCAGGGAATATAAAGGTTAAGGGATTATTAAATTGCGATAATATTAAGGTGAAGGTAGAATCTAAGGGTTCTTTCAGGTTGAATTCAGACATACAATTAGAGGCTTCTCATAATGATGCAAAAGTTACTTTTTTAGATGCCTGTTCAAACTTGCCATTACTCTCCTTTGATTATCAACCCCTATTACTTCCAACTTTTGAAGCTTTGGACCTTGTTATCACAAAATTAGTAGAAGGAAAGCTTAACGAAACTATTGAAGAGAGTCTTGCCGAAGAAGTAAGTGAGATGAATTTAAAAGAGGAGCTTACAAAATTGGTGAAAGATAATTTGAAAGGAGTACCCCTAGGTAAAATAGAAGATAACATCTGGTTAATACCTTCAAAGTTAGAAAGTATTAAACTGGATCAGCTTCAAGCAAGAAATAACAATTTGATTTTTAGAATGAACATAAAGATTCAGCCAGAGATTTACTATGGAGAGAATTTACCGGTCATGAATTTTGAATTGCCACAAATTGTTTTAAATAATGACTTTGATAACAAATTTAAGACTCGCAATATTGTCCGTTTAGATTACAATACCTTGGGTAATCGTTTAACAGACGAATTGAATAGTTCAATAAAATCTTACTATGAAGAAGACCCTCAAATTCCAAATCTTACTGGAAATAAGTATTTTATTGATAAAATCAGGTTATACCCCAATGGAGAAAGACTTGCTTTTGAGTTTAAATTATATAGAATTAATAAAAAGAATAAGAGAAAATTAGTACGAGGAAAAACATATATCACTGCAAAACTTGGTTTTGCTAATGATACATTGAAATTAGATGATCTTGATTTATTTATTGAGAATACCCCTATTCTCAATTTGGCAAACCTCAAACCTCTTAAGAATTATTTATTAAAGGAATTGAAAAAAAGTAGCGCCTGGAGTGTTAAAGAAACTTTAGATAAATTTAGAGCCACTCTTAACACTTCTATACGAAATGATCAAATTGCAATAGTCCCAAAGATGGAATTAGAACCTAATATTCCTATTTATATTAATAAAGAAACCATTGATTTGTACGCTGATTTTGAAGGAACTTTAAACATAGATTTATTACCTAACAGGAATAAATCATCTTTTACAGATCCTGATTTTATTGCATTGAACACCATGGAAGATTTATATCGTGAAGCAGGAGTTCCTGAAGTCGTTGAAATGGTCACATTAAATAGTATGGCTCCAGAAAATTCTAATACTATAAATATATCGGCAACAAATTCATTTTTAAAATTTAATAAGTTTAAAAATAATAAAGAGTTCCAAATAAAAAAACAAGATTCGAAGAATCAAAAAGAAACACTTTTAAGAGGAAAAATTCCAGGAGACACTTTGATACTAGAAAGTAAAAATGAAACCTTTTTTTATATCCTTCAAGAAACTGATTTTCCACGGTATTAGTCAAGAAAATATCAAAGTGCCTTTGTATTGTATTAGTTCTTTACCGGGATATTATGTAAATTTCGGCATTACACATTCTTAATTTATATGAAACCAAGTGGTCGCTTACTTTTTTTATGGATTTCTTCACTAATGGTGTTAGCCTCATGTGGAAATCTCAAAATTGTAGATAAACCTATAACGTTTAATGAGGAACGAAAACAGCTTACATTAAAGTACTTGAAGGATAGATATGAGATCATTCAGGAAACCCCTAAAATAGATCCAAAAATGGTGGTCTTACATTGGACGGCTATTCCCACTTTTGAAAAATCTTTTGATGCTTTTAAAGATGTAAAACTACCAGGTTCAAGGTCTGAGATAACAAGCGCGGGAAGCCTTAATGTTTCAACCCATTTTCTGGTAGATCAAAACGGAACCGTGTATCGTCTATTGCCAGAAAATGTCATGGGGCGTCATGTAATAGGTCTAAATCATTGCGCTATTGGAATTGAAAACGTGGGAGGAACAAAAGACAAACCACTCACAAAAAAACAACTCAAAGCCAATATTAAACTGGTAAAGTACCTTAAAGAAAAATACAAAATAGATTATGTGATTGGCCATTATGAATACACGCTATTTGAAGGTCATGAATTATGGCTAGAGAAAGATGCAGGATATCGCACTGAAAAAACAGATCCTGGTGCGGAATTTATGAATAGCGTTCGAAAGGCTGTTCAAGATCTTGATTTTAAACCTATTCCTTTAAAAAATACTATCAATGAATAAATATGTTATTACTTGTGTAATTAGCTTTCTAACTCTTATTGTCTTAAATGCTCAAAATTTTCAGGATCAACTCTTCAATTCTTATGAGAATTATTGTGAAAAGAGTATCAAAAACAGAAGAATTAAACATGCAGATATACAACCCTTAATTGCTAAGTTTCAAAACAAAGATGGGTTTACTATTAAAAAGGTAGGTGAGAGTATAGGAGGAAGAGATTTACAGCTTATTAGTCTTGGAAGTGGTAAGATTGATATTTTTCTATGGTCTCAGATGCATGGTGATGAGTCTACGGCTACAATGGCTTTATTTGATCTCTTAAATTTTTTTGAAGGAGATGGCTTTGAAAACCAAAAGAAGGCCATTCTTAAGGCGGTTAAAATTCATTTACTTCCCATGTTGAATCCAGATGGAGCAGAATTATTCCAAAGGCGTAATTTGTTGGGGATAGATATAAATAGAGATGCACTACGCCTACAATCACCAGAGGCAAGAACCCTTAAGAAAGTACGAGATAGTCTAAGTGCAGATTTTGGTTTTAATCTTCATGATCAAAGTAAGTATTACAACGCCTTGCTAACCCCAGAATCAGCAACTGTATCTTTTCTTGCGCCTGCCTACAACTATGAAAAATCTGTGAATGAGGTTCGCGGTAATGCTATGAAAATAATTGTTTTGATGAACAAAATACTTCAGAAGTATATCCCTGGAGGAGTGGGGCGATATAATGATGATTTTGAACCAAGAGCTTTTGGAGATAATATTCAAAAATGGGGAACAAGTACTATTTTGATTGAATCTGGAGGTTACAAAAACGATACAGAAAAGCAATTTATTCGAAAATTAAATTATGTTTCCATTCTAACTGCAATACAAAGTATTTCAAATGAATCATATAAAAAAATAAATAAAAGACAGTACACGGAAATTCCAAATAATGACAGGAAACTATTTGATTTAAAACTTACAGGACTTTCTTATGCCTTAGAAGGAAGCAATTTTATATTAGATGTAGGCATTCATCGTCTTGAAAGAAATAAAATGGGTGCTAAAGACTTTTACTATGTAGGTGCTGTTTCAGATCAAGGTGATCTTTCTACGTACTTTGGTTATGAAGAAAAACAAATGGCTGGTTATGAATATGTAGCATCAAAAGTATATCCAAAAGTTCAATCAAACTTTAATGAAGTAATGCAATTAGACTTTAATGAATTACTGAAGTCTGGTTTTGCATATATTCAAGTAGAAGTACTGCCAGAATCTTTTCCAGATGTAAAGTTTCCTTTGCATTTGGTACCTGAAGGATTTGAACCCAGTGAAACATTAAAACCGGGTGTAAATGCTACCTTTTTTATTAGAAAAGAAGGATTGTTGACGCACGCGGTTATAAATGGATTTCTCATTGATTTAAACACAGGAGGAGGACAATTTGGAAATGCACTTATCTTGAAATAAAATACCATCAAGTGAAAGGATCTCTATGAGAATAAGCTTGCAATCTCTATTTTAAATGGGTGCATACAATTAAAGTGGATAGTATTTTATTTTAGATGGTTAAGGTTTTTTTTGAAGAAAGTCTTTAAGAAAAATAGCAGCCATAAGTACCATAAAAAGCGCAAAAGGAAGAGAAGTTATAATGAGTATTTTCTGTAGTGCTTGAAGCACATCTGTTTCTGGTTTTGCATTTCCTAAAACTAAAATGGCAACTGCAAAAAATGCAATAAATACACTCCAGATCAATCGGTGTTTTCTAGAAGGTTCTTGTTTTCCTCTATCGGTAAACATGCTTAATACAAAAACGGCAGAGTCTACAGAAGTAACCAGAAAACTAATAAGCAAAAATACCACTACAGAATTCACAAAAGTCTGTAAAGGATAGTTTTCAAAAAAACGAAATAAGGAGGTGAAAACATTTCCAAACTGGTCTTGGTAAACGTCCATTTCTTGGATAAGTCCAAAAGCCGATTCGCCGAAAACAGAAAACCAAAAGAATGTTCCCAGAGATGGAATCATCATAACCCCCAAAAGTAATTGCCTTAAAGACCTCCCTTTTGAAATTCTAGCAATGAAGATCCCGGTAAAAGGGGCCCAGGCAAGCCAGAATGCCCAATAATAATAAGTCCAGTCTGTTAAGAACTCTTCTCCCGGATTGTAATTACCAATGGCCAGACTCATGGGGATAAAATCAATGATATAATGATAAAAGGCATTTAGAAAGGCCCAGAAAATAGCTAGAATATCACTTTGAAAAAAGACAAATGCCAATAAAAGTAGGGTAATAATTATGTTAAGCTTAGAAATAAGTTTAATTCCCTTATTTACCCCTTTCCACACAGAAATAAAGGCAAGTATGGAGATGAGTAATGACAATACAATGGTGAATCCAATATCAAAGTCTGCATCTAATAAATGATTGAGGCCACCATTTATTTGTGTGGTGCCAAGCCCAATAGCACCAATAAGCCCAAAAACTGTTGTGATGACTGCAAGTATATCAATACAAGCGGCCATAAACTTAGAAGGCAACGCATCTTCAATGGCAGTACTCACCCTTACTCTTTTGTTTTTAACAAAAAGATAATAGCCTATTACCATGGCAAAAAGACCGTAAAATGCCCATGCTGTAAAGCCCCATTGATAAAAGGTGTATTCTAATGCTAAAGTTTTATGAGCGACTCCGTTATTTAGAGGAGGGTGCTGCAACATAAAAACAGGTTCTTGTACGGCTCTCAACAAAATACCAGCTCCCATACCCGCACTGTATAACATAGCAATCCAAGACCATAAAGAATGTTCTGGTTTCTGATTTTTATCGCCGAGACGTTGATTTCCCAAAGGCGAGATAGCAATAATAGTGATAAACATAACACAGGCTAATCCAAGCCAAAGGTAGAAAGAGCCAAACCATTTTCTAACCCAAACTGAAGCCAATTCAATTAAATCATAATATACCTGTGTAAAAAATAATGCTGGAAGCGAGAATAAGACAAGAATACTTATGGATACATACAGAAGGCTATTTTTAGAAATGTTGATATGCTTATTATTTTAAGATTCCGTTTAAAATTAATCGTTTTTCGTAAAAGAAAACAAAAGATCTATTTTTTTATATGATAATTTGTATCCTAGCTTTCAATTAAAATTAAAATGCGCTTTCTAGTTCTAACTTTAGTTTGGTGATTAAATTAGATCATGAATTTTAGTGACTCCTAACAATAAAGGTGCTAAAAACATATATGGCAATATTGCGGTAATGAATTTAGTAATAAAACAATCCTTACCTAGTATTTTTGAGATATTCTTCCTTGGAATGAGACTAAATAGAGGTATTTTTGCGCCCTTTAAAGCAGGAGCATTTGCTTAAATTTCAATTCAGCTATGAAGAAATATTTTAATTTATTCGATCTCAAGCAGAAAGTAGATTATAAAACCGAGGTATTATCTGGTTTAACAGTAGCGCTGGCACTTGTGCCAGAAGCTGTTGCATTTGCGTTAATTGCAGGTTTGTCACCCCTAACCGGTTTGTATGCAGCCTTCGTAATGGGTTTAATTACGTCCATATTTGGAGGTAGACCAGGTATGATATCTGGAGCTACTGGCGCGGTGGCTGTTGTTATAGTTTCTTTAGCAAAATCTCACGGAGTAGAGTATGTATTTGCCGCCGTGGTATTAGCAGGACTTATTCAAGCAACAGCAGGTTTTTTACGCCTAGGTAAGTTAATGAGACTAGTGCCACATCCGGTTATATTTGGTTTTGTAAATGGTTTAGCTGTTATCATTTTCATGTCTCAATTAGAGCAATTTAAAGATTTAGGCGGAAACTGGCTAACGGGAACCCCTTTATATATTTTATTAGCCCTTGTTTTTACTACGATGTTGATTATTTGGGGGCTTCCTAAGTTGAGCAAGGCAATTCCAGCTTCTTTAGTAGCAATTCTCACCATTTTTGGTTTGGTAGTGTTTTTTAATATAGATACCAGAACCGTAGGTGATATTGCTTCTATTAAAGGAGGGTTTCCACCTTTCCATCTCCCACAAGTACCTTTAAAGTTAGAAACATTAACTATTATATTTCCTTATGCACTTATTGTTGCAGGCGTGGGGCTTATTGAAAGTTTATTAACCCTCAATATAGTAGATGAAATTACAGAAACTCGCGGTCGTGGAAACAAGGAAGCGGTAGCACAAGGTATGGCAAATGTACTATCAGGAGTGTTTTCTGGCATGGGTGGTTGTGCAATGATTGGGCAAAGTCTTATTAATATTTCTAACGGAGCTAGAGCACGTTTGTCTGGTATTGTCGCTTCAATTATGTTACTGGTTTTCATTATGTTTGGAGCAAATTTGATAGAAAAATTACCTATGGCGGCGCTTACTGGATTGATGATAATGGTCTCTATTGGTACTTTTGAGTGGGCGAGTATAAAAACCGTTAACAAAATGCCCAAATCTGATATTTTCGTGATGGTATTGGTGACACTAGTCACTGTTTTTCTTCACAACCTGGCGTTAGCCGTAATTTTAGGAGTAATTATTTCTGCCTTGGTTTTTGCATGGGACAATGCTAAACGAATTAGGGCCAGAAAATATGTAGATGAGAACGGAGTGAAACACTATGAAATTTACGGCCCTTTGTTTTTTGGTTCTGTTACCGCTTTTAATGAGAAGTTTGATATCTTAAATGATCCTAACGAAATAATTATTGATTTTCAAGAGAGTAGAGTAGTGGATATGTCTGCAATAGAGGCTTTGAATAAAATTACAGAACGCTATCTTAAGGTGAATAAAAAGGTGCATTTAAAACATTTGAGTAAGGATTGTCTCAGGCTATTAAAGAATGCAGAAGATATTATAGATGTAAATGTATTAGAAGATCCCACGTATAAGGTGGTAGTAGATAAAATCTAAAGCATAGGTGTCGTTATAATGAACAAAAGACAATCTTTTGATAAAATCTAAAGATTGTCTTTAATTTAAAAACGTAGGTTCTGGTAATCTTACTACCAGCTGTAAACCCAGTAGGAAGAAACTTGATCATTCCAAGATTTTCTCCACCACCACCATCCAGATAGTGTATACCACTTAAGGTTAGCTACCCCTGCCGTTGTATAGCCTGGTCCAGCATAAAAATTTATTGTTCGTCCACCATAACAACTATGTTGCTTTAGGCTCACATAAGCTCTGTTGTAATATGGTTTATTTATTATTAAGGAAGATAACTGGTCATTATAGGTAGAGCCAACCCAATGATTTCCACTGTATCTAGTGTTAGAACGGCGCATACCTATCATTTCTGTATTGTAATATATGTGTTTATAGAAATAGAAGTTTGCATATCCGTTATAGAACCAACTGTAACAGTTTCTGGCAGTTTCACTTGCACCTTCCTCTGGTGTGGTGAACGCCTCTTGAGGAACTGTTCTTTCTTTTTTTAGAAACTGCTCCATTTCTGCATTTGTATCAAAAACGCGCACTATTATTTCTTTGGTGTCTTCTGATGGATCTTCAAATAACATAGCTTGCGGTCCTTCTTCTTTCCCAAAAATTTCTGCGGCTAGATTTTCATCTCCTGATGTTTTTAATACTTCGCCCTCGGCTTCGTTAAGTGTGTAGGTTATCTTAAAGCTATTTCCCCTATATTCGTAAATATGGGTTATGTCTACAGTTTCTTGTAGTCTTTGTGTTTCTTTTTTGACTTGTTGTTCAACTGCCTCTGTATCAGAGGTTAGAGGGGTTTCATCCTTTTGGCATCCCACTAAAAAGATAGCGATAAAAAATACCATTACTAAATAATTGATTTGTTTTCTCATAAATTTTAGAATTTGATTAATAAATAAGTTAAATCTTACATTTAAAGTAAGTAAAATGAATTAATACGACAACTAAAAAAATAATTTTTCGATGGAAGTAAGGACCTTGTTTGTTTTTTACGGTTAAGCCCTATTTTCAATAAGGTCTATGTATTTCATTTTATAATTTATGAGGATAATACCATCTATTTTGTTTCTTAGTTAAAAGGTAAAACCTTTGCAACTGGAAACCCTTCAATCTACATAATAGCTGCGTAGGATCACTAAAAAACTTATTTTTTAAAGTTCACTGACCTTTCTCATATTTTATTTTTATTAAAACTCGGTTATTAGCTATCTTTAAGGCAGGTATTTAAAGAATAGACATGGCTAAAAACACTCAATTTCAAATAAAGGTTAATCAAACTTTTAGTTTTTCACTCCAAGATCAGGATACCATCAAAATGGATATTATTAAAACTCCTGATGATCAACTTCATTTAATAGAAAATCGTGCTTCTTTGATGATAGAAATTCTCAATCGAGATTTTGAAACAAGAAATTATACGCTAAAAATCAATGGAAATGAATACCAAATAAAGATTGAAACAGAATTAGACATATTAATTGACAAGTTAGGTCTTACCAAAGGGTTACAGAAAAAAGTTGATAATCTAAATGCTCCAATGCCCGGACAGATCATTGCAGTGAATGTAAAATCTGGACAAGAGGTTAAAGAAAATGATCCCTTGCTTATTTTGGAAGCAATGAAGATGGAAAATATTATGGTATCTCCAAGGAGCGGGATAATTAAAGAAGTATTAATAGATACAAAAGATATTGTTGACAAAGGACAGCTTTTGGTAACATTTGAATAAGTAAAATATAAAGCAATTACTGAATATTATGAAAAAAATTTTAGTTGCTAACCGAGGGGAAATAGCCATTAGGGTAATGAAGTCAGCAAAAAAAATGGGAATAAAAACAGTTGCTGTTTACTCTGAGGTTGATAGAAAATCACCTCATACAAAATATGCTGATGAAGCAGTTTGTATTGGCCCTGCCACATCATCTGAATCGTATCTGCGTGGGGATAAAATTATTGAAGTAGCTAAGGAACTTGGAGTAGATGGGATACACCCAGGTTATGGATTCTTGAGTGAGAATGCAGATTTTGCCGAAGCCGTTGAAAAAAACGGGATTACATTTATTGGTCCAGGATCACATGCTATAAGGGTTATGGGAAGTAAATTGGAAGCAAAAGCAACCGTCAAGAAGTATGATATTCCTATGGTTCCTGGTGTGGATGAAGCCATTACCAATATAGAAGAAGCGAAGAAAATAGCTTATGAAATAGGTTTTCCAATTCTTATTAAAGCCTCCGCAGGAGGCGGAGGTAAAGGAATGAGGATTGTTGAGAACAAAGAAGAGTTTGAGTCACAAATGGAAAGAGCCGTTAGTGAAGCTGTATCCGCTTTTGGAGATGGTGCGGTATTCATTGAGAAGTATGTAACCTCTCCAAGGCATATTGAAATACAAGTGTTGGCAGATAAACACGGAAATGTAGTGCACTTGTTTGAACGCGAATGTAGTATTCAAAGGAGGCATCAAAAAGTTGTAGAAGAAGCTCCTTCATCTATTCTCACTCCAAAACTCCGAAAAGAAATGGGAGAAGCGGCTGTAAATGTTGCCAAATCTTGTGACTATGTAGGAGCTGGAACTGTAGAGTTTTTAATGGATGCCGATTTAAATTTCTACTTTCTGGAAATGAATACTCGTCTGCAAGTAGAACACCCGGTTTCAGAATTAATTACTGGAATAGATTTAGTACAAGAACAAATAAAAGTAGCTAGAGGAGAAGTACTTTCTTTTACACAAGATGATTTAAAAATTAGGGGACATGCCGTTGAATTAAGAGTTTATGCAGAAGATCCTATGGATGGTTTTCTTCCAAGTATTGGTAAACTAGAAGTTTATAGACCTCCATCGGGGGAAGGAATAAGAGTAGACGATGGGTTTGAAGAGGGTATGGAGGTTCCTATCTATTATGATCCTATGCTTTCTAAATTGGTTACTTATGCGGAAACCCGTGCCGAAGCTTGCAGACTTATGGTAAGAGCAATTGATAATTATGAAATTAAGGGAATTCAAACCACATTGCCATTTGGAAAGTTTGTGTGTGAACATGAAGCTTTTTTATCGGGTAATTTTGACACCCATTTTGTAAACAACTACTTTAATAGGGAAGCTTTGGAAAAGGAAAATGAGGCAGAGGCAAAGTTAGCTGCTACTATTGCCCTTAAGTTGTATTTGGAAGACCGAAAAAAATTACGATTACCTATATCTTAAGCAAAAAATAATGAGTGACAAAATAGAAATTTTAAGTAAAAAAATTGCTGAAGCCTCTTTAGGAGGTGGTATAAAACGTATTGAAAAACAGCATGCAAAGAAAAAACTAACTGCCCGTGAGCGTGTAGAGTATCTGCTAGATGAAGGTTCTTTTGAAGAAATGGGAATTTTAGTGACACATCGTACCACTGATTTTGATATGGAAAAACAACAGTTTTATGGTGATGGAGTGGTAACCGGATATGGAACAATAGACGGGAGGTTGATCTATATTTTTGCACAAGATTTTACGGTATTTGGAGGTGCTCTTTCAGAAACTCATGCGGAGAAAATATGTAAAATCATGGATATGGCCATGAAGGTTGGAGCTCCATTAATTGGTTTAAATGATTCTGGAGGAGCTAGAATTCAGGAAGGAGTAAGATCATTAGGCGGTTATGCTGATATTTTTTACCGAAATGTAATGGCTTCTGGAGTGATTCCGCAAATTTCTGCAATCATGGGGCCTTGCGCAGGAGGTGCTGTATATTCTCCTGCTATGACAGACTTCACTTTAATGGTAGAAGACACTAGTTATATGTTTGTTACTGGTCCTAATGTAGTAAAGACAGTGACCAATGAAGAGGTTACTGCAGAAGAGTTAGGCGGGGCTTCCGCACACGCTACAAAAAGCGGCGTAACACACATTACTTCTCCTAACGATGTGGCCTGTTTAGAAGATGTTAAAAAGCTTTTGAGTTATATGCCACAAAGCAACCGAGAGAAACCTCATTCATTACCCTATAAAATAGGAGAAGAATTACGAACAGAGTTAATGAATATTGTACCCGAAAACCCTAATAAGCCTTATGATATGCATAAGGTAATTAACGGGGTTATTGATGCTGATAGTTTTTTTGAAATCCATAAAGACTACGCTGAAAATATTATTGTAGGTTTTGCCAGATTAGCAGGAAAAAGTGTGGGGGTTATTGCCAATCAGCCAATGTCTTTAGCGGGCGTTTTAGATGTAAAAAGTGCTACAAAAGCAGCTAGATTTACTAGGTTTTGTGATTGCTTTCATATACCACTATTGGTATTGGTAGATGTTCCTGGTTTTTTACCGGGAACAGATCAAGAATGGAATGGCATCATTGTACATGGAGCCAAATTATTATATGCATTGAGCGAAGCTACCGTGCCTAAAGTTACCGTGATTACCCGTAAGGCTTATGGAGGTGCGTATGACGTGATGAATTCCAAACATATTGGTGCCGATTTCAATTATGCCTGGCCAGGTGCTGAAATAGCCGTTATGGGTGCGAAAGGTGCCAGTGAAATAATTTTCAGAAAAGAAATTATGGAAGCGGAGAACCCGGCAACAAAACTCGCCGAAAAAGAGGCAGAATATGCTGAGAAATTTGCGAATCCATATCGTGCTGCGAAACGTGGTTTTATAGATGAGGTAATTTTGCCCGAAACTACTAGGAGAAAGTTAATTAAAACCTTTGCCATGTTAGCCACCAAAGAAGAAAAACTCCCAGAAAAGAAGCACGGAAATATTCCCTTGTAATTAAGTCAATGTATTAAACAGATGAAAAGAACCAGCTAAATTTTGGATTCCCCCGTTCCTTATAATTTAGCCGGTTCTTTTTTTAAAAAGAAGTGGTTAATTAAATAAAACCTAAGCAGTAGCTTCTTCTTTTTTTCTAGTTTCCGCAAATTTTTCAATCAGGCTTGGCACTTTTTCAAATACAGCTGCTAGGCCGCTTGTTTTGCCGGCAGGAAGAAACGAAATTTCGTCTTCTCTAGTCACCAGAAAACCAATAGGTTCTATACCTATTCCGGCACCGGCACCTCCACCTTGTCCTTTTCCTTTTTTCGATTCTCCACCTTCACCTGCACCTGAGCCAAAGCCCATGCCTACTTTAATGACTGGTACACACTTAAATTCACCTAATTCAAACTGTGCACCAACAACGGTGTCTGTTTTAGCTTCAGACTCAATAAAGTCTGTTATTTTTCCTAATAATTCTTCAAAATGTAGTTCCATGATGTGTTTTTTTAAATATTTATAAATGATCTGATAAGCCATAAAGGCCTGTTTTCTACACACAGCAATAAGCTGTTCTTACCTTCAAAATTGATACGAAACGTTCCTTTTGTTCTATTCAAAAAAACAAAAACCGGATATAACTTGGCATTTTCAATACAATCTCCTGTATCTATATCCAACTGGCATTTTTTGATCTCAAAAGAACGTAGTATTCGCAGGGCGGATTTCAGATTTAAAACACTATATTTTTTCTTTTTACTACTTTTCTCAGTGATTTCTAATTCTTTTTTCTTAGTGGTTTTCTTTTTTAATGGATAGAAGTTAAAGTTTAAGAAAAAGATCTTAAGTTTTACTTTTATGAGCTGCTTTTCATCTCCTGTAATAAATACTTTGGCAAGTCCCTTAACTTGAAGATAATAGTTTTGGTTTACCGTATCTATAGATATAATTACCGGTACAAATAGCAGATAGAGAATCACTGCAAAAAATACTGACAAAAAAATGATGAGTAACATTTATTCCGCCTTTGTGCAAAGTAACTAAATCACGCTGCGCAATACCATGATAATTGTCATACACGGCGGATAATTCACCTACTTTAACAATTAGAATTTGGAGTTCTTTTGTTTTTTATTGCAAATGATTAGAACTTGTGAAGAATTAGTAACACAAAAAACTGAAATAGAAGGAATAAAAACACGTTTTGGAACACTCCTAAAAAAAGTGAATTAATTTTAATAGGGAAAGTCAAAGGCTTTAGAGAGACCTATGACTGTGATGTTTCTCAAAAGGTTCTTTGAGTTGATACCAAATTACAGAGAAAGACTTACGATTACTTCTTTTCAAAAACATACCATACTTCTCCAGTATTTGGATTAAAACTTACTTTAAGCAGACCAAGTTCGCTTGAAATAAAATAGTTACCTTCTATTTTTAGTTCTTTACCGTTAAGCCAAGCTTGTACATTTCCATCTCTATAATAAAATGTAATTCCGTTGGTGAAAACTAGACTTACATTCTTCTGGTGGCCCTTGTCTGAGCCAAATAACATTTTACGTGCAATACGTACATTACCATCAGAGGGAGTATATTTTTTCGTAGCGTAGCTTTTCTTAGTATATGTCTCGTGTTTTTTGAGCTCTACTTTCCCATTTTCAATGTCAAAACTATCTGGAGTTTTTTTCCATGATGGAAAAACATAAAGCGAATGCTTTCCAATGATTTTATAAGAACCTACTTTGTTGAGTTCTTCTGTGTTTAAAATAGTTTCTCCAGATTCATCTTGTAAAATGAAGGAAGTTCCCGGAGGATAGTTAACATTTTCTTGGTTGTCTAAAGTAATGCTTAGATATGGGTCAAGATCTTCGGCTTTAAGTTCTGTTTGGGTAGCAGCAAACGCTATCATGCTAAAATTTAAAAGGACAAACATTAAAATTGAATTTTTCATAAGATCATTTTTTGTTTTCCTCAAAAATACCTTGAACACAGATGCTTTAAAAACCCTTTCAGATGAATGAACCTATAGATCGATGAATGGAACTTGAATTTTTTCAAGAAGCAATTAAATATACTTTGTGCTATTGCCAAAGTAAACTAAAATGCTTTAAGAGATATCAATTTCTTTTCTATTTTTACCAAATGTTTCCGGACTTTAATATTTATAGTACGCCCTTATTGTTTTTATCAATACAGGGAATTATTTTTTCTATCTTACTTTTAAGAAGGTATACTGTGCTAAAAAATAAATCAGATTTATTTCTAGCACTTATACTATTAATAACCTGTTATCACCAGTCTTCATATACCTTGGGTTTTATGAATTGGTACGATACGTTTAAGAATACAAAGATCAATTATTACTTGGTGAACTTATCATTTGCACTAGCTCCTTTAATTTATTTTTATTTTCGTGCCATCACCAAGCCTAAAGCACCTTTTACTAAAATAGATAGCCTGCATTTTATTCCGGTAGCTATTCTTCTTGTGGTTAAACTGTATATTCTTATTTATGATGCTAGCCAACCAGATTTTTCTAGCAGCCAAAACGGATACCTGGTGATTAATTTCCAATGGAAGTATGTTGACCCAATTGCCACCCTGCTAGCTATTTTACAAATGTTAGTTTATCTAGTATTCTCTTTTCAGCTTTTAAAATCTTACAGAGAAAAACTAACTCATTACTTCTCCAACACATTTAAAATTCAACTAAACTGGCTTTATACATTTTTAATTATTTACACTTTTCTGTATTTGTACTATAGTTTTCAGGTAGTTATTAATGCGATGATTGTAGATTTGAGCTGGCGTCAAGAATGGTGGTATTATTTGTTGTCTGGGCTCGCCATTATTTATGTAGGCATTAAAGGTTATTTCACCAATTTAGACGCACTAAGAGAAATTGAATTAGAATCATTTCTTCATCAAAAAAAGAATATTTTCCTTCCGCAGAAGGTCAAAGCGAATTCACCACTTGAATTATCAGACGGCATTAAAATACTCAAGAAAGAGATAGAAATCTATTTTGCCACTTCAAAGCCGTTCTTAGAACCAGACCTTACGCTAGTTAGACTGGCAGATGCATTACAAACTTCACGAGAAGAACTTTCTGAAGCTATTAACAAAGGTTTTGAAATGAAGTTTAATGATTTTATTAATCAGTACCGTATTGAAGAATTTAAAAGAAAGATTTCAGAAGGGAAACACAAACAATTATCCTTACTTGGGTTAGCCTATGAATGTGGTTTTAATAGCAAGGCTACCTTTAATAGGTCTTTTAAAAAAGTAGTCGCTTCTTCGCCTACAGAATATCTTCAAGGTCTTAAATAAAATGCTTTCTAATTGAAAATTGACGTCTCAATTCGTGGGTGATACCTAATTACCACCATTTGAAACGACTGATTTTTTTATTCTCCCGACTTTTGAATCGTTCATAAAAAACATACAACATGAAAAATTCAAAGTCAAATCAATTATTGCTAAAGCTTATACAAAGCTGGATTATATTAGTACTAGTCTCTTGTAATGCACAAGAAAAAACCATCACCTTAAAAGTAGATACCAATGCTTTAAAAGGGGTTGAAAAAGTATCGGTAAAAGGGAATATACAACCACTATCTTTAACTGAAGAGTACCTATTGACTGATGCTAATAAAGATGGTGTTTATGAGGCGACTATTACCTTTACCACTTCAAAACCCAATCTAAGATTTAAATTTAGCGTAAATGGGTATCCAGAATTAGAAGGTGATGATGCAAGAAAAATTTGGTTTGGAAAGCAACCCATGACCAAAGAATATGTGTATAATGAATTTAGATACTATAACCAAGACCAACTTGCAAAACTCACTTACACTCCAAGTCAGATTGAAGAAGATCTTAAAATCCTTCAAAAGATTTTACCGTTTGTACATCCTGCAGTTTATAAGTATAGAGATTCTCTAACACTCCAAAATGATTTTAAAATCTTGGAGGAAGAACTCAAAAGAAACCCTACTATTTCTAATGCTTATGGAGAAGTTTCAAAACTTGCGGCTAAAATTAAATGTAGCCATACCTTTACCAACCCCTGGAATCAGGGAGTTAATGTAAAAATGGCACTTTTTAACCAGCCAGATAAAATACCTTTTACGTTTAACCGAATTGGAAAGCGTTTATTTATTGATAAGAATGCTTCAGACAATGAGGCGCTTTCTAAGGGATTGGAGCTGGTAGCACTCAATGGAGTAGCTATTGATGAAGTACTCACCAACTTGATGCAATATATTGCTTCTGATGGTAATAATACAGAAAAGCAGTTGGAAAGGCTTTTGGTAACTGGAGAAGAAAAGTTTGCATTTTTTGATATTTTCTATCCTATTGCCTATGGCAGTGCAGATGTCTTTTCTTTAACACTTAAAGACCTCAAAACAAATCAAACCTTTGAGACCAAAGTAAAAGCTACCTCAAAAACAAACAGAACCAAAGTGCTTATAGAGCGTTATGGCAAAATTGCTACTTCTGTAAGAGAAGGTTGGAATTTTGAGTTGATAGATGCTCAAACCGCAAAACTATCTATGAAATCTTTTGCAGTACAACGTAATGAGTTTGATTGGAAAGCCTATTTAAATGATGTTTTTGAGCAATTGGAAAATAAATCTATCACCAATTTTATTATAGATATAAGAGGTAATGAAGGCGGGCAAGGTGAAGTAGGGGAGTATATACTGGAAAGAGTGATTCAAAAACCTCTTAAAATTCAGGATATGCAGTCTACCGTATCTTATCTGAAAATACCAGAAGAATTTAAAAAATATATAAAAACCTGGGATAAGTTTCCTTATAGTTTTAAAGGAAAATATACAGAAAAGCGAGATGGAGTCTATGTATTAAAATCAAAATATAGCGTAAAAGAAAAAGTATATAAGCCTTTGAAAAATGGTTATAAGGGAAAGGTGTTTTTGTTAACAGATGCCTCCAATAGTTCTGCTACTCACCTAATGGCGGCTTACGCAAAGCAAGCGGAAGAAATTACCATAGTAGGTCAGGAAACAGGTGGTAATCAATTAGGAACCAACGGTAGTTTTATGTTCTTTTTAAGGTTGCTAAATACATTTGTAGAATTAGACATTCCCGTCATAAATATGTATGTGCCTGTAGGAACTACACCAAAAGACGGCGGTATACAACCAGATGTTAGCGTGATAAGGAAAGCAACAGATTTTATAAATAACAAGGATGTAGAACTTGCTAAAGTGCTAGAAATCATTAAAGAACAATAATACGAATCAGCAAGATTTTTAATGAAATCAACTCTATGCGAAAAAAATCATAGTAGTTTTGTTTTTTATGATCGTAATCTATAGGTTTCGGGAGTTTAGAAAGGAAGTAATTATACTACAAAAGCTTTTTCTCTAATTTCCCGAAATCTTATTATTTTAATGTCAGTTCGACGTAAATAAGAATTAAAAATCGAGTTCGAAATTGTCTTTTTACGCAGTATAACAAGGTTTTCCGTTAAGAATTTTCGAAGCCTTGTAGAAAATTTAGGAAAACCTTGTGGTTTTGTCCACTTCTTGGACAAAAATACCTTGGAAAAAGTGTCTTTTCTTTTGGTTCGTTTTCTTTGGACAAGCAAAGAAAATGAACGTAAGTAGCTTATATACAATGTTTTTAATAATTCAAAGACCATATTTAAGATTAAAATATAAAACTGAAATTAGATCGAAATCACGTTATTTTATTATTTAATGTGGAAAATAATTGGTTGATCTATAGCCTTAAAAGGATCAAAGATTTCTTCCTGTAAAGGTGGGGTTTGACTCCGCTCACCCACAATTCTACGCAGGCGACCAAACTAATACTTCTAATTTTTTCTTTTTGTAAATTATACTTTACACTTAAAACATAAAGTCTATGATGTTGGGAATACCAAAGCTTCAAAAATTATAATAAGACGTTTAGAACAAATATTTAAAAAAGCTTCGCTTGTTTCGTAAAAATATTTGCGATGAAGACCTAGATGGATATCTGGTTCTTTAAGCCGATACCTTTTCAATATTTACTCACTCTTGATCAAGAAATCTTATACATGAATGGACCTTGAGGATTGGGACGAATTGCGGTTTAAAAAAAGATTTAAAAGGTACAACACAGAAGGTTGGTTACTAAGTGATTTCTATATGTAAAGAGGTCTTCAACTGTGCTTGAGCATCGCCACGTACCGAGCCTGAAACAGGCATGGTATTTTCGTAATGCACACTTGAACAAACAGGAATGTGCATATTTGCCGTGGCAATACCATTACTTGGGTCAAAACCTATCCATCCGGCACCGGGTAGAAAAACCTCTACCCAGGCATGCAGTTCATATTGAGGGTCTTCTACATCTACATAGTAGTAACCACTCACAAACCGTGCGGCTAGACCAAGGTTACGTAACAAGTGTATTTGCATCCAGCTTAAATCACGGCAAGAACCTGTTTTACCTTCAAAGGTTTCTTGTGGATGAAATGGCACTCCTGTTTCCCTAATTTCTAAGTTAAAATCATGATGTATTTGTATGGTGAGCTGCGATAAAAAAGAAATAGTGTTTGAAGCTACTTGGTTAAGAATATTTTTGCCATAATCAAGTAAAGAACTGCTTATTTTTGTTGAAGTCAAATAAAGTGCCAACATAGGAAGCAATTGCTTAGGATATTCAAACGGCATTTGATTACAGTTTACAGGATGCACTAAAAAATTGAACGGTTCAAAGGGTTTAATATTCAATACCGCTACTGATTTAATGTGAATATTATTATGCATTCCAGTAAACCAACAAAAATATACTACGTTTCCTTCGGCATCTAATTGTTCTGATATTCCAGAAGGTGATGGTGACAAGTCTAGATGATACAATTCTAAATCAAGAAATGGCATACTTTTAGGCTTGAACCTTAAATAATGGGGTTCTATAAAAACCTCTTTGTTAAAGTTGTACTCCGTTTTGTGAACTATTTTTATACGCATCTACGATATACTTGATTTAATGTTTGGTTATTTTCACCTTTAGACCAAATTATTGCTGTGTTTGAGTAATCTGTGTATTGAAAAAAGAATCATAAAAATGGGTTGAAATTTTATTGAGTTTTTGTTGAAATTCATCAAGGTACTCATGAAGACCACTCTTAAAGATATCTTCTATCTCGGCAAATTCTAATTCAGCCTTTAATTTGCCTAATTGTTTTTCAGCAATATTGGTGAATCCGCTTGAATTTCCTGTTATGGCATTTACAGATTGTTCTGCTTGAATAAGACAACACAGCATGGAACGTGGGAAGGTTTTATCTAAGATGAGAAACTCAGATATATTCATGGCTGTGAGTTTACCATATTTTTTTCTATACATATCATAGGCACTAACAGATTTAAGCAGCGCCGCCCACTGCATCAAATCTAAAGGAGTTCCAACCGCCTCAGAATTGGAAAGTAGAATATGATATTTAACATCAATTACCCTAGATGTTTTATCTGCACGTTCTAATACCTGACCGATTTTACCAAAATGCCATCCGTCATTTCTAGAAATAGTTGAGTCAAAAATTCCGTATAACAGTTGACAATCACTTTTAATTTTTTTGAAAAAAATTCTAGGATCACCTGTTTTCCAATGTTTTTTTTCCAATCCTTCTTTCACAAAGAAATAGATTGAATTTATTTGTTCCCAGACCTCTTTGGTTATTTCAGGTCTTACTGCTCTGGCATTCTCACGAGCTTTTGTGATACAACTGTAAATTGAATTTGGATTCTTTGGGTCAAAGCCTAGAAAATAAATGACCTCTTTTTTACCTACCTTTTGATACAGCGATTCATATAAAGGCCAATCACCAGTGATAACTACTAAGGGTTTCCAT
This sequence comes from Ascidiimonas meishanensis, assembly GCF_037782385.1. Taxonomy (NCBI): domain Bacteria; kingdom Pseudomonadati; phylum Bacteroidota; class Flavobacteriia; order Flavobacteriales; family Flavobacteriaceae; genus Ascidiimonas; species Ascidiimonas meishanensis. The sequence continues at coordinate 70,491 of NZ_JBBEXD010000008.1, forward strand.
TGTTCCATTGCATCCGATGGTGATTCTAGCGCCAGATTGAAATTTACATCCATAAATCGAGCATAGTTTTCTGCCCTTTCTATGTATCTATTCATCCAATATATGGTATTTGCTACTCTACTTAACATGCGTTTTTATTTTATTTATTATCTAATACCCAGGTATCTTTACTACCGCCACCTTGTGATGAATTTACAACTAAGAATCCCTTGGTTAGCGCAACTCTTGTGAGGGCACCAGGAATTATTTTGACATTTTTTCCATACAACACATAAGGTCTTAAATCTACATGCCTGCCTTCTATGGTATCATCTGTCATAGTAGGCACCCTAGAAAGATTAATCATGGGTTGGGCAATATAATTTCTAGGGTTATTCTTGACTTTTAATGTAAAATCTTCAATTTCTTTCTTTGTTGCATGCGGGCCTATTAGCATTCCATAACCACCAGACCCATCAGTTTGCTTAACTACAAGCTTGTCTATATTTTCAAGGACATATGTAAGATCCTGTTTTTCGGCACAGATATAGGTTTTAATGTTAGGGAGTAATACGTCTTCTCCTAAATAGTATTTAATAAGTCTAGGGATATATGCATATACCGCTTTATCATCGGCAACTCCTGCTCCTGGAGCATTTACCAATACCACATTTCCTTTCAGGTATGCCTCAAAAATACCAGGAGTTCCAAGCATTGAATTCTTGTTGAAAACTAAGGGATCTAAAAAATCATCATCTACACGCCGATAAATCACGTCTACTTTCTGCAACCCTTTAGTAGTAATCATATAAACAAAGTTGTTTTTAACTACCAAATCTCTTCCTTCAACCAGTTCTGCACCCATTTGTTGTGCCAAATAGGCATGTTCAAAATAGGCCGAATTATAAATGCCAGGAGTTAGAACTGCTATAGAGGCGGGAGATTCCTGAGTAAGGGATTCCAGCATATCCCTCAAATAATGTGAATAATCATGAACTGGGCGTACATGTAGTTTTTCAAATATTTCTGGAAAAGTACGTTTAAGAATTTCCCGATTCTCCAACATATATGAAACACCCGAAGGGCATCTTAGATTATCTTCCAATACATGAAAATCGCCCTTTATATCTCTTATCAAATCTGTTCCAGAAATATGGCTCCAAACATTTTCTGGTGGTTTAAACCCAACACATTCTTTTAAATAACCTGCACTAGATAAGACTAATTCTTTTGGGATCACTTTATCTTTTAGTACTTTTTGGTCGTTATAAATATCGTTAATAAACATATTAAGCGCTACAATTCTTTGCTCTAATCCCTTTGCAAGTAAATCCCAGTCCGAACCGCTTACGATTCTAGGAATAATATCTAAGTGGAGAATACGTTCTACACCCTGATTATCGCTATAGACATTAAAGGTCATGCCTAAAGATAATTGGGCTCTGTCTGTTGCATGCTGTAAGAATTCTAATTTATTTCGGCTTAACTTTTCTAATCGTTTTTTAAATAGTTCATAACTAGGTCTTACTGTTTTATTAGGATCAAACATCTCATCATAAAAACCACTGGTTTCATATTTTGAAAAATCAATTTTAGACATATTACTTTTTTATAAATTATAGAAGAATGAACTTCTTTGAAAGATACTGTTAAATAATAAAGAATAACAGGAGATTGGCAATCAATATAGATAAAATGTAAAAACTTATATTTCTAAGATCACACATAAATAATTACAATTCAATATAGCAAGTATAACTAACAATTACTACTACCCAGGTAGCAGACACATATTGCTTGGATAATAACTTACACAATTTATTTAAAACTTTCATAGTTTTAACCATTAAAATTTTAATCAGAAGATGAGGTATTCAAAATAGTTATAAAAAGTTCCGAATTTGCTGTCTTATATAGTTTAATGCATCAAGATCATTTAAATTTTTAGATGGCTCTTTTTGGCAATAACAACTGGTGTATAAATGTCATTTTTTCAATCACCTTTTCATTAACCACGAATGGGTATACATCTGGTAACCCCATAGCCCTATTGATGCTATTGACGGCAAATGATAAAGGTATACAAGTATTGATGATAGTTTTGAAGTCTTTTTCCTTATAAGGATCAAATGTAACTTTTGCTTTCATATGGTTTGAAGCTCCCGTAGGTTTTACTCGCAAACGAAAAAAATGAGCCGTTTCTACCATATCCATAATGTGGAGATAATGTGCCCAGGTTTCTGCCCAATCTTCCCAAGGATGTGATGTGGCATACTTACTAATAAATGAATCTTGCCAATCAACAGGAGCCCCATTATCATAATAACTTTGTAATGCTTCACTGTAGTTTGCCTCTTCATTACCAAAGATTACTCTAAAAGCTTTTAGGACCTCTGGATGGATGAAAACCAATCGTTCCCAGAAATAATGACCCACTTCATGTCTTAAATGCCCAATAAGAGTTCTGTAAGGCTCTTGTAATTCTTTTCTGGTTTGTTCCCTTATAACGGAATCTGCTTCTCTAAGTAATATGGTGATAACACCATTGAAATGCCCTGTCATTATCTTAGGATTGTTTCTTTTGGCAATAAAATCAAAGCATAAACCTTCGTTGTTTCCAATTTTGCTTGGTAACTCCAAACCTGTTTTTTGAAGTTGATAAATGAGTCGGTGCTTGGCAACTTCTAAATTTTGCCACTTGAGAAAATTCTTTTTATCAGAAAGATTAGGGATGGTGCGATTGAGCTGGCAAGCACTGCAATATTGATTTGTGTCTTCTTTCTCTAATAGCCAATTACAGACGCCATGATCTTTGTTTTTGCAATACTTATATTCAATTTTTTCTCGATCAGAAATCAAAGTCGATCTCAAGGTGTCAAAGGTCAACATTTTACGATCATGATCGCGATAACCACAGGCATGCCCGCAATTCTCACATTCATTATTTTCAAAAAATAACGGGTGATTACAATGGCCACATTCAAAAACTTTCATAGGTGCTACTTTCGAATTGCTTACTGAACTAGTAAATTAAGAATACTATTTCCATTTTGTTTTATGATCATGGAAAATAAAAAATAAAATACCAATTAATTCTCGGGGGCAAAGATGGTTTATATTTTTTAAGAAAACCAGTCGCTTAAATGCTATTAATTTTATATTTCCATAAATATTTACTAGAAGACTTAACTGAAAAGTTATACAAGTTAATTTTTTTAGAGCAGCGTATTATATGAGATGAAATTGATAGTTTTTTTGATTGACTCCCATAGCTGAAAATCCAAAATAGTTATAGAAATAAATAAGGACACCACATTCCTTTAACCCTAAGGTAAATACCAAGCGGGAAAATATCATAGGATATTGAGCAACTTACAAAGAAAGTATTTAACCCCCATGTCTTCAAGGTCACTATATGAAGAATAAAACATAAAATGGTAGCGATGTCCTTATTTGAAAGAAAATCTCCAAGAGCCTATCTCTCTGATTCCTCAGTATGACCGAATACTTGAATTAAGAAGGAAGGTAAAAAACCTTTATAAAATATTAAATGTTTAGAAACCTGTGCTTTTTTGGTTTAATATATTAATTGAACTTAATTATAGGTAATTACCTACATTTCTTCTTTGTCTGAAAATCTAAACGTAAAATTGCCTACTAAAGAATCTATAGCATAGTAAGTTTAGTGAATATGGAATAAGACGTTCTTCTAAAAGTTTATTGATAAAGTTTACGGTAAATAAAAAAACAGGAAGAATAGAAGATTTATCAATTATAAGGAGCAAATACATTTTTGAAAACTTGTATTTCAAGAATATTGATAATATTACTTTATCACAACTCAAAATAGGGCTTTAAATTATGAATTCAGTATTAATAATACATATTATTAAGAAAAAACTAAGTTCAGTATTAAAGAACTTCGAAGGTTATTTAAAGTATTATACGAAGCTTGTGATCAAAAAAACGGATAAAAAAGGTATAAGGATCACATATTTTGAACTTAGTTAATAGGTCAATAATAAGAGGCAGGCAATAGATAAAATTAGATCAATAAAAAAATAAATATTTTAAAAAATCAAGGTTTTCTAGGGATTATTTGATTTAATTTTTTTTGATTTAAAATTTTGTGTGTAAGAAAAAAATTACGATCTTTAAAGAAATAAATTAATGTTTAGGTAAGTATTATTAAATTATTAATATGATTAAATACTTACTTAAGCTTTCTTGAAACAAATTACCCTAAAATTAATTAGTAAAAAGTACTTCATGTGACTGAGGGAAGCGAAGCTATAAATTTAAAACTAATTATTTCTATGAATTTTACCATTGGCTGGTATGCGTTGTATGTAAAGTCTCGTTGGGAGAATAAAGTTTATGAATCTTTAAATGATATTTCATTAGAATCGTTTTTACCACAAATAAAAACCATTCGAAATTGGAGCGATAGAAAGAAAACGATTCTTAAACCTTTATTCCCATCTTATGTTTTTGTGAATATAAAATCTTCTTTAGAATTTCATAAAGCGTTATCGGTTAACGGTGCTTGCGCTTACATTCGCTTTGGAAAAGAATATGCTCGTGTTACAGAAAAGGAAATTGATCAAATAAAGTTTTTGGTTGGCGACGAAAATATTATTGATATACAGACAAATGTTCAACTTCCTAAAGTTGGTGAAACTAAAAGGATTACTTATGGACCTTTAAATGGGTTGAATTGTGAAATCGTTAAAGCTAATAATCACAATAAAATCATAGTGAGGATTCATTCTTTGCGGCAGAATATTTTGGTAACAGTGCCTCTTCATTCTTTCAAAAGTATGGTATGATTATGATTATTTCTAAAAGATTTATAGTCAATAATTTAAGGTTGGAACTAACTCATATTTAAATTGATTTTTAGTATTTATCAAATTTATTTAATACGACCAGACTATTTGAAAAGATACGAACTCACTTCATTTTTTCTACAATTAACCTTAATAATTCAATACTTCTAGATAGGTCTAACGGATCATATATCTTTATTTAATACCAATAATATTATCTATTTTTTGAAAATAGATTTCTATATGTAATCGTTAGCATACTTTCTCGTCAACAGAAAATTTGAATAGAATTACACTAAACCTCCTCAAGAAAAATTACGCAATCAGATAAGTATCTTCATTAATAGAAAAAGTAAATAGATTTCCTTAAAAAGTAATGAAAAGCATGAATCTCTTTTATAGCTGTTACTTTTTCTGGACAACCTCGAATAATCATTATCCTTCTATTAAATGGATACAAGTCATTTACAACTCAGACAAAACTTTAATAGTATGAATATAATCGGAATAAATGGTGGGCCTAATCACCTCAACACAGTAATGCTTGAAAGTATCTTACCGGGACAATTAACAGATTCGTCAGTAGCGCTTCTAAAAGATGGTGATGTAATATTTGCATTGGAAGAAGAAAGAACAACAAGGATTAAACATACTAATTACTTTCCAAAAACTGCAATAGAACAATGCTTAATATACAATAATCTTGATTATAAAGATATAGACTATGTTGCTTTTGCTACTAGTAAAGAAACACTAGAAAGTTTTGCCCCAGCTTTTATAAAAGGGCCTCTGCCTGCCAATGTAGCTTTGGTAATAGCTAAGAATATTTTTAAGGAGCATACGGGATATGAATTGGAGTTAAGCCAAATAAAGTTATATGACCATCATTATTGTCATGCACTTTCCACATTTTGTAAATCTGGTTTTGATAAAAGTCTTGTGGTAACACTCGATGGTTCTGGAAATGGGTTATCGGGGACGGTATATGTAGGAGAAGGAAACGAACTTGAACGCCTAAAACATTTTCCGATAGAAAAATCACTGGGATTCCTTTACCTAGAAGTTACCAAATTCCTAGGGATGAAACTCTTTGACGAATATAAAATTATGGGACTAGCGCCCTATGGTGATTCAACCGTTTATAGTAAGCTATTTGAATCTTTTTATACCTTACTACCTGATGGTGAATTCGCAGTACACTTTAATAAGCTTTCACTTTTACAAACCATTTGCCCTAAGAGAAATAAAAAAGATCCTATAACTAAGGAACATAAAGATATAGCAGCAGCATTGCAAGCCGCGTTAGAGCGAATAGTGTTCCATATTATCGCTCCGTTACAGCAACAAACCAAGCTAAAAAAATTATGTATGGCAGGAGGTGTAGCTCTCAACTGTAAAATGGGAGGTGAGTTGTTGCACGCAGGTCTATTTGAGGAAATATTTGTATTTCCTGCAGCTGGTGATAACGGACTTTCTTCGGGAGCAGCATTTGCATGTTACCTGGAAACAGGAAACGAATTTGTTAACAGTAAAATAGCATCCACCTCTCTAGGAAAACATTTCAATTCAAAAGAAATTGAAAGAGAACTTCAAAAATGGAACGGTTTTGTCGATCTCAGCAAGTCAGATCAAATTTATGAAGATGCCGCTGATTTACTTGCTAGTGGTGAAGTGCTAGGATGGTTTAGAGGAAGAGAAGAATATGGCCCAAGGGCATTGGGAAATAGGAGTATAGTAGCAGACCCTAGGCCTGCTGATAATAAAGAACGCATTAATGCGATCATAAAAATGAGGGAGGGCTTCAGGCCATTTGCGCCTGCAATTCTAGAAGAACATTTTGAAGAGTATTTTGAGACCCCTGCGAATGGTCAAAAGGAATTCCCCTTTATGACATTCATCTTAAAGGCCCAAGAGAAATATAGAAATGTGTTAAATGCGGTTGTGCATGTGGATGGTTCGGCGAGAGTGCAAACAGTGCCTAAAAATGCCAACAAAGATTTCTGGAACCTAATCAACGCTTTTTATGAACGAACTGGAACACCAGTGCTATTAAACACATCACTCAATAACAACTTTGAACCCATTGTACATAGTCCTGAAAATATTATGGGTTTTTTACTAACGAGTAACGTAAATTATGTGATTATTGAGGACTACATTGTACATAAAAAAGTCTTGAACGGTGATCATGCCATTTATGCTAGGCCAGAACTATGTGCGCATATATCACTATCTACTAGAGAGGCAGTTGCCAACAAACATTTTTTATATAATACATACCTGAGTGAAGAAACGGAAATATCAGAAAAACTTTGGAATGTATTGAATGAACAACTGGTAGTTAATTTTTCTCAATCTACTCCTTTACTTGATGAAATAATAGATATCTGGAGACAAAGACTTATAAAGGTGCAGCCGCAAAAAGTACTTGCCCATAAAACAGAAAAACTATTAAAACTTTAAATCTATAAAGTGTAATCAATTTTATAAATAGCAAACTAACTAAAATATAAACGCGTGAAAACTATCGATACTGTAAAAGCATTGAGTTCCAATGAATTCTACAATTCTTATTTTGACAAAAAACCAGTTATAGTGAAAGGGGGAATAAAAGAAACCAGGTTTTATAAAAATTGGTCTATGGATTACCTTAAGCAAAAGATTGGATCTAAGCGTGTTATTCTTAATCATGCACCTTCAAGACTTTATAATAATGCCATTTCAGAAATAAAAACTATGGAAGGTACTTTTCATGAGATGGCAGACAGGCTACTTCATAAAAAAGTAGATAATGGGAGCTATTATCTGGCACAATCTTCCATTGGACAAAATTTTCCTGAGTTGCTAGCTGATTTGGAAACTCCCGCACATATCAAAGAATCCGATCTCTTATTGGCAACTAATATGTGGTTGGGAGGAGCAGGTTGCGATTCAGGATTACACTATGATTTTAATCATAATTTCTTTCTACAAGTAATAGGACAAAAGGAACTTGTACTATTTTCTCCACAAGATTCAGATTACCTATACCCTAGTAATAAAGAAGGATTTCAGCATATGAGCCAAATAGCGTTGCAAAATGTTGATGAAAAGCGTTTTCCACTATATGCAAAAGCGGAGCCTTTAAGTTTGGTGGTAGAAGCAGGAGATATGGTATATATCCCTTCATACTGGTGGCATAACTTAATTAGTCTTGAACTATCATTAAGTATAAATTACTGGTGGGTAACTTTCGATATACCATCTTCGCCACGTGCTAAAATGGTCTCCGTTCCTTTATTAAATCAGTTGGTACAGGGGTTTTTGTATAAAGGATGTAATATTGACCATGTTACAGAAGATGGTGAATTACTGCTCATTAAAGCCGTAAAGGAAGACTTCGCTAATATTGCTAAAGCAATGCTACTATCTGGAGCAAACGTAAACTCAAAAAGCCTAAAATTAATACCAGGAGCTTCTGCTTTGTACACTTCAGTACATTATAATCAACCTCAAATGACCAGTTTATTGTTAAAATTTGGTGCAAAAGACATACCATATGAGGGAAAAACAGCAACGAAATTAGCAGAAGAAAAAGGGGCTGATCAATTGATCTCTTTACTTCAAGGAAAGGCTACCATTTAAATCACAAAGAAACCTAAAACAAAATCAGGAAATTGAAAAAGCAAACCCTTATAGAAATTGCGAAAAGCAAGAGTTTACTTACCGACGTGGGGATTACTTTTATAAACGGAGTGAACGATGAAGATTTTCTGTCCTATGCCGAGTTGTACAGTTCCTCACTTAGAATTTTGGCTTTTTTGCAGCAAAAAGGACTTGAGCCTGGAGAAGAATTACTACTCCAAATAGAGGATAATAAGAATTTTATACTTGTTTTTTGGGCATGTATTTTAGGAAGAATTATTCCAATACCTTTAACAATAAGCCATCAGGATGAGCGTAAAAAGAAATTTTATAATGTATGTGAAGTACTAAACAAACCACATCTCATTGGTTCAGAAGAAATACTCGTAGGTTTAGAAAAATATGCACATGATAATGGACTTATCCACTTCTATTCAAAGGTCAAAGAAAACTATATCAATATTGACGATATATTAAGTCTAGAAGCGCAGGGTAGAATAGTGGAAGCTCAACCTGATGACCTTGCTTTCATTCAGTTCTCATCAGGATCAACAGGAAACCCGAAGGGGGTTATGCTCACTCATGAAAACCTGATCACTAATGTAAAAGCTATAGCTAATGCTGCTTCGTATTCCTCTACAGATGCCATGTTGAGTTGGATGCCCTTAACGCACGATATGGGTTTGATAGGTTTTCATATTAATCCTCTGTATTGCGGTATGAATCATTATGTGATTCCCACCAACGTTTTTGTTCGTAGGCCGTCACTTTGGTTTGAAAAAGCCTCAGAACATAGAGTAAGTATTTTGAGCTCACCGAATTTCGGATACAAATACATCATGAAGCATTGCTTGGAACCAGAAAAATATGAATGGGATCTGTCCTCTGTGCGATTAATATACAATGGAGCAGAACCTATATCAGAACAACTATGTTTCAATTTCCTTGAATGGGGAAAGGTTTTTGGATTACGTTCACAAGCCATGTGCCCTGTATACGGTCTGGCAGAAGCCAGTCTAGCAGTAAGTATCTCTAAACTTGAAGATCCTATTATTTCATGCCAGTTAAGAAGAGATACATTAAATTTTGGAGATAAGATTGTATTCACTTCGGAAGAAGAACAAGCAGTATCATTTGTTAATGTAGGAACATCTATAGATAACTGTGATGTTGCTATTGCCGATAATGCCATAAATCTGGTAGAGGAAGAAATAATAGGGCATATTGTAATAAAAGGTGACAATGTAACTTCCGGTTATTATAACAATATAAAAAAAACCAAAGAAGTTATTAAAAATGGATGGTTGAAAACTGGCGATCTTGGGTTTTTGAAAGACGGTTGTCTTTATATTACTGGAAGAGATAAAGATATCATTTTTGTAAATGGGCAAAATTACTACCCACATGATATTGAAAGTATTGCTCAGGAATTAGAAGAAATTGAACTCAATAAAATTGTAGTGGTAGGTTTTTTCAATACAGTTACCCAAGTTGAAGAAACTATTGCCTTTATTTTCTTTAGGGGAAAACCTGAAAAATTCGTAGAAATAGCTTTAGCAGTAAGATCTCATATTAACTCTAGAATTGGTGTTTCTGTAAATCGTATTCTACCTGTTAAAAACATTCCTAGAACTACCAGTGGCAAATTACAACGCTTTAAGCTTCTGGAAGAATACATACATGGAGATCATCATGAAATTGAAACAGAATTAGCTAAGCTCATTCAGGAGTATTTGAAAGACAATATCCAAATAGTTACCCCAGAAAATGAAATTGAAGAAAAACTACTCTCTATTTGGAAACGTATGCTCAATAATGAGCAAATAGGAGTTACCAATAAATTTTTTGAAATAGGAGGAACCTCATTAAAAGCTGCAGAAATTATCATGACGCTGGAAAGCGTTTTTGAAGTAGAGATTCCTTTTACCGTTTTTTACAATACACAGACTGTTAGAGAACTGGCTGAAAAGATAGGTCAGTTTAACAAAAAAGAATATGTACCTATTTCAAAAGCAAAAGAAAAAAGATATTATGAGATATCTCCAGCTCAGCAACGCATATTTTACGCTTGGCAGCTTAACAAAAATTCTACAGCCTATAATATTCCTGTTGCATTTACTATTAATGGAGACCTTGAACTACAAAAAGTACAGGAAACCTTAAATAAACTCGCTTTAAGGCACACTGTTTTAAGGGCATCGTTTCCATTAGTAGGAACTCCAAAATATACGGTAAAAGAGCATGTGAACATACCGATGGAATATCTGGAGTGCAAAGCCCGAGAAGTAGATGAAATACTGAAAAAACTGGTTAAACCCTTTGACCTCAATTCTAAGGTACTGATGCGATGTGCGATCTTAAATGTGGAGAATGATGAAACTATCCTATTTTTTGATTTTCAGCATATTGTAATGGACGGACTTTCTATTCAAAAATTCATAAAAGAATTCAACCATATTTATGATAAGCAACCTTTAGAGGAACTTCCTATTGAATATAAAGATTATGTATCCTGGCAGGAGGATAACATAGTAAAGAATAAATTCAAGAATCAGGAAAAATTCTGGATAGATCTCTTTGAAGATGGAGTTCCAATACTAGAATTACCAATAGACCATCCGAGACCTGCACTTCTAGATACCAAAGGAAAACGCGTAAAATTTCAACTTACAGAAACTACAAGTATAAAGTTGAAAGAACTGGCAAAAGAAAATGCTATCACATTGCATATGCTCATATTTAGTATTCACAAATGGTTTTTGGCAAAAATAACCAGACAAACAGAAATTGTTATTGGGATTCCAGTTTCGGGAAGGATGCATATTGACCTTCAGAATATACTCGGAATGTTTGTAAACAACCTACCTATACTTACAAAAATAAACAAATATGAAAGCTTTACGGACTCGTTAAAAAGAGATATTGAATTAATGAAAAAATGTCTGGCAAATCAGGATTATCCTTATTCAGTTTTGGTCGATAAGCTTCTTACAAATCGGGATGTCAGTAGAAACCCTTTATTTGATACCATGTTTTTGTTTCCACCCTCCTTGGAGGTGAATAAAACAGAAACATACAGTCTTTCACAACGCTTTTTTGATCCGGGGTTTTCAAAATTTGATTTTTCCTTGGAAGTCTTTGAAGAAAAACAGCACCTTTCTTATGTAGTGGAGCATTCAATAGCTCTTTTTAATACGGATATAGCATCTTATGTATCATCATATTTTGAGCGAATGATAGCCCAGATTATTAAAGATCCGCATATACTATTTTCAGATATATCATTGTTAGATTCTAAGGGTTTAAAAGATCAAATCAATGTATTTAATGCTACTCAAGTAACATTCTCAGATACAGAAACAGTTCTAAGCCTGTTTGAGAAGCAGGTAGTGATGAAACCCAATGATATTGCAATAGAAACAGATAATAAAACCATAACATACAGAATAGTAAACGAGAAGGCAGAAACTTTTAAAAGATTTCTTCTACAAAAGAAAGTAACAAAGGGAGATGTTATTGCTGTAAGCTTGCCACAAAGCCCAGAATTGATCTATGTCTTATTGGGAATTCTTAAAGCAGGAGCCGTTTACTTGCCCATAGCAGAAGAAACACCAGAAGAACGATTAAAGTTTATCGTTATCGACAGTAACAGTAAATATCTGGTATGCTTGGAAAATAAAGAATTGACGCCATCTGCGTGCGAATGTATCACTTTAAATACCGATTTTATAAAATGTCAGAATGAGATAACTCCTAACTTTTCCATACTGCAACAAGATACAGCGTATATTATTTACACCTCCGGGACAACGGGAAACCCCAAAGGAGTAAAGGTTGGGCACAAGTCAATTGCGAACTATCTACAGTGGGCTTCAAAGGAATATTTGAATGGAGAATCATTGGCTTTTCCATTCTTTACATCTATAGATTTTGATTTAACCCTGACCTCTATTTTCCTTCCACTTATTTCAGGGAACAAAGTAGTAATTTACAATAGTAATCAAAATGAAATGCCATTGAAAAGGGTATTTACCGAACATAAATCAGCAATTGTAAAACTGACGCCATCACACATAAAAGTTCTTATTAATAATAAAATACCTGTTGCCTCATCAATTAAAAAGATCATTGTGGGAGGAGAGAAACTAACTTCCAAAATAGCAAATGGCTTTCTTGAACTTTGCTCACATGAGGTTGTTATTTACAATGAATATGGCCCTACAGAAGCTACTGTTGGTTGTATGGTTCATAGATTTGAACCATTTGAAGACACTATAACAGTTCCTATAGGAAAACCAATTGCCAATGCTAAGATTTATATCCTTGATGAATTTAAAAAACCTGTTCCAAAAGGGGTGATTGGTGAAATTTATATTGCAGGAGATTGCTTGGGCCAGGGGTACATAAATAACGAAACACTTACTGATGAAAAATTTATTCCAAATCCTTTTGTGGAAGGAGGGTTGATGTATGCTTCAGGCGACTTGGCCAAAATAATGTATTCCGGAATTATGGAATATATCGGCAGAAGTGATGAGCAGTTAAAAATTAACGGGTATCGTATAGAAAAAGAAGAAATCAAACAGGTATTAACAAGCTATAAGGGTATAAAAGATGTGGTGATTATTTCTGCTCCCAATAATCAAGAACAGCTTGAACTTTATGCCTATTTTATGATTGATAACACTATTATCGGCGAAATAAATGAGATGCCTCTTAAAACATGGTTACTGGATAAGATTCCTCATTATATGATTCCGAAATACTTCATACAAGTTGATGCTATTCCTTTAACCAAGAACGGGAAAACAGATATTGAAAAATTACTTAAGCTGAAACAGCACCCAATTGATTTGAATCCCGATAGCATATCAGGAACTCTTAGTAGGAAAATCGTAACAGTATACAAAACTGTTATGGAAAACCTACATTTTGGGATGCAATCAAACTTCTATGAATTTGGAGGCGATTCTATTAAAGCAACACAAATTGCGTCTAAACTGCATCAGGAAAATATTAGGGTTAGTCCAAAAGAAGTACTTACATATAACACCGTTGCACAACTCTCGTATTTTTTGGAAAACAATCCGGACTGGGAAGAGCACCATGTAGCCAATTATGAACAGAATATCCTTACGGGAAAGAAAGAACGTACCGCTGTAGAAAAATGGTTTTTTGATAAAAAATTTACGAATCCGAATTTCTATAATCAATCCATATTACTCAAATTACACCAGTCAATACACAAAGAAGCACTTCAAAGAACATTTCAGGAACTCATCATACACCATGATGGACTTAGGTTAAATTTAGATAAGAAAAGCGGAAAATTATTTTATAATACAAAGCACTTAGAACGTGATATTGAAGTTGAGGAATTTGCCCTCAATTCGGAAAATGAATTAACTGAATGCTCTACACTTGTAAGAAATACTTTTGATTTAGCCCATAGCTTATTAATCAAAGTAGCACTAATCAAACTTAGAGAAAATCAGGAACAATTCCTGTTTATAACAGCACATCATCTGGTAGTTGATGGAATTTCATGGAGAATACTCTTAGAAGATTTTTACAGGATATATCATAGTATAACAAAAGCTGAAGAAATAAAACACCTCCAAAAAACAGCTTCACCATCGTACTTTGCAAAATCGTTGAAGCAATATTATAATGAAGAAAAACTTGCCGCAGAACTCCCTTACTGGGAGGCTATAGCCAACACACCATTTCAATTACCAGCGCATAATAAGCAAGCAAAAAGTACGATTAAGGACATAGCAATTACATCAATAAAAGTTAATCAACAAACTACAGAGTGGCTGCTAAAAGAGACTGCTGCCTACCATGTTGATATTCTTTTGATATTAAATACCGTTCTGTCAAAAACGATAGCGAAATGGATGGACACTTCTAAAATAAAGATTGAATTGGAAAATCATGGCAGGCATATAAATACTGTTGATGTATCCAGGACAGTAGGTTGGTTTACAGTAATGCACCCTGTCGTTTTTGATATGGAAGGAACCTTATTACACAACCTGCAATCAGTTAAAGAAGTTATGAACAACATTCCAGAACGCGGTTTGGGCTATGGAATGTTAAAGCATAGAATGAATAGTGCTAAGGATACCATAACTCCTCTAAGATTTAATTACCTAGGACAATTTGGAAGCGAACTCTCCAATGATTTCTTTTCAATAGAGCAGCAAGCTACAAGACAAGAATCAGATATTATAAATCAGATCACTGCAACATTAGAAATTAATGCAATGGTAATTTCTGGAGAACTAAGCATTGAATGGAGTTATGACACCAAAGCTTTTAAGGAAGAGACAATACATATGCTCAAAGGGTTATTTCTAAAGTACCTACATGAACTTAAAAGTGAGCTCCAAAAAAATAATGAACCACTTCTAACACCATCAGATTTTGACGATTTGGAAATATCGCAAAACGAATTAGATGCACTGTTTAGCTAATTATTATCCTATATACTAAAAATTAAAGCTTATCCTAATGGATATTAAAAAATCAAATGTCAAAGATATTGTAGAACTAAATATGGTTCAGAAAGGAATGTTATTTAATTCACTTAAAGAAGGAAATAACAGCCTTTACAATATTCAGGTTTGTATTGATATATCGGGTAGTCTGCATCTTGATACGATAGCCGCTGCTATAAAGCAAGTTCAAAAAGATAATGATGTATTACGCTCTGTTTTTGAATGGGAAAAAACGAGTAAGCCCTTACAGATCATCCTCAAAGAAACAGCCTTTAATTTTAAAACATATATTCTCTCGGAACTTTCGGAAAATACGATTGAAGAATATATTGAAAAAGATAAACAAAAGAGCTTTGACCTAACGAATGAAACTCCAGTTAGAATAACATTGGTTAGCACAGGTGAAGATATACAGACACTTATTATTACGCATCATCATATTCTGTATGATGGGTGGAGCACAGGAATTATCCTTAAAGAGCTATTTACAAATTATTATAATCTGAATAAAGAACATTTTTTACAAGGGCAAATAAAAACAAACTACAAAAATATTGTAGCTGCCATAAACAAGGGATACGATAAAGCTAGAGCTTACGAAAATTGGGAAGCGTATTTGCAAGGTTATGAAATAAAGGAACTAAACACTTCGGTTCTAAACAAAGCGCATCACAATTTCAGGGAAATTAAACAGTATTCTCGCTCATTTTCTCTTGAAAACATAACTGCATTTTCACAAAGACATAAAGTTACCAAAGCTGCTATCATGTATGCAGCTTATGGAATACTTCTTCAAAAATACCTCAATACAGACGATATCGTATTTGGGACTCCTGTATCCAACAGAAATCCTTTGCTTACAGGAGCAGACGAAGTAGTAGGAAACTTTATCAATACATTACCAGTAAGGTGTCAACACAATTCCGGAGACTCTGTTTTAGAAGTTATCAAAAATGTAAATATCCGTTTAAAAGAGCAAAGTGATCTTTCACAGTCTGCCGTATCATATGGAGAAATAAAAAAGATAATGGGGTTAAGACCAGATCAGGTACTGTTTGACTCTATTCTGGCAATTGAGAATTATCCGCTCGACCTGAAAGCCATAAATCAAAATGAGGAATTTAAAATTGAGTTGAGGTCATCCTATGAACATATAGAAACTCCACTTATGCTACAGGTGTTTTTTGAAGAACATATTACAGTTTCCTATCTCTATCATACCAATTATTTCAGTAATGAATTTATTGAACGATTTGCTCTTCACTTCAACACTATTCTTAATGAAATTGTACAGACTCCCGAAAAATCAGTCGAAAATATACAGTATTTGACACCATCAGAAGAGGCACAGCTTATTCATGAATTTAACAAAACCGAGCTTAACTTAGCTAAGGATAGTACGGTTTTAGAAGCCTTTGATTATTGGGTGAATACAACTCCGGAGGCAATAGCCATAAATTTTCAGGATGAAGAAATAACTTATGGAGCACTTCACAAAAAAGTAAACAGTTTTGCAAAGCTTTTAACAGCAAATGGAGTCAAATCAGAAGATATAATTCCTGTTTGCCTATACCCTTCAATAGATATGTTAGTGGGCTTGTTGGCAGTAATGAAATCTGGTGGGGCTTATGTGCCTGTTGACCCTGAATATCCTGAAGATCGTATTAGCTTTATTATAAAAGATACCAAAGCAAAAGCAATACTAACCCATTCATCGTTGTACAAAAATTTTAATGAAAAATATACAGGGCATATTATTAACCTTGATGGCGATTATGAAAATGATAATACATTTTTTCATAAAAAGGTGCTGGCGAATCAACGTGCTTATGTAATCTATACATCTGGAACAACAGGAACACCAAAAGGCGTTGTAATATCGCATGCTGCACTCTACAATTTTATGAAAAGCATGGAAGATATTATAGGTGTTACTAAAAAAGTACGCTTTTTAGGAGTCACTAGTTTTACTTTTGACATCTCTATTTTAGAATTCTTTCTTCCATTAACTTTGGGTGGACAACTTGTATTAGCAAATAATGAGCAATCAAAAAACCCAGAACTATTAAAGCAATACATTGCTGAAACAAATCCAACACATATACAAACCACGCCATCCAGATGGCAAATGCTTTTGGACGTAGGCTTTCGCAACGATGGAGAAGCTTGCATTCTCTCTGGAGGTGAGGCGCTAACAAAAAAACTTAAATCGGAATTAATTCAGAGAGCACCAAATGGTCTTTTGAATATGTATGGCCCTACCGAAACCACGATATGGTCTTGTGTGAAATTAATAACTGCTGATGAAGCAGTAACTATAGGAAAACCTATAGGCAATACGCAGATACACATAACAGATACTGATATGAATTTGGTGCCAGTTGGAATTACAGGGGAATTATGTATATCTGGAGACGGAGTAGCCATGGGATATTTAAATAGAGCAGAACTTACAAATACTAAATTTTTAGATAATCCATTTATAAAGGGGAAGCGCCTATACAAAACAGGAGATATGGCGCGATGGCTACCAAATGGCGAAATTGAATGTCTTGGTAGAAAAGACAATCAGGTGAAAATAAGAGGGTATAGAATTGAATTAGAAGAAATTGATTCTCAATTGGAAAAAATTGAAGGAATTAACCAAGCAGTTACATTGGTTAAAGAAAGTGCTTCAGGAATAAAACAATTAATTTCTTATCTCCATATGCCACATAAGCCGAATATCAAAAAGATAATGGAAAAGCTTCGGGAAAAACTACCCGGCTATATGATTCCTAAGCTTTTTGTTGAAGTTGACGAATATCCGCTTACGGTAAGTGGTAAAATAGACCGTAAAAAGCTTTTGGAAAAGTCTGTTAATATTTCGGTATCACATAATGATGCTCCCCCAAAAACCGAATTGGAAAAAAAACTTGCAGGAATCATTCAGGAACTCTTAGGTCTTGAAAAAGTAGGTGTTCTTGATGGTTTCTTTGAATTGGGAGGAGATTCTATAACTATGATGAGTTTCATACTTCGCATCAAAAAAGAATTTCAGGTAACTATACCATTCAATACCTTTTTCCAATATCAAAATATAGACGCTCTGGCGAAAATGATAAAAATTTCTACATCAATGTCAGACGAAATTGAACATGAAGAAGGAGAAACAATATTCATATAATACCAGTCAAGTCACTTCCAGATTCTTCAGAAAATCTTGATATAAGATCATAAATTACAATGACCAAAGAAAACATTTTAAATATAGTAAATGACGCTATAGACGAAGGCGTTCTGTTATTTGTTGAAAATAATAAGCTTGGAATTAAGACAACCAAAGGCAAAAGGATGTCTGAATCACTTCTTGAAAATATTAAAATACACAAGGAGGCCATTATTTCCTTTTTAGAAAATGATTTAAAGGAAATTAATAAAGTCTCTACAGCTGGGCAGATTATAAAGAAAAAAGCGAGTAGCTATAATAAGATGATCCCCTTGTCGTTTTCCCAAGAGCGCTTGTGGTTCCTGGATAAATTTGAAGGCACAACAAACTATCACCTATCTTCGGTATTACGTATTACTGGAAATCTGGATATAGAACTCTTATCTTCCTGTTTCAAACAAACTGTTAATCGTCATGAATCACTACGCACCGTATTTCTGGAAAAAGAAGGAGTTGGCTACCAAGA